>JBHIXX010000006.1:0-89718 GCA_041984585.1 Pseudolysinimonas sp. | reverse complement strand
GTATCACCGGCAGCGCCCGCAAGACACCCTCGGCGGATTGACCCCCATCGAATACGAACAGAAACTAGAACCAGCCGCGACCCTCGCGGCCTAAACCGAAACTGTCACCGCTACTTGCACCAGTCCCGATCGAGGCGGTAGTTGATGAGGATCCGCCGCTCGATCGTGCCATCCAGGGTGAGGGGGAACGGAATCATGCGCGCACCTCGCCGACCAGCGAGAGCATGTCGCGCAGCGCGCCGCGGAGGAGGGGCAGTCGCGCGAGCGGCAGCACCGTGCGCAGCAGCTTGAGTCCGCGATCGAGCAGGGCGCGCGTGCGGCGCTGGCCCTCGGAGGGGTCGTACACCCAGTAGAGGGCGAGTAGCAGGTGCGCGAGCACCAGAGCGCGCGGCAGGAGCGCCCGGATGTCGTCGGGGAGCCCGGACGGCGAAGCGCCCTCGACCGCTCGCGCGAACAGCTCTTCGACCACTCCGAGGGCGTCGGCCGACTCGGTCGACAGCGGGTTGATCGGGGAGCGGGGAGACACCGCGGCCGACAGGAACTCGCCCGCGTGCGCGTGGTACGGCGTGAGCTGGTCCAGCCCCGTGGCGTACACGATGCCCAACCGCTCGATCAGGCGCGACTCCGCATCCAGGAGGGGCGCGGCGGCGTCGCGGTGCGCGTGCTGCACGTCGAGATACATCTCCTGGATGAGGTGGTTCTTCGACGGGAAGTGGTAGTTGGTGGCGCCCACCGACATCCCGAGCTCGTCGGCGATCCGGCGGATCGTCGTGGCGTCGTAGCCGTTCTCGCGGAACGACGACAGCGCGGCGGTGCGGATGCGGTGCCGCGTGCGCTCGCCCTTGGTCGCCCGTTCGGCGCTAGGCGACATGCGGGGAGGTCCTCTCGCGTGCCGGGGCGCGTCCCCGGCCGCGCCGATCGCGGGTTCGGATGTCCATGAGGGCCTCCTCGAGGTCGGGATGGGCGAAGACGAAGCCGGCGTCGGTGAGCGTCTGCGGGATGACCCAGCGGCTCTTGAGCACGAGTTCGGCCTCGGTGGACAGCGCCCACGTGCCGAGTTCGAGCATCCAGCGTGTGGTCGGCAGGCCGACGCGGCGGCCGACCACCCGGCGGAGCGTGCGCATGAGCGTGGCGTTGTCCGAAGGGCGCGGCGACGCGACGTTGATCGCGCCGGAGAGTCGGTCGTCGTCGCGGATGAACCGGATCGCGCCGACCACGTCGTCGATGTGCACCCAGCTGAACCGCTGACGTCCCCGAGTGCGGTACCAGGGGGCGCGGTCGGAGCCGGTGGGGTGTTCGCCGATGCCCCGATAGCGCCGGTGCGGCGGGCACCATCCGTCGAGCTGCGGGCCGCCGAGGCCCGCGCGCGCGAGGGTGAACAGCATCCGGGTGGCGGGTCCTCCGCCGAGCACGATCGCCATCCGCAGTGCCACCCGACGCGTCTGCGGAAGCGTACCGGCGAACAGCTCACGCTCCCACGACGTCGCCACGTCGACCGAGAATCCCGAGCCGATCTCCCCGCGCGACTCGGAGTTCGGACGGTCCATCGCGTGCCGGTAGATGGTCGCGGTCGAGGCGTTCAGCCACAGCCGCGGGGGGCGCTCGGCGCACACGATCGCCTCGCGCAGGGCACGAGTGGTGTGCACCCGCGAGGCGAGGATCTCGTCGCGGTTGCGGTCGGTGTACCGGCAGTTCACCGACTTGCCGGCGAAGTTGACCACGACGTCCGCGCCGTCCACCGCTCGGCGCACGGCATCCGCGTCGTCCCAGCGCACCGGCGCGGTCCGGCCCACGAGCCTCACCTCGTACCCGTCGTCGACGAACGCCCTCGCCACGGAACTCCCGATGAAGCCGCTCGCGCCGGCGACGACGGCGACCGGCGGCCGCTTGGTGATCATGCGGTCACGGTACTACATTTCTGAACATGTTCAAAAAAGCAAGCGAGGGTCGCTCGGAGGGGGATGCGAGGAGCTCCGTGTACGAGCGCGTCCTCGGTGCAGACTTCGCCGACCTCCATCCGCGGTTGCGCTCCTACTTCGGGGCGATCCCCGAGGGTCTCGAAGGCGTCGGCTCCGGCAGCTACCGCGAGGCGGGCCTGCGCCTGCGCGTCCTCCGACCGCTGTTCGCCGTGCTGGGCCTGCGGCAGATCGCCTTCGCCGAGCGCGGCACCGACGTTCCGTTCACGGTGCGCAACGTGATGGGTGCGGACGGCGTTCTCCGCGCCACCCGTCGGTTCCGGTTCGCCACCGCGACCCGGGAGATGACGGATGCGATGCGCGTCGTCGACGGGCGTCTCGTGGACCGCATCGGCCGCAGCGGAGAGGTCAAGGTCGACCTCGCGATCCGGGTCGAGGACGGGGGCCTTCGGATGAAGTCCCGACGGCTCGCCCCGCGGGTCCGCGGTCTGCGGATCCCGATCCCGCGGATCATCGGCCTCACCCTGCGGGAAACCGTGGACGACGACGGGGTGCAGCACATCGATGTGCGGGTGCGGGCGCCGCTCGTCGGGGAGGTCTACGGCTACGTCGGCGCGTTCCGCTACGCGCTTCGACCCGCGCGTCGTGTGGATGTGGAGCGATAGCCGCGTCCTTCGCGGACAGGCGATGGCTCGAAGCTTGCTGTATACCCCCAAGGGGTATACAGTGCATGCGGTAACCCCCTATGGGTATGGAGACTCGCATGGACCACACTTCCCCCGCCGCGCTCGCCGCCGACCCCGACGACATCGCCGTCTGCCCGGTGATGCCGGGCAACGTCGTCGTCAAGGCCGACGCCGAGGCGGCCGGCTTCTTCCGCGACTACGAGGGTCAGCGCTACTGGCTGTGCTGCGCCGGATGCGGCCCCCGGTTCGACGCCGACCCCGCGAAGTTCGCCGCCGCGGCGCGCGACCTGCCGACCGCGACCGAGGTGCTCGCCCGCCGCGCCACCCGCGATGCCGGGCACGAGGCGCACCAGCACGACGGGCACGACCACAGCGGCCACTCCGAGCATGGCGCCCACGACCACAGCGCGCACGACCACGCGGGGCACGATCATTCGGGCCACGAGGGTCACGGCGACCACACGGGCCACGACCACAGCGACCACGACCACAGCGACCACAGCGGGCACGGGGGTCACGGCGGGCACCACGGCCACATGGGTCACGGCGGGCACGGCGACCACGTCGGCCAGTTCCGCCGCCTGTTCTGGATCATGCTCGTCATCGCTGTTCCGGTCGTCGGCCTCTCCGGGATGTTCGCGATGCTGCTCGGCTACGAGCTGCCCGACCTCGGCTGGATCCCGTGGGTCTCCCCGGTGCTCGGCACGGTGATGTACCTCTGGGGCGGCTGGCCGTTCCTCACCGGGGCGGTGGCCGAGGTCCGCGCGCTGAAGCCGGGGATGATGCTGCTGATCGGTCTGGCGATTACGGTCGCCTACTTCGCGTCGCTCGGCGCGAGCCTCGGACTGCTCGACCACCGGCTCGACTTCTGGTGGGAGCTGGCGCTGCTGATCGTCATCATGCTGCTCGGCCACTGGATCGAGATGCGCTCCCTCGCCCAGACCACGTCGGCGCTCGACTCCCTCGCCGCGCTGCTGCCCGACGAGGCCGAAGTGGTCGACGGCGACGGCACCCGCACGGTGTCGCCCGCCGACCTCGCGCCCGGCGACGTCGTCGTGGTGCGTCCCGGCGGACGGGTCCCCGCGGACGGCCGCGTCGTCTCCGGCGAGGCGAGCGTCGACGAGTCGATGATCACCGGCGAGTCCGCCACCGTGACCCGCGGCGAGGGCGACACCGTGGTGGCGGGCACCATCGCCACCGACTCCGCCATCCGGGTCGAGGTCACCGCCGTCGGCGACGACACGACGCTGGCCGGCATCCGCAAGCTGGTCGCCGATGCGCAGAACTCGTCGTCGCGGGCGCAGCGGATCGCGGACCGGGCGGCGGCCTGGCTGTTCTGGTTCGCGCTCGGCGCGGGCATCATCACCCTCGTCGTGTGGAACCTGGTCGGGCTGCCCGACGAGGCGATCATCCGCACCATCACGGTGCTGGTGATCGCGTGCCCGCATGCCCTCGGGCTGGCGATCCCGCTGGTCGTGTCGATCGCCACCGAGCGCGCGGCGCGCGGTGGGGTGCTGGTGAAGGACCGGCTCGCGCTCGAGAGCATGCGCACCGTCGACACCGTGCTGTTCGACAAGACCGGCACCCTCACCACCGGCGAGCCGGAGGTCACCGCGGTGCACAGCGCCGGCGACCTCGACGAGGACCGCCTGGTGGCCCTCGCCGCCGCCGCCGAGTCGGACTCGGAGCACCCGCTGGCCCGCGCCATCGTCGCGGCCGCCGAGCACCGCGGGGTCGACGTGCCGACGGCGAGCGGATTCAGCTCGTCGCCCGCGGTCGGCGTCACCGCGACGGTCGACGGGATGACGGTGCGCGTCGGCGGTCCCCACCTGCTGGACGAGGAGGGGGTCGCGGAACTTCCGATCGCCGACGAGTGGCGCGAGCACGGCGCGATCATCCTGCACGTCGTCGTCGACGGCGCCGTGGCCGGGGCGCTCAGCCTCGCCGACGCGGTGCGCGAGGAGTCGCGCCAGGCGGTCGACGCCCTGCACGCCCTCGGCCGCCAGGTGGTGATGATCACCGGAGACGCCGAGGCGGTCGCGAACACCGTCGCCGACGAGCTCGGCATCGACCGGGTGTTCGCCGGCGTGCGGCCCGAGGACAAGGCGGCGAAGGTCGCCGAGCTGCAGGCCGAGGGGCGCTCGGTGGCGATGGTCGGCGACGGCGTCAACGACGCCCCCGCGCTCGCCCAGGCGGATGTCGGCATCGCCATCGGCGCCGGCACCGACGTCGCGATCGCGTCGGCCGGGGTGATCCTCGCGAGCTCCGACCCGCGATCGGTGCTGTCGGTCATCCAGCTCTCCCGCGCGACCTACCGCAAGATGACGCAGAACCTGTGGTGGGCGGCCGGGTACAACCTGCTGTCGGTGCCGCTCGCGGCGGGGGTGCTCGCCCCCATCGGGTTCGTGCTGCCGATGTCGGTGGGCGCCCTGCTGATGTCGGCATCCACCGTCGTCGTCGCCCTCAACGCCCAGCTACTGCGCCGGCTCGACCTGCGCCCCGAGGTGAGCGCGCGTGAGATCCTCGGCGAACGGGACGCGACCGCGTCGACCGAGGCCCCGCACCAGCACGAGGAGCACGCCCATGTCAGCTGAGCACATCCCCGCCGCCGGCGAGCACAGCCACCACGGCTACATCTCCGACAAGGAGAAGTACCTCGCGCGTCTCAAGCGCATCGAGGGACAGGCCCGCGGCATCCACCGGATGGTCGACGAGGAGCAGTACTGCATCGACATCCTCACCCAGATCTCGGCGCTCACCAGCGCGCTGCAGGGGGTCGCGGTGGGGCTGCTCGACGACCACCTCAAGCACTGCGTCACCGACGCGGTGCGCGAGGGCGGCGCGGTGGCCGACGCGAAGCTCGCCGAGGCCACCCAGGCGATCACCCGGCTCGTCCGGTCGTGAGCTGAGTCCCGTGGACGAGCGCGAGCGGCCCCCGGCGATCACCCGCCGCCAGGCCCTCGCGCTCGGCGTCGCGGGCGCGGCGACGCTCGGCACCGGCGCCCTCCTCGGCACCGCGCTGGGCTCGCGCCTGGGCGCGCCGTCCGGGTCGTCCGGCGGTGCGTGGTCGGAGCCCGAGGTGATCGGGTCGGTCGACGGGGTGCTCGACCTCGACCTGACCGTCGACCGCGCCGAGGTCGAGCTGGGCGGCGCGACCGTGAGCATGCTCGCCTACAACGGCACCGTCCCCGGGCCCACCCTGCACCTGCATCCGGGCGATCGGCTGCGCGTGCACCTGCGGAACCGGCTCGACGAGCCGACCAACCTCCACACCCACGGGCTCGTCGTCTCCGCGCAGGGGAACGCGGACAACCCGTTCGTGCACATCCGTCCCGGTGCCACGTTCGACTACGAGATCGATCTGCCCGACGACCACCCGGCCGGGGTCTTCTGGTACCACCCGCACCTGCACGGTCGGGTCGCCGACCAGCTGTTCGGCGGGCTCTCCGGCGCCATCGTGGTCGACCGCGACGACTGGAGCGATTCGGCACCCCGCGTCGTCGTGGTCTCCGACGTCACCGTCGCGGGCGGCGGCGTCGCCGCGGTGACCCGCGCCGAGCGGATGCTGGGACGCACCGGGGAGCTGCTGCTCGCCAACGGCGCGGTGGCGCCCCGGCTCGCGGCGACCCCCGGGGTGACGCAGCGGCTGCTGATGATCAACGCCTGCGCCAGCCGCTACCTCGACCTGCGCCTCGCCGGCCTCGACGCGCGGCTGCGCGGCCGCGACTCGGGGCCGCCGATGGACGAGCCGATCGACCGGCTGCTCGTCGTCCCCGGCGGACGGGCGGATGTCGTCGTCACCGCACCCTCCGAGCCCGGCGACATCGTGGCGGTCGGCTACGACCGCGGCCGCGGGATGGGGATGATGGCCGGCGGCTCGACGGCCGCCCCCGACGCCGTGCTGCTGGGTCTCGACCCCGACACCTCCGCACCGGGGTCCGCGGCGTCCGCGCCCGCGGCGGCCGGGACCGAGACGCCGACTCCGGTCGCCGCCGCACCCCGCGACCTGCGCACCTCGCCGGTCGACCGCATCCGCACGCTGACCCTGTCGATGGGGATGCAGGGCATGGGGACGGGAATGGGCTTCCTGATCGACGGGCGGGCGTTCGACCCGGATCGCGTCGACCAGACGGTCGCGCTCGGCGCCGTCGAGGAGTGGACCATCCGCAATACGTCCTCGATGGACCACCCCTTCCACCTGCACATCTGGCCGATGCAGACCGTGCGCACCGAGGCCGGCGAGCCCGACGGCATCGACCTGCGCGATGTCGTCGATGTTCCCGCCGGGGGATCCGTCGTCGTGCGGATCGCGTTCGACCGCTTCCCCGGCCGCACCGTGTACCACTGCCACGTGCTCGACCACGAAGACCTCGGAATGATGGGCGTCATCGAAGCCGGATGAGTACCGACGATCACGCTGACGATGTCCGACCGTCTCCTTCCACAACCTGATCCATGTCCCAACTCGAACTGAGGTACCCATGACGAAGTCACCGAGAAACAACCCCGATGGGCGCCCGCTCTCCGTCAAGCAGCAGCGTGCTCAACGACGTGCCGAGAAGGTCGAGCGCCATCGTCGACAGCTTGAGCGGGATCGTCGGGTGCGCAGAATCGGACTGGCGGCGGCGATCGGGGTTCCCATCGTCCTGGCCGCTGCGGTGATCGGGAGCATCACGCTCACCCCCCGCCCACCCGAGTACACGCCCGGCGACTCGGGGATCGAGATCGCAGGCGTTCGCACCTTCGAGAACGAAGCGACGCATGTCGAGGGTCCCGTGCAGTACCCGCAGGATCCCCCCGCGGGGGGCGAGCACAGCGCGGTTCCTCTCGACTGCGGCGTCTACGTCGAACCGGTCCCCGCCGAGAATGCCGTGCATTCGCTCGAACACGGCGCGATCTGGGCAACCTACGACCCTGACGTCATCGAAGGACCGACGCTCGCCGAACTCCGGACACTGATGCCTGAGAGCCATTTCATCGTGTCGCCGTACCCCGAAGCGGCGAAGCCTCTCGTCCTCAGCGGCTGGGACGTCCAGCTGGCGCTCGACGCGTTCGATCCGGACACGGTCGGCCAGTTCATCGAGCAGTACTGGCTGGGCTCCAACGCTCCCGAGCCGGGCGCACCGTGCAGCGGCGGACTGGAAGCACCGGGCAAGGTCGCGTGATGCTCCCAGTTCGACGTCGCACCGCATCCACCCGGGTCACAGTCCCCGGCACGCCCACTGCCCCGGCGGAGCGACGCCCTCGAGGCTGACTGCGGGCACCGAGACCTCACCACATCGCAACCGAAAGGCAACGAACATGTCTCCTCGTCTCCCCGTCGGAGTCGCCGCGACCGCGGGCATCGCCCTGCTCCTGACCGCCTGTTCACCGCAGGAACCCGAGCACATGGAAGCCGAGATGCCCTCCCTCGACCACGTTCATGCGATCGTCACCGACCCGGTGACTGGGCGCACCCTTCTCGGCACCCACGACGGACTCGTCGCGGTCGACGACGATGGGGCGACCTTCGAGTGGGTGGGCGGGCACGGCTTCGACGCGATGGGGCTTGCCGCCGCGGGCGGCGCGCTCATCGCATCCGGGCATCCGGGATCGGCGACGCCGGCCGAATGGGGCTGGCCGCATCTGGGGATCATCCGCAGCGAGGACGGCGGGGAGAGCTGGGCGCCGGTCGCGTACACCGGCGAGAAGGACTTCCACGCCTTGGCCGCCGGTCCGTCCGGCGAGCTGTACGGGCTCTCGACCGATGACCCGGCACTGCTCGCCAGTATCGACGGCGGTGTGACGTGGACGCCGACCGGTGCGGCACTGGCCGCCTATGCACTGGCCGTCGATGCCGCGGGCGTCGTGTATGCAACCACGCCGGACGGTGTCCGGGTCAGCAGCGACGCGGGGGCAACGTTCGAGGACCTCCCGGGTGCGCCGCAGCTGTACCTGGTGAACACGTCGCCGGATCACACCGCGCTAGTCGGGGTGGATGTCTCGGGCGGCATCTGGAGCGCGACCACCGGCGGAGAATTCTGGGTGCAGGTCGGCACCGCCGTCGGGCAGGCGCAGGCTGTCACCGTCACCGCAACCGGAGACATCGCCATCGTCGACGACTCCGGTTACCGCGTTCTCAGCGACTAGGCGCATCCTCGAAGGAGTCGACCCGTGAACACCTCGACGACAAAGATCACCCTGGCGGGCTGCGTGGCCCTCGGCACCGGCGTCATGATCGGTGCCGGAATCTTCGCGCTGACCGGACAGGTCGCCGAACTCGCGGGGGCCTGGTTCCCGGTCGCCTTCGTCGTCGGCGCGGTGGTGACCGGGCTGAGCGCTTACGCCTACGCACGGTATGCGAGCGTGAATCCGTCATCCGGCGGGATCGCGATGCTGCTCAAGGACGCCTACGGCCCGGGCGTAGTGGCGGGATCCTTTTCGCTGTTCATGTACGTGTCGATGGTCATCGCGGAAAGCCTGCTCGCCCGCACCTTCGGCACCTACCTATTGCGACCCTTCGGCCTCCAGGACTCCACCGTCCTGGTACCTGCTCTCGGCATCCTGGCGATCGCCTCTGCCGCGACCATCAACCTCGTCGGCAACCGGTTGGTGGAGGGCACAGCGCTGGCGACCGCGGTGTTCAAGATCGCCGGCATCGCGCTGCTCGCGATCGCAGGGCTCATCGGCGGGCTCGCTTCCGGCCTCGACTCACGCGTCGAAGGAGCCACCGAGTCGCCCGGAGCGCTCTCCCTGATCGCAGCCATAGGCCTCTGCGTGCTCGCCTACAAGGGATTCACCACGATCACGAACCACGGCGACGATGTCCGCACCCCCGAACGGAACCTCGCGCGATCGATCGGGATCTCGATCGCGATCTGCGCCGTCATCTACCTGCTCATCTCGCTCGCCGTCGGCTCGAGTATCGGGGCGGCGGGAGCTGTCGACGCCCGGGACTACGCGCTCGCCGAATCCGCCGAACCGCTGTTCGGCGCGTGGGGAGTCGGCATCACCGTGGCGGTCGCCGTCGTGGCCACGCTCTCCGGCCTGCTCGCCAGCCTGTACTCGGTGTCGCGCCTCCTCGGAATGCTCCAAGACATGCGACAGGCCCCCCGACTCCCCTCACGAGTCCCGCACCAGCCACTGTTCATCACTGCAGGTCTCGCCATGCTCGTGACGGCCTTCCTCGACCTGAGCCGCATCGCGGCGCTCGGAGTGTTCCTCTACCTCTCGATGGACATCGCCGTCCAATGGGGTGTCGCTCGACGACTGCGCACCAAGATCGCCGCAACCTGGTGGCTTCCGATCCTGGTGATCGGCCTCGACGCCGCGATCCTCATCGCCTTCGCGACGATCAAGATCCCGACCGATCCCCTCACGGTGATCGTCGCCCTAGTAGTCGCGGCGGTCATCTTCGTCGCGCAGGGATTCGCCGTCAGGCATGTGGCGCGATCCGAGCATGACCAAGATGCGGGTCGAAGTTCCCCATGATCTCGGGTCGGGTTCGGGGTCGCGCTGGTCGACGGGGCGGGCTTCCGCGTGCTCGATGCGTCGCCCTGACCAGGGTGCGGTCGGCCGGGCGTGCTAGCCTCTGTCGAGTCGCGGCGCCGTCCGGTGCCGCACGCGTCGTAGAACGCTTCCGCCGCCGCCCTCGAGATTCGACCGGTGCGGTCGGCCTCTTTCTCCGGCGAACGGATGTGCCCATCGGCACGTTCGCCCTTCGATATCCGCGTCGTCGCGCGCCTTCGTGCCGCGCCCGCGCGTGAGGAATCACCATGACCAGCATCACCTTCGCCGATCTCGGCGTGCCGCATCCGCTCGTCGAGGCGCTCGCCGACGCGGGCAAGACCACGGCGTTCCCCATCCAGGCCGACACCCTGCCCGACACCCTCGCCGGCCGCGACGTGCTCGGCCGCGGCCGTACCGGCTCGGGCAAGACGCTCGCGTTCGGCATCCCGCTCGTGGCGCGCCTCGGCAGCCGCACCGACCCGACCCCGCGCCGCCCCGGCCGTCCGCTGGGCCTCGTGCTCGCCCCCACGCGGGAGCTCGCCACCCAGATCGACGCGGCCCTCGCGCCGCTCGCCGCCGCCTACGGACTGCGCACCACGACGATCTTCGGCGGCGTCTCGCCGCAGCGGCAGATCACCGCGCTGCGCGCCGGCGTCGACATCATCGTCGCCTGCCCGGGCCGGCTCGAGGACCTCAAACAGCAGGGACACGTGCACCTCGACGCGATCGAGATCACCGTGCTCGACGAGGCCGACCACATGGCCGACCTCGGCTTCCTGCCCGGCGTGACCCGCATCATGGCGGCGACCCCGCAGCGCGGACAGCGGATGCTGTTCAGCGCCACCCTCGACAACGGCGTGGGGAAGCTCGTCACGCGCTTCCTCGACGCGCCGACCCAGCACGAGGTCGACGAGATCGACACCCCGGTCGTCGACATGACCCACCACGTGTTCGCGGTCGCCGACCCGGCTGAGAAGAAGGCGCTCGTGCGCACGCTCGCCTCGGGCACCGGGCGCCGCATCCTGTTCCTGCGCACCAAGCACCACGCCAAGCGGCTGGCGCGCGACCTCACCGCGGCCGGCATCCCGGCGGTCGACCTGCACGGCAACCTCACCCAGCCGCAGCGCGACCGCAACCTGGCGCGCTTCGCCGACGGCGGCGTGCGGGTGCTCGTCGCCACCGACGTCGCCGCGCGCGGCGTGCACGTGCCCGACGTCGAGCTGGTGCACGTCGACCCGCCCGCCGAGCACAAGGCGTTCCTGCACCGTTCCGGCCGCACCGCGCGCGCCGGCGCCCGCGGCGACGTCGTCACCCTCGTGCTGCCCGACCAGGAGCGCGACACCGCCGCCATGATGCGCAAGGCGGGTCTCGCCGCCGGCGTGCAGAGGGTGACCTCCGGGTCGGCCCCCGTGGTCGCCCTGGTCGGTGAGGTGGCGCCGCACGTCGCGCCGACCGCTGCACCGGCCGCGCGCCCGTCGGGGCAGCGCGCTCCCGGCCGCGGCTCCGCGCCGCGCGGCGACCGCGGTGCTCGCGGAGGGTCGCGTCGTCGCGGATCCCGCTCGGGCCGCCCGCGCCCGGCCGGCTCCCGATAGGGCTCGCGCCCGGCCGCCCGGCTTCCGCGGACCGACCGGCTGGGACTCCCAGCGGGCGCCAGGGTCGGGCGGGCTACGCTGGGTCCAGCGATCGGCGTCCGCCTTTGGCTGCCGACCGGCCCCCGGGCCGCCCATCGAACGGACCGCCCCTGTGACGTCCATCCCCGCTACGCCCGCATCGGGCCGCATCCGCACCACCACGCCGCGCACCGGCCCGCGGATCGACCCGACCAGCACGTTCACCACGCTCGCCAAGTCGGTGCGCGAGTCGGGCCTGCTGCGTCGGGCCCGCTGGTTCTACGTGCTGCTCGGCGCGGGGCTGCTGCTCGCGCTCGGCGGAGCGATCACCGGGTTCGTCCTGCTCGGCGACAGCTGGTTCCAGCTGCTCATCGCGGGCGCGCTCGGCATCATCTTCACCCAGGCCGCGTTCCTCGCCCATGAGGCGTCGCACCGCCAGGTGGTCGAGTCGGGACGCTGGAACGACCGCATCGGCCGCTGGGTGGGCGTGCTCGGCGTCGGCATGAGCTACCAGTGGTGGATGACGAAGCACACCCGCCACCACGCCAACCCCAACAAGGTCGGCAAGGACCCCGACATCGCCGTCGACGGCGTCGTCGCGTTCACCGCGGAGGACGCCGCCGGTCAGCGCGGGCTGCGCGCCCTCATCACCCGTCGGCAGGGCTGGCTGTTCTACCCGCTGCTACTGCTCGAGGGCGCCAACCTGCACGTGCAGTCGATCAAGTCGCTCGTCGAGCGCCGCGAGGTCGACGGCCGCTGGCTCGAGCTGGGCCTCATGGCCCTGCGCTTCACGGTGCTGTTCGGCGCCGTGTTCCTCGTGCTGCCGCTCGGGATGGCGTTCGCGTTCATCGGTGTGCAGCTCGCGGTGTTCGGCGTCTACATGGGCACCTCGTTCGCGGTGAACCACACCGGGATGCGGGTGGTGCCGCGCGACGCGAAGCTCGACTTCTTCGCCAAGCAGGTGCGCACCTCACGCAACATCCGCGGCGGGTTCTGGGCGAGCGCACTGCTCGGCGGCCTGAACTACCAGGTGGAGCACCACCTGTTCCCCAACATGGCGCGCCCGCACCTGGCCCGTGCCCGCGAGCTGGTGCGCGAGCACAGCCGGCAGCACGATGTGCCCTACACGGAGATGTCGCTGGGACGTGCGCACGCGGCCGTGGTGCGCTACCTGCACACGGTCGGGCTCGCTGCGCGCGACCCGTTCACCTGCCCGCTCGTGGCGCGCTACCGCCGGGCCTGACGACTACCCGACGGATGCCGCGGCCCGGCGGGACCGCATCCGCTGACCCAGCAGGCCGTGCCGCGGCCCGAACAGGTAGACGAGCCCGAACACGGCGCCCTGCACCACCACGACGAGACCGCCGGATGCCGCATCCAGCCAGAAGCTCAGGTAGATGCCGAGCACCGCGCTCGCCGCGGAGATGAGCGGGGCGATCAGCAGCATCCGGCCGAACCGGTCGGTGAGCAGGTAGGCGGTCGCGCCCGGGATGATGAGCATCGCCACGACGAGCACCACGCCCACCACCTGCAGCGCGACGACCGCGGTGAGCGCCAGCAGCCCGAGCAGCACGGCGCCCATGAGGCGCGGGCTGATGCCGATGGCGTGCGCGTGGGTCGGGTCGAACGCGTAGAGCGTCAGGTCGCGGCGCTTGACGACGAGCACCGCGAACGCCACCGCGGCGAGCACGGCGATCTGCACCAGCTCGGCCGTCGAGACGCCGAGGATGTTGCCGAAGATGATGTGGGTCAGATCGGTCTGGCTGGGCGTCACCGAGATGAGCACCAGGCCGAGCGCGAACAGCGTGGAGAAGACGATGCCGATCGCGGCGTCCTCCTTCACCCGACTGGTGCCGCGCACGACCCCGATCAGGGCCACCGCGAGCACCCCGAACACCAGAGCCCCGAGGGCGAACGGAGCCCCGACGACGTAGGCGATCACCACGCCGGGCAGCACGGCGTGCGAGACCGCGTCGCCCATCAGCGACCAGCCGACGAGCACCAGCCAGCACGACAGCAGCGCGCACACCACCGCCGCGATGACCGTGGTGACCAGCGCCCGCACCATGAAGTCGTAGGCGAGCGGTTCGAGGATCCAGTCGAGCGGACTCATCGCGCGTCCCCCTCGTCGGGCCGTGCCGGGTCGTCGGGCCGCGCGCGGCCGTCGGGCGACATCGGCGGCGCGGCGCCCGGATCGAGACCGAAGGTGCGGGCGATGTTCTCCGGCCGCAGCGCCTCCGTCACCGATCCGTGGAACAGCACCCGCTGGTGCAGCAGCACCGCCTCGTCCGCCAGACGCGGCAGGGCGTGCAGGTCGTGCGTCGACACCAGCACCGTCGCGCCGTTGGCGGCGAGGTCGCGCAGCAGGCGCACGATGGTCGCCTCCGAGCGCGCGTCGACCCCGGCGAAGGGCTCGTCGAGCAGCAGGATGCGGGCGCCTTGCGCGATGCCGCGCGCGACGAACGCGCGCTTGCGCTGACCGCCGGAGAGCCGCCCGATCTGCCGGTCGGCCAGGTCGGTCAGCTCGACCCGGGCGAGGGCGGCGTCGACGGCGTCGCGGTCGACCGCGCGCACCCGGCGGGTGATGCCCTGGTGTCCGTAGCGGCCCATCATCACCACGTCGCGCACCGAGACCGGGAACGCCCAATCCACGCTCTCGCTCTGCGGAACGTAGCCGACGACCCCGCGCCGCCGTCCCGCCGCGGACGGTCCGCCGTCGACGGTCACCTCTCCGCGCTCGGGCCGCACCAGGCCCATGATCGAGTTGAACAGGGTCGACTTGCCCGACCCGTTCATGCCGATCAGCGCGGTCACCCGCCCGGCGGACACATCCAGGTTCACGCCGTCGAGGGCGACGACCTCGCCGTAGCGCACGGAGAGATCGGCGATCCGGATGGCGGGGCCGCCCCGCCCGGGCCCGGTCACGAGGCGGCGTCCCCGGTGAGCGCGCCCACGATGACGTCGGCGTTGTGGCGCACCAAGTGGAGGTAGCTGGGGACCGGGCCGTCGGGCTCCGACAGCGAGTCGACGTAGAGCACCCCGCCGAACCGCGCGCCGGTCGCCTCGACCACCTGCTGCATGGGGCGGTCGGACACGGTCGACTCGCAGAACACCGCGGGCACCTCCTGCGCGCGCACGAACTCGATCGTCGCCGCGATCTGCTGGGGAGTGGCCTGCTGCTCGGCGTTGACCGGCCAGATGTAGCGCTCGACGAGGTCGGCGTCGCGGGCGAGATACGAGAAAGCGCCCTCGCAGCTGACGAGAGCCCGCTGCGTCGCGGGCAGCCGGTCGAGCTCGGCTAGCAGCTCGTCGTGCACCGCCTGCAGCTCGGCCCGGTAGGCGGCGCCGTTCGCCGCGTAGTCGTCGGCGTGCGTGGGGTCGAGGTCGGCGAACGCGGCCACCATGTTGTCGACGTACAGCTGCACGTTGAGCGGGCTCATCCAGGCGTGCGGGTTGGGTCGCCCGGCGTAGGCGTCGCCGGCGATGTCGATCACCTCGACGCCGTCGGAGACGACGACGTGCGGAGCGTCGGCCGACTCGATGAACTGCGCGAACCACGCCTCGAGCCCCAGCCCGTTGTCGAGGATCAGGTCGGCCTGCGCCGCGCGCACCAGGTCGCCCGGAGTGGGCTCGTAGCCGTGGATCTCGGCGCCGACCTTGGTGATCGACTCCACCCGCAGGTGGTCGTCGGCGACGTTCTGGGCGATGTCGGCGAGCACGGTGAAGGTGGTGAGCACGACGGGGCGCCCGTCGTCGTCGGCGACCGGACGGCCGCATCCGACGAGCAGAACCGTGGACAGCAGGATGCCGACGGCGGCGAGCAGGCGGCGTCGCCCGGATTTCGGCATACCGAAACCGTAGGATTTTGGGCACCCGAAATCAAGGTCGGAGGTCCCGCTGCGACCGGCCCCGGCGCGGTGGCCCGTGGTCCGACGTCCCCTGATCCTGGCCGCCCGCCGCGGGTCACCGCGCCGCCGGAATCGGCGATGAGCGCGATCGACTCCACCCTCCGCCATGCCACGCGGACCGGCAACGTGCCGACGCTCAGAATCCCGACGGCGACCGCTGTGCACAAGCACAAGTGAGTGGTCGTCGCGATCGCTAGCATCGGCCGCATGACGCCCGCCGACACTCGCGGAGTTGTGCCCGCGCCCAGGACGCCCTCGCCGACATCGGCGGCCGCCTCGTCGATGAGGTGGACGTCCTCGTCGATCGCGTCGTCGCCGACCTCGTCGCCCAGGAGGTCGCCTACAGCGAGTCGCTCACCGCCGAGGCGATCGAGACCTGCGTTGCAGAGAACATGCACGCGCTGCTCGCCGAGCTGTCGGGCGGCGAGCCCACGACCGAGGCCGCGCAGCGCTCGGGGCGCGTCAAGGCCGAGCACGGGCTGCCGATGGCCGCCGTGCTGCACGGCTACCGGGTGATGGCGGGAACGATCCTGGCGGAGATGCGCGACCGGGCACGCAGCTCCGATGACGTGGCCGCGATCCTCGCCGTCACCGCGAGGGTGTGGGAGATCATCGACCGCTACTCCACGGCATCGGTCGGCGCGTACCGTGCCGTCGACGAGGAGCGCACCCGACGCACCGACCAGTCCCGTCGGCTCACCCTCGTCTCGCTGCTGGCCGGAACTGCCGAGGACCGGCCGCTCGCGCTGCGCACCCTCGGCCTGCCCGACGCGGGCTGGTACGTCGTCATCAGCGCCGAGGCGCCGCCCGACGGAGTACGGGTCGACGTCGACGATCTCATCGACCGGATGCCGTTCGCCTGGTCGGAGGAGTCGGGCGCCTTCACCGGGCTCGCCGGCGGAATCGACGTCGCCGCGGTCGAAGCCGCCGTCACCGAGTTCGGCTCGCGCGCGGTGTCCCGGATCGGCGCGAGCCGCCCGTTCGAGCGCATCGCCGAGGCACCCGTTGCGGTCGCCGAGGCCCGAGCGGCGCTGCGCTGCCTTCCGGCCGGGGCGACCCGGCTCGCGCGCTACGGCGACGACCCGCTCGGTCTTCTGGTCGGTTCCGACCCGGCGGTGGCGGCGGAGTTCGTCCGCGCTGTCCTGGGGCCGGTGCTCGACCGCGGCAGGGGGGAGGCAGGCCCCCTCCTCGCCACACTCGAGGCGTGGATGGAGGCGTCCGGCTCGACGTCAGCGGCCGCAGCGGCGCTGCACTGCCACCGGAACACCGTGCGATACCGACTGCAGCGGCTCGCCGAGCTCACCGGGCGCCACGTCGCCGAGCCCGTGGACGCGGCGGAGCTGGTGATCGCGGCGCGGGCCTGGCGCCTCGGCGCCGGCTGACCCTGCTCCGCGCGCCCGAGCACGGTCGGGTGACATTCAGCCGGCCATCCGCCCGGCGATCGCCGCGATTCTCGCCGCGTCCTCGGGGCGTGCCGGCGCGAGGGAGACCCGCGTGACGCGACCGTCGTAGCGCCGCCGCAGCAGGTCGGGGATCTCGTCGGGGCGGCCGACCACCGCGAACTCGCGCAGCATCTCGTCGGAGACGGCGGCGCCGAGCGCCGACCAGTCCTTCGCGCGGATGAGGTCGGCCAGCGGCTCCTGCACATCGCCCCAGCCGTGCGCCTCGAGCACCCCGCGATACGCCGGGGTCGAGGCGTAGAAGCCGATGCGCGTGCGCGCCGTCTCGGTGGCCGCGGCCAGGTCGGCATCCGTCGCGCCGGTCGCGATGATCGCACTCGCCGAGACCGTGAAGTCGTCCATCGACCGCCCGGCGTCGGCGCGGGCCGCGCGAAGTCGCGGCAGGGTGACCTCGTCGAGGTAGCGCTCGGTGGTGAACGCGTGCGCCACGTAGCCGTCGGCCACCTCGCCGGCGACGGAGGTCATCAGCGGCCCCACGCCGGCGACCAGGATCGGCGGGGTGCCGAATCCGGCGAGGTCGGCCGGGTCGGGCATGAAGTTCGGCGAGGTGAACGTGTGCCGGTAGTGCTCGCCCCGGAAGTTCAGCGGGCCGTGGGTCTGCCAGCTCTCCCAGATGGCGCGGATGCCGAGCACCAGTTCGCGCATGCGCGCGGCGGGCGCCGACCACGGCATCCCGTAGCGCTTCTCGATGTGCGTCTTCACCTGGCTGCCGAGGCCGAGGGTGAACCGGCCTCCGGAGTAGGCCTGCAGGTCCCAGCCGGCCTGCGCGAGCGTCATCGGGGTGCGCGCGAACGCGACCGCGATCGACGTGCCCACCTCGAGCCGCTCGGTCGCGGTGGCGGCGGCGAGCGCGCCGAGGAAGGGCTCATGGTCCATCTCGAGGGTCCACCCGGCGGCGAACCCCGCCGCCTCCGCCGCGCGGGCGGCCTCGGCCATCCGCGCCGGCGGAACGCCCAGCACCGTGTCGATCCTCATCGCCTCACCTCACAGCCCTGCCGAGCGTATCCCGGAGCGAGCCGCGGGGCCGTCGTCGCGGACGGGCTGCGGTCGGACCGCGTGTCCCCCGAAGACGGGTGCCCCACCGGGTGAGAGAGCTCTCAGACGGGCGACGGTTGGCGCGGCGGGCCGCCTAACCTGGCGTCACCGACCGCGGTGGGGGCCGCGGTCACGACGTGGAGGGGGACCACGCATGAAGTCACCGACCGCACTCGCACTGGGCGCCGGACTGGTCATCGCGCTCGCCGCCGGCGGCGCCGCGGCGTTCGCCGACGAGCTCGTGCCCACCTCGGTGGAGGTGCCGCTGCCGGCGCCGACGAGCACGGACGACGCCGACGAGGGCGACGAGCCCGGCGACGGTGAGGACCGGGAGAGCGACGAGTCGGAGGGCGAGGTCGTCTCGAGCGGACTCGCCTGCATGCTCGTGCCGATCGAGATCCCGGCCGAGCCGGCCGACGCCGAGGGCGCCGGGGGGGAGCCCGTCGTGGAGGTCGTCGAGCCCGCCGCGGGCGAGCCGGTCGACGAGGGCGTCGAGGAGGTGCCGGCTGTTCCGGCCACCATCGACGAATGGCTCGAGGGCAACGACATCGTCTGCACCGGCACGGGCAACGAGCGCAGCTCGGAGGTCGCACTGCTGCCGCGCCTGCTCGCGCACTCCGATCTGTGGACGGGACGCGAGAAGGGCGCAGCGATCTCGGCGTGGGCGAAGACCCACGCCAACAAGAAGGGCGACGATGCGGAGGAGCCGGCGGAGGACGCCGACGACGTCGAGTCGACCGCGACCGACGGTGACGCTCCGGGCAACTCCGGGTCGAAGCCCGAGAAGCCGGAGAAGCCCGCCAAGCCGGAGAAGCCGGCGAAGTCGGAGAGCCCCGGCAACTCGGGCAACGCCCCGGGTCGCAACTGACCGCAGGCCCACCGCCGTCGAGCGGTGCTGAGACGGCCCGGATGCCGACCCCTCGGGGGGCGGGGCGGCATCCGGGCGGGGTCAGCCGATGCGGAACGGGGCGGACGCGCGCAGTCCGTCGCCCGCCGCCACGAGCACGTCGACGCCGAATCGTTCCGTGACCTCGTCGACGTCGGCTCCGGCCACGAGCGCCGTGGCCAGCACGTCGGCGGTGACGATGTCGTCGGCCACGACCGTGGCCTGGCGCACGTCGGAGGACCCGTGTCGCGTCCAGATGTGGTCGCCGCGCTCCGATCGGCCCGACGTCGCGATCGCACGGCGGCTCCCGTCGAGCGGGATGGCGGTGAGCAGCCGATCCCGATCGTCGGGGTCGACGACGCCGGCGATCCACGGCCGGTCCCCGTCCCGCCCGCGCACGAGCACGTCTCCGCCCACGTTGAGGCACCAGTCGTCGATGCCGGCGGCGTCGAGGGCGTCCCCCGCATCGGCGAGGGCGAGCGCCTTCACGACGCCGTCGAGATCGATCACGCCGTCCGGCCGGTGGGGTGTGAAGGCCCCGTCGGTGCGCCGGCGCCAGTCGAGGGCGATCGCGTAGACGTCGCGGATCCAGTCCCCGGCGTCGGCGAGGGCCAGCTCGCCGCGCGCCACGGCCGAGAGCGGGGACGCCGGATCGAACAGGCTGAACTCGGCCTCCCAGGTCTCGAACGCCACCTGGGCGGCGCCGAGCCCCGCCCGCTCCCGGCCGCCGCGCACGTCGACCGAGGCGACGGTGCCCATGGTGCCGAACACGGTGCGCATCAGAACCCCGCCTGGTCGAGGGCCGACTGCAGCGAGGAGAGGTAGGCGGCGCTGGTGTACGTCGCGCCCGACACGGTGCTGACCGAGGCCGACTGCGCCTGCAGCACCTCCTCGCGCAGAACCGGGGCCGCCCGGTTGCTGATCTGCACGGACTTGCCGTCGGCATCCGTCAGCTGCAGCGCCGTCACCTCGGTGATCACTCCGCCAGAGATCGTCACCTGCACCTGCACGTCGCCCCAGCGGGTCGACACCGCGTCGCCGGTGTAGGTGCCGTCGGCGGCCGTCGTGGCGGCGCTGTCGGTCGCCGTGCCGTTCGTGGTGCCCGAGTCGGCGGCGGTGCTGCTCGATGTCGACACGGAGCCCGTCGTCACGACGGCGGTCTGGGCGGCCGTGCCGACCAACCCGGCGATCCCGAGGATGGCGCCCGACGCGAGGACGCCGGCGATCGTGCCGCGGTTCACCAGTCGAACCTCTCGCGGTGGATGTCGTCGGCCGGCACGCCCAGGCCGCGCGCTCGGGCCTCCACGGCGTCGGCCCACCCGTCGGGCCCGCACAGGTAGAGGTCGCTGCCGACGAGCCGGGGGAAGACCGATTCCATCCGCACCCCGCGCGCGGCGTCGTCGGCCGACAGCCAGCCCTCGGGTCCGGACGCGCGCGGCCCGACCGAACGGTAGACGGCGACGCCGCGGGTCGCGCCCCAGGCAGCCAGCTCGTCCCAGAGGTAGAGCTCGTCGACGCTGCCCGCCCGCACCAGCACCGTCGTCTCGGCGGCGCCGAGCTCCTCGACCAGCGCGCGCACCGGGGTGACGCCGATCCCGGCCGCCGCGATCGCCACGCGGTCGTGGCGACGGGTGAGGTCGGTGAACAGTCCGAACGGCCCGGAGAAGGTCACCGGTGTCCCCTCAGGCAGCTCGGCGAGGCCCGCGCTGCCCCGACCGAGCGCCCGGACGGTGATCCGCGCGTGCCGGTCGTCGGGCACGGCCGAGAGCGAGAGCGGATGCGCGTGCCACCACGCTCCGGCCGCCCAGAAGCGCCAGGAGAAGAACTGCCCGCCGCGCGCCCCGAGCCGGCGCAGACCGCGGCCGGTCAGGTGGATCGAGACGGCGTCCGGCGCGATGCGCTCGACCTCGGCGACCCGGATGGCGTGGCGGGCGGACTGCGCGAGCGGGCGCAGCATCCGGAACACCACGATCGAGCCGAGCGCGACGACGTAGAGCCCGATCCAGTACACGCGCTGCGCGGTGCCCTCGGCGAGCAGCCCGCCCTGCGAGAGCTGGTGCGGCAGCGCGGTGAGCACGGCGGCATAGGACAGCAGATGGATGACGTGCCACACCTCGTACGCCATCCGTCGGCGGACGGCGACGAGCGACGAGACGACCACCGCCGTGAACAGGCCGAGCGCGACGTAGGCGAGCGCCAGGTCGGGCACGGTGAGCAGCGCGGCGGTCTCGGCGACGACGTCGATGCCGTCGGCGACGGCGTAGCCGAGGGTGAGCAGCACCCCGTGGGCGAGGAGGAGGTAGAACGCCGGCTTGCCGATCCGCTTGTGCGCCGCCATCGCCTGGTCGTGGCCGATGATCCGGTCGACGGCCGGGATGCGGGCCGCGAGCACGAGCATCACCAGCACGAGGTCGGTGCCGACCAGCCCGGTCCCGATGCCGAGGGCGGTGAGCACGGCGCCCGGTGTCGACAGGTCGACGGCGCCGGCTGCCAGGTACAGGCCGAGCGCGACGGCCGCGGACGCCCAGGCGAGCGCCAGCAGTCCGTCGGCGCGACGTCGGCGGGCGGCCGTCCGGCGGCGACGGGAGGCGGGGACATCGGGCGCGGCGGGGGCCGTCGGGGCGGGGATCGCGGTGGCGGTCACGTCGGGGTCCTTCCACTCGAGGGGAGACTCGAGTCGAGGGTCCGGCCGCCACCTTGGAGGAATCCATGCGCCGGCCAGGAGTCCGGCGCGAACCCCGATCAGCCGATGCCGGCGGTGCCGAGCAGGGCGCCGAGCGCGAAAGTGACGACGAGGGCGATCGCGCCGCCGAGGACGACGCGGAGGGTCCCGCGCAGCACCCGCGCACCGCCGAGCCGGGCGCCGAGTGCGCCGGTGACACCGAGGGCGACCAGCACGACGGCGAACGTCAGCGGAAGGCGAACGGCCTCGGGGGTGAGGATCGTCGCGAACGGCAGGATCCCGCCGACGAGGAAGGCGAGGAACGAGGCCCCGGCCGCCTGCCACGGGCTCACCAGGTCGTCCTGGTCGATCTTCAGCTCCACCTCAAGGTGCGCGGCGAGCGCGTCGTGGGCGGTGAGCTCCTCGGCCACGGTGCGCGCGGTCGCCTCGCTCAATCCCTTCGCCCGGTACAGCTCGGCCAGCTCGGCGAGCTCCTCCTCGGGCATCTCGTCGAGTTCCCGGGTCTCCTTCGCGATGAGCGCCTTCTCGCTGTCGCTCTGGCTGCTCACCGACACGTACTCGCCGAGCGCCATCGAGATCGCGCCGCCGAGCAGCGCCGCCGACCCGGCCGCGAGGATGGGGCCGATCTGGGGCGTCGCGGCGGCCACGCCGACGGCGATGGCGGCCACCGACACGATGCCGTCGTTGGCGCCGAGCACGCCGGCACGCAACCAGTTGAGGCGGGCGGAGATGCCTCCGACGTGCGGTTCATCCACGTGCGTCATGGCCGTGACGCTAACAGTGGCCGAGGAGCCACTGCGGGACCGAGGTCCCGCCCGACGCGGACCCCGGGGTGGCCACGAGGCCGCCGCCCGGATGCCGGGCCGGCTCAGGCGCCGCGGTAGCGGGCGAGCGCGTCGGCGTCCCGGGCGTGGGTCTGCGCGCGCCGCGCCGCGTCGAGCGCCGCCACCGGGTCCGCCTCGTTCTCGGCGAGCAGCAGCTCCCGCCGCCCCTCCTCGAGGCGCGCCCGCGCACCCGCGCCCCCGCCGCGGGTGCGGATCAGCTCCGACGCGGCGCCGAGTTGTGCCCGGGCCGACACCAGCGCGCCGGCGAGCGCCTCGCGGGCCCCGTCGAGCCGACGGCGCTGGTTGCGCGCGGCGGCGAGGGCGACGTCGAGGTCGTCGGCCGCGTCGACGAGGCGGTCGAGGTCGGCGACCGGATCGCGCGGACCCCGGCCGGCGGTCGCGGAGAGGGCGTCCTCGAGCGCGGCCACCGCGTCGTTGATCGCCGCGCCCGAATCGGGGTCGGGCGGGTCGTCGCGCAGCTCGCGCGCGGCGGCCAGGGCGTCGCGCTGCTCCGCGCGGAGCGCCTCGACGCCGGCCCGCGCGTCCTCGATCTCGGCTCGGCGCCGGTCCACCGCGTCGAGCAGTCCGGCCGCCTGCGCCAGCCGCGCCTCGACGTCGTGCAGCGTCTGTCCCACCGCGGTGACGGCCGCGCGCGTCGCCGCGTTATCCGCCGTCTCCAGCAGTCCCTCGGCCTCGTCGAGGAGCGCGAGTGCGGCGCGCGGGTTGTCGGCCACCGGCGCGACGAGTCCGCCCACGACCCGCTGCTCGAGATCGGCGACCGACTCGCGGGCCTCCCCGGCGCGCGCGACGGCATCGGCGCGCGCCGCGCGGAGCCGGCGGATGGTCTCCGGCGCCTCGACCTCGGCCCGGCGCATCGCCTCGAACCGCGCGGCCTCGGCGGCGAGGCCGGTGCGCGCGCGGTCGGCGAGCACCCGGATGCGCTTCTCTGCGTCCTTCGCCCGGTGGTCGTCTCCGAGATCGCCGGCGTCGAGCCGCGCCTGCAGTCGGAACGCCGACGTCAGGTCGCGGCGCGCGGCATCGAGCGCGTCGGCGAGGTCGCGAGTGGCATCCGGCCCGAACTGGGCGACCGCGAAGGCGAGGTCGTCGGCGCCGTCGCGCACGGCGTCGTCGGCGCGCACGAGGGCGGCTCCCGCCCGGGTGCGCCGCGACGACGGCCCGCGACGTCGGGCGCGCCGGACGAGCAGAACAAGGCCGACGACGGTCAGCGCGACGAACGCGGTGGTGACGGTGCCGACCGCCACCCCGATCAGGGTGCCGACATCGCCCGCCATGCCTGGAATCGTAGCGATCACGGGGGTGCGGAACCGCCGTTCGCGCTCCCCGGATTCGGGGCGCGCGACCCCTATCGTGACGGTGTGTGGCATGCCGACCGGCGGGATGACGACCTCGACATGGACGAGGCGGGGCAGCCGCATGCCCGGATGACGGGCCCGCAGCCGGTCGACGATCCGGCGCCCGCCGAGGCGTCGCTCGACGCGGCGGAGCCGGTGCGCGCCACCTGGCGCCGCGAGATCGAGCGCGTCGGCGGGCGGTCGCCGCTGCTGCACGCCGGCGACGACCCGACGACCCGGATCGAGCTCTCGACCACCCACCCCGGCGGTCTCGCCCGCTTCGTGACCGGCGCCCCCACGCTGCTCTCGCACCTCATCCGCGACGAGATGGCCCTGCGCGCCGCGCGGCTCGCGGCCGACCGCGTCATCTCCGTCGGCATGGACCTGGCCGCGACCCGCGGCATCGACGCGGTGCGCCTCGCCATCGGCGTGGCCGAGTGGGAGCAGGGCGGCGAGGATTTCCGCGCCCCGATCCTGCTGCGTCCGCTGCGCCTGCGCCGCTACGGCGACGACGCGGAGCTGCGTCTCACCGGCGAGCCGGTGCTCAACCCGGCGCTCGCCGACCACATGGAGCGGCGCTACGGCATCTCGCTCGACCCCGAGGCGTTCGTCGCCCTCGCCCACGACGCCGGCTCGTTCAAACCGAACGCCGTCATCGACCGGCTGCGCGACCTCACGGCGCACGTGGGCGGGTTCCGGGTGCAGCCCCGGCTGCTGGTCTCGACCTTCGCCGAGGTGGCCCCCGACATGGTGACCGACGCGGGCGACCTGCGGCATCCGGTGCTCGACGCGGTCGCCGGCGACGACACCGCCCGCTGGGCGCTCGAGCAGGGCTTCACGGCCGTGCAGCCGATCGACCCCGACCGCCGCGACCCCTCGACCGACCAGCTGCTGCTCGACGCCGACGCGGAGCAGGAGCTGGTGATCGCGCAGGTCGCCGCGGGCAACTCCATCACTGTGCGCACGATGCCCGGCACGGGGGCGGCGCAGACCGCGGTGAACGCGCTCGGCGCGCTCGTGGCCCAGGGCAAGCGCGCGCTGGTCGTCAGCCCGCGCCGCGCGGCCCTGCGCGACGTGGCCCGGCGGTTCGGCGACATCGGGCTGCCCGGTCTCACCGTCTCGCCGGCGACCCTGCGCCGCGACCTGATCCGGGCGATCACCCGCAACGAGAAGGCGCAGCCGCCGGAGCTCGGCGAGGTCGACGACGCGCTGGTGCGGCTGCGCAGCGTGCTGCTCGACTACCGCGAGGCGCTGGTGCGCCCCGACGACGTGCTCGGGGTCTCGGTGCTCGACTGCGTCACCGAGCTGTCGCGACTGGCTCTGCTGCCCGACCCGCCGGCGACCACGGCGCGGCTCGACCGCGCCGCCGTGGAGCGGCTCGCCACCGACCGGGCGGGTGTCGCGGCGGTCATCTCGGAGGCCGCGCGTCTCGGCGAGTTCCGCTACGGCCCGGCCGACTCGCCCTGGTACGGCGCGAGCTTCGACAGCGGCGACGAGGCGGCGCAGGCGCACCAGACCGCGCGCCGACTGCACGACGAGGAGCTGCCGCGGCTGCTGGTGCGCGGTCGGGAGCTGATCGGCGAGACCCGGATGCGGCCGTTCGAGTCGGTCGCCGAACTGGGCATCTACCTGAAGCTGCTGGCCGACATCCGCGACACCCTCGACCGGTTCTCGCCGCAGGTGTTCGACCGGTCGCTGTCGGAGCTGATCCTCGCCACCGGCCCGAAGCGCGACAGCCCGGAGATGTCGCCCGCGAACCGCCGCCGGCTGCAGAAGCTCGCGCGCGAGTACGTGCGTCCGGGCATGCGGGTCGGCGACCTGCACGACGCGCTCACCGCGATCCAGCGGCAGCGCATCCTCTGGCAGCGGTTCGTCGCGTCGGGGGTGTCGCCGCAGGTGCCGCTCGGCATCTCCGAGGTGCAGGCGCTGTGGCACCAGGTGGCGCAGGGGCTGACCGCACTCGACGGTCCGCTCGGTCGGCGCACCCGCGAGACGTCGCTGCTGTCGCTGCCGGTGGGTCAGCTCGCGTCGATGCTCGCCGGGCTCGCCGAGGAGTCGGACGTGCTCGCCAACCTGCAGGAGCGCAGCACCGTCACCGGCCGCCTGCGCGACCTGCGTCTCGACGCCCTGCTCACCGACCTGGCCGCCCGGCACGTGGCCGAGGAGCAGGTGCCCGCCGAGCTCGAGCTCGCCTGGTGGCGCTCGGTGCTCGACTCGCTGCTCGTCGCCGATCGCGCGCTGCTCGGCGCGAAGACCGAGGTGCTCGACCGGCTGGAGGCCGACTTCCGCCTGGTCGACGAGGCGCACGGCGCCGGCAGCGCTCAGGCGCTGGCCCACCGGCTGGCCGAGAACTGGCGGATCGGGCTCGACGACTGGCCGGAGGAGGCGGGTGCGCTCAAGGTGATGCTGCGCCGCGACCGCGCGGGCTCGCGAGCACTGCAGGACGGTGCGCCGCACCTGGCCCGCACGATCGCGCCGGTGTGGCTGGCTTCGCCCTACGAGGTGCCGCGGCTGAGCCCCGACATGCACTTCGACGTGGTGATGCTGCTCGACGCCGGGGCGATGACGATCGCGGAGGCCGCGGGCGCCATCCGCCGCGGCTCGCAGGTGGTCGCGTTCGGCGACCCGGTCATCCAGACCCCCGCCCCGTTCCGCATCGGCGTGCTCGCAGCCGACGAGGAGGCCGAGTCGGCGATCGACCCGCGAGTGCTCGACGACTGGCACGCGCGGTCGGCGTTCGCCCGCCTCGGCGAGGTGCTGACCGGCTACGCGCTCACCCGCTCCTACCGGGCGGGCGGCGAGGACCTCGCCGAGCTGGTCAACCGTCGGTTCTACGGCGGCCGCATCCAGTCGCTGCCCTGGGCGGGGTCGTTCCTCGGGCACGGCAGCCTGACCCTCGAGTACGTCGAGGACGGCACCGGGATGCCCGACGGCGACACCGGCAGCGTCGAGAGCACGGATGCCGAGGTCGACCGCGTGGTGCACCTGGTCATCGACCACGTCGCCGCGCGGCCGCAGGAGTCGCTCATGGTGGTGACCGCGAGCGAGAAGCACGCGGCCCGCGTCTGGCACGGCGTGCTCGCCGCGATGACCACCCGCCCGGAGCTCTCCGAGTTCGTGCTCTCCGACCGTCCCGAGCCGTTCGACGTGCTCACCCTCGGGCGCGCGGTGGCGCACAGCCGCGACCGCGTCATCTTCTCCGTCGGCTTCGGCCGCACCCCGCACGGCCGGGTGCTCAGCGATTTCGGTCCACTCGGCCGGGCGGGCGGTGAGCGGCTGCTCGCGGTGGCGATGACCCGCGCACGCCGCGGACTCGCGCTCGTCACCTGCTTCCGCCCGAGCGACCTCGACGACGGCCGGCTCAAGCACGGGGCGGTGGCGCTCGCCGAGCTGCTCGGCGAGGTCGCGGCGCGGCGGTCCGACATCCCGCTGCCCGACGACGGCGACCCGATGCTCGTCGACCTGGCGGGACGCCTGGAGGCGCGCGGGCTGCGGGTCGCGCTCGGTCATCGCGGCAAGCTCGGCCTGGTGGCGGCGAACGGCGGCACCTGCGTCGTGGTCGAGACCGACACGGTGCTGCTGGGGCGTCCGTTGCGCGAGGCGCTGCGGCTGCGTCCGGAGGTGCTGCGCCGCCTCGGCTGGCACTACGCGCGCGTGCACGCGTTCGAGCTGTTCGCCGATCCGGATGCCGTGGCCGACCGGATCGCCCGGCTCGCGGGCATCGCGGTGGACGAGACCGCGCCGGCCGGTGTGCACGCCTGACGCGGAGCTCCCGTCGGCCGAGCCCGATGCGGCGGAGCCCGACGCTGCGGAGCCCGATGCGGGGGATCCCGACCCGGCCGAGCGGCCGGACGCGCCGGAGCGGCCGCCGCGTCGCCGACGTCGCGTGACGACGGAGCCGCCCGCGGGTAGCGATCCCGCCCCGGCGCCGGAGCCGGAGCGGCACGCGCGCGGCGAGAACGACGAGCGGATGCGCGGCGACAAGCCTCCCCACTACTGAGCGCGCCGCCTCCGCTCCCGGATCCGGCGGATCGCCGACCGGCGCACCTGCGACGGGGCGGGTAGCGTCGGATGCGGAGGTTCCGATGTCACTCAAGCTCGGCTACAAGGCGTCCGCGGAGCAGTTCGACCCGAGGGAGCTGGTGGAGATCGCGGTCGCCGCGGAGGCGCACGGGATGGAGAGCGTCGCGGTGAGCGACCACTTCCAGCCGTGGCGGCACGAGGGCGGGCACGCGCCGTTCTCCCTGACCTGGATGGCCGCCGTCGGCGAGCGCACGTCGTCGATCTCGATCGGCACGAGCGTGATGACGCCGACGTTCCGCTACAACCCGGCCGTGCTGGCGCAGGCGTTCGCGAGCATGGGCGTGATGTATCCGGGGCGGATCTTCCTCGGGGTGGGCTCGGGCGAGGCGCTCAACGAGATCGCGACCGGCTTCCGCGGCGCGGGGGAGCAGGACTGGCCCGAGTTCAAGGAGCGGTTCGCGCGGCTGCGCGAGGCGGTGCGGCTGATGCGCGCCCTCTGGACCGAGGACGGGCAGGTGTCGTTCGAGGGGGAGTACTACTCCACGCACGACGCGTCGATCTACGACCGGCCGGAGTCGCCGATCCCGGTCTACATCGCGGCCGGCGGCCCGATGGTGGCCCGCTACGCGGGACGTGCCGGTGACGGGTTCATCTGCACCTCGGGCAAGGGCATGAGCCTCTACACCGACGACCTCATCCCGGCGGTGAAGGAGGGCGCCGCGAAGGCGGAGCGCTCGTTCGACGACATCGACCGGATGATCGAGATCAAGATCTCCTACGACACCGATCCGGATGCCGCGCTGCAGAACACCCGGTTCTGGGCGCCGCTGGCGCTCAGCAAGGAGCAGAAGCACGACATCACCGACCCGGTGGAGATGGAGCGGGCCGCCGACGCGCTGCCGATCGAGAAGATCGCGTCGCGTTGGATCGTCGGCTCCGATCCGGATGCCGTGGTCGCCGAGGTGGCGCAGTACGTCGACGCGGGGCTGAACCACCTGGTGTTCCACGCGCCCGGGCACGACCAGCGCCGGTTCCTGGAGCTGTTCGAGCGCGACCTCGCGCCGCGTCTCCGCGCGCTCGGCTGACGCTCCCGTCCGGTTCGGCGGCCTTCCGCTTGGGCGGCCGCCGAGCGTCGGCTACGAGCGCTGCTGCGCCTTCAGCAGGTCGCGGATCTCGGTGAGCAGCTCCGTCTCGGTGGGGGCGGCGGGCGCCTCCTCCTCGGCGGGCTTCTCGGTGCGCTTCTTGTACCAGTTCATCGGCAGCACGAGCGCGAAGTAGACGACCGTCGCGACCAGCAGGAACTGGATGACGGCCGACAGCACTTGACCCCAGGAGAGGACGATCGCCTCCTGCTCGCCCTGCGCCTCGCGCAGCACGATGCCGGCGCCGTCGAGCGAGTCGGCGTTGAACAGCAGCGCGATCACGGGGTTGAAGACGCCCTGCACGAGCCCGGTCACGATCCCGGTGAAGGCGGCTCCGATGACCACGGCCACCGCGAGGTCGATGACGTTGCCGCGGAGGATGAACTCCTTGAATCCCTTGAGCACGGTCGCTCCCTTCGTCGGGGCGACCCTAGCTCGTCGGGGCGACGAATCGGGGGTGCGGGCGACGGGGTCCGCGCGCGTGGCGCGTCAGGCGGATGCGGCGGCGCTGGAGGAGCCGCCGGACGACGACCCCGACGACCCGCTCGATCCCGACGACCCGCCGGACGACGATCCGCCCGACGACGAGGACGACCCGCTCGACGACGAGGACGACCCGCTCGACGACGAGCCGCCGGAGGAGCCGCCGTCCGTCGGCGCGGAGCGGGAGTCGGTGCGGTAGAAGCCGGAGCCGCTGAAGCCGACACCGCCGAAGTTGAAGTTCTTGCGCAGCTTGCCGCCGCACTCGGGGCAGACGGTGAGCGCGTCGTCCGACATCGACTGGAACACGTCGAACGCGTGGTCGCACTCGGTGCATCGATAGGCGTAGGTGGGCATGACCGTCCTCGGGAGAGCCCGGATCCGCCTCGGACCCGGGGTCAGAAGGTGACGATGCCGCCGGGGGTCACGACGCCGTTCACCGGCATGTCGTGGCGTTCCCGCGGGACGTCCTCGACCAGTTCGTGGTCGAGGATCACAGCATAGACCGGCGGGCACTTCTCCATCGATCCGAGCATCTTGTCGAAGTAGCCGCGGCCCCAGCCCATCCGCATCCCGTCGCGGTCGACGGCCGCGGCCGGCACCAGGATGAGGTCGACGTCGTTGATCGCGATCGGACCGAGCAGCTCGCTGGTGGGCGTGGGCATGCCCATCGCGTCGGCCTCCTCGTCGAGCCCGTCGTAGGGGGCCCAGTCGAGCAGGCCGTCGGCGCGCGACACCGGGATGAGGGCCCGGACGCCCGACTCCTGGCACCAGCGCAGGAACGGCCGGGTGTCGGGCTCGTCGACCATCGACAGGTAGGCGGAGACCGACGCGGCGCCCAGGTCGGTGGCCAGGCGGACCAGCTGCTCGGTCAGGCCGGCGCCGTCGCGTTCGCGCTCGGTGGCCGTGCGGATCCGCCGGCGCTCCCGCAGCTCCGCCCGCAGGGCGCGCTTGCGGTTCTCGGCGTCGGGGGTCTCCGGGTCGGGGGCCACCCGACGAGTCTACGGTCGCCGCCCGGGCGGCTCGGACGCGCGCCGCCCGATACCCTGGGTGCCATGCCGACGCCCCTCACGAAAGCCGTCATCCCCGCCGCCGGGCTCGGCACCCGCTTCCTCCCCGCCACCAAGGCGATGCCGAAGGAGATGCTCCCGGTCGTCGATCGCCCGGCGATCCAGTACGTCGTCGAGGAGGCCGTGAAGGCGGGCCTGCACGACGTGCTGATGATCACCGGCCGCAACAAGAACGCGCTCGAGAACCACTTCGACAAGGTCGGCGAGCTGGAGACGATCCTGCGCAGCAAGGGCGACGAGGCGAAGCTGCAGAAGGTCATGTACTCGACCGACCTGGCCGACCTGCACTACGTGCGCCAGGGCGATCCGAAGGGCCTCGGGCACGCGGTGTTGCGCGCCCACATGCACGTCGGCAACGAGCCGTTCGCGGTGCTGCTCGGCGACGACATCATCGACACCCGCGACGTGCTGCTCACCCGCATGCTCGACGTGCAGGCGGAGCGGAACACCAGCGTCGTGGCGCTGCTCGAGGTCGACCCGTCGCAGACGGCGATGTACGGCATCGCCACCGTCGAGCCGACCGACGACGACGACGTGGTGCGCGTCACCGGGATGGTCGAGAAGCCGTCGCCCGACGAGGCGCCGTCGAACCTCGCCATCATCGGGCGCTACGTGCTGCGTCCCGAGATCTTCGACATCCTGCGCTCCACGCCCCCCGGCAAGGGCGGGGAGATCCAGCTCACCGACGCCCTGCAGGAGCTGGCGACCGGCCCGGCCGATCTCGGCGGGGTGCACGGCGTCGTGTTCCGCGGGCGTCGCTACGACACGGGCGATCGGCTCGACTACCTGAAGGCGATCGTGCAGCTGGCGATCGACCACGAGGACCTCGGCGCCGACTTCCGCCCCTGGCTGACCGAGTTCGCGGGCGGCCTGGCCGCGGGGAGCGGTGACGGTGGGCATCCCGACCCTTCATGACGGTGAGGTGACGATCCGCCCCATCCGGGTGCGGGACGCCCGAGCCCTGGAGCGCGAACTCGCCCTCAACCGCGCCTGGCTGCGCACCTGGGAGGCGACCAGCCCGGGAGGCCCCGTCGGCTACGACGCGCGGGGCGGCATCCGCTCGCTGCTTGCCCACGCCCGCGCGGGCTCGGCGGTGCCGTTCGCGGTCGACGTCGACGGCGAGTTCGGCGGGCAGCTGAACGTGTCGGGGATGACCTACGGGTCCCTGTCGTCGGCGTCGATCGGCTACTGGGTGGCGGAGCGCTTCGCCGGCCGCAACGTGACCCCCACCGCGGTGGCGCTCGCCACCGATCACTGCTTCTTCGGGCTCGGCCTGCACCGCATGGAGATCTGCATCCGCCCCGAGAACGCCGCGTCGCTGCGGGTGGTCGAGAAGCTGGGGTTCCGCTACGAGGGACTGCGGCGGCGCTACATCCACATCAACGGCGACTGGCGCGACCACTTCTGCTTCGCGCTCACCGTCGAAGAGGTGCCGACCGGCGTGCTCCAGCGCTGGAAGCAGGGGCGCGTGCCGTTCGGCGTCGGGTCGGTGCCGGATGAGGACCGCCGCGTCGCGCGGGCGCCGCTGCGCTACTGAGCCAGGCTTCCCGACCGCGCTGCCGCACGCCGGTCCGTGCGCGGTGCGAGGTCCGGCGCCCGGCCTGGGTGTCCGCCGGGAACGGCGCGCCCGGCGAGTGTCCTCCGCGCTCCGCGGCGACCGCGGTCCTAGCGTGGCCTCATGATCGAGACGGGCGCGGGGACCGGCATCATGCTGGCCGTCGCCGCCGTGCTCTGGTTCCTCTACCTGCTGCCCACCTGGATCCAGAAGCGCAGCTACACCACCGAGCGCGCCGCCGAGCGGGTGCAGGCCACCATGGACGCGATGGCCGCCCGCGAGGAGCTGCGCGCCCGGCACGCCGCCGAGGACGCCGAACGGGCCGCCGCCGAGGCGCAGGCCCGCTACGCCGCCGAACTCGAGGAGCGCGCCCGCGAGCGCGCCTACGCCCGAGCCCAGGCCCGCTCCGCCCGCGCCGCCGACCGGGCGGATGCCGCCCACGCCCGCGCCTACGCGCGGCCCGCGCCGGTGCGCGGCCGCGACCTCGGACTCGACCCGGTGCTGCGCCAGCGCATCCGCCGCACCCGGATGCTCGCCTCCGCACTGATGGTCGGGGCCACGATCGTCGCCCTCGTGCAGCTCTGGCTGATGTCGACGACCGGCACCACCGTCGGGTCGTGGGTGGTGCTCACCGGGGCCCTGCTCGCGGGCGTGGTGGCGATCGCCGTGCAACGCCGCCTCGACGTGCGCGCGACGTCGGCGCGCCGAGCCGTACCCCCCGTGCGGCGCGAGGCGCGGATCCGTGTCGGCGTGCCCGTGGCGTCGGTCCCCGTCGAGGAGCCGGCGCGGGAGTGGACGCCCGTCGGGCTGCCCGCGCCGCGCACCGCCGGGGCCCGCGAGACCCTGCAGCCGCGCATCGACCCCGAGCGGCTGCGGCGCGAGGCCGAGGAGCGCGCCGCCCGCGCCGGTCGCCCGGAGCCGGAGGTGGTGCCGTTCCGGCGCCGCGCCGACGAGCAGCCCGCGGCCGGGGACGTTCCCACCCCCACGCGTGGGAGCCGGTGGGCGGCGATGGGCCGGGTCGACCAGTCCGCGGTCGGCGCGGTCGACCTGGATGCCGCCCTGCAGCGGCGGCGCTCCGCCGGCTGATCGACGTCGGGCGGCGCGGCGGAAGCCTGGTATCGTTGTCGGGTTCCAGGGCCCATGGCGCAGTTGGTAGCGCGTCTCGTTCGCAATGAGAAGGTCGGGGGTTCGATTCCCCCTGGGTCCACCGTGAAATCCCTGGTCTGACCAGGGATTTCTTGTTTCTGCGGCCACATCGCGAGCCTGCCGGATCCGGGCGTGTGTCCCCCCGGTGCCCCCGCGCCCCTCTCGCTGCCGTCTCGGCACGACCTTCTCACTCGGAGCGAGCGGGTCGGGGACGCTGACCAGGCATTTCTTGGAGGGCTGCCACCGAGAATTGGGCGGCCAGGTCACCTTCACTCGCGGCGAGCAAGATCCTCTGCAGTCTCCAGGGGGGCAGGGGTAAGCTCAGCCTGTTCGAAACGACTGGAGGTGAATCGTGAACCGACGTACTCAATCGTCAGCGACGTCTGCGTCGATCGCGCGATTCGCCGCGCGTTCTACGCACGCTTCAGCGCGCCTCGAGCGTCGTGAAGTGCCGTCGACGTACGTGCGCCCGCAGCGCGTTGAGGCGTTCCTCGCCCAGCGCCAGCAGCGAGGCTGAGGCCTATCGACCCGTCCTACGGCGAGACGCCGCTCGACGGAGAAGAACTCGACGCACTGGTCACTTCAGTGCGAGAACTTCTCGGCGGAGCCCCCACGAAGGCAGCGGTCTACGACCTCGAGCAGGCCATCCAGCAAGATCTGACAGAGCGCCGCGCCCGCGACGTTGTGACCGGCGAGATCGGTCTCGACCAGCTCCTACGTGATGACTTCGTTCGAGGGCTGCACCTCGAACTTTATGGAGACATCTGGTCGTGGGCCGGCGCGCAGCGGATCCGCGAGATCAACATTGGGGTGGCTCCCGAGCAGATCAGCATGCAGATGCGGGAGTCGCTCGACACGATCTCCTACCGGTGGGCGAACACCACCGACTGGACCGCTCGCGAGCTGGGCATCGCGCTGCACGCCGAACTGGTCAGGATCCACCCCTTCGTGGACGGAAACGGCCGATCGACGCGGCTACTCGCCGACCTGGTCTTCCTCGCGGCGCAGGACGACGAGGAGCCGGCCACCTACGACTGGGACCTCGAGAAGCCGCGCTACATCGAGCTGCTTCGTGAGTACGACACGCACCGCGATCCGGCGGCGCTTGCCGCGTTCGTCGGGGTGACGGAGTTCAACTGAGCGGAGTGATTCTCAGGAGCGTCCCCCCAGAGCCTTCTGATTTCCCTACCATGTGGTCTGGTGAGCGATGAGGTGGGTACTGAGTCGTGGTGGCAGAGCGCCCCTGAGGTTGTGCGACGGCGTTTGGTCAACCACCCGTGGGAGCCCGTCTCCGTCTATGTGATGGAGGAAGTTCATCGCGCCGGCGGCCCGGCGCCCGACTCAGGTTGGTGGGAATCCTGGAAGGGGTTCGAGCAGGGCGAGCTCTTCCTTCCGGGAGCAGCGCACCGGCGTATTCTCCGTCAGGCAGAAACGGAAGCGCTCCGGGAAGCACCGGAGCGAGACTCCCGTGCGGATTACCTTGGCAGGGGCTGGCCGCGGCGCCAGTAGGGAGCTTGGAGAGCTGATGCCACCCTGCGCGTCGTCTGGCAGTGCGAGAAGAGCGGTCCGCTACTGCGCCGTCGAGCACTCCGGAAAGGAGTAAGCCGCAGGCGGCGCCTTGCGCCATGAACCGGGTCCTGGATGAGCAGCCACGTATTGCGAGGGGTGGCATGCGCCGCCTTCCCAGTATCCGGCGCATGGCGCCGGGCTCCCGACACTCAGCCTCGGTTCCGGAGCCGGCGCGACGGGACCGGCGTGCGCATGCCGTCGCCTGAGCCCACGCTCTGAAGCACACCACGACGAGTGTCAATCGTCGTGTGGCTGTTGCTGGGCCCGCCGTGGAGATCCCTCAGCGATTCGGCCACGGAGACCACCGCAGCAAGCATTCCGACGAATGGCACTCCCACCGCCTTGCCTGCGACCTCGACGAGCCCGCAGGCGTCTACCCGAAGGCTGAGGTCACGGAAGCCGTCTGTGTCGGGGACTTCTGCCTGAGTGCGAAATCCCGGACCCTGCCAAGCCCCAACCTCGGCGCTCTTGATGCCAGCGGGGAAGGAGCGAACGCTGATCTGGGCGTAGTCGGTTCGGGCGGCCCCGAGGCCCGCGTCGATTGACGAATGGTGGGCACCGCACGTGTTTCGGTCAGGCAGATGATGATCGGTCCTGCCGAGCCTGGAGTTCGCGGAGTGGCCGATCGTCGACCCTCAGGCTGATCCGCTGGTTCTGGCTTCACGTGGAACCGTGCCCCCCCATGTGCCCCCGGGGAGTGTCCTTCACCGCAAGTCGCGACACGCCTGCAACCCGGGAAAGCCTGAGGGCAAAGAAGGGTGCTGGAATTGCAGGTTTCGGGCGACGCGCTCGGAGTTGAGACGGTACTCGTTCGCAACTAGAATGACCGGGGGTTCAGATCCCCTGGACCACTATGAGTTCCTTGAGCTGACCAGGTATTTCCAGTTTCCGCCACTCCGTCCGGATCGAGCGGACTCAGGACGGGTCCTCCGGAGTCTTCCCTGCGCGGTGTCCGGGACTGTCAGAAGTCACTGTCCAGGCCGCGTTCGCCGATGACGGATTCGTACGCGACCCAGGCGAGGTCATCCAAGGTCTCCGGAGCAATCCAGTAGTGGCGCACGGGCTTCGGCGCATGGGCACACGGAAGGTCCTTCCATCGCACTACCTCGGCGCGTGCAAAGAGCCTGAGCTACGTCACGACGCCGTTGCGTGAGAGGCCGCAGTGCTGCATCAGTTCCGAGGTAGTTCTTGCAGGACCTTTGGTCAAGCCCGCCCGAGGGATGTCAGGCCTTCCATACGGTTTTGAGGTTGCAGAACTCGCGGATCCCAGCGGCCGCGAGTTCCCGGCCCACTCCGGAGTCCTTGACACCGCCGAAAGGAAGTTCGGCGTACGACGCGGTCATCCCGTTGATGAACACGGCACCGGCGTCAAGTTGGTCAATGAACCACTCCTGCTCATCGGGGTCGGTCGTCCAGACGGCGGAGCTGAGCCCGAACGTCGTCGCATTCGCGAGTTCGAGGGCTTCTGTTTGGTCGGCCACGCGGTAGACGCTCGCGACCGGTCCGAACGCTTCCTCGCTGAACAGGCGCATATTGCGGGTGATTCCCGAGATCACGGTGGGGTAGTAGAACCAACCCGGACGGTCAGGTGCGTTGCCGCCGACGAGCACATCGGCGCCTTGGTTGCGCGCATCCTCAACGAGTTCGGAGAGCTCGAACCTTCCGGATTCCGTGGCGAGTGGCCCGATTTGAGTCTCTTCGAGCATCGGATCGCCGACCGCGAGTGCCGCAACCTTCTGGGTGAACAGACGTACGAACTCGTCGTACACGTCGGTGTGCACGATGAACCGCTTCGCGGCGATACACGACTGTCCATTGTTCTGGTTGCGTGCCGCGACGGCCACGGTGGCGGCTTTCTCAAGGTCGGCACTCGGCATGACTACGAACGGGTCGGACCCTCCGAGTTCGAGCACCACGTGCTTGACCTCCGACCCGGCGATGGACGCGAGCGATCGCCCTGCCGGCTCGGACCCGGTCAGCGTCGCGGCCTTTACGCGCGGGTCGCGCACTACCCGTTCGACGCCCGAAGCCGGGATGAGGAGAGCGCGGAACGCACCTTCCGGGAAGCCGGCCCGCTCGAACAGCGTGTCGAGGTAGTTCGCGGACTGCGGCACGTTGGACGCGTGCTTGAGCAAGCCGGTGTTGCCCGCCATCAGGGCAGGTGCGGCGAAGCGTAGCACCTGCCAGAGGGGATAGTTCCACGGCATGACGGCGAGGACGACACCGATCGGGGCGTACCGGGTGCCCGCCGCCGCCGCGTTGACGGCGGAGGGGTCGCTCAAGTCGTCGGGCGCGAGAAACTCTTCGGCATGCAGGGCGTAGTAGCGCATGCCGCGCGCGGACTTGAGCACCTCGGCGCGCGCTCCCGCGATCGGGCGTCCCATCTCCAGGGTGATGATCTTCGCGCACTTCTCCATGTCGGCCTCGAGCAGCTCGGCGGCTCTCCGCATCCATTCGGCACGCTGCACGAAGCTGGTTGCGCGGAGAACGTGGAACGCGTCGTCCGCCTGCGCGATCCGACGGTCGATCTCCGCCTCATCGTGTGCGGCAAACTCCCGCTCGGTCTTCCCAGTGGTCGGATTCACGGTGGCGATTGCCATCAGAGCCTCTCCCTACTAACGGCAACCGACTCGGAACGGGCGCCGCATGGTCGCGCAAAATAGTATACTGATGCAAAAGTTCTTCCAACGAAAGGAACTCAGCAATGGTGCTCGGTAACGACGAGGTCGACTACGCCAGCGGATACGAACATCTCCTCGTGGAGATCGACGACCGCGTCGCGACGGTCACCATCAATCGCCCCGACGCGTACAACTCGGTAAACCACCGGCTGCATCAGGAACTGGTCGAGATCTGGCGCGACCTCGGGCGCGACCCTCGGGTCAACGTCATCGTGGTCACGGGTGCCGGCGAGAAGGCCTTCTCTGCGGGAGCGGACCTGTCGATGCTCAAGCACCGGATGTCGCTCACCAACGAGGAGCGCTACGACGACGCCGTGACCTGGGAGGCGCGCGACCTAGTCTACGGCATGGTCAACTGCGACAAGGTGATCATCTCGGCCATCAACGGTGCCGCCGTCGGGGCCGGGCTCGCGGTCGCGATCATGTCGGACATCTCGATCATCGCGGAAGACGCGCGCCTCGGCGACGGGCACGTGAAGCTCGGTGTCGCGGCGGGCGACCACAGCGCGATGATCTGGCCGCTGCTCTGCGGTCTGTCGCGCGCGAAGTACTACCTGCTCACCGGCGAGATGCTCAACGGGAAGACGGCAGCTGAGATCGGACTCGTCACCCGCGCGGTGGCACGAGAGGACGTGCTCGAGACGGCGACGACGATCGCTCGCCAGCTCGCGGACGGGTCCCAGCAGGCGCTCTCGCTCTCGAAACGCGCGCTCAACCAGTGGCTGCGCCTGGGCGGCTTGACCGCTTTCGACTACTCGCTGGCCGTCGAGAAGATGGGTTTCTTCTCCCCCGACGCGCAGGAGGGGGTCACCGCGATGCGCGAGAAGCGCGCCGCCGTGTTCCCCAGCAGCAACCAGTCCTGAGTCACCTCGCCCCACGGGCGATCGCACAACGACAACCGCCCCCGCACCGTGAAGTACGGGGGCGGTTGCGTGTACGCGGTTCTCAGCTCTGCGCGGTCACCCCGACGCCGAGAAAGTTGAACCGGTGCGCGGTTAGCGCGGGAACATATCCGACCACGTCGTTGGCGAACGCCACGGGGCGATCGACGGGGACGCGATCGGGATCATCCGCGCGTCGTCCATCGATCGACGTCGATGCCTCCTTGGAGAAGCTCCGCTCGCCGATCGGTGTTGGATTCCGTGCGCGCCTCATCGCAGCGCACTCTTCCGGTCGGGCGCGGTGACTTTCGCGGGGTTGTTCAGTCCGCGCGGCCCGAACAGGTTGTCGAGCGAAATCGACGAATCGGTCCGACCGCCCCACGGCGTGAAGTACATCGGGACCGTCTTCTGGTAGTAGAAGTGGTCGAGGATTCGTCGTCTACGGCCACCCGCGCTCGCCGCACCGAGCCGTTCACCGGAGAGGATTGGACGAATCTCGACTCCGACATCCCGCCGGCCCCTGGGACTTCATCGCCCGGGAGGGCACCGGGATGGAGCTCGCCACCGTCCAGCCGTCGGCAGTGCTCGGCCCGCTGATCGGCAACGACGACCCGCCGTCGCTGCGGACGACCCGGGGCATGCTCTCCGGAGCGCTCCCGGTGTGCCCGCCCTTCGGTACCGGATGGGCCGACGTCCGCGACGTCGCCGACCTGCACTTGCATGCGGCGACCGATCCCGGCGCGGCCGGGGAGCGGTTCATCGCCACCTCGGAATCGAGTCTGCGCATGGTCGACATCGCGCGCATCCTCCGCGACCGCATGGGCGACCAGGCGGCCAAGGCTCCGACGCGCGAGCTCCCGCTGTTCGTCGCCCGGTTCGTCGCCGCCGTCAACCCCGCGATGGGTGCGCTGCGCGGTCAGCTCGGGCACGACTTCGATTCCCGCGGCACGGAGGCCGAACGGATGCTGGGCTGGACGCCCCGATCGGTCGCCGACTCGGTCCAGGACACCGCGGAGAGCATCATCGCGCACGACCCCGAGGTGATCCGCTAGTCATGGTGCGATCGCCGCGATCCGACTGGCGACGGATCGCCGTGGTCTCATCCCATCGCGTCGAGCCGACGCAGGTGCATCGCGACCTGGGACACAGCGGAGTGCTGACGGAACGCGCTCATCCCACTCCAGCGCTCCCTCCAGCGCAGCCGGGTCGCGACGCTCCACGCCGAGTCTCGGGGCGCACGGCGCGCCGCGATCTCCGCGGCGCGCCGGAGTTGGTGGTCCCGGATCTCGCTCACGCGAGCACTGAGGTTGTCGATCGGATCGCCGTGGCCGGGCAAGGCCGACGTCGCCATGCCGTCGACGCGGTCGAGCGAATCGAGATAGTCGACCAGTCCGTTCGAGGCTGCTCCGTCGCCCGCCAGCCCGACGCCCGGGTGGATGTGGGGCAGCACGTGGTCGCCCGTGAACAGCCGATCGCGATCCTGGTCCCAGAAGCACAAGTGCCCCGGGGTGTGCCCCGGGGTCACGACGGCTCGAATCGTTCGGCCCGAGATCGGGAGCAGGTCGCCGTCGTCGAGGGTGCGGTCCGGCTGGGCGAAGTCAGGCGGTCGCTCCGTGGCGAGCGCACGGATGATCCGCTCCCGGTCGCCCTCCGGTGCGCCCCACCTCTCGAGCTGACGGGTGAGGGTCTCGGCGCTCCAGCGCGTCGGAATGTCGACGGCGAGCGTCTCGGCTTCGATCGTCCCCAGTAGGAATGGAGCCGACACGTGGTCGCGCGCCTGCCGAGCCAGGCCCAGATGGTCTGCGTGCAGATGGGTCGCGAGCACGGCGGCGATGTCGTCGGTCGAGGCGCCAATCTCCGTCAGTCCCCGTTCGAGGCGCCGCCAGTTGGGCTCCGTCGACCAACCGGGGTCGATGACGTGGATGTCGCCGTGCTCGCCGCGCAGGATGTAGCAGTTGGTGAACTCGACGTGCGATTCGCCGAGCACCGGCTGAGGCACCATCCAGAGGCCGTCGTCGATCTCGAAGATCACCCCCGCACCGTCGCGTGGCACAAAGCTTGACATGGTTTACTCTTATCAGAATATGCTTGACCCGCGGAACGGAGTCGTTCCGTGTCCTCGATCAACAGGAGTTCGATGATGAGCACCGAGAAATGGCGCGTCCCGCGACGCCTTGCAGCAGCCGTGACGGTGGGCGCCCTCGCCGTAGCCCTCGCGGCGTGTTCCCCCGGCGGTGGAGGCGAGTCGACCGACGCCCCCGATCCCGACGGGAGCCTGACCTTCGGCTACTTCGAGCCGGCCACCAGCCTCGACCCCCAGCAGGGCACGTCCTCGCAGGACATTCCGTGGCTGCTCCCGGTCTACGCCAGTCTGCTGAGCTACGCGTCCGATGGTTCGGTCGCCCCTGGGCTCGCCGAGTCGTGGGATCTCACCGACGAATCGCTCACGCTTACGCTCCGTGACGGTCTCACCTTCCACGACGGCACCACGCTCGACGCGGATGCGGTCGTCGCCAACATAAGCCGCGCCCTGACGCTCGACACATCGTCGGTTACGGGCGACCTCTCGTCGGTGGCCTCGGTCGAGGCGAGCGACGACCTCACGGTCGTGCTCAGCCTGTCCGCCCCCGACGCGGCGCTCCCGGCCAAGCTCGCCGACCGCACCGGGATGATGATCTCCCCGGCCGCCTTCGACGACGGGACGAACCTGGCGATCGACCCGGTCGGCGCCGGTCCGTGGCAGCTCGTCGAGTACTCGCCCGGTGACCACCTCACGGTCGAGCGGTTCGACGGCTACTACGACCCGGACTCCGTCCTGCTGGCCTCGCTGACCATCCGCCTCATCGAGGATGACGACACGCGTCTCAGCGCGGTGCGTGCGGGGGAGGTCGACGTCGCACAGATCTCGGCCGCGCAGGTGCAACTCGCCGGGACGGACCCGAGCCTCGATGTGCGCACCGATCCAGCGCTCGCCGTCGACCACCTCGGGATGAACATCTCGATCGCGCCGTTCGACGACCCGCTCGTGCGCGAGGCGATCAACTACGCGATCGACCGAGAGGCGCTCTACGAGGGGATCTACCGGAGCACCGGCACGATCGCGTGGCAGCCGTTCCCCCCGGGGTACTTCGGCAACGACCCTTCGCTCGAGAACATGTACCCGTACGACCCCGACAAGGCGCGTGAGCTCCTTGCCGAGGCCGGCTATCCCGACGGGTTCTCGTTCGACTTCAAGACGAACAACCAACCGTTCCGCGTGCAGGCCACCGAGGCCATCGCGGGCATGCTCGCCGACATCGGGATTACCACCAACATCATCCCGATGGAGGGTCCCGCGCTCCTGGACGAGTTCTACTACCAGAACAGCGTGCCGATCTACTTCACCCCGTGGGGTGGTCGTGCCGACCCGTCGCAGACCCTCGACAACCTGTTCGGGCCCGACGGGCTGAACAACCCCGCGAAGGTCACCGCGCCCGACCTGACGAGTGCGCTCGACGAAGCGCGGGCGAGCGGCGACCAGGACGCCCGGGGCGAGGCCATCCGCACCGCGTCGGACCTGATCATGGAGGACTCGCGCATGATTCCGCTCATGTTCCCCGGCGTGACCACGGTCGTCCGGGACAACGTGATCGGCTACTCGACTGGTCTGACCGGGAAGGCGAACTTCCTCAACGTGGGGGTGACCGCCGCGAGCTGACCCCCCGCTTGGTCCGGGTTCCGGCCCGGACCAAGCAGACCGATAATCGGAATCAAGCCGCCCGATGAGGGGGCGGCGGATCAAGGAAACGCAATGTCGCCATTCGCCACGAGGCACCGCAGTCGGGTGTCGACATGCTGACCTTTACGATCCGCCGTCTCCTCACCCTCATCCCCCAGCTGCTGGTGGCCGCACTCGTCGTCTTCGTCCTCACATCGCTATTGCCGGGTGACGCGGCGATCGCGCGCGCGGGTGGTGAGAGCGCCACGCCGGAGCTCATCGCCCAGTACCGCGCCCAGCTCGGGCTCGACAAGCCGCTCGTCGAGCGATTCATCGACTTCGTGATCCATGCGGCCACCGGCGATCTGGGCATCTCGTTCAGCACGAGCGAGCCGGTCTCCGACATCCTGTTGCGCAAGGTGCCCGTCACCCTGAGCCTGGTACTGCTCGGCTTCATCTTCGCGATCCTGATCGCGCTCCCGCTGGCCACCGTCGCGGCGCTGCACCCGAACGGCATCGCCGATCGAATCTCGCTCGCCATCGCGACGTCCGGCATTGCGATCCCCAACTTCTGGTTCGCCATCCTGCTCGTGCTCCTCTTCAGCCTCACCCTCCGATGGTTGCCCGCGACGAGCTACGTCCCATTCTCCGCCGATCCCCTCCAGTGGTTCCTCCACCTGCTGTTGCCCGCGATCACGCTGGGTCACGCCCTCGCCGCCGAACTCACCCGCCAGCTGCGCGCCTCGCTCGGCGACCACCTGCGGCGCGACTACGTGCGCACCATGCGCTCGGCGGGACTCTCGGAGATCAGCGTCGTCGGCAAGCATGCCCTCCGCTCCGCTCTCGGCCCGGCCGTCACGACCCTCGGCCTCCAGGTGCCGATCGCGATCGGGGCCTGCGTCGTCATCGAAGCCGTCTTCGACCTCCCCGGGATCGGGAGCCAGATGGTGCAGGCCGTGTTCTCGCGCGACATCCAGGTGCTCCAGGGCGTGATCCTGTTCACCGTTCTCCTGGTGGTCGTCGCGAGCTTCCTGACCGATCTCGCGTACGCGCTGATCAACCCGAAGGTGAGAGTCCAATGACAGCACCCGCCGCGTCCGCCCCGTCGACGACGCAGATCGCGCTGGTCTCCGGTCGGCGCCATCGCGGACTGGTGCGTCGAGTCCTCGACCGGCCGGCCGGGGTCGTCAGCATCGCCTACCTCGTCCTGCTGATCGTGGTGTCGCTGATCGGTCCGTTCATCACGCCCTACGACCCGAACCAGAACGACCTGCGCGGCGTTCTCCAGCCGCCTGGGCTCGACCATTGGCTGGGCACCGACGACCTCGGCCGCGACGTGCTGTCGCGACTGCTGGTCGCCGGACGAGTCTCGTTGCTGGCGACCGCCCAGGCCGTCCTGACGGGACTCGCCTTCGGGGTGCTCCCCGGTGTGCTCGCGGGGTACATCGGCGGCTGGTTCGACACGATCGTCACCCGCGTCGCCGACGTGCTGCTGAGCTTCCCGTCGCTCTTCCTCGCGCTGGCGATCGTCGCGATCCTCGGCCCGGGGCTCGGCAACGCGATGCTCGCGGTGGGAATCGCCTACGCTCCGCGGTTCCTGCGCATCGTGCGCGGTCAGATCCTGTTCGTGCGCAACGAGACGTTCGTCGAGGCGGCCATCTCGACGGGGATTCCGCGCCGCCGCGTGGTGTGGGCGCACATGCTGCCCAACGCCTGGCCGGCGCTGATCATCCAGATCTCGTTCATGCTCGGCCTCACGCTCATCATCGAGTCGAGCCTCAGCTACCTGGGGCTCGGGGTCCAACCCCCGAACGCGAGCTGGGGGTCGATGATCGGCGGGAGCAAGGCGTTCATCGAGATCGCGCCGTGGCTCGTGCTCGCGCCCGGCCTGGTGATCTTCTTCACCTCGCTGGCGTTCAACACGCTGGGCGATGTGCTCCGTGACGAAGTGACCGGGGGGAGGGAACGATGACCCGGAATCCCCGACAGGAGACCGCTGCGCCGGACCGAGGGGACGCGCTGCTGCGCGTCGAGGGCTTCTCGCTCGACCTCGCCCCCGGCCGTGAGTACCTCTCCGTGCTCAATGACATCGACCTCGAGGTGCGGTCCGGGGAGGTCATCGGACTCGTCGGCGAATCCGGCTCCGGCAAGTCGACGCTCGCGATGTCGCTCATGGGTCTCGTGCCAAAGCGCATCTCGCGGCAGCGTGGGGGGCGGATCCTCTTCAACGGCGTCGACGTGACGGCGCTGCGCGAGCGCGACCTGCGCGCGATCCGCGGCCGGGACGTCGGCATGATCTTCCAGGAGCCCATGACCGCCCTCGACCCAGCGTACCGCGTCGGCGACCAGGTGGCCGAGGTCATCCGTCGGCACCGGGGAGTTTCGCGCGCCGAGGCCCGTGCCCAAGTCATCGAGGACTTTCGGCTCGTCGAGATCTCCGACCCGGAGCGACGTGCGGACGCCTACCCGCACGAGCTCTCGGGTGGGCTCCGGCAGCGGGTCTGCATCGCGATGGCGATCGCCTGCCGCCCGAGTCTGCTGATCGCCGACGAGCCGACGACGGCCCTGGACGTCACGACGCAGGCGCAGATCCTCGAGCTGCTGCGCCGACTCCGCGGCGAGATGGACATGTCAATCGTGCTCATCAGCCACGACCTCGCGGTGATCGCCGAGTTCTGCGACCGGGTGCTCGTGATGTACGCCGGGCAGATCATGGAGCAGGCGATGATCGACCCGTTCTTCGTGCGCCCGCGCCACCCGTACGCGTCGGCGCTGTTGCAGGCGCTGCCCGAAAACCAGCCGCCGCTAAACGAGCTCTCCGTCCTGCCGGGTAGTCCGCCGCCGCTCGGGTACGTCGCGCCGGGATGCCGTTTCGCCAACCGTTGCGAGTTCGCGCAGGCGGGGCGGTGTGACACCCAGGCCGTCTCCCTGAGCCCGACAGACGCCGGAGAGGTGCGCTGCATCCGCGCCGACGAGCTCGTGCTTGAAGGAGCCGGGGAATGAGCGCCGTGACTGAGGCGACCGTGGAATCCGAGACACCGGTCCTCGAGGGTGTCGACCTCGTCAAGGAGTTCGCCGGGCGGACGTCGCTCTTCGGCCGTGCGTCGTCGAAGGTCCGCGCCGTCGATGGGGTGACCCTGCGGCTGCACGCGGGGCGCACGCTCGGTCTGGTCGGCGAATCGGGCTCGGGTAAATCCACCGTGGGGCGTCTGCTGCTGCGTCTGCTCGACGTCACCGACGGCGAGGTGCACCTCGGTGCCGACGACGTGACACGCGCGCGTGGCCGCGACCTCAATCAGGCGCGTCGGGCGATGCAGATGGTCTTCCAGGACCCGTACTCCTCGCTCAACCCGACGATGCGCATCGGCGACATCATCGGCGAGCCGGTGACCTTCCATCGGGGCCTGAAGGGTGCGGAGCTCGACGCGGAGGTCGACCGCCTGCTGATCAGCGTCGGCCTGTCGCCTGAGCACGCGCGCCGCTTCCCCGACGAGATGTCGGGCGGTCAGCGACAGCGCGTCGCGATCGCGCGGGCGCTCGCGCCGGATCCGAAGATCCTGGTCTGCGACGAGGCGGTGAGCGCCCTCGACATCTCGATCCAGTCGCAGATCCTCAACCTGCTGCTCAAACTGCAGCGCGAGTTCGGGGTGGCGATCCTGTTCGTCTCCCACGACCTGTCGGTCGTGCGCCATGTGAGCCACGAGATCGCGGTGATGTACCTGGGTCAGATCGTCGAGTTCGGGCCGGCCGACCGGGTCGCCGACTCCCCGGCGCATCCGTACACGGCGGCCCTGCTGTCGGCGGTCCCGGAGGCGAAGCCGTCCCACCGGCGGGCCCGGCAGAAGGTCGTGCTCCGCGGCGACCCGCCCAGCCCCTCGCGTCGACCCGCCGGCTGCCCCTTCGCCTCGCGCTGCCCCGCGGCCTTCGAACCGTGCCACGAGACCCGGCCGGAGCACACGCCGGTCGACGACGGCGGCACGGTGGCCTGCCACCTGCAGACGCAGGGTCCGAAGCTCGGCGGTCGATCGCTGCCGATCGAGCTGCTGCGCGCTCGCCCGGACGAGGCGCCGTCGGCCGCTGACTGACACGTGCCCGTGGTCGTAGTATATAGTGTATTAGTATTCGTATTATCCAGTGTCCAAGGAGAAGCAATGGCAGGCGTGAAGACGTTGACGGTGGTCGGTTCGGGCACCATGGGTCACGGAATCGGTCAGTTGGCGGCGATGCGCGGGATCGACGTGCGCGTCTTCGACGTCGACGCCGCGGCGCTGGATCGCGCCAAGGCCGGCGTCCGGACGAGCCTCGATCGGTTCGTCAAGAAGGGCACGCTCTCCCAGCAGGAGTCGGATGACGTCCTGGGCCGCATGAGCTTCGTCAGCGACCTCCCCAAGGCCGCCGGGGGAGCCGAAGTGATCGTCGAGGCCGTCCCCGAGGTGCTCGAGCTCAAGCAGAAGGTGTTTACCGACCTCGACGCGATCGCCGCCCCGGGCACGCTGCTGGCGACCAACACCAGCCAGCTGAGCATCACCGCGATCGCCTCCGCGACCGAGCACCCCGAGCGCGTGGTCGGCATGCACTTCTTCAACCCGCCGGTGATGATGCGTCTCGTCGAGATCATCCGCGGCACCCTCACCTCCGACGACATGCTGGCGCGCACCGTGGCCCTGGCCGAGCAGCTCGGCAAGGAGAGCATCGTCTGCCAGCGCGACACGCCCGGCTTCATTACCACGCGCGCCATCATGGCGCTGCGCCTCGAGTGCATCCGCATCTACGAGGAGGGCATCGCGTCGATGGAGGATCTCGACAAGGCGATGCGGCTGGCCTTCAACCACCCGATGGGCCAGTTCGAGCTCAACGACTACAACGGCCTCGATATCGCTCTGCAGGGGTCGCGCAATCTCCGTGAGGCGTACGGTGAACGGTTCGCTCCGCCGCCGAGCCTCGTCGCACGGGTCGCTGCGGGTCGCCTCGGTCGGAAGACCGGGGGCGGATGGTTCGACTACCCGATCGAGTGATCCACCCGCCACGTCGGCGGTGCACCACGAATTGACCATCTCGACGGCGGCGCCATCTGCTGGCGCTGCTGGCGAAGCACAGGAAAGGGCCTGATATGCCAGTTCGCGTCGAATCCCGAGGACACATCCGGGTGATCACCATCGATCGCCCGGAGGCACGCAACGCCATCAACCGCGAGACCCGCGCGGGTCTCGAGTCCGCCTTCACGGCGTTCGTCGAGGACGACGACGCCTGGCTCGCCGTTCTCACCGCCGCCGGCGACAAGGCCTTCAGCGCAGGCGCCGACCTCAAGGAGATGGATCCGGCCGAGCGCGCTGACCCCGACTACGTCGCTCCGCCGTTCGGATACATCACCCGCGACTTCCACACCGAGAAGCCGATCATCGTCGCGATCAACGGATCGGCCTTCGGCGGCGGACTCGAGATGATCCTCGCCTGCGACCTGCGGATCGCGGCCGACCACGCGCAGCTCGGGCTGACCGAGGCCAAGTGGGCGCTGCTGCCGGGTGGCGGCGGAACCCAGCGGCTGGCCCGCGACATCCCGCGCGCCGTCGCCCTCGAAATGCTGATGACCGGCGCGCCGATCTCCGCCGCGCGGGCCTACGAGGTCGGCCTGGTGAACGCGGTCGTACCCTCGGCGGAGCTGATGGATCGCGCGCTCGCCATGGCGGACGCGATCGTCGCGAACGGCCCGCTCGCGGTCCGTGCGGCCAAGCGCGCCGTCGACGAGGGAACGGATCTGTCGATCGCCGACGCGCTCGCCCTCGAGCAGCGCCTCAGCAAGTCGCTGTTCTCGACTGCGGACGCCGCCGAAGGCCCACGCGCCTTCGCCGAGAAGCGGTCGCCGCGCTTCGAGGGGAAGTGACGATGGCCGGAATCGGCGAGCTGTTCCAGCTGCCTGCCGAGATCGAGGACTTCCGCGCCTCCGCGCGCGCCTTCGCGGAGCGCGACGTCGCTCCGCTCGTCGAGGAAGCGGAGCGCACCGGGACCTTCCCGCTCGAGCTCTTCGCGAAGGCTGGCTCGGCCGGGTTGCTCGGGCTCCAGTTCGAGGAACGCTGGGGCGGCTCCGACGCCGGTCTGCTCCCCGACATGATCTTCCGCGAGGAGGTCTCGCGGGTCTGCGCCGGCATTGCCGCGGGCCTCGGCATCCAGGGCCAGATCGGCACCGCCTACCTGGCGCGTTTCGGCTCCGACGAGCAGAAGGAGCGCTGGCTGCGCCCGGCGATCGCCGGCGAGCTGATCACCGCGTGGGGCCTGACCGAACCGGACGCCGGCTCCGACGTACGCTCGATCCGCACCACCGTAGAGGCGGACGGCTCCGGCGTGATCCTCCGCGGCCGCAAGACCTTCATCACGAACGGCCCCATCGCGGGCGCGATCGGCGTCGTCGCCAAGCAGGCGAACGGGAAGTTCGCCGTGTACATGGTCGAGGCGGGAGACGAGGGCTACGCGGTGGACCGCACCCTCGAGAAGCTCGGCTGCCGCTCCTCGCAGGTCGGGGAGCTCGTGTTCGACAACGTCCGCCTCGACGAGTCGCGGCGGCTGTCTCCGCCGGACGGTTCCGAGATCGACGAGATCCTCGACGTGCTGATCCGCGGTCGCGTGCTCATCGCGGCGGCGTCGCTCGGCGTGGCGAGCGCCGCGTTCGACCTGGGGCTGGCGTACGCCAAGGAGCGCACCGCGTTCGGGCGTCCGATCGGCAAGTTCCAGGAGATCTCGATGAAGTTCGCCGAGGCGGACGCGCGGATCGCGGCGGCGAGGATGCTCACCTACCGCGCGGCGGTGCTTTGCGACACCCGCGACGAGGTGCCGGTGCGCGAATGCGCCCACGCCAAGCTCGTGGCGAGCGAGACCGCGCTGTGGGTCGTGGACCAGATGATGCGCGTGTTCGGCGGTGCGGGCTTCATGCAGGGCTCGGTCATCGAACGCCTGTTCCGCGACGTCCGGTACTTCCAGATCGTCGAAGGGACGACCGAGATCCAGCACCGGATCCTCGCGAAGGCGCTCGGACTGTGACGGCGCCGGATCCGGCCGCGGCCGGCGGGGAGGCCGAACTTCTCGTCGATCGGGACGGCGATGTCGGGATTCTCACGCTCAACCGCCCGCAGGCGCACAACAGCCTCACGACGTCGATCATCGACGTCCTCGGCGAGGCGCTGGTGGAGTTCCGGGATGACGACAGCATCCGCGCCGTCGTCCTCACCGGGGCGGGCGAGAAAGCCTTCTGCTCCGGGATGGATCTGCGCGGCGCGCCCGACACCACGGCGTTCGACGACCAGTTCGGTGAGCCGCCGCGGCACCTCTCCCGCGGGATGGAGTTCTGGAAGCCGGTGCTCGCGGCGATCAACGGCTACGCGCTCGGCGCGGGGTTCGAGCTGGCGATGTCGTGCGATCTGCGCTACGCCTCGACGACCGCGACCTTCGCGCTGCCCGAGGTGAAGATCGGCTCGATGCCCGGCGCCGGCGGCACCCAGCGGATCATTCGGCAGGCGCCCGCGGCGCTCGCGATGGAGTTACTGCTGACCGGTGATCGCTGGGACGCGGAGCGGATCAAGGATGCAGGCCTGCTCAACGGCGTCGTGCCGGCCGCCGATCTGATGTCGACCACCGTCGACGTCGCGCACCGCATCGCGGGCAACGCGCCGCTGTCGCTGCGTGCCGTGAAGCAGGCGGTCGCGCGCGGCCGCCACCTGCCGCTCGCCGACGGGCTCACGCTCGAGCGCACACTGTTCAATCTGCTTCGCGACACCGAGGACCGGGCGGAGGGTCGCGCGGCGTTCGCCGAGAAGCGCCCGCCGGTCTTCCGCGGTCGCTGAGGCATCGGAAAGGAGTCAACGGATGGGCGATGGAGATCTCAGGAAGCTGAGCGGTCGCGGAGCGATCGTCGGAGTGGGACGCACCGCGATGGGCAAGCGGCCCGGGACCACCGCGTTGGGGCTCGGGCTGGACGCGCTCTCGCTCGCGGTTGCCGACGCCGGGATCGACAAGTCGGAGATCGACGGGATTCTCACCCACCCGGGGACCACTTCGCGCGAGGGGGCGAACCACTACCTCCGGCTCGCGGAGGCGGCGGGGATCGATCCCCGCTACGCGGGCTCGAAGTCGATGGGCGGCGCGACCGCCGGCGCGCTGGTCCAGGAGGCCATCATGGCGATCGACGCGGGGCTCGCGACGACCGTCGCCTGCGTGTTCGGTGACGCCGCGCTGACCGGTGGCCAGCGGTTCAACTCCCCCAACGGGGACCCGGGTCTGAGCTGGGGTATCTGGGGGATGTTCGGCCCGCAGGCGAACAGCGCGCTTGGTGCCCGACGCCACATGTCGCTCTACGGCACCACGAGTGAGCAGCTCGGCGCGATCTCGGTGACCTTCCGGGAGCACGCGCAGCTCAGCCCCGACGCCGTGATGTACGGGAAGCCGATCACCCTCGAGGACCACCAGTCCTCGCGCTGGGTGGTCGAGCCGTTCCACCTGCTCGACTGCTGCCTGATCAGCGACGGCGGGGTCGCGATCATCGTGAGCTCGGCCGAGCGCGCTCGGGACCTCGCGAAGCCGCCCGTGCACGTGGCGGGGATGGGCCAGGGGTACACGGCCCGCAAGTCGGAGGCCGAGGACTGGTGGTACCTGCCGCATCAGAAGGCGGTGCTCGACGAGGCGTGGGCGATGTCCGGTCTCGGACCGTCCGACATCGACGTCGCCGAGTTGTACGACAACTTCACGTTCTCGGTCCTGCTCTGGCTCGAACACGGCGGCTTCGTCGAGCGCGGCGAGAGCGGCGCGTTCGTCGCCGAGGGGAACCTCAAGCTCGGATCCACGCTGCCGACCAACACCCACGGCGGCAGCCTCTCGGATGCCTACATGCAGGGATGGACCCACATCGTCGAGGGGGTCCGGCAGATCCGCGGGGAGGCCGGGCCGCGGCAGGTGCCGGGAGCCGAGACCTGCCTGACGACCGGCCGAGGCATGGCCCTGAACACCGCGAACGCATTGGTGCTGACGAAATGACCTACGACAAACCGCTTCCCGACACCTCCGACGGCAGTGCGTCGTTCTGGGAGGGCTGCGCCCAGCACGAGCTCCGCATCCAGGAATGCTCGGCCTGCGGTCATCGCCGCTGGCCGATCGGACCGGTGTGCACCGTCTGCCTGTCGCCCGAGCACACCTGGGTGACCCTGCCGGGCACCGGCGAGGTGTGGTCGTGGATCGTCTATCACCAGTCTTTCAACAAGGCGTGGGAGCCGGACCTGCCGTACAACGTGGCCCTGATCAAGGTCGACGGCGCGCACACGATGATCTCCAACCTGGTCGACGTCGAGCCCGACGCGGTCCATGTCGGACAGCGGGTCGAGGTCGTCTTCGAGGACGCGACCGACGCGATCTCGATCCCCAAGTTCCGTCCGGTGAGCTGATCGCTTCCGAACGGACGCCCGGCCCGCACCGTGGTGCGGTCAGGCCTCCGAGCCCAGTTCGATCGAGCGAGGAGCGTCGAGCACGACGCGGAAGGCATCCACATGGCGCACCATCCGACGCACCGCCGCCTCGGCGTCGCGTGCGCGCATGGCGTCGAGAATCCGCTGGTGCGCGCGCAGCGTCGCCGCCGTCTCGGTCCCGAACGCGGTGAAGGCGCGGCTGTAGATCAACTGCTGGGTGGTCGCGGTGAGCGCCGAGATGACGCCGTTGTGGGTCGATTCGGCGACGAGCACGTGGAACCGGGCGGACTCCTCGGCCACGATGTCGGGAGCCTCCGGGTGCTCGGCGGCGCGATCGATCGAACCCTGGATCCGCTCGAAGTCGCTCTCGTCGGCGCGCGCCGTGGCGAGGCGGACGGCGAGGGGCTCCATGAGCGACCGCGCTTCGAGGAGCTGGTCGGTCGTCGTCTGCTCGACGGCGAGGATCACGTCGAGGATGGTGGCGAGTCGTTCGAGCTTCGGGCTCGTCACGTACGCGCCTCCGTGCCGGCCGGCGCGCACCTGGATGAACCCGTCGGCCTCGAGCAGCATCAGGGCTTCGCGGACGGTGGCGCGGCTGACCCCGAGCTGCTCGATGAGCTCGCGCTCGGGCGGCAGGCGATCGCCGAGCGCGAGCGCGCCGCTGCGGATCTCGCCGCGGATCTGCGCGGCGATGACCTCGGCGAGTTTGCCTTGCTTGATGCGGTCGAAGACTACGTCGGGCATTGCTCGTTTCCCCATCGGTGGCGTCGAACTGGGCCGAACGACGGTATTCGAGCACTGTATCGGAACGGGGCCAAAGTCGGTAAATATGCTAACGTTATCCTATTCACAAGGAGGCCTCGATGGCGACGGCTGATTCCCCGCAACTCCCCCTGGCCGGAGTGCGCGTCCTCGCGCTCGAGAACTTCGTCGCGGGCCCCACGGCCAGCATGTTGCTCGCCGATTGGGGCGCCGAGGTGGTGAAGCTCGAGCCGGCGGGCGGCGACAGCTATCGGGGGTTCCCTCCCATCGAGACCACCGCGGAAGGAACTTCCAGCGTCTGGTTCACGCGCTTGAACCGAGGCAAGAAGAGCGCGCTGCTCGATATCGGCACAGAGGACGATCGCGCGCGATTCCTCGAATTGATCCGCTCGGTGGATGTCATCGTGCAGAATCTTCGGCCGGGCGCGCTCGGCCGCCTCGGGCTCGACTACGCGCGCCTGCACGAGATCAATCCCCGCCTCATCCAGGTCTCCATCTCCGGATTCGGTCAGCCCGACGTCGCGCCGGGGCCGTATACCGCCATGCCGGCCTTCGATCTGATCGGTCAGGCGATGTCGGGCATCGCCTACACCTCCGGGCAGGAGGGCGATCCGCCCGCCCCCGTCGGTTTCCCCCTCATCGACACGGCGGCCGGAGACTGGGCCGCGACCGCCACCCTCCTCGCGCTCTTCCAGCGCGAGCGGACGGGCCTCGGGCAGCACATCGACGTCTCGATGTTCGACGTTGGTATGCACCTCAACGAGTACGCGATCGGCGCCTACGGCTGGACCGGCAAGGCCCCGGCGCGCGGGCGCCTCCCCAGCTCCGCCCCGTTCGAGCTCGTGCGGGCGCGCGACGGATACGTCGCGCTCGCCGTGTCCGGAGAGCCCATCTTCGCCCGATTCTGCGCCGTGATCGACCGCCCCGAGCTCGTCGACGATCCGCGTCTCGCGAACGGGACGCTGCGATCGCAGGCGATGGACACGATCCTCCTGCCGATCATCCAGGAGTGGACCGGCGGGCGCGACGTCGACGAGGTGCTCGCGGCTCTCGGCGCCGCCGGGGTCCCGAGTTCGCGGGTGCAGACCGTCGGCGACCTGTTCGACGACCCGCACGTCGCCGCCCGCCGCATGATCGTCGACGTACCCGATCCGGTGCTCGGCACGGTCCGGGTCGCCGGCAATCCGCTCAAGTCCACGGGTTTCCCCGCGCTCGACCCGCAGCCGGCTCCGCAGCTCGGGGCTCATACCGACCTCATCGACCGATGGCTCGGAGACGCGAGCGCGGGGCCGGAGGAGAGGAAGGCGACCGCATCGTGAAATTAACGGAAGAACTCGAGGCCGTCCAGCAGGTCGCCCGCGACTTCGCGCGACGTTCGCTGATGCCGCTCGAGAAGTCGGTCATCGAACGCGAGAGCGCCCGCGGGCTCGACGCCGGGCCCGTGATCGAGCCGGATGACGAGGCGCGACTCACCGCGGAGGTGCGCGAACTCGGGCTGTGGGGCATCGAGGTGCCCGAGGAGCTCGGCGGCGCTGGGCTGGGCCTTCTGGCGAAGGCAGTCGCGGTCGAGGAGATCAACTACTCGATCACACCGTTCCGTCTGCCGCCGGAGAGCCCCAACATCTCCTACCTCGACTCGGTGGCGACCCCGGCGCAACGCGAGCGCTACCTCGACCCGCTGTGCCGCGGTGACAAGACCTCCGCGCTCGCCCTCACCGAGGCGGGCGCGGGTGCCGACGCCGGCGGGATCGCGACGACCGCGGTTCGCGACGGGGACGGCTGGCGGATCAACGGCAGCAAGCTCTGGATCTCCTGGGCCGACAAGGTCGACTTCTTCATCGTGATCGCCGTCACGGATCCGGAGAAGCGCACCCGTGGCGGGATGACCGCGTTCCTGGTCGACCGCGACGCCGAGGGCCTCGAGATCTCCAAGCCGATCCCAACGATGGGCGAGCAGCGGCCGTTCGGCCTGTTCTTCGACGAGGTGCGGGTGGGCGACGACGCCGTCCTGGGCGAGATCGGAGAGGCGTTCGCGCCGCTCACCAACCGACTGGGGGTGCGCCGGGTCGAGATCGGCGCGCGCTGCGTCGGTCAGGCTCAGCGGATGATCGACATGATGTGCCGCTACAGCGAGGAGCGGCACACGTTCGGCCAACCGCTGTCGCAGCGTCAGGCGGTCCAGTTCATGATCGCCGACTCCGTGATGGAGGTGCACGCGGCGCGACTCATGGTGCACGACGCCGCCGCGATGCTCGACAGCGGGGTGCGCGACATCCGCCTCGAAGCGAGCGCGATCAAGGTGCAGGCCACCGAGATGCTGAGCCGGGTCGTCGATCGCGCCCTCCAGGTGCACGGCGCCATGGGGTACAGCAAGGAACTGCCGATCGAGTTCGTGTACCGCAACAGTCGCGTGCTCCGGATCCTCGAGGGGCCCTCCGAGATCCACCGCGGCCAGATCGCCAAGCTGTCCATCAAGCAGCGGGGTCGAGCGTGAGCGCGGCGCTCGAGGGGCTTCGCGTCGTCGAGATCGGCGACGACAGCGGCGCCTACGCCGGCCGGCTCTACGCCGGCCTGGGCGCCCGCGTGGTGAGGGCGCGGCTTCCCGATGCGCTGGTTCCGCGGGACTGGAACATCGACCCCGATCCGGTCGTGCAGGACTACCTGCACCGCGGAAAGTTCGAGGTGCCGCTGCCCGAGGAGGATGCAGCGCGCGCCGAGGCGATCGCCGCGCTCGTCGCCGAGAGCGACGTCACCCTCGAGTCGGGCTCGCCGGACGTGCTCGCCGTCGTCGGTCTGCCGAGCGGGGATCCGGTCGCCGCGCGCGCCGACCTCGTCCGGGTGCGGATCAGTCCGTGGGGTGTCGAGGGGGTCCGCGCCGGGGATCCCGCGACCGACCTCGTGTCGAGCGCGGCGGGCGGGTTCCTCGCTCTCGGCGGCTGGCCCGATCGCGCTCCGACCCGCGCTTTCGGAGATCAGAGCCTGCGCATGGCCAGCCTGTACGCCGCCGTGGGCGGTCTGCTCGCGGTGCGGACCCGCCGCCAGTCGGGCCAGGGGCAGGAGGTGCGCGTCAGCGTCCAGGAGTCGGTGGCGACCGCTCTGGAGAACGCCCTGCAGTTCAGCGACCTCGAGGGCGTCGTGCGCCGCCGGGTGGGGGCGGGGTACCAGGAGGCCGGGACGGGCGTCTACGCGTGCGCCGACGGGTTCGTCTACGTCATGGTCGGACGCCTCAGCACCGCACAGGGCTGGTCGAACCTGCTCGCCTGGTTCGATGAGGCGGGTGTCGACGGTGCCGAGATGCTGCACGACCCACAGTGGACCGATCACGAGTTCCGCCGCACTCCCGACGCGCAGGTCGCATTCCGCCGGATCTTCGAGGACTTCGCCGCCGCGCGGACGAAAGCCGATCTCTACGTCGAGGCCCAGCGGCGCAACATCGCGGTCTGCCCGGTGAACAGCCCCGAGGATCTGTTGGCGAGCGAGCACCTCGCCGCGCGGGACTTCTTCGTGCGCGAGGGCGATCGGCGACTGGTCGGCGCACCGTACCGGCTCTCCGCCACGCCGTGGAGTTTGCTCGAACCGACCGGGGTGACCCTGTGACCGCGGCACCGCTCGCGGGTCTCCGCGTGCTCGACTTCACCTGGGTGGGTGCCGGTCCGATCGGCACCAAGATCCTCGCGGAGTTCGGTGCGGAGGTGATCAAGATCGAGTCGGCCACCCGGCCCGACCCGCTGCGCCGCACGGCGCCCTTCGCCCCGGGCGACGCGCCCCTCGAGCGATCCGGATACTTCGCCGATCGGAACGCGGGCAAGCGCAGCGTCGCGCTCGACATGAGTCATCCGCGGGCGCGGGAGGTCGTCCTGCGCCTTGCCGCACGATCCGACGTCTGCACCCAGAGCTTCCGCCCCGGAACCATGGAGAAGTGGCGGTTGGGGTACGAGGACCTGATCACCGTCCGGCCGGATCTCATCTATCTCGCCATGCCGATGCAGGGCGAATCCGGCCCGCACGCGACCTTCTCCGGATTCGGAGCGACCCTGGTCGCGCTGTGCGGGCTGCACGAGCTGTGCGGCTACCCCGATCGCGAGCCGGTCGGAACGGGGACCAACTACCCCGACCACGTGCCGAACCCGATGCACGCCGTGGTGGCCATCCTCGCCGCCGTGCTGCACCGCGACGCGACCGGCGACGGGCAGCGGATCGAGCTTTCGCAGCTCGAATCCACCCTCAACGTCATCGGACCCGCGATCGAGATGGCCGACACCGGGCGGACGCCGCATCGCAGCGGCAACCGCATCCCGCATGCCGCACCGCACGGGGTCTTCCCGACCCGCGGTCACGACCGCTGGATCGCGATCTCCGTGATGGACGACGAGCGCTGGGCCGCCTTCACCGCGATCTGCGACCTCCCCGCGCTGCGCGTACCGGACTACGCCCGCCTCGCGGGCCGGAAGGCGCACGAGGACGAGATCGAGCGCGCGATCGCCGCGTGGACGGCCGACCGCGACGCCGACGAGCTCGCCGCGGCGCTCGTCGCAGCCCGCATCGCCGCCTCGCCGGTTCGCACCGCTGATGAGCTGCTCGACGACGTCGGGGGCCTGGTGAGCGCCGGAGCGGTGCAGTGGCTGGACCACCCGGTGATGGGCAAGAGCGTCTACACCGCACCGACTCCGCATCTGACCCGGACCCCCGGGAGTCTCGCGGGCCCCGCCCCGCTGCTCGGGGCCGACACCGACGAGGTGCTGCGCGAGATCGGCGGCCTTGACCCCGATGAGATCCTGGACCTGCGCGCCGCGGGGGTCCTGACATGACGACAGGAGCCCCGATGACCTCGACTGACGCACCGCTGGCCGGGATCCGCGTCCTGGATCTCACGCGGATCCTCCCGGGACCGTTCGCGACGATGGTGCTGGCCGACCTCGGCGCCGAGGTCCTCAAGGTCGAGCATCCGCGCGGCGGCGACCCGGAGCGTGCGAGCGCTCCGCGGGCCGAGTCCGGGGAGGCGTACCGATTCGGCATGATCAATCGCAACAAGCGCTCGATCGCGGTCGATCTCAAGGCCGAGGAAGGCCGTGACCTCATCCGGCGACTCGCCGCGGACTACGACGTGGTCCTCGAGGGGTTCCGCCCGGGGCTCGTCGACGACCTCGGCATCGGCCCGAGCGATCTGCGCGCCGTGAACCCCGGTCTGGTCTACGTCTCGATCTCCGGCTACGGGCAGGACGGCCCGTATGCCGACCTCCCCGGGCACGACATCAACTATCAGGCGCTCGCCGGCATCCTGCGCTACTTCGGGGGGCGCGACGCTCCCCGCATCCCGTGGTTGCCGATCGCCGACATCGGCGGCGGCGCTCTGCTCGCCGTCTCCGGGATCCTCGCGGCGCTCGTGCGCCGCTCGGTGAGCGGGACGGGCGACTACCTCGATCTCAGCATGGCCGAGGGTGCGCTCTACTGGCAGCAGACGCGTGCCCAGTGGTTCCTCGCCACGGGGTCCGACCCCGTTCCGGACGGTCTGCCCGTCACGGGCGGCATCCCGGGCTACGGCGTGTACCCGACGGCGGACGGGGAGTGGCTCAGCCTCGGCTGCCTCGAGCCGGTCTTCTGGGAGCGCCTCTGCACCGTTCTGGAACTGCGCGAGGACGTCGGCCGGCAGCACGATCCCGACGCCTTCGCGGAACTCGACGGGCGCCTGCGCGGCATCATCGCGACCCGCGGGGTCGACGAGTGGTTCGAGATCTTCCGCGCCGGCGGGATCCCCGCGGCGCCGTGCCACAGCATCGAGGCCGCCCTCGACGACTCCCACTTCCGTGCCCGCGGTCTCCTCGGCGGCCCCGGGGCCCACGATCGGATCCGCTCGCCGTTCAAGTTCGCCGACACGCCGGACCTGCCCACGGCCCCTGCCCCGGGCCTCGGGGCGCACACCCGCGAGGTCATGTCCGCCGCCGGGTTCAGCGAGGCGGAGATCCAACGGCTCCTCGAGTCGGGTGTCGTCCGATGACCACCGGCTCGGCGCTCGGGGTCGGGTTCGGCCCGGGCACCCTGGGCTTCCCCTCCGCCGCAGAGGTGCTCGAGTACGGCCGCCGAGCGGAGGAGCTCGGGTTCGATCACTACTGGGTCAACGACCACGTGTCGTGGTCGCACCCGCTGCTCGACCCGGTCGCACTGCTGTCCGCGGTCTCTGCTCGAACCACGAGGATCGGTCTCGCCACCGGGGTCTACCTGCTGCCCTTGCGTGCGCCGGCGGCGACCGCCCGGGCGTTCGCCTCGCTCGACTACCTGAGCGGTGGGCGGGTGATCCTCGGGATCGGCGTGGGCGGCGAGTTCGAGGCCGACTTCACCTCGGCGGGCGTGCCGCTGCGTCGACGTGGGCCGCGTGCCGACACCACGATCCGGCTGCTGCGCGAGTTCTGGAGCGGTGCCGAGGTCGATCGCCACGATGCCGACTTCGACTTCGACGCCGCGAGGGTGCTTCCGACGCCGGTGCGTGGGGACATCCCGGTGATCGTCGGCGGTCGCTCGGAGGTCGGGCTGCGCCGCGCGGCGACCCTCGGTGACGGATGGATGCCCTACCTGATGCACCCGGAGCGCGTCGCCGCGGGCGTCGCCCGACTCGCCGAGCTCGCCCCGGACCGCACGTCACGGGTCATCGCCCACGTCTTCGTGTACCTCGACCCGAACGCCACCGCGGCGCGCGAACGGGCGATCGAGTACCTCTCGGCCCAGTACCACCGGGACATGACCGCGACGGTGGACCGGACGGTGCCCTACGGATCGGTCGAGGCGGTCCGCGCGCGCCTGCTGGAGTACGTCGAGGCCGGGGCGACGGATGTCGTCGTGCGACCGCTCGCCGCGCCGGAGAATCTGTTGGCATCGCTCGAATCGGCCGGGGAGATCTCGGTCGGCTGGATGCGTGCAGGAAGGGAGAAGACGTGAACGCGTCGGAGGCGACGGGGCCGCTCTCGGGGATCACGGTTCTCGCGATCGAGAACTTCCTCTCGGGCCCCTACGGCAGCATGATCCTCGGGGATTTCGGGGCAGAGGTGGTCAAGGTCGAGCCGCCGGAGGGTGACGGCTATCGCGTCGCGACCCCGAACTATACGTCGGAAGACGGGGCGATGAGCTATGCCTTCCTCCGGGTGAACCGCAACAAGCGCAGCGTCGTGCTCGACCTGAAGTCCTCGGAGGGGCGGGAGACCTTCCTGCGGCTCGTCGAGAAGGCGGATGTCGTCTGGGAGAATCTGCGCCCGGGCGCGATGGAGCGGCTCGGGCTCGGGTGGGAGGTGCTGCGTGAGCGGAATCCGCGACTCGTCTACGCCACGATCTCCGGGTTCGGCCACGGCGACGTGCTGCCGCCGGGTCCGTACATGCATCTGCCCGCGTTCGACATCGTCGCGCAGGCGATGAGCGGGGCGATGCTCCGGGTCGGCGAGGAGGGCGACCCGCCGATGTATCTCGGGTCGCCGATCGCGGACCAGCTCGCCGGCATGCTCGCCGCGTTCGGCGTCGTGCTGGCGCTGCGCGCCGTCGAGATCTCCGGGGAGGGTCAGCACGTCGACACCGCGATGTACGACGCCATGGTGGCGATGAACGAGCAGCTGATCGGCCACGTCTCCCACTTCGGCCAGCTCCCGCGGCGCGGACTGAGCCCCACCTCGGCGCCGTATGGCGCGTTCCGCACGAGCGACGGCTGGGTCGCGATCGGGATCGCGAGCGACGCGATCTGGCGAAAGTTTTGCACCGCGATCGGTCGCGACGACCTCGCGAATGCGCCGGACCTGGCGACCGGGTTGTCGCGCGCGGCGAATCAGGAGACGGTCCTACGCCCCTTGATCGAGGAGTGGGCATCCGACAAGACCGCGCACGACGTGACCTTGGTACTGTCGAGCGCCGGCGTCCCCGCAGGCCCCGTCCAGGACGTCTCGCAGCTCTTCGACGATCCGCAGGTCGCCGTCCGCGAGATGCTCATCGACGTCGAGGATCCGGTCGTCGGAACGCTCACCGTGGCGGGCAACCCGATCAAGATCAGCGGTTCGCCCCGTGTGCCCCGCCGCACGGCTCCCCAGCTCGGCGCTGACCAGGCCCTGATCGACGAGATCACCACGCGCGAGTCGTCGCGGCGGAGCGCGACGTTCCGCGCGCGTCGAGCGCACTAGGATGGCGCGCGAGTCCCGCAACGGCGGGCCCCTTCTGATCTCCTCGCTCTCGCTGGCGATGGCGACGGGTGCGACCGGCACGTACTCCTACGCGACCCTGTCGCCGTTCCTGGTCTCCGACCTGCATCTGAGCGCAGGTGCCATGGGTCTGCTCTTCGGCGGCCTGTACACCGTCGCGGCGATCTCGAGCGGACCGATCGGACGGATCTCGGATCGGGTCGATCCGATGTTCGTCGTGATCGCGGGATCCATCTGCTCGCTCCTGGCGACGCTGCTGCTGGCCGCGAGCTTCGTGTTGCCCGCGCTCGTGGTGTCGGCGGTGTTCGCGGGTGTCGCGATGGCCGCCGCGAATCCGGGCAGCAACGGGATGATCGCGCACCGCATCCCGCCCGATTCGCGCGCCTTCGCCACGGGAGTCAAGCAGTCCGGCGCGACCGGTGCCGGGCTCTATCTCGGGGTGGTCCTCCCGGGGCTCGCGGTCCTGCTCGGCTGGCACCTCGCCTCGCTCGCTGCGGCGGTGGTGCCTGTCCTGGCGGTCGCGACCGTGCTCGCGGCCCGCCGCTCGTCGCGCGCCGTGCTCGAACTCGAACCAGAGGGGGAGCACCTTGAGCCGCGTCGGCTGCGGTGGTTGGGGTGGATCTCCCGCTACGCCCTGCTGCTCGGAGTCGCCACCGGCATCTGCAACGGCTTCTATGTGATCTACGCACATTCGCTCGGATACAACGAAGTCCTGGCGGGACTGGTGTTCGCGGCGTTCGCGATCGCCTCGGTCGTCGCGCGCGTCGTCTGGGCGCGCCTGAGCGAAAGCGGGGTCCCGCCCGGGCGCCTGCTCGGGCTCCTCGGAGCGATCGGCGCGCTGTCGGCCATCCTGTGTCTGCTCGCGCCGTTGGCGACCTGGCTCATGTGGCCCGCCGCGATGCTCGGGGGGCTGTCAATCGTCGGCTGGAACGCGCTGGGGATGGTGACGATCATGCGCAACGTGCGACGCAACGCCGTGGGGATCTCCGCCTCGCGCATGCTCCGGGGCTTCTTCGTCGGGCTCGCGCTCGGTCCGCTAGCGTTCGGAGGCCTCGTCGAGTTGGGCGGCTACGCGCTCGGCTGGCTGTTCCAGGCCGTCGTGCTCGTCTTGGCGATCGCCGCGGCGCTGCTGTTCGGGCGTTCGCTCAACCGCCGCACGTCGGAGATCCTCGCGCAAGCCCCGGAGGTGGCGTCCTGATGACCGTGATCGAACAACCCGACTTCCCACCGGTGACGTGGAGCTGGGGGCCGGCGGAGGTGCGGCGCTATGCGCTCGCCGTCGGTGCCCCTGTCGATGTGATGGATCGCGACGACCTGGACCTGGTTCGCGAGCACGACCCGCGGGCGCTCGGGACGTTCGCGACGCTGCTGGCGGATGCGCACAGTCTCCGCAGCGTCGCGCTGCCCGGACTCGCCTACGACCCGCTCGACGTACTCTACGCGGGCCACACTCTCGAACTCCCCGGCCCGCTGCCGTCGACGGCGTCCGGGACGAGTCGGTCGCGGATCCTCGAGATCGGCGACGTGCGTAGCGGCGTGCTGGTGCGTCGTGAGACGACGAGCCATGACGAGTCTGGGCGCATGGTCGCCCGCAACGTCGTGACGAGCGTGATCCGCGGAGCCTCGGTCGGCTCGCCGTTCGCGGCACCCGAACCGAGTTCGCTTCCGAACGGCGAGCCGACCGAGGTGCGGGTTCCGACGCTCGAGAGTCAAGCCGTGCTCTACGCGCAGACCGGGGACCAGAATCCGCTCCACCTCGATCCGGATGCCGCCCGCGCGGTCGGCTTCGACCGTCCGATCCTGCACGGGTTGTGCGCGCTCGGCATGGTCGTGCATCGTGTCGCGCGCGACCTGGCCGGGCGACGGTGGGGCGCGATCCGCGGGGTCGATGTCCGGTTCGTCGCCCCCGTGGTCCCCGGGGAGGAGCTCATCGTGAGCGCCGTCCGTGCCGGCGACACGGTGCATTTCGAGACCCGGGTCGGCGATCGCCGGGTGCACGCGAACGGCCGGCTCGACCTGGCTCCCGATCTCGGCGGCTGATCCGCGCCATCCATCGCAACTCTGGAGGTCCCATGGTCGATTCCCCCGCACCGCCGTCGTTCCGACTCGACGGTCGGACGGCGCTCATCACGGGCGCAAGCCGCAACGTCGGTCGGGCGATCGCGGTCGCCTTCGCCGACGCGGGCGCCGACCTCGCGTTGGTCGCTCGCGACCCGGAGCGGCTCTCCGCGACGGCCGCATCCATCCGCCTGGCGAGCGGAGTGCAGGTGACGACGATCGCCGCCGACGTCTCCACCCCGGTCGGTCTCGACGCCGTCGTCGACGAGCTGCGCGGTCTTCCGCTCGACATCCTCGTCAACAACGCACACACCACGGGGCGGCCGGCACCGCTTCTGGAGGCCCCCGACGACGTCTGGGCGGAGGTGTTCGCCACCAACCTCTGGGCCCCGCTGCGGCTGTGTCGCGAGCTGATGCCGAAGCTGCGCGAGTCGCCGACGGGCGCCGTGATCAACCTCGTCTCCGGTTCGGGCCTGCAGCCGACGCCGAATCTCGGGCCCTACGGCGTGAGCAAGTCCGCCCTCTGGATGCTGACCCGCTTCCTCGCCGTCGAGTGTGCCCCGGACGTGCGGGTGAATGCGCTCTGCCCGGGTCTGGTGAGCGAGGACGGCGAGCCCCGCAACGACGCCCACCGCGCGATCGTCCCGACGGTGCCGATGGGGCGGGTCGCCCGCCCCGAGGAGATCGCGGGCGCCGCGGTCTATCTCGCGAGTCCCGCCGCGAGCTACACCACCGGAGAGTTGCTGATCGTGAACGGAGGGCGACCGTGGTGACCCGGATCGAGAATCCGTCCGGTGAGCAGCTCGTCGTCGTCCGGAGCCTCGCGGACGGCATCGTCGAGGTGGTCATGTGCCGTCCGGAACGTCGCAACGCGCTCACCGTCGCGATCCTGGAACAGATCTCGGATGCGCTGGATCACGCGGTCGGCGATCGGGGTGCGCGCGTCATCCTGCTGCGCGGTGAAGGCCCGTCGTTCTGCGCCGGTGCCGACCTCGGAGCGGTCCACAATCCCGATCTGCCGAAGACTTCCGACGCGGGGCTCGGTGCCGCGCGGCTCTGGGAGCAGCTCGGCGAGCTGCCCGTGCCGGTCGTCGCCGTCGTGCAGGGCCACGCGCTTACCGGCGGTCTGCACCTCGCGCTGTGCTGCGACTTCATCGTCGCGGCGGACGACGCGATCTTCCGCGATACCCATGCCGCCTTCGGGTTGATCCCCGGTTCCGGCGAGGTCCAGCGATACGTCCGGCGGCTCGGGATCACCGGGGCGCGCGAGATGCTGATCGCGGGCCGCGCCGTCACGGGCGCCGAGGCAGTGACCCGGGGCTTCGTCACCCGATCGGTTCCCGAGCCCGAACTGGAGGACGCGGCGCGCGAGCTCGCGGCCGAGATCGCGCACAACAGCGCGCGGGCCGTCGGCTACCTGAAGCGGATGCTCGACTCCGGTCTGGGGCGGTCGTACGGCGAGGCGCAGTGGGCCGACCAGGCGCTCAACTGGCGGGGCCGACTCAACATCGAGCCGGATCCGGACCGGGATGCCCGGCTGCGCCGCTTCGCCGCGAGACGGCGGTCGGAATGAGTGTCGACCCGATCGACCTCGGCGCGGAGCTCGAAGCCTGGCGTGCTCGCGCCCGCCAATTCGCCCAGGAGGAGATCGTCCCCCGCGTCGACGAGGCCGAGGCGACGGAGACCTTCCCGCGGGAGCTTTTCGCCCGGGCGGGAGCGGCCGGGCTGATCGGCTCCCACTATCCGGTGGACGTGGGCGGCGGGGGTACCGATCTGCGCGCCGCCATGGTGATCCGCGAGGAGTTCTCCTACCGCTCCGTCGGGATCTCCTCCGGGCTCGGGCACCAGGATCACGTCGGCACGGCCTACCTCCATCGATTCGGCAGCGCCGCGCAGCATACGGCGTGGCTGGGGCCGGCGCTGGCCGGGACGTACGTCATCGCCATGGCCATCACGGAGCCGGATGCGGGATCCGATGTCCGCCGGATGCGCACCACCGCCCGGCCGACCCCCTCCGGCTGGGTGCTCTCGGGGCGCAAGACGTTCATCACCAACGGCCCGCTCGCCGATGCCATCGCGCTCACGGCCCGGATCGCCGGAACCGATCGGTTCGGGGTCTTCCTCGTCGAGCGCGGGGATCGCGGCTTCGCGTGCGAACGCAAGCTCTCGAAGCTCGGCTGCCGCTCGTCGGAGGTCGGGGAGTTGGTCTTCGACGACGTCGACGTCTCCGACGGACGCCGCCTCTCGCCGGAAGGCGGGAGCTCGCTCGACGACATCCTCGAGGTGCTCGTGATCGGTCGGTTGCTCGTCGCGGCCTCGGCGCTCGGGCTCGGGCGACGCGCCATCGACCTCGCACTCGCTCGGGCGGCGAGCCGCGAGACCTTCGGTCGGCCGCTGCTGCGTCGGCAGGAGATCTCGGCCATGCTGGCCCACGCGACGACCGCGCTGCGCGCCGCCGAATTGCTGAGCTACCACGCTGCGGCGATCGCTGTCGATCGAGGCGACGTGCCGATCCTGGAATGCTCGCAGGCCAAGCTGCTAGCCGCCGAGACGGCCGTGGAGATCACCGACCGGATGCTCCGCGTCTTCGGCGGCGTGGGCTATCTCGGCGACGCCGAGATCGCCCGCCTCTACCGGGACGCGCGCTTCTTCACGATCGTCGAGGGCACCGCGGAGATCCAGCACCGCATCATCGCGTCGCGGTTGGATCCGACCCTCAAATCGGAGCCGTCGACCGTCGCGCAGTCGGCCGACCGCTCGACCGAATAACGAGAATACAAGTATACTATTCGTGGACAGTAGGCCCGACCCTTCCGCAGCCCCTGACCCGGCTGCGGCCGGGATCGGATCGCCGGAGCTCGGGAGTCCCGAGTCCGGCTCGCAGATCGCAGCGCGGCGAGGAGTGGCATGAAAATCGTGGTCCTGGTGAAGGAAGTCCCCGACACGTACGGGGACCGCAAACTCGACCTCGCAACCGGTCTCGCCGATCGTCAGGCGACCGATGCCGTCCTCGACGAGATCGGCGAGCGCGCCCTCGAGGTGGCGCTCTCGGTCGCCGATGCTCGCCCCGACACCGAGATCATTCTGATGACCATGGGGCCGGAGTCGGCGGTCGCCGCACTCCGGAAGGGGCTCTCGATGGGGGCGGACTCCGCGGTCCACGTCGTGGACGCCGGTCTCGCCGGCGCGGACCTGGGCACCACCGCACGCGTTCTGGCCGCCGCGATCCGCCGCATCGGGCCCGACGTGGTGCTGACCGGGAACCTCTCGACCGACGGCTCCGGGGGCGTGCTCGCCGCCATGGTGGCCGAGTTGCTGGATGTGCCGAACGTGACGAGTCTGGCCTCGGTCGAGTTCTCGGATGACTCCGTCTCCGGCCGGCGGGTCGTGGAAGGCGGATCCTTCACCGCGTCGTCGGCGTTGCCCGCCGTCGTCTCGATCACCGAGGCGCTGCCCGACGCCCGCTTCCCCAGCTTCAAAGGCATCATGGCCGGCAAGAAGAAGCCGGTCGAGACCTGGGGTCTGGCCGAACTCGACGTCGACGGGGCGCAGTCGGAGAACGCGCGGTCGATCGTGATCGCCGTCGCGGAGCGACCCGCGCGCGAAGCGGGTGTGAAGGTCGTCGACGACGGCGGAGACTCCGCGGAGCAGCTGGCCGACTACCTGGTCACGCAGCGGCTGATCGGAGGCTCGCGATGAGCGGATTCCCGGACGACAGCGTCCTCGTCGTGGTCGAGGCTCGCGCCGACGGCTCGCCGGCGTCCAGCCTCGGCGGCCTGGTCGGCGCCGCGGCCCTCGCCGGCACCCCCGTGGCCCTCGTGGTCGCCGACCCCTCGGCGACCGAGCCGCTCGCGCAGGCGGCCGCCGAGGCCGGTGCGACCCGCGTGATTGTCGCTCCCCGCGCCGACGCGCGCGAGCGCCTCACGGTGCCGATCGTGGATGCACTGGTCGCCGCGATCGATGTCGCCCACCCGGTCGCGGTGGTCATCTCGAACTCGATCGAAGGACGCGACGTCGCCGGCCGGCTGGCCGCGCGAGTCGGCGCGGCACTCGCGGTCGACGCGGTCGGGCTCGGACGGGATGACGAGGGCATCACGGTCCAGCACTCGGTGTACGGCGGCGACTACGACGTCGAGTCCGCCGCGAGCACCGGTCTGCTCGTCGTGACCGTCCGCCAGGGTGCAGTCGACCACCGGGCGGACGGAGCTCCGCTCGAGTCCGTCCCGGTGGAGGTCGACGCGTCGACGTCGCGGGCCGCCGAGCTGTCGGGATTCGAGCCGGCGCCCGGTACCTCGGGTCGTCCGGAGCTCCGCGGCGCCACCACGGTCGTGTCGGGGGGACGCGGACTCGGATCCGCCGAGAACTTCGCCCTCGTCGAGCAACTCGCCGACGCCCTCGGGGCGGCCGTCGGAGCCTCGCGCGCCGCGGTCGACGCGGGCTACGTGCCCCCGAGTTCCCAGGTCGGTCAGACCGGCGTCTCGGTCTCTCCCACGCTGTACATCGCACTCGGGATCTCCGGTGCCATCCAGCATCGAGCAGGGATGCAGACCTCCAAGACGATCGTCGCCATCAACAAGGACGCCGACGCTCCGATCTTCGAGGTCGCCGACTTCGGCATCGTGGGCGACCTGTTCACCGTCGTACCGCGCCTGATCGCCGCGATCGAATCCCGGTCGGCTCGATGACGGACCCGGCGCCGCGCATCCGGCGAGGACTCGGCGAGCCCGCGAGCTCGGCGCCGGCGACCTCCGGGAAGGCGGAGCCGGCCCCCGCTCGTCCGAGTGCGCGTCGCGGCTTGGGGGAGACCCCCGCGACCGCTTCCGCGATCGGCGACGCCGCGGCATCCAGCGCCCCGGCCGCAGCCGACGCTCCGCTCGCGCCGGCATCGCCCGCAGCGACGCCCGGCCGATCGCGGACGTCGCGCTGGCTGGTCCTCGCGGTCGTCGTGGTCGTGCTCGCCGCGGCCGTCATCGTCGGGGCGCGCCTGCTGGTCGGCTCGGGAGCCGTCGCCGACTTCCTCACCGATTTCCCGGGGGAGTATCCGCTGCCCGATTCCACGGCGGTCGGGATCCCGACCTGGGCGTCGTGGAGCCACTTCCTCAACGCGTTCTTCCTGGTGCTGATCATCCGCTCCGGGTGGAAGGTGCGCACGGAGCGCAAGCCGCCCGCGATGTGGACGCGCGACAACTCCCGCTGGCCGAAGACCCGCACCCCCCCGCGAAAGATCAGCATCACGCTGTTCCTGCACCTCGTGCTCGATTTGCTGTGGCTGGTCAACGGAGCGGTGTTCGTGATCCTGCTGTTCGCCAGCGGGCACTGGGCGCGCATCGTGCCGACCTCGTGGGAGGTCTTCCCGAACGCGCTGTCGGCGGCTCTGCAGTACGCCTCGCTCGACTGGCCGACCGAGAACGGATGGCTGAACTACAACAGCCTCCAGCAGCTGGCCTATTTCGTCACGGTGTTCGTCGCGGCTCCGCTGGCGGCCGTGACCGGCGTGCGCATGTCGGGATTCTGGTCGCCGCGCTGGACGCGGTTGAGCCGGTGGTACCCCATCGAGCTCGCGCGCGCCGTGCACTTCCCTGTCATGCTGTACTTCGTCCTCTTCCTGATCGCCCACGTGACGCTCGTGTTCGCCGCCGGCGCGCTGCGCAACCTCAATCACATGTACGGCGGGCAGGACGCGGTGAACTGGGTCGGGGCGATAATCTTCGGCGTCTCCCTCCTGGTGATGGCGGGCGCCTGGCTCGCCGCGCGGCCGGCCGTCATCGCGCCGATCGCCGGGCTGCTGGGGAAAGTCGGCCGCTGAGACGTCGTCCGCTCGCGCACGTGTGTGAGAGCGGTACCGAGCTACGAATCCTTCAAGCCGCCCGTGCGAACGTTTGTCGTGCCAGTATCGGCGAAGCCCGGGTACGAAACCTACTCTGCGGTCGCCGGCATCAGCGGCGGCGGCGGCTGATGGTCGGTCCCAAGCGCTAGTACTCGTAGAGGACCGGGTCGTCGCCTACCGACTCGTAGCGCCACCGCCCCGGCTCGGCTCCGAAAGAGCATCTCTGCGCGGGTCGGCGCGGCCGGTGACAACGCCGCCGTCGAGAGCTTCATAAACTTCGACCAGGGAAGATCCGCGGCGGGTGATCATGACCGGACCCAACGCGCCTATCATCATCGACACCGCCGACAGCGCGTCCTCGGCAAGTTGACGCCCGTTGAGTTCGAGACCAACATGCCACTTCGCACACCTCTTGTTCCGCGCGCTGACTGCAACTTCACCACCTGACACCGACGGCGGGAAGTTTCCGGACACACTCAACCCGCTCGAGGTCATTGCAACACAGGGAGGTTTGGAGGCGAGCCCGCCGTTCTGGGGGCAAAAACTCCCTCTCACGGCGCTAGCGCAGATTGTGAATTCGGAGGAGGCTCGCCCAAGTGGACCGTGCCCCCTCGGTGCCCCCAGAGTTTGTTCGCTAGGGCAAGAACCGGAAGCGTTGTAACCCAGGAAAACCTGAACTCCGTGGCTTCCCTTGGTTGCGAGGGTTCGGCCGCTTTTCGCAATGAGAAGGTCGGGGGTTCGATTCCCCCTGGGTCCACCGATACGGCCCCGCTTCGGCGGGGCCGTTCGTCGTCTCCCCGGGCTCGGTCGCGTGGAGGGTGCGCGCGCCGCTCTAGCATCGAGACGTGACCGTGCGCCTGCTGCTCGACGTCGACACCGGGGTCGATGACGCCATGGCGATCCTGTTCGCCGTCGGGCATCCGGGCATCGACCTGCTCGGCGTCGGCTGCGTCGCGGGCAATACGACGCTCGAGAACGTCGTGACCAACACCCTGCGCGTGCTCGACATCGCGGGGGCGGACGACGTGCCGGTCGCCGTCGGGGCACCGCGCCCGCTGCTCGCGCCCGCCCGTCCGTCGCACTTCCACGGCGTCGACGGGCTGGCCGACCTCGACCTTCCCGCTCCGTCGCGCGCGCCGGTCGCCGAGCCGGCGGTCGAGTTCTACCGCGAGGCGATCCTCGCGGCCGAGGGTCCGGTGACACTGGCCGGCATCGGCCCGCTCACCGACTTCGCGCTGCTGCTGCGGCAGCATCCGGAACTCGCCGACCGCGTCGAGCGGCTCGTCTTCATGGGCGGCGCGGTCTCCGGCGGCAACGCCACCCCGGTGGCGGAGTTCAACGTCTGGCAGGACCCGGAGGCGACGGCGATCTGTCTCGACGCGGGGGTGCCGGTGGAGATGTACCCGCTCGACGTGTTCACCCGGATGCGGGTGCCCGCCGCCGAGCGCGCCGCCCTCGCCGCCGCGCCGCGCCGCGCCGCGCCGTTCGTCGCGCGGCTGCTCGACCACCTCGCGCCCGAGCCGGTTGACCCGGCGCACGTCGCGGGGATCGGCGACGCGGGCGCGATCGTCTGGCTGGCCCGCCCCGACCTGTTCGAGGCGGGCGAGTTCCCGGTGCGGGTCGAGCTGGAGGGGCGCAGCCGAGCCCAGACCGTCGTCGACCGGCGCATCCACGTCGGTGAGGACGCGGTGCACGGGGCGGCAGGCGACGACGGGCTCGTGCGCGTGGTGCTCGACGGCGACGTCCCCGGGGTGATCCGGGAGTTCACCCAGGCGATCGGCCGACTGCCGTAGCCGACCGCGCGGGAGGGGTTCGCCTCGCCCCGCCCCGGGTCAGTCGCCGGTGAGGGGCGCGAAGCGCGGCCCGGAGTAGCCGTCCTTCTCGACGTGCTCGTCCCACATCGCGACCGGGCGCACCCACAGCGATCCGTCGCCGTAGCCCTGCCGGTAGACGACGAGCCGCTCCTCGGTCTCGCTGTGCCGCGCGACGCCGACCACCTCGTACTCCTGCCCGCGGAAGTGGCGATAACGGCCCGGCTCGATGCTCATGAGCCCAGGATGTCAGCGCCAGCCGAGCTCCGGGGCGACGTGGGTGAGGATCGACTCGAGCACGTGGGCGTTGTACTCCACCCCGAGCTGGTTCGGCACGGTGAGCAGCAGGGTGTCGGCGGCGGCGATCGCCTCGTCCTCGCGCAGCTGCTCGATCAGCTTGTCGGGCTCGTCGGCGAAGCTGCGGCCGAACACGGCGCGGTAGTCGTCGATGACGCCGAAGGTGTCGCCGTCCTCCCGGCTGCCGGGGGCGAAGTAGCGGCGGTCCTCATCGGTGGTGATGGCGAAGATCGACCGGCTCACCGAGGTGCGCGGCGCGCGCTCGTGACCGGCCTCCTTCCAGGCCGCGTGGAACTTCTCGATCTGCTTGCGCTGCTGCACGTGGAACGGCTCGCCCGACTCGTCCTCCTTGAGCGTCGAGCTCATGAGGTTCATGCCCTTCTCGGCCGCCCACACGGCGGTGGAGTCGGAGCCGGCGCCCCACCAGATGCGGTCGCGCAAGCCGGGGGACTGGGGCTCGATCGGCAGCGGACCCGGATGCGGGTTGGGGAACATCGGGCGCGGGTTCGGCTCCGCGAACCGCGCGCCGCTGATCACCTGCAGGAACACCTCGGTCTGCTGGCGGGCGGCATCCGCCATCGTCATGCCCTCGGGCGCGTCGTAGCCGAAGTACTTGTAGCCGTCGATCACCTGCTCGGGGGAGCCGCGGCTGACGCCGAGCTGCAGTCGGCCGCCCGCGATGAGGTCGGCGGCGCCGGCGTCCTCGGCCATGTAGAGCGGGTTCTCGTAGCGCATGTCGATCACGCCGGTGCCGATCTCGATGCGACTCGTGCGGGCGCCGACGGCGGCGAGCAGCGGGAACGGCGACGCGAGCTGCCGGGCGAAGTGGTGCACGCGGAAGTACGCGCCGTCGGCACCGAGCTCCTCCGCCGCGACCGCGAGGTCGATCGACTGGTGCAACACGTCCGACGCCGACCGGGTCTGCGACCCGGGGGAGTTCGACCAGTGCCCGAACGAGAGGAATCCGATGCGCTTCACGATGACCTCAACATCCGGATGACGTGTCCACATTCCCAGCGGGCGCGACGGCCGCGGTGTTCGGCTCCGAGGTGCGCGACCCGTGCGCCGTCAGAGCGCCCTGAGGATGTCCTCCACCCGGTCCTTGGCGTCGCCGAACAGCATGTGCGCGTTCTGCCGCCAGAACAGCGGATTCGGCACCCCCGCGTAGCCGGAGGCCATCGACCGCTTGAACACGATGACGTTCTCGGCCTCCCACACCCGCAGCACCGGCATCCCCGCGATCGGGCTGCCCGGATCCTCCGCAGCTGCGGGGTTCACGGTGTCGTTGGCGCCGATGACGAGCACGACGGTGGTGTCGGCCAGGTCGTCGTTGATCTCGTCCATCTCGAGCACGATGTCGTACGGCACCTTCGCCTCGGCGAGGAGCACGTTCATGTGGCCCGGCAGGCGCCCGGCGACGGGGTGGATGCCGAACCTCACGTCGATGTCGCGGGCGCGCAGCTTGGCCACCAGCTCGGCGACCGGGTACTGGGCCTGGGCCACCGCCATCCCGTAGCCGGGGGTGATGACGACGCTCGTCGCGTTGGCGAGCATCTCGGCCGCGCCGACCGCGTCGATCTCCTGGTGCTCGCCGGTCTCCTCATCGCCCTTCTTCGGCGCCTCGATGCCGAACCCGCCGGCGATGACCGAGATGAACGAGCGGTTCATGGCCTTGCACATGATGTACGACAGGTAGGCGCCCGACGATCCGACCAGCGCGCCGGTGACGATGAGCAGGTCGTTGTTCAGCAGGAACCCCGCGGCCGCGGCCGCCCAGCCCGAGTAGCTGTTGAGCATCGACACGACGACGGGCATGTCGCCGCCGCCGATCGAGGCGACCAGATGCCAGCCCAGCAGCAGCGCGAGCACCGTGATGGCGATGAGGATCGGCAGACCCGGCGTGATGACGTACCAGACGGTGAGTCCGACGAACGCGACCAGCGCACCCAGGTTGAGGGCGTTCTTGCCGGGCAGCATCATCGGCTTCGACGAGATGCGCGCCGACAGCTTCAGGAACGCGACGATCGAGCCGGTGAAGGTGACGGCGCCGATGAAGATGCCGATCGCCACCTCGGCGTCGTGGATGCCGACCAGCTCCGGGGCGAGGTGCTGCTCGGCGAGGGCGCCGTTCCACCCGACGAGCACGGCGGCGAGGCCGACGAAGCTGTGGAACAGGGCGATGAGCTGCGGCATCCCGGTCATCTCGACGACGCGGGCGCGCCACAGTCCGATGCTCGCGCCGATGACGACGGCGCCGGCGAGCAGGCCGAGCCCGAGGGCGGCGTCCTCCTGCGCCCACAGCGCGTCGACGACGAGCCAGATGGTCGCGGCGAGCGCGATCGCCATGCCGATGATGCCGAAGGTGTTGCCGCGTCGGGCGGTCTCGTGCTTGCTGAGACCCGCGAGGCTGAGGATGAAGAGCAGCGCGGCGAGGATGTAGGCCGCGGTCGCGACGGCGGCGGCGCTCACTTCTCGGCTCCCTTCGAGAACATGCCGAGCATTCGGCGGGTGACGGCGAACCCGCCGAAGATGTTGATGCTGGCGAGCAGCACCGCGATCGCGGCGAGCACCTGCACGAGCATCGACGGGGCGACGAGCTGCACCAGCGCGCCGACGACGATGATCCCCGAGATGGCGTTGGTGACGCTCATCAGCGGCGTGTGCAGCGCGTGCGCGACGTGCCCGATGACGTAGAAGCCGACGACCACCGACAGGGTGAGCACGAGGAAGTGCTGCGGCAGCGGGGCGGGCGCGAACGCGCAGACCGCGAACAGCGCGGCGAGGCCCAGGGACACGAGCGCGACCTTGGTTCCGCGGCGCATGCCCGCCTTCGGGGCGACCGGCTCGGCCGGGGCCGCGGCGGGCGCGGCGGGAGCGGCGGAGACCTGTGCGGGCGGCGGCGGCCAGGTGATCTCGCCGTCGCGCACCACCGTGACCGAGCGCTGCACGATGTCGTCGAAGTCGAGCGTCAGCGCCCCGTCCTTCCCCGGCGTCAGCAGCTTGAGCAGGTTGAACACGTTGGTCGCGTACAGCTGCGACGCCTGACCGGGCAGGCGCCCCGCGAGGTCCGTGTAGCCGAGAATGACGACCCCGTTGTCGGTGACGACGCGCTCGCCGGCGACGCTGCCCTCGACGTTCCCGCCGGAGGCCGCCGCGAGGTCGACGATGACGCTCCCCGGCTTCATGCTCGCGACATCCGCCGCGGTGATCAGGCGCGGGGCGGCGCGGCCGGGGATCGCGGCGGTGGTGATGATGATGTCGACCTCGGCGGCCTGCTCCGAGTAGATCTCGGCGGCGCGGCGGTCGTAGTCCTCGCTCGTCGCCTTGGCGTAGCCGTCGGTCGAGACCATCTGCTCGGCCACCTCGACCGCGAGGTACTCGCCGCCCACGCTCTTCACCTGGTCGGCGACCTCGGGGCGCGGGTCGGTGGCGCGCACGATCGCGCCGAGGCTCGCGGCGGTCCCGATCGCCGCGAGTCCGGCGACGCCGACGCCCGCGACGAGTACCTTCGCCGGCGGCACCTTGCCCGCCGCGGTGATCTGCCCGGTGAAGAACCGGCCGAACTCGTTCGCCGCCTCGACCACCGCCCGGTAGCCGGAGATGTTCGCCATCGACGAGAGCACGTCGAGCGACTGGGCGCGCGAGATGCGCGGCACGGCGTCCATCGCGAGCGCGGTGACGCCGCGGGCCGCCAGCTCGTCGAGCAGCTCCGGCTTCAGCGCAGGGCTCAGCAGCGCCACGACCGTGGTGCCGGCGCGCAGGAGCGCCATCTCGTCGTCCGTCGGCGCATTCACCTTCAGCACGACGTCGGCGCCCCACGTGGCGGAGCGGTCGCCGATCTCGGCCCCCGCCTGGGCGTAGGCCGGGTCGGGGAACGACGACGCCGCGCCGGCGCCGGCCTCCACGACCACGTCGTATCCGAGTTGGCGGAGCCGGGCGACCGAGTCGGGGGTGCCCGCGACCCGGGTCTCGCCGGGTCGCTCGGCCACGATGCCGATGCGCGTCATTGTCGTTTCCTCTTCGCGGTGACTGCAGATGACGTCGACGCTGAGGTGCGGGACAGGGTGGCGCCCGTCGACGCGCCGATCGGTGTCGGCGCTTCCCGCTCGCGGAACGATGACAGATCGGATGCCGCGGCGTCAACTCGGCGTGCGGAGCACCTTCTCCATCGCCTTGCCCTTGTAGAGCTCGTCGACGAGCTTGTCGAGGTAGCGGATCTTCTGCATGAGCGGATCCTCGATCTGCTCCACCCGCACGCCGCAGATCACGCCGGTGATCAGTCCGGCATCCGGGTTCAGGTCGGCGGCGGCGAAGAAGTCCTCGAACGTCGTCTCGGCGTCGAGGTGCGCGCGGATCTGCGCGTCGCCGAAGCCGGTGAGCCAGCGGATGACCTCGTCGAGCTCCGCGGGGGTGCGGCCCTTGCGCTCGAGCTTCTGCACGTAGAGCGGGTACACCCTGGCGACCGGCATCCGGAAGATCCTGTCCACGCCGCCAGGGTAGACGGCTACTCGGCCGGGCGCCCCTTGTTGCGCCGGCGCGCGTGCCGAGGCGCCTTGCCGCCGAGGTAGGAGCGGTCGGAGGCGACGACGAAGCCGTGGCGCAGCGCCTGGCGGCCGATCAGCATCCGGAACCCCATCGGGTCGCGGTTGGTGAGCGTGACCTCGGCCTCAACCTCGTGGCCGATCATCCCGACCCGCAGCAGTACGACGATGCGCTCCTGCACGTGCCCCGACGAGCTGCGCACGCGGCGCCGGTCGTGCACCGGCAGCTCGACCAGCGTCTCGTCGTCGGTCGACTCCTGCCAGGGCCGCACCCGGAAGCGCACCCAGTCCTCTCCGTCGCGGTCGAAGCCGTGCACGTCGTAGGCGTGCAGCGCCGACGAACGCGCGCCGGTGTCGAGCTTCGCCTTGATCCACGGGATGCCGATCTGGGGGAGCTGCACCCATTCCCGCCACCCGGCGAGTGTGTTGGAATGGGTGGGCGCGCTCACGCCACCATCCTCCCAGTCCCTCCCCGACATCCGGGTCATTCCGCACGTCGGCCGCTCGCCCGCCGAGGACACCATGAAACTCGCGATCCTGTCGCGCGCCCCCCGGGCGTACTCCACCCAGCGGCTCCGCGCGGCCGCCGCCGACCGCGGGCACGACGTGAAGGTGCTCAACACGCTGCGCTTCGCGATCGACCTGTCGGGGCCGGAGCCCGACCTGCAGTACCGGGGACGCCCGCTCAGCGACTACGACGCGATCCTGCCCCGCATCGGCGCCTCGATCACCTACTTCGGCACCGCCGTGGTGCGCCAGTTCGAGCAGATGGACGTCTACACGCCCAACACCGCGAACGGCATCTCCAACGCGCGCGACAAGCTGCGGGCCACCCAGATCCTGTCGCGCCACAACATCGGGATGCCGGCCACCGCCTTCGTACGCAACCGGGCCGACGTGCGCGGCGCGATCGACCAGGTCGGCGGCGCCCCGGTCGTCATCAAGCTGCTCGAGGGCACCCAGGGCATCGGCGTCATCCTCGCTCCCGACGCGAAGATCGCCGAGGCGATCATCGAGACGCTGCAGTCCACCAACCAGAACGTGCTCATCCAGCACTTCGTCTCCGAGAGCAAGGGCCGTGACATCCGCGCGCTCGTCGTCGGCGACCGGGTGGTGGCGGCGATGCGGCGCACGGCGAAGGGCGACGAGTTCCGCTCCAACGTGCACCGCGGCGGGTCGGTCGAGTCGGTGCATCTCGACGCCGCCTACGAGCAGGCGGCGGTGCGCTCGGCGCAGATCATGGGCCTCAAGGTGGCGGGCGTCGACATGCTCGAGGGCGACGACGGCCCGCTCGTCATGGAGGTCAACTCGTCGCCCGGGCTGCAGGGCATCGAGGCGGCCACGCAGCTGGATGTCGCGGGCGCGATCATCGACCACATCGCCGACCGGGTGGCCTTCCCCGACATCGACGTGCGCCAGCGGCTGAGCATCTCGACCGGATACGGCGTCGCCGAGCTGCTCGTGCACGACAAGGGCGACTTCGTCGGCACGCCCCTCGGCGACTCGGGGCTGCGCGAGCGCGACATCACCGTGCTCACCCTGCACCGCGGCACCACTGTGATCCCCAACCCGAAGCGCGGCACCGTGCTCGAGGCGGGGGACCGGCTGCTCTGCTTCGGCAAGCTCGACGAGATGCGCTCGATGGTCCCCGAGCGGCGGCGCCGTCGGCGGAAGGTGCGGAAGCTGCCCGACGCGCCGATCCCCGCCGCGGAGGCCTGATATCGCGGCGGTCCGCGGACGGGAGCGTCCCCGGCCACGGGTCGCCAGGACCCGGGTTCGAGCCGCCGGACGCAGAGTATGGCGATGCTGTTGGCAAGCGGTCGGCAGCGATGGTCGCCCGGGTGCGCTATTCGGTCGTGTCGGCGAGCCCCACGGCTTCCGCCTCGACGAGCTCCTCCACTGCGGCAGGCGACAGGCGGTCATCGATCACCATGAGGGCCGCACCGCGTACGCCCGCGTCGATGCCGCCCTGGGCGGGGACGATGTTGAGGTGCTGGGTCGCCAGCGGGATGGAGCGGCGGTAGACGACCTCGCGCACGCCGGCGATGATCTCCTGCGCCGAGGCGCCCAGGCGTCCGCCGATCACCATGGTCGACGGGTTGAGGATGCTGACGCAGATCGAGGCGACCTCGCCGATGGCGCGTCCCGCCTCGCGTGCGGCGGCGACGGCATCCGGGTCGCCCTCGAGGATGCGGCTGACGACGCTGCCGGCGTCGAGCAGAGGGGCGTCGGGCCCGGCCAGCTGGCGGGAGAGGGCCGGGGTGCTCGCGGTCGCCTCGAGGTCGTCCTCGCCGCGGCCGTGCGGCACCTGGACGTGCCCGATGTCGCCGGCCGAGCCGCGGGCGCCGCGCTGCAGGACGCCGCCGGAGATGATCCCGGCGCCGATGCCGGTGGAAACCTTGATGAACAGCAGGTCGTCGACGTGCGGCCATGCGGTGGCGCGCTCGCCGAGGGCGAGCAGGTTCACGTCGTTGTCGACGAGCACCGGCGCGTCGATGCGCGAGCGGACCCAGGCGGGGATGTCGAAGGCGTCCCAGCCGGGCATGATCGGCGGGCGGATGGGGCGGCCGGTGTCGTGCTCGACCGGTCCCGGCACCCAGATGCCGATGCCGAGGACGCGCGTCGGCGGGCAGCCGGTCGACTCGAGCAGCCGCTCCGCCATGTCGAGGGCCATGCCGAGCACGGCCTGAGGGCCGTCGGCGACGTCGAGTTCGCGGTGCTCGCGGACGATGACGTCGCCGCGCAGGTCGGTGATGCCGACGGTGCCGTGGGTGGCGCCGAGGTCGATGCCGACGATCACGCGGGCGAGCGGGTCGAAGGCGAACCGGTTCGCCGGGCGTCCGCCGGAGGAGGCGGCGCGGCCGGCCGGGGCGATGAGCTTCGCGGCGGCGAGTGCCGCGGTGCGGACGACGACGGTGGTGCGCGCGAGACCGGTCTCCTCGGCGAGTTCGGCGCGCGTGCGCGGGCGGCCGTCGCGGAGCAACTGGTAGAGCTCTCCGACGCCGGAACTCGAGACGCTCGCCACAGATCGGTCCAATCTCCGTCGAAAGGGGATGCGAATCACCCTAGCGATCTGGACTTTGCTCCGGTTGACACCCCCACATTTGACTTCAAAAAGTCTTAAGTGCTAGCGTCCCCCTCGGACCGACGCACTCGCGTGATCCGCTACGAGGAGGTAGTCGTGAAGCTCGCCTATGAAGCCAACGCCTGGGGCGGTGTGGTCGGAACCCCGAGCGCCGTCACCGATCTGCCGAGCGGCTTCTACCTCACGCCCGGGGACGTCCAGGTCGCCATCGACGCGATCGCCGCCGCCGGATACCAGGGCATCGAGCTCTTCGACGGCAACCTGCTGCCCTGGGAGGGCGACCAGGCGCCGTTCCGCCGCGCCGTCGAGGCCGCCGGCCTCGAGGTCACCGGGGTCTACTCGGGCGGCCACTTCATCTACCGCGATGCGCACGACGACGAGTACGCCCGCTTCGAGCGCTCCATCGCGCTCGCGGCCGAGGCGGGGGCGCGCCACTACGTCCTCGGCGGCGGCTCGATCCGCCACGACGGGCGCCGCGACGACGACTTCGGCGTCATGGCCGACCTGCTCGACCGGGTCGCCGACCGGGCGCGCGCCGAGGGGCTCATCCCGAGCTACCACCCGCACCTCGGCAGCCTCGCCGAGACCGGCGAGCAGGTCGACGCGCTGTTCTCGCGCTCCGGCATCGGACTGTGCGCCGACGTCGCGCACCTCGCGGTCGGCGGCTCGGACCCGGCCGACGTCATCCGCCGCTACGCCGACCGGCTGGTGTACCTGCACATGAAGGACGTCGACCCGGCCGGCGGCGGGTTCGTCCCGCTCGGCGCCGGCGGCGTCGACCTCGGTGCGGTGTGCGACGCGGTCCGCGAGGCCGAGTACGACGACTGGGTCACCGTCGAGCTCGACGGCTACGCGGGCGACCTCGCCGCCGCCGCGAGCCGCAGCCGCGCCTTCCTCGAGGAGAACGGCCTCGCCGACTGACCGGCGGCGCCACCATCCCACCCGACTCTGATCAGGCCGCACCCGCGGTCGCCTCGCCAGAGAAACACAGCAAAGGAGCATGTGACGCATGAACGCAACGAAGTCGCTCGGTCTGGCGGTGGCCCTCGTGGCCGCCATCGGACTCGCCGGCTGCACCCCCGCCGGGGGCGGTTCCTCCGACGAGGTCGACCCGGAGATCGTCGCCGAGATCAACGCCAAGCTCGATGAGATCACCGGCCAGGTGCTCAGCGACGGCCCGAACGGCGAGTCGCCCTCGCCCGTCTCGGACGCCCAGCTGACCGACGACCAGGTCGACGAGATCGCCTCGATGGGGCTCACCGCCGCGATCGTCATGCACTACGGCGGCAACGACTGGGCGAACGCCCAGATCGCCGGCCTCAACGCCGAGTTCGACCGGCTGGGCATCGAGGTCATCGCGACCACCGACGCCAACTTCGACCCGGCCAAGCAGGTCTCCGACATCGAGACCGTGCTCGCCCAGAACCCGGACATCATCGTGTCGATCCCGACCGACCCGGTGGCCACCGCGGGCGCGTACCGCAAGGCGGCCGAGCAGGGCGTGAAGCTCGTCTTCATGGACAACGTCCCGCAGGGCTTCACCGCCGGCGAGGAGTACGTCTCGGTCGTCTCGGCCGACAACTACGGCAACGGCGTCACGTCGGCCTACCTGCTCGCGCGGTCGCTCGGCGGCGAGGGCAAGATCGGCGTGATCTACCACGAGGCCGACTTCTTCGTGACGCAGCAGCGCTACGACGGCTTCATGGACACCATGTCGAGCGAGTTCCCCGACATCGAGATCGTCCAGGAGCAGGGCATCGCGGGACCGGACTTCGCCGGTGACGCGCAGGCCGCCGCCAACGCGATGATGACCCGCAACCCCGACCTCGACGGCATCTGGGCGGTCTGGGACGTCCCGGCCGAGGGCGTCATGGCCGCGGCGCGCGAGACGGGTCGCACCGACATCAAGATCGCGACCGAGGACCTGGGCACCAACGTGGCCATCGCCCTCGCGAAGGACGAGATGATCGTGGGCCTCGGCGCCCAGCTGCCGTACGACCAGGGTGTCGCCGAGGCGGACCTCGCCGCGCTGAGCATCCTCGGCGTCGACGTGCCCGCCTACGTGGCGCTCAGCTCGCTGCCCGTCGACCACGACAACGTGCTCGAGGCGTGGGAGCAGGTCTACCACTCCGAGGCGCCCGCCTCGGTGCAGGACGCCTACGTCGACTGATCCACCCGGGGCGGCCCGCGCCGCGGGCCGCCCCCCCCCTCGACCACCACTCATCACTCGGAGGAGACCATGCAGGACGTCAACATCGCGCTCATCGGCGGCGGATTCATGGGGAAGGCGCACTCGCTCGCGTACGCGGCGATGCCGATGTTCTTCTGGCCCGCCCCGGCCCGCCCGGTGCGCAAGGTCATCGTGGACGTCACGGAGGAGCTCGCGAGCACCGCCGCGCAGCGCTACGGCTGGGACCGCCACGCGACCGACTGGCGCGACGTCGTCGCCGACCCCGAGGTCGACGTCATCGACATCGCCACCCCGAACCACCTGCACTCCGAGATCGCCATCGCCGCCGCCGAGGCGGGCAAGCACGTGATCTGCGAGAAGCCGCTCGCCCCGACCGCCGCCGAGGCGAAGGGCATGCTCGACGCGGTCGCGAAGGCCGGCGTCGTGAGCGCGGTCGCCTTCAACTACCGCCGCACGCCGGCGATCGCCCTCGCCAAGAAGTACATCGAGGAGGGCGCCATCGGCCGCATCCTCAACTTCCGCGGCACCTACCTCCAGGACTGGAGCGCCGACCCCAACTCGCCGCTCAGCTGGCGCTTCCAGAAGAAGATCGCCGGATCCGGCGCGGTCGGCGACATCGGATCGCACGTCGTCGACATCGCGCGCTACCTGGTCGGCGAGGTCGCCGAGGTCAACTCGATCGTCTCGACCTACATCCCGGAGCGCCCGCTGCAGTCCAGCGGCTTCGACTCGCTGGGCGCGTCGACCTCCTCCGACGGCCCCCGCGGCGAGGTGGATGTCGACGACGAGGCGGTCACGCTCGTCAAGTTCCGCGACGGTGCGGTCGGCTCCATCGAGGCGACCCGCAACGCCTGGGGCCGCAACAACTTCATCACCTTCGAGATCCACGGCACCGAGGGCTCGATCTACTTCAACTACGAGAACCGCGACGAGCTGCAGGTCGCCTTCAAGGCCGACCCCGCCGACCGCCGCGGCTTCCGCACCGTGTACACCGGGCCCAACACGCCCTACGGCGAGGCGCTCTGGCCGATCCCGGCGCTCGGCATCGGCTACGGCGAGACGAAGATCATCGAGACCTACGAGCTCATGAAGGCGATCGCCGGCGAGGGCGTCATCCGTCCCGACTTCCACGACGGCTACCAGACGGCGCTCGTCGACGAGGCGATCCTCGAGTCGGGTCGCACCGGCGCCTGGGTGCCGGTCGAGGCCGTCGTCCGTCCCGAGGACTGAGCATGTCCGCTGCGGAGGCGGCGCCCACCGTCCGGATGCGGGAGGTCGTCAAGTACTTCGGCTCCGTAGAGGTGCTCAAGAAGGTCGACATGGACATCCGGGCCGGCGAGGTGCACGCCCTCGCCGGGGAGAACGGCGCCGGCAAGTCGACGCTCATGAAGATCCTCCAGGGCGTCTACTCGATCACCTCGGGGAGCATCGAGGTCGACGGCGAGCCGGTGCAGATCCGCGACACCGCCGACGCCGAGCGCGCCGGGATCGGCATGGTCTTCCAGGAGTTCAGCCTCATCCCGTCGATGACGGTCGCCCAGAACATCGGGCTCAACCGCGAGCAGCTCGGACGGTTCGGCCTCATCGACGACCGGGCCGCGGAGGCCGAGGCCCGCCGCATCTTCGATGACCTCGGCGTGGATCTCGACCCGCGCGCGCTCGTGCAGAACCTGGGCACGGCGTACTGGCAGCTGGTCGAGATCGCGAAGGCGCTCGCCAAGGAGGCGAAGGTGCTCGTCATGGACGAGCCCACCGCGAGCCTGGCCAAGCACGAGGTGGATCGGCTGTTCGACCTGATCGAGCGGCTCAAGGAGCGCGGCATCGCGATCGTGTACATCTCGCACCGCATGGACGAGATCCGCCGGGTCGCCGACCGCATCACCGTGCTGCGCGACGGCAGCGTCGTGCTGAGCGACTCCGTGGCCGACCTCACGTCGGCGCAGATCATCGAGGCGATCGTCGGGCGCCGTCTGGCGAGCGACCTCGTCTACCGCGAGCGCGAGCGCGACACCGCCGCGCCGCTGCTCCTCGAGGCGACCGGGATCGCGAGCGACCACGTCCTCACCGAGGTCGACCTCGAGGTGCGCGCCGGCGAGATCGTCGGACTCGCCGGGCTGATGGGCAGCGGGCGCACCGAGTTCGCCCGCGTCGTCGCCGGGATGGACAAACCCACTCGGGGGGAGCTCCGCATCGCGGGGGAGCGGGCCGCGTTCGGCGGACCGCTCGCCGCGCAGAGGGCCGGCGTCGCCCTCATCCCGGAGGACCGGCGCGAGCAGGGTCTCGTGCTCGACCACTCGGTCTCCGAGAACCTCGTACTGCCGGTGCTCGGCTCGGTCATGACCGGCCCGTTCGTCGCCCCGGCACGGGTCCGCGAGCTCACCGAGCGCCTCGCCGGGCGCTACGCCGTGAAGGCCGCCGACCCGTATGCGCCGGTGCGCCTGCTCTCCGGCGGCAACCAGCAGAAGGTCGTCGTCGCCAAGTGGATCAACACCGGTCCGCGCGTGCTCGTCATGGACGAGCCCACCGCCGGCGTCGATATCGGCACCAAGACCGAGATCCTCGACATGGTCCGCGAGTTCGCCTCGGCGGGCAACGCCGTCCTCTTCATCTCATCCGAGCTGCCCGAGCTGCTCGCCGTCGCGGACCGCATCGTGGTCCTCCGGGAGGGGCGCACCCACCGCGTCCTCGACCGCGCCGACGTCGAGTCGGAGGAGCAGCTGCAACTCATCGTCCAAGGAGAAGCCGCATGAGCACGTCCGCCCCGGCGGCCACGCCGTCCGTCATCAGCCGCCTCGCGTCCCGCATGGACTGGCGCAGCAACATCATCTACGTCGCGTTCGTGCTGGTGTTCATCCTGTTCGCGATCACCCTGGGCGACTCCGGATTCCTCTCCGGCAACAACCTGCTCAACATCGTGCGGCAGACCGCGACGATCTCGGTGATGGCGGTCGCGATGACCTTCGTGATCGCGAACGCCGAGATCGACCTGAGCGTCGGATCGGTCGCCGGTCTCGCCTCGGTGGTGGCCGCGATCGGCGTCACGAACCTCGGCCTTGTCCCCGGCATCCTGCTCGGGCTGCTTTCCGGCGCGGTCATCGGCGCCATCAACGGCGGTCTCGTCGCGCTGCTCGGCATCCCGTCGTTTCTGGTGACCCTCGGCATGCTCGGCCTCGCGGCCGGCCTCGCGCAGTGGATCACCGGCTCGGCCCCGCAGCCGATCACCGACTCGACCTACGTGATGATCTTCGGCGGCGGCGACTTCGGCCCGATCCCGGGGCTGCTGGTGTGGACGGTGCTCGCCGTCGCAATCGGCTGGATCGTGATGAACCGCACCCGGTACGGCCGCCGGGTGCTGGCGGTCGGCGGCAACCCGACCGCGGCCGCGTACACGGGAATCCGCACCCGCAACATCAAGTTCACCGTGCTGCTCGTCTCGGGCGTCGTCGCGGCGCTCGCCGGCATGCTCTACGCGGGGCGACTCGAGTCGGGCCGCTTCCAGTGGGGCCAGGGCGACGAGCTCACCGTCATCGCCGCGGTGATCCTCGGCGGGACGAGTCTGTTCGGTGGGCGCGGGGCGGTTATCGGCACGCTGTTCGGGTCGCTCTTCATGGGCCTCGTCAACAACGGTCTCATCCTCGCCGGCCTTGAGGTCGCGCAGCAGCAGGTCGTCCGCGGGGCGATCATCATCGCCGCGGTCGCGCTTTCGAGGAAGAAGTGATCGCGAGCGCTCCCGTGCGGAGCGGCATCATCGGGACAGGCTTCATGGGCACTGTGCACACCCGGGCGGTGCGCGCCGCGGGCGGCGAGGTCGTCGCCTACGCCGGGCGCGACGCCGGGCGGGTCGCGGAGGCGGCCGCTCGGGCCGGGGTGCCGCGCTCGCTGAGCGCCGCCGAGCTGATCGCCGACCCGCAGGTCGAGGTCGTGCACATCTGCACGCCCAACTCGCAGCACGTCGAGCTCGCCCAGGCAGCGATCGCGGCCGGCAAGCACGTGGTGTGCGAGAAGCCGCTCGCGCTCACCTCGGTTGAGGCGGAGGGTCTCGACACTGCGGCACGCGCGGCCGGGGTGGTCACCGCAGTGCCGTTCGTCTACCGGTACTACCCGGCGGTGCGGGAGGCGCGGGCGCGGATCGCAGCGTCCTCCGACCGGATCTGGCTCGCCCACGGCCACTATTTGCAGGACTGGCTCGCCGAGAGCGACAGCTACAACTGGCGCGTCGGCGAGGGGGCGTCGCGCGCGTTCGCCGACATCGGCGTGCATTGGTGCGACCTGTTCGAGTTCACCAGCGGGCACCGCATCGTCCGCCTCTCGGCGCAGCTCTCCCGAGTGCACGACACTCGCACCTCGCCGGAGGGAGAAGTGCCGGTGACCACCGAGGACGCCGTGACGATGCAATTCGAGACGGACCGCGGGGCGACCGGGAGCGTAGTGATCTCGCAGGCGAGCCGCGGCCGCAAGAACCGGCTGTGGATCGAGCTCGACGGCGAGCACGCCTCATACTCGTTCGACCAGGAGAACCCCGATCGCCTCGAGGTGGGCACCGTCGAGGGCACCCTCCTCGTGCCCAAGGGCGAGGAGACCACCGTCGCCCCGGACGTGCTCGGCCCCTACATCTCGGTGCCGTCGGGTCACCCGCAGGGATACCAGGACGCCTTCTCGCTGCTGATGGGTGAGGTGCAGCGCGCGGTGCGGGGGGCTCCCGTCGCCGGGATGCCGACCTTCGCCGACGGCGTGCGCGCCGCGCGGCTCACCGAAGCGGTTGTCGCGTCCGCGGAGGGGCGAGGATGGATGGAGATCGACGCCGACTCGCTGAGGAGGATCGCGTGAGCACGCATCCGGTCACCCTGTTCACCGGGCAGTGGGCCGACCTGCCGCTCGAGCAGGTCGCGGCCCATGCCGCCGACTGGGGCTACGACGGCCTCGAGATCGCCTGCGGCGCCCACCTCGATGTCGCGCGCGCGGTGGCCGACGACGGCTACCTCGACGACCTTCGCGCCCTACTCGCCAGGCACGGCCTGCAGGTCTGGGCGATCTCGAACCACCTCTCCGGGCAGGCGGTGTGCGATGACCCGATCGACTTCCGCCACCAGCCGATCGTGCCCTCCTACGTCTGGGGCGACGGGGACCCCGAGGGAGTGCGGCAGCGTGCCGCCCAGGACCTCAAGGACACCGCCGTGGTCGCCAACAAGCTCGGCGTCGACACCGTTGTCGGCTTCACGGGCAGCAGCATCTGGCCCTATCTCGCCATGTTCCCGCCGGTGCCCGCGTCGGCGATTGACGCCGGGTACGAGGACTTCGCCGACCGCTGGAACCCGATTCTCGACGTCTTCGACGACCACGGCGTGCGGTTCGCGCACGAGGTGCACCCGAGTGAGATCGCGTACGACTACGAGACGAGCGTGCGCACCCTTGAGGCGATCGGTCACCGCGAAGCGTTCGGATTCAACTGGGACCCGTCGCACATGATGTGGCAGTTCATCGACCCGGTCACCTTCATCACCGACTTCGCCGACCGGATCTACCACGTCGACTGCAAGGACACCCGGCTGCGTGAACACAACGGCCGTCGCGGCGCGCTCGGGTCCCACCTGCCGTGGGGTGACCCGCGTCGCGGTTGGGACTTCGTGTCGACCGGGCGCGGCGACGTGCCATGGGACGATTGCTTTCGCGCCCTCCGGTCGATCGGCTACGCCGGCCCCATTTCGGTCGAGTGGGAGGACGCCGGGATGGATCGGCTGCACGGCGCGGCGGAGGCCGTCGGATTCGTGCGCTCGCTGCTGTGGCCACTGCCGGAATCCTCATTCGATGCGGCGTTCTCGAACCAGCACTGAAAGACCCGCTGAGCGCGGCACTGCGGTACCCTGCCGTGTCCGGGATTCCCCGGCATCCGGTCCGTCCCGTCGGACCCCGAGATCCTCTTCCGCGACGTCGCGTCCGTGTGCGCGCGCGCCCGGGCGCCGGAGAACCATGTCCCTCATCGCCTCCCGCCCCGACGACCCCGCCCGCTACCGGGCCGAGCCGAGCGTCCTGACGGCGCTGCGCACCCCGCGCATCCTGATCCGCGAGGTGCTCGCGGGTCTCGTCGTCGCGCTCGCCCTCATCCCGGAGGCGATCTCGTTCTCGATCATCGCCGGGGTCGACCCCCGGGTCGGGCTGTTCTCGTCGTTCGTGATGGCGGTGACGATCGCGATCGTCGGCGGGCGTCCGGCGATGATCAGCGCCGCGACCGGCGCGGTCGCTCTCGTGATCGGGCCGATCGCGCGCGAGTACGGGCTCGACTACCTGATCGCGACGGTGATCCTCGCCGGCGTGCTGCAGGTGGTCCTCGCCGTCCTGGGCGTGGCGAAGCTGATGCGGTTCATCCCGCGCAGCGTCATGGTCGGCTTCGTCAACGCGCTCGCCATCCTGATCTTCTCGGCGCAGATCCCGCACCTGGTGGGCGTGCCGTGGCTGGTCTACCCGCTGGTGGCGGTCGGCATCCTGATCATGGTGTTCATGCCGCGGCTCACCAAGGTGATCCCGGCGCCGCTCGTGGCGATCATCCTGATCACCGCGGCGGTGGTGGTGCTCGGCTGGAGCGTGCCCAACGTCGGCGACCAGGGTGAGCTGCCGCGCAGCCTGCCCACGCTGTTCCTGCCCGACGTGCCGCTCACCTGGGATACGCTGATGATCATCGGGCCGACCGCGCTCGCGATGGCGATCGTCGGCCTGCTCGAGTCGCTGATGACGGCGAAGCTCGTCGACGAGATCACCGACACCCACTCGCGCAAGACCCGCGAGGCGTGGGGCCAGGGCGTGGCCAACATCCTCTCCGGCTTCTTCGGCGGCATGGGCGGCTGCGCGATGATCGGCCAGACGATGATCAACGTGAAGGCGTCGGGCGCTCGCACGCGCATCTCGACCTTCCTCGCCGGGGTGTTCCTGCTGATCCTCGTGGTGGTGCTCGGCGACGTCGTCGCGCTCATCCCGATGGCGGCGCTCGTCGCGGTGATGGTGATGGTGTCGGTGGCGACCTTCGACTGGCACAGCATCCGTCCGTCCACCCTGAAGCGGATGCCGTGGAGCGAGACGATCGTGATGGTCACCACGGTGGCCGTCGTCGTCGCGACCCACAACCTGGCGATCGGCGTCGGGGTGGGCGTGGTCGCGGCGATGGTGCTGTTCGCGCGCCGGGTCGCGCACCTGGCGACGGTGACGCGCACCCTCGACGAGGAGGCCGCCGTGCCGACCGCGCACTACCGCGTCGACGGCGAGCTGTTCTTCGCCTCGTCGAACGACCTCACCACCCAGTTCGAGTACGCCGACGATCCCGAGCGGGTCGTGATCGACATGTCGAACTCGCACATCTGGGACGCGTCGACGGTCGCGGCACTCGACGCGGTCGTCACCAAGTACGAGCGGCACGGCTCCCGCGTCGTGCTCGAGGGGATGAACGAGGCCACCACCGCCTTCCACGGCCGCCTGAGCGGGCACCTGGGCGGCGGGGCCTGAGTCCGTCCCCACCGACCTGAGGTCCGCCGGCGCGCTCCACGCGGGTCGGCGGGGTTCGGCGGATGTGGCCCCCGGCCGCGGTCAGGGCGTGGCGGTCGCGCTCAGATGTCCCACTCGGCGTACCAGTCCGCGTCGGCCGCGGACCGCATCCGCTCCGCCACGGCGCGCCCCACGCCGACGAGTGGGGGGTCCCGGTCGGCATCCGCCGCCCAGGCGTCGAGCCAGTCGGCCGTGGCGGCGAGGTCGGCGGGGGAGAGCAGCTTCGAGTCCCAGCCGAGGAACACCTTGTCGAAGAAGTTGTCGAAGTGCTTGCTCGCCGAGCCGCGGGCCGACGCCGGCCCGGAGTCGACCAGCAGCACGTTGGCGAGCTCGACGGGGACCCGGATGGGCGGGAACGGCGGGTCGAACTCGTCCTCGATCTTGCGCCGGCTCGGTCCCCAGGCGCGGTACTCGAGCACGGCGGCGCTCAGTCCTCGACGACGTCGAGCTGGGTGAGGTACGACGCGTCGATCTCGGTGCCGATGCGCTCGAGCAGCTCGGCGGGCACCGGCGAGTCGACGACGAGCACGGCGAGCTGCTCGTCGCCCTTGCCGCGGCGGGCCATCTGCATGCCGGCGATGTTGATCTGCGCGTCGCCCAGCTCGCGGCTGTAGACGGCGACGATGCCGGGACGGTCGCGGTACTTCATCACCACGAGGTGCTCGGCCATCTCGAGGTCGATGTCGTAGCCGTCGATCTCGACGATGCGCTGCACCTGCTTCGGTCCGCTGAGGGTGCCCGACACCGAGACGCGCTCCCCGTCGGCGGTCGCGCCGCGCAGGGTGAGCACGTTGCGGTAGTCCTCGCTCGTCGAGTCGGTGAGCAGCCGCACCTCGACCCCCCGCTGCTCGGCGAGCAGCGGGGCGTTCACGTACGACACCTGCTCGGTGACGCCGTGGGAGAAGATGCCCTTCAGTGCCGCGAGACGCAGGATGCCGACGTCGAGGGTGGCGATCTCGCCGCGCACCTCCACGTCGACCGACACGATCGGGCCGTCGGCGAGGCCGGCGAACACCTGGCCGAGCTTCTCCATCAGCGGGATGCCGGGGCGCACCAGCGGGTCGATCGCGCCGCCCGCGACGTTGACGGCATCCGGCACGACCTCGCCGTCGAGGGCGAGGCGCACGCTCTTCGCGACCGACACGCCCGCCTTCTCCTGCGCCTCGTCGGTGGAGGCGCCGAGGTGCGGCGTCACGACGATGTTGGGCGCCGAGGTGAGGGCGTCGTCGGTGGGCGGCTCGCTCGTGAACACGTCGACGCCGGCGCCCGCGATGGTGCCGGCCCGCAGCGCCGTGGCGAGGTCGGCCTCGTCGATCAGTCCGCCGCGCGCGACGTTCACCAGCAGCGCGGTCGGCTTCATCAGCGCCAGCTGCTCGGCCGAGATCATCCCGGTGGTCTCCGGGGTCTTCGGCATGTGGATGGTGATGACGTCGGCCTCGGCGAGCAGCTCGTCGAGCGGCAGCAGCTCGGCGCCGAGCTGCGACGCGCGCGCCGGAGTGACGTAGGGGTCATAGGCGACGACGCGCATGCCGAACGCCTGCAGGCGCTCGGCGACGAGCGCCCCGATGCGACCCAGGCCGATCACGCCGAGGGTCTTCTCGTAGAGCTCGGTGCCGGTGAACGCCGAGCGCTTCCACGCCCCCGCCGCGAGCGACGCGTGCGCCTGCGGGATGCGGCGCGCCAGCGAGAGGATGTGGCCGACGGTGAGCTCGGCGGCCGAGATGACGTTCGACGTGGGGGCGTTGACGACCATGACGCCCGCCTCGGTGGCGGCGGGGATGTCGACGTTGTCGAGCCCGACGCCCGCGCGGGCGATGACCTTGAGCTTCGGCGCGGCGGTGATCGCCTCGGCGTCCATCTTGGTGGCCGAGCGGATGAGCACCGCGTGCGCGTCGGCGAGCGCCGGGAGCAGG
>JBHIXX010000005.1:0-89867 GCA_041984585.1 Pseudolysinimonas sp. | reverse complement strand
ACTTCGTGGCGGCCTGGATCGAGCTGCGCGTGCACTCGGCCCTCGAGGCGGTCGGGATGACGGCCGCGTTCGCGGCGGCGCTCGGCGAGGCGGGCATCCCCGCCAACGTGATCGCCGGCCTGCGCCACGACCACGTGCTGGTGCCGGCCGATCGGGCGGATGACGCCCTCGCCGCGCTGGAGGGGCTCGCCGCCCGCTGAGGTGACGGCTCAGCGCCCGCCGAGCGCGAGCAGGCGATCGGTGTCGCCGAACACCTCGAGTCCCGCCACGTGGGCGACGCCCTCGAGCAGCACCGTGCCGTCGGGCGCGGTGTGCCGCACCCGGATGTCGGAATCGAGCGTCTCCTCGACGCGCTCGTGCATCGCCGTGCGCAGCGGCGCGTGCAGCAGCCCGCCGCGCACTCGCCGCGCCTCGAGCTCGAGCGAGCCGTCGGGGCCCTCGACCGCCCAGCGCACCGTCGTGTCGTCGATCTGCAGCATCCGCTCCCGCGAACGGTTGTAGGTGGTCCAGCGATGCAGCCTGCCGCCGTGGCGGAACCCGATGATCCATCCGCGGAAGGCGCCCCGCAGCCAGGGGATGATCGCGACCGATGCCACCAGCGAGGCGCCCTCGCCGTCGCCCGCCGTCACGTCGACGTGGTTGCTCGCCATCCAGACGTAGCCGGCGGGGAACGCCCGCCCCCAGTCCTTCTCGATGTACCCGCGACCACCGTCGAATGACCGGCCGCGGCCCTCCACGTCGAGCGATCCGGTGAGCTCGTGCCAGAACGACACGACGCCGTGGAAGCACTCCATGAACGGCACCAGGCCGTACCAGCCCATGATCCCCGGCTCCCGCGCCGTGACCGGCCACGGCTCGAGCGGCGACGCGTAGTCGATCCGCCCGCGCAGCTGCGGCAGATCGAGCTCGACCCCGGCGGCCGAGAAGCTGTTGCCGCCGACGGACACCTCGAACGACCGGTCGGATGCCGAGAACGCGTCGACCGGGAACGGGTGGTACCAGGAGCGGCCCGACGCGCCGTCGAGCACCTGCACGAAGGCCTCGTCGCGGTGGCCGTCGTCGGCAATCCCGCGGAAGACCCCCGGGATGACCGCCCAGCGCTCCGCACGGTCGGCGGAGACCAGCTTCACGTACCAGCCCTCGAAGAAGCCCCGGGTCACCCCGCGGCCGTGGAACGCCTCGGGATGGCGCACACCGCGCAACCAGGCGACCGGGGACCGCATGCCGCCCACCCTACGGGGCGGCGCCCGCGCGCGGACTGCGGGAGTCTCCGAGCCGTTCCGCACCGTCAGCGCCCCGGAAGACGGCTCGACCCCCGCGGCCGCGAGGGCCCGGGGGTCGGAGTGAGCGGAGACGGAGGGATTTGAACCCTCGGTCCCCCTGAGGGGACTCCACCTTAGCAGGGTGGTGCACTAGGCCTGACTATGCGACGTCTCCCGGCGTTCGCCTCGGCCATCATAGCGGCCGGGGCCGGGCGCCTCGCCCGCGCTGCGCCGAGGCGGCTAGTAGCCGAACGGGACGACGCAGGTGTACTGCCCGGCCGACTGACCCTTCACGCCGCTGACCTCGACGGCCTCGACCGTCGGCGTGGGGGTCGGGGTCGCCGTGCCGGTCGGATCGGGCGTCGCCGTCTCGGTCGGCTCGGGCTCGTCGTCGGGGGCGTTCGGGTCGATCGCCGAGCCGGAGTGGGCGCCGTCGAGAGCGCTGCTGTCGAGGCCGATCGGCTTGTCGGCCCGGATGGCGGCGAACAGGGCGCTCGCCTGGGCGGTGAGCGGCTGCACCTTGCCCGCGTAGATCCCGGTTCCGCCCGTCGTGCCCGGGTACTGCACCATCACGATGTTGTCGAGCGGCACGTCCTTGAGCACGAGCGCCACGGCGACCAGCGTGTCGAGACGCGCGAAGTTCTGCGACAGGGTCATGTTCTGCGTGGCGGCCTGGGCGATGCCGTAGAGCTTCGTCAGGTCGGTGAGGGTGTCGTCGCTCTTGATCTTGCGCACCAGCGACGACATGTACACCTGCTGCGCGCCGATGCGGCCGAGGTCGCTGCCGTCGCCGACGCCGTGGCGCGAGCGCAGCAGCGCCAGCGCGTCGAACCCGGAGAGCGTGTACGTGCCCGCAGACGGCAGGTTCAGTCCGGTGTAGGTGTCGCGGATCGGGCCGGTCGTGCAGACGTCGACGCCGCCGACCGCGTTGGACATCTTGATCACGCCTTGGAAGGTGATCAGTCCGGCGAACTGGATGTCGAGGCCGCTCGCCGCCTCGACGGTGGCGACGGTGCAGGCGAGGCCGCCGTAGTAAAGCGTGGTGTTGATCGGCACGCCCGTCGCCGGGCCGCCGTTCTCGCAGGCGGGAAGCGGCAGCACCATGTCGCGCGGGAAGCTGACGAGCGTCGCCGACTGCTGGTCCTCGGCGACGTGCAGCAGCATGGTGACGTCGTTGAGCACGGCCGATTCGTTGCCGCCGATGCCGCCCTGCCCCTCACGGGTGTCGCTGCCGACGATGAGGATGTTGAAGCCGCCCTCGTAGGAGCCGATGTTGGGCGGCGGCGGCGCGGTGTCGGCGCCGATGAGCACCGTCTCGATGTTGGACTCGAGCTGGTAGGCCGCGATCGCGCCGACCGAGCCGCCGGCGACGAGCACCACTGCGAGCGTGCCTCCGATGAAGCCGAGAATCGGCTTCCACCCCGGCATCCGGCGCAGCTTGCCGTGCCGCGCCACGGGGGCGGCGTCGCGCTTCTCGCTCACTGGTCCTCGATTCGGGGTCGGAGGGGCATCCGGGTGGTGACGATCGGGACGGCGCGGAGGGCGTGGGATTCGAACCCACGAGGCGTTTCCGCCCACCGGTTTTCAAGACCGGCTCCATCGGCCGCTCGGACAGCCCTCCTGGGTGACCGATCCCCGATCATAACGGAGCGTAGGGAGTCAACCTGTGAGGAGGCGGGAGAGCGCCTGCACGAGTCCGTCGTCGTCGATCGAGCCGGTGACCTCGGTCGCCGCCGCCTTCACCTCGTCGGGCGCCTGGCCCATCGCGACCGCGTGCCCCTCGGCCGCCGCCCACTCGAACATGTCGATGTCGTTGCGCCCGTCACCGACGACGAGCAGGCGGTCGCGCGGGATGTCCCAGCGGTCGCGGATGCGCTCCATCCCGGTCGCCTTGTTGACCCCGTCGGGGGCGAGGTCGAGCCAGGCCGTCCAGCCCACCGAGTACGAGACCCGGTGCAGGCCCATCGACTCGACGATGCGGAAGAACTCCTCCTCGTCGTGGTCGGGCGACACGACGACAACGCGCATCGCCAGGTGCCCGAGCAGTTCGTCGAACTCGACCTCGCGGCCGTCGTCGAGGTTCCAGTAGTCCATCCCGCGGGTGTAGAGCCGGAATCCGTCGGCGTCCTCGACGAGGAACCGCCCGTCGGGCAGGTGTTCCCGCACGAGCCGCAGCACCGGCCCGGGATCGAAGGTGTCGACGTGCGCGCGCCGGTAGCCGTCGGGCTGCGTCGCGTCCTTCTCCATGAGCAGCGCGCCGTTGGCGCAGACGACCAGCTCCGGCGCCAGGTCGAGCATCTCGAGCACGGCGCGAGTGCCGACCCAGCTGCGTCCGGTCGCGAGGGTGAGGCGGTGGCCCGCCTCGGCGACCGCGCGCACCGCGTCGCGCACGACGGGGGCGATCGTCTCGTCCTCGTGCAGGATCGTGCCGTCGACGTCGAGCGCGACCAGCCACGGGGCGTCGGTCATCGGAGTCCTCCGAGCAGCACGCGGTCAGCCGATCGGCGCCAGCGTCTCGAGGCCGCCGAGGTAGGGGCGCAGCACCTCCGGCACCGCCACCGAGCCGTCGGCGCGCTGGTGCGTCTCGAGCAGCGCGACGATCCATCGCGTCGTGGCCAGGGTGCCGTTGAGCGTCGCCACGGGGGCCGTCTTGCCCGACTCGGTGCGGTACCGGGTGTCGAGCCGGCGGGCCTGGAACGTCGTGCAGTTCGAGGTGCTCGTCAGCTCGCGGTAGCGGCCCTGGGTGGGGACCCAGGCCTCGACGTCGAACTTGCGCGCCGCGCTCGAGCCGAGGTCGCCGGCCGCGGTGTCGATGACGCGATAGGCCAGGCCCAGGTCCTGCATCATCCGCTCCTGCATGGCGAGCAGGCGCTCGTGCTCCGCCTCGGCATCCGCGGGGTCGGCGTACGAGAACATCTCCAGCTTCTGGAACTGGTGCACCCGGATGATGCCGCGGGTGTCCTTGCCGCCCGAGCCCGCCTCGCGCCGGTAACAGGTCGACCAGCCCGCGTAGCGCAGGGGCCCGTCGGCGAGGTCGAGGATCTCGTCCTTGTGGTAGCCGGCGAGCGCGACCTCGCTGGTGCCGGTGAGGTAGAGGTCGTCGTCGTCGAGGTGGTAGACCTCCGCGGAGTGGGCGCCGAGGAAGCCGGTGCCGGCCATTACCTCGGGGCGCACCAGCGTGGGCGTGATGAGCGGGGTGAGGCCCGCGTCGACCGCCCGCTCGAGTCCGAGGTTCATGAGCGCGACCTCGAGCCGCGCGCCGATGCCGGTCAGGAAGTAGAACCTAGCGCCGGAGACCTTGGCGCCGCGCTCCATGTCGATCGCGCCGAGCAGTTCGCCGATCTCGAGGTGATCGCGCGGCTCGAAGTCGAACTGCGGCACCGCGCCCACCTCGCGCAGCACGGTGTAGTCGTCTTCGCCGCCCGCCGGAACGCCGTCGAGCACGATGTTCGGGATGGCGGACATCGCCGCCTCGAACGCCGCCTCGGCCTCGGCGAGCTCCTGCTGACGGGTCTTCACCAGCGCCGCGAGCTCCTGCGCCTGCGCCACGAGCGCGGCCTTCTCGTCCTTGGGCGCCTTCGCGACGGTCTTGCCGAACGCGTTCTGCTCGGCGCGCACCGTCTCGAACGCCGAGATGGCGGCCCGGCGCGCGGCGTCGGCGGAGATCGCGGCGTCGACCGATTCGGCGGGCTCGCCCCGGGCCTCCTGGGATCGCCGGATGAGGTCGGGGTCGTCGCGCAGCAGCTGCGGGTCGATCACCCTCCCATCCTAGGAGCGGCCCGCGAGCCGCCGGACAGGACCGCCGGGTAGGTTGTGCCCATGACCCCGCCCGCGCGCCCGACGTCGCGGGCGGCGGTCGTCTACAACCCGGTCAAGGTCGACGTCGCCAAGCTGCGCAGCGTCGTCGGCGCGGCCGAGCGCGAGCACGGCTGGCGCGCCTCGCTGTGGCTCGAGACCTCGCCCGAGGATCCCGGCGCCGGCGTCGCGCGACGCGCGGTGGACGAGGGCGTCGACGTCGTCATGGCCGCCGGCGGAGACGGCACCGTGCGCGCCGTCGCCGAGGGGCTGCGTTCGACCGGCACGCCGCTCACCCTGCTGCCCTCGGGCACCGGCAACCTGCTGGCCCGCAACCTGCATCTGCCGCTCTCCCGCCTCGAGCCCGCCGTGACGACCGCGTTCACCGGCGTCGACCAGGCGATCGACGTAGGCCTCGTCGACATCGAGCGGGAGGACGGAGAGCGGGAGGAGCACGCGTTCGTCGTGATGGCGGGGGTCGGCCTCGACGCGAAGATGGTGGCGAACGCGCGACCGGAGCTGAAGAAGCGGGTCGGCTGGCTCGCCTACGTCGACGCGATCGCCCGCTCGCTGCGCGATACCGAGGCGGTGCGCATCCACTACCGGGTCGACGACGGGCCGACGCGGTCGATGCGCGCCCACACGCTGCTGGTCGGCAACTGCGGGCTGCTGCCCGGCAACATCCTGCTGCTCCCCGACGCCGAGATCGACGACGGCGTGCTCGACGTGGTGACGCTGCGGCCCGAGGGGTTCGCGGGCTGGGTGCAGATCTGGTCGAAGATCGTGTGGGAGAACGGCGTGCTGCGGCGCAGCACCGTCGGCCGGCAGATCGCGTCGCGGCAGCGACCGGTGCGCTCGCTGCGCTACTTCGAGACCCGCGGCATCACCGTCGCCTTCCCGCGCGCGCTCGAGTTCGAGCTCGACGGCGACGAGTTCGGCTCGGTGGTCGGCTTCCGCGCCACGGTCGACCCGGCCGGCCTCATCGTCCGCACACCGCGGGCGCACTGACCGGCGCGATCGGCGGTCAGTCGGCGAGTTCGCCGGAGAGGATTCCGCGCAGCCAGTCGCGCGCCTCGACGAAGACCCCGTCGGCGTAGCGGGGCGGCACCGCCACCGGCTCGCGATCGGCGCGCGGGTAGGAGCCGAGGAAGATCACCTTCGGCGAGTAGCGCTTGAGGCCGAGCAGCGCGTCGGCGACCCGCTCGTCGCGGATGTGGCCGTCGAGGTCGATCACGAACCGGTAGCGCCCGAGGGCGTCGCCGATCGGCCGCGACTCGAGCAGGCTGAGGTTGACGCCGCGAGTGGCGAACTGCTCGAGCATCTCGACCAGGCCCCCGGGCTCGTCGGTCGGCAGCTCGACGATGACGCTCGTCTTGTCGGCGCCCGTCGGCTCGGGCAGGCCGCGCGACGCGGTGACGAGCACGAACCGGGTGACGGCCGATTCGTTGTCGCCGATGTGCTCGGCGAGCACCTCCACGGGGTGCTCGGCGGCGATCCCGGCGGGCGCGATGGCCGCGTGCGCGAGGTCGGACTGGAACAGCCCGGTCGCCGCGGAGACGTTGGAGGTCGCCGGCAGGTGCTCGTGCTCGGGGATCTCCCGGTCGAGCCAGAGGTGGCACTGGGCGTAGGCGACCGGATGCCCGGCCACGACGCGCACGTCGGCGAGGCGGGTGCCCGGGCGCGCCACGAGGTCGAAGTCGACGGGCACCAGCACCTCGCCCGCGATGCGCAGCCCGGGGATGCTGGCCAGCGCGTCCTGGGTGGCCGAGACGCCGCCCTCGACGGAGTTCTCGATCGCGATGACCGCGCCGCGACTCCGGCCCGAGGCGACGTCGTCAAGCGCCTCGCCGACGTTGTTGACGCTGTGCCACGGAGCGCCCTGCGCCTCCGGCACCTGCCGCAGCGCCAGCCAGGTGAAGGTGCCGGCGGGTCCGAGGTAGGAGTATCCGTCGGGTCCGGCCGGCGCGGCGCTCATGGCTCCGAGCCTAGCGACGCGACCGGCCGCGCCTCGCCCGACGCGGTGCGCGGCCGATCGGGCGCGGTCAGGCGGTCGGCGCCGCGACGGTCGGCCAGGCCCACTGCGGGTCGCCGATCGCCTCCGCGGTCACCGCCCACAGCCGCGCGCGCTGGTCGGCGTCGCGGGCCGAGCGGGGCAGCGCGACCGGCCGGCGCTTCTCATCGACGTACACCTCGTCGGGCGCGCGCCGCCCGTCCTCGAGCACCAGGTCGGCGTAGACGGCGGCGACGTCCTCGGGCGGCACCGAGGCCATCCGCTTGAGGGCGTAGAGGCGGCGCAGCAGCGCGGGCTGCGACGCGACCCGGTCGGCGTCGAGCTGCACTGCCGGCACCCGCAGACACGAGACGGCGACCCGGTCGCCCGCACTCTCGGCGAGCGACACCGCGGTCATCACCTGGGCGAGCTTGGCGTGGTAGTAGGCCCGGGTCGGGGTGTACCAGTCGGCGGAGTCGAGCGCGTCGAAGCGGATGGCGATGCCGGGCATGGCGAGCAGGCCCTTGCTGGCGACGAACACGACGCGGGGCGCGTCCGACGCCGCGAGCGCCTCGCTGGTGCGCGCGAGCAGCTCGACGGCGCCGAGGTGGTTGGTAGCCCAGACGACCTCGTGCCCCTCGTCGGTGTACTGAGCGCTGGTCATCGACTGGTCGAACACGGCGGCGTTCTGAATGAGGGCGTCGAGCGGACCGTCGTCGACGAGCGCCGCGGCGGCCTGCTGCACCGAGGAGCGCGAGGCGAGATCGAGCGGGCGCACGTCGACCCGGGCGGGGTCGACGCCAGCCGCGGTGACGGCGGCCGCGCCGCGGTCGACCGACCGGCAGAGGGCGATGACGTCGTGGCCGGCGGCGGCGAGCCGCGCGGTCGCGCGGAGTCCGATCCCGGCGTTGGCTCCGGTGATCGCGATGCGCATGGGTCCTCCTGGATGAGGGCGGGTGCGGCCTCTCCGCATCCGTCGGGTGGTTCGCGACGACTTTTGTTCGCGACGATCCGAACATAGCGAACATCCGATAGGTTCGTCCAGAGGAGGTCACATGTCGCAGACCACGGACGACCTGGCTCGACTGGCCGAGGACATCGGGGCGCACTTCGAGCGGCTCGGTCTCAGCCGGACCGCGGGCCGGGTGCTCGGCGTGCTCGCCGTCGCGCCGGGGCCGCGGTCGACCACCGAGCTGATCGCGGCGCTCGGCGTCGCCAAGAGCTCGATGAGCGTCGCACTGGCCACCCTCACGCGCTACGGACTGGTGCTGCGCGAGCCCGTCGGCGCCCGGGGCGACGCCTACCGGCTCGCCGACGACGCGTTCGAGAGCGTGTTCGCCGGCAAGGTCGCCGAGCTCGCCGTCTTCCCTGACCTGGCCGATCGCGGGCTCGACCTCACCGACGACCCGGATGTGCGCCGCCGCCTCACCCGCATCCGGGACTACTACCGGTTCCTGCTCCGCGAGTTCCCACGACTCCTCCAGCGCTGGGACGAGGAGCGGGTGGAAGACTAGAGGGGTGACGGACCGCGCCGGAACCCCCGCCCAGACGTCCGACCTCGTCGACGTCGACGCCCTGCTCGCCGCCTACCGCGACGCGGCGCCCGACCCGGACGACCCCGCGCAGCGGGTGGCGTTCGGCACGAGCGGGCACCGCGGATCGAGTCTCGACGGAGCCTTCGGCGACGTGCACATCGCCGCGATCACCCAGGCGATCGTCGAGTACCGCGCCGCCGAGGGGATCGACGGCCCGGTGTTCGTCGGGGCCGACACGCACGCGCTCTCGGCGCCGGCGCAGCGCACCGCCCTCGAGGTGCTCGCCGGCAACGGCGTGACCGCGCTCGTCGACGCCCGCGACGGCTGGGTGCCCACACCGGCGCTCAGCCGCGCCGTCATCCGACACAACCGCGGAGTGGTCGGCGCTCAGGCCGACGGCATCGTCATCACGCCGAGTCACAACCCTCCCCGCGACGGGGGCTTCAAGTACAACCCGCCGCACGGCGGGCCGGCCGACTCCGACGCCACGTCGTGGATCGCGGGCCGCGCGAACGAGCTGATCGCCGACGGCAACCGCGACGTCCGACGCGCCGCCGAACCGCGCACCGAGCCGTTCGACTACGTCGACGCGTACGTCGGCGACCTGCCGTCGGTGCTCGACATCGACGCCATCCGTTCGGCCGGGCTCCACCTCGGCGCCGACCCGCTCGGCGGCGCGAGCGTCGCCTACTGGGCCGAGATCGCGCGGCGCTTCGACCTCGACCTCACCGTGGTCAACCCCGAGGTCGACCCCACCTGGCGGTTCATGACGCTCGACTGGGACGAGAAGATCCGGATGGATCCGTCGAGCGCGAGCGCGATGGCCTCCGTGGTCGCGCGGCGGGCCGACTACGACCTGCTCACCGGCAACGACGCCGACGCCGACCGGCACGGGATCGTGACCCCGGATGCCGGACTGATGAACCCGAACCACTACCTCGCGGTCGCCATCCGGCACCTCGTCGCGCACCGCGACGACTGGCCCGCCGAAGCGGCGATCGGCAAGACCCTGGTCTCCAGCTCGATGATCGACCGCGTCGTCGCGTCGCTCGGCCGTCGGCTCTGGGAGGTGCCGGTCGGGTTCAAGTGGTTCGTGCCGGGGCTCATCGACGGCACGGTGCTGTTCGGCGGCGAAGAGAGCGCCGGCGCCTCCTTCCTCGAGCGGAACGGTTCGGCCTGGACGACCGACAAGGACGGCATCCTGCTCGCCCTGCTCGCCGCGGAGATCCGGGCGGTCTCGGGGAGGACCCCGAGCGAGCTGTACCGGGAGCTGACCGAAGAGTTCGGCGACCCGGCGTACGCGCGGGTCGACGCCCCCGCGTCGAAGGAGCAGAAGGCGCGACTCGCGAAGCTGTCGGGCGACGACATCCGCGCCGACCGGCTCGCGGGCGACCCGATCACCGCGCGGATCTCGAGCGCGCCGGGCAACGGCGCGGCGCTCGGCGGGGTGAAGGTGACCACGCAGCAGGCCTGGTTCGCGGCCCGGCCGTCGGGCACCGAAGACGTCTACAAGATCTACGCCGAGTCGTTCCGCGGCCCGGAGCACCTCGCCGAGGTGCAGGCCGAGGCGAAGTCGATCGTCGACGCCGCGCTCGGCTGATCCTCCACAACCGCGCACCCACGCAGTTGACCTGCTGACCGCTCGGCCAATCGACCTACTAGAAACAGAGCTGTAAACGTTCGGGCATGGCGCTCGTCTCTGCAACAGGCCTTCTGACCAGCAATTTCGGGAGCTTCCTCCGTACAAGCGCCGAGACTGCAATCCAGCTGCAAAGTAGCCTGACGTCCGTGACTGCAAATGAGGTAGACGGCGCCCTCTCTCTTCCGATCGACCAAATCGGCGATGCGGTCCTCAAGCTCACGGAGGACCAGTGGTTCGACCGCAAGTCCATCCGCATCCAGATGAAGGACCTTGCGGAGCACCTGGTGGCATTCGCAAACTCGGATGGCGGGGTGATCGTCCTCGGCGCCAGCAACGGAGCAGTGGCCGGCCTACGAAGCCAACCGAGTCGGCTCAACGACATTCAGCAATGCGCCGTCGACCACACCTCACCGCCAGTACGGATCAGGGTCGAGCAACGCCCGTGCAAGAACTCGGCGGACGAGGTGGACACTCTGGTCGTGATCCGGATCGACCCGAGCGAAGTCGTTCACGAGACCAAGAATGACAACTGCTTCTACCGCCTCGGCGACGAGACGAAGAGGTTGAGCCACGCGCAGCGCACCGAACTCGAGTACGACAAGGGACAGAGTCAGTACGACGGGCTCGCCCTTAGCGGCGCAAGCCTGGATGACCTTGATGGGGAGCTCGTTCGCCAGTACCGCGACGCAACTGGATCAAACGGGACGTACTCCAGCCTCCTGAAGGCGAGGAGCTTGGTCACCCCCCAGGGTGACCTCACTAACGCTGGCTACCTGCTGTTTGCAGCCCACCCCCAGAACCGATTCCCGCAGGCCGTCGTGCGCGTAATCAAGTTTCTGGAAACCGAACGCGGGACAGGCGGGCGCCTATCGATCGAGGACGGATCGGACGTGCGAGTCGAGGGTCCAATCCCGCTCGCGATCCAGCGGGCGGCAGAGCTGATCGATTCGTATGTACCTCGCCGGACCGCTCTGGCCGCGTCTGGACGCTTCGAACCGACTCCGATCGTGCCCCGCGACGCATGGCTTGAGGGCCTCGTGAACGCTGTCATTCACCGGTCATACAGCCTCGGAGGCGATCACATCCGGGTCGAGGTCTATCCGAACCGAGTTGAGATTGAGAGCCCCGGCCGCTTCCCTGGGCTGGTGGACCCGACGCGGCCCCTCGACATCAGTCGATTCGCCCGAAATCCACGAATCGCTCGCGTCTGCGCCGATCTACGCATCGGCCAAGAACTAGGGGAGGGCATCAAACGCATCTTCGATGAAATGCGACGTGTCGGCCTGTCGGACCCCATCTATGAGGAAACCGCAGGCACAGTTCGCCTGACCCTTCGCGCGCTACCAAGACTCGATCCCCGCGTCGCCACCCGGCTACCTCGACGCTCTCAGGAGGTCCTCGACATCCTCCGTGGTGCGGAAAGGCCACTAAGCACGGGTGATATCGCCGAGCGAATGAGCATGAGCAAACCAGCAACGTCGAAGCGCCTGGCAGCGCTACGAGGCGAAGACTTGGTGCGCTGGGTTGGTCGTAGCACCAAGGACCCTCGTGCAGTCTGGGAGATCATCAACTAGATGGCGGTTCAGCCGGCGTAGTCGGGGGCGGGCGGAAGCCCGAAGAACTCCTCGAGCGTGGCGGTGCCGGTCTCGTGCATCTCGGTCGAGAGCTCGATGCCGACGTAGCGCCAGTGCCAGGGCTCGTACTCGTATCCGGTGATGTTCGTGGCGCCCTCGGGGTAGCGCAGCACGAAGCCGTACTCCCAGGCGTTGTCGGCCAGCCACCGGCCCTGCGGGGTGTCGGCGAAGCACTGGTCGAGGGCGCAGGTGTTGGGAACCGCCGAGATGTCGATCGAGAGCCCGGTCTGGTGCTCGCTGTGGCCGGGCCGCGCGCTGGTGCGGTCGGCGCCCTCCTGCCCGAGCGACGACACCCAGCCGTTGTAGACGCTCACCTGGGTGGAGTAGCTGCGGTAGGCGCTCTGCGATTGCATCTGCAGCCCGGTCTCGGCCTGGAACGCCGCGAACATCTCGACCACCGCATCCGAGGCCTCCTTGCGGAGGTACGGGGTGTTGACGTAGGTCACGGGCACCTGCACGAGATCGGCCGGTGCGTAGTCGGCGGGACTCAGCGGCCGCAGCTTGTTCGCGACCACCCACAGGCTGTTCGGGTCGTCGATCGAGTAGCGCGTGAGGTCGAAGGTCGGGGTCGGCGTGGGCGTCGGAGTCGGGGTGGGGGTCGGCGTGCTCGTCGGGGTCGGCGTGGCGACCTCGTCGGACGGGCGCGGGGTGAACACGAGCACCGCGACGGCGACGAGCGCGGCGACGGCGACGATGGCCACCACGACGGCGATCGCGTTGCGCCGGCGGGCGGCGGCGGCCTGGGCGCGGCGCGCATCGCGGCGGGAGAGCTCGCCGTGGTCGGTCACCGACCCAGCGTATCCGCGCAGACTTGGATCAATTCGTGCCGAGGGTGTAACTTTGCAGTCTGCGCAATCTTCGGCCCGTCCGGCCGGCGCCTCATCCGCACCATCCGCTTCTGGAGACCCATGTCCCGCACCACCGCCCCGCGGCTCACGAGCAAGCAGCGCGCCCAGGCGATCGCCGACGCCGGCGGCGTCATGACGCACCGCCAGATCATGCTCGTGATCGTCGGCCTGCTCGCCGGCATGTTCCTGTCGTCGCTCAACCAGACCGTCGTCGGCACCTCGATGCGCACGATCGCCGACGACCTCGACGGGCTCAGCCTGCAGGCGTGGGCCACGACCGCGTTCCTCATCGTGTCGACGGTGAGCACCCCGATCTACGGCAAGCTCAGCGACATCTTCGGCCGCCGCCCGATGTTCCTCATCGGGATCGTGCTGTTCCTCGTCGGCTCGGTGCTCTGCGCGTTCTCCGACTCGATGTACCAGTTGGCGATCTTCCGCGCCATCCAGGGCCTCGGCGCCGGCGGGATGATGTCGATGCCGCTGACCATCCTCGGCGACATCCTCGCGCCCCGTGAGCGGGCGAAGTACCAGGCCTACTTCCTCGCCGTGTTCGGCGTCTCGGCGGTGCTCGGTCCGCTCGTCGGCGGCGTGCTCGCCGGCGCCGACGAGATCCTGTTCCTCTCCGGCTGGCGCTGGGTGTTCCTGATCAACGTGCCGATCGGCATCGCCGCACTCGCCCTCGTCGTGGCGTTCCTGCACATCCCGCGTCACGACCACGGGACGGTCCGCATCGACTGGTGGGGGGCCGCGTCGATCGCGCTCGCGACGGTGCCGCTGCTGCTCGTCGCCGAGCAGGGACGCGAGTGGGGATGGGCGTCCCCCGTCGCGCTGCTCTGCTACGGCCTGAGCGCCGTCGGCATCATCGCCTTCCTGCTCATCGAGCGGGCGATGGGCGACGCCGCGCTCATCCCGCTCCGTCTGTTCCGCTCGGGATCGTTCTCGATGGCGAGCATCATCGGCGTGCTCGTCGGCTTCTCGATGTTCGGCGCCATGATGACCCTGCCGCTCTACCTGCAGCTCGTCGAGGGCGCGAGCCCGACCGAGGCGGGATGGCTCATGCTGCCGCTCGTGCTCGGCATGATGACCGCGTCGATCGGCAGCGGTCAGCTCATCGCGCGCACCGGCGAGTACCGGGTCTTCCCGGTGCTCGGCACCGCCACGCTCACGGTCGGGTTCTTCCTGCTCACCTTCGAGACATTCCAGACCCCGCTCTGGTTCACGATGGTCGCGATGGCGGTGATCGGACTCGGGCTGGGGCAGCTCATGCAGACGCTCACCCTCGCCAGCCAGAACTCGGTGCCCGCCCGCGACATCGGCGTGGCGACCAGCTCGTCGACGTTCTTCCGGCAGATCGGCGGCACGCTCGGCGTCGCCGTGATCTTCAGCGTGCTGTTCTCCCGCCTGCCGGAGACCCTCGCCGCCGCGTTCGGGCGCACCGACCTGCTGCGCGCGGCGCTCGACGCCGCTCTCGATCCCTCGGTGGCCGCCGCGCCGCAGAACGCGGGGATCATGTCGGCCGTCTACGAACCGATCGTCGGCCAGGTGACGGCGCAGCTTCCGGCCGGCGTCGACCTCGCCGATCCCGCCACCCGCTCCGGCGTCGTCGACCAGGTGCTCGCCACGGCGAGCGCCGCGCCCGCGTCCGGCGGGTCGGTCGGCGGGGCGCTCGACGGCGACACGTCGTTCCTCACCGGCGCCGACCCGGCACTGTCGGCCCCCCTGCTCGACGGATTCGCCTCGGCGACGACCGCCGTCTTCTGGGTGGCGACCGCGGTGGCGTTCGCGGCGTTCGTGCTCTCGCTGTTCTTCCGGCCCGCGCCGCTGCGCACCATGTCGGCCGTGCAGGAGGCGGCGCAGGCGCGCGCGGCGGCATCGCGGGCGGAGTCGCCGGCGGACACCCCGACGCCACCCTCCGTCGGGGCGCCGGTCGGTCCGCCCACGGCACCCGTCGCGACGCCCGTCTGAACCCGCGTCCCGCCGCGGGTCGGCGGCGTTGACGCGGCATCCGGGCCGACCTACGCTCATGGGTACGCTCCCCATGGCGATGCCGAGAAGTGAGTCGATGACCACCCCACGCGACCGGTCCGAACCCACGATCGCACTGCTCATCCCCGAGAGCACCGGACGGTTCTTCGCCGATCCGTACCTCGCCTCGGTGGTGCAGGGCGCCGCCATGCACCTCTCCGGCACGGACTACACGCTGACCCTGCTGATGGCGACCGAGGCGGATGCCGTCAAGACCCGGCGCTACCTGCAGGGCGGCAACGCCGACGGCGTGCTCGTCATCTCGCACCACGCCGACGACGAGGCCCATGTGGCGCTCCCGGCCGACCTCCCGGTCGTGTTCGGCGGTCGGCCGATGACCGCCGGCTTCACCCCCACCGCCTACGTCGACATCGACAACGCCGGCGCCGCCCGCGCCGTGACCGAGAAGCTCGTCGCCGCGGGACGGCGGCGCATCGCCACCATCGCCGGCCCGGCCGACATGTCGGCGGGCGTCGACCGGCTCGCCGGCTTCGAGGCGGCGCTCGCCGACGCGGGTCTCGAGCCGGAGTCGGTGTTGCACGGCGACTTCGCCCCCGCCAGCGGGGCCCGCGCGATGCGGCACATCCTCGACGCGCGGCGGGGCGTCGACGGCGTGTTCGTGGCGAGCGCCCAGATGGCGTCGGGCGCGCTCGGCGTGCTGCACGAGCGCGGCGTGCGGGTGCCGGCCGACCTCGGCCTGGTCACCTTCGACGACGACTACGCCGCACAGACCGCGATCCCCCCGCTCACCACCGTGGCTCAGCCCACCCAGGCCGTGGGCCGACGGATGGCGGAGCTGCTGCTGCGGCTGATCGCCGGGGAGCAGGTGCCGGCGAGCACGATCATGCCGACCGAGCTGGTCGACCGGGGCTCGCAGGGCTGACCCGGCGCGGACGGAGCGGATCGCCTACGGTCGGACCATGACCGACGCCGACCCGACTCCCGACGCCGCCGCGGAGCACGACTCCCCGCCCCGGGCGGATCGGGTGGAGGACCGCCCGGACGAGTCGCGCTTCGTGCTGCTGCGCGGCGACACCGTCATCGGCGAGTCGCAGTACCGGCGGCGCGACGGCGCGATCGTGTTCACCCACACCGAGGTCGACCCGAGCCTGCAAGAGCGCGGACTCGGCTCGCGGCTCGTGCGCGCAGCGCTCGACGAGGTGCGGGTGACGGGAGAGCGGGTGGTGGCCCGGTGCCCGTTCGTGCGGCGTTACATCGAGGAGCACCCCGAGTACGCGGACCTCACCGAGCGCTGACCGGCGAGCCGTCAGTCGCGCGGGTCGGAGAGGTCGATGCGCACCCGACCGGAGAACACGTCGGACGGGCCGTCACCGGGAGTCGGCGCCGGCGCGGGCAGCTCGGTCTGCCGCTCCAGCTCCTGCATCGCCTCCTGGCGGTTGGGCGCGAACAGCCCGTCGATCGGGGCGAGGATGTTGCCCGACGTCGCGCGGGCGCCCTTCTTCGACCGGAAGTCCATCACTCCGGTGAGCTGGCCGACGACGCCGGCGAGCACGACGACACCCGCGACGATCACGAACGGCACCCAGGACACGCGGGCAGCTTACGCAGCCCGGCTGCGCGCGACCCGGGGAGCGACGGCGAGCCGTCCGCCGACCGCCGCGCGGGCAGCTGCTCGGGCGGGTCAGCGGCGGGGCACGACCACCGGACGCCCGGCGACGTCGACGATGTCGACGTCGAGCCCGTAGACGGCTCCGATCCGGTCGGCGGTCAGCACGTCGACGGGCGGGCCGTCGGCGACCAGGGCGCCCGCCGACAGCAGCCCCACCCGATCCGCGACGGCGCCGGCGAGGCTGAGGTCGTGCACGACGACGACCACCGCACGTCCGGCCGCGGCGAGCTCCCGCGCGATGCGCAGGACGTCCTCCTGGTGGCGCAGGTCGAGCGCGGCGGTCGGCTCGTCGAGGAAGACGATGTCGGTGCGCTGCGCCAGCACCCGCGCGAGGGAGACCCGGGCGCGCTCGCCGCCCGACAGCTCGGTGAAGCGGCGGTGGGCCAGGTGGGTGACGTCGGCGAGCGCCATCGCATCCGACACGGCCGCGGTGTCGTCGGCGAGGTCCGCGGTGCGGGTCCACGGCGACCGGCCCATCTGCACGACCTCGAGCACGCGGAACGGGAACGAGAGCGCGTTCTCCTGGGTGAGCACGGCGCGGCGGCGGGCCAGCTCCATCGCGCCGAACGATCCGATCGCGCGGCCGTCGAGGGTGACCCGTCCGGCATCCGGATGCCGCTCCCCGGAGAGCACCGCGAGCAGCGTCGACTTGCCCGCCCCGTTGGGGCCGACCAGCGCCAGCACCTCGCCGCCGGAGACGGCGACCGAGACGTCGCGCAGCACGGGACGCCCGTCCAGCTCGACGGTGACCCCGGATGCCGCGAGGGCGCTCACGCCCATCCCCCCGATCGGCGCCGCTGCCGATAGAGCAGGAAGAAGAAGAACGGGCCCCCGACGAGGGAGGTGAGCATCCCGATCGGCAGCTCGGCGCCCGGGACGACGGTGCGCGCCAGCAGGTCGGAGGCGATCATCAGCACGGCCCCGCCGAACGCCGACGCGATGAGCAGGCCGCGGTGGCGGGGTCCGAGCAGCATGCGCATGACGTGCGGCACCACGAGGCCGACGAAGCTCACGATGCCGACGAAGGCGACCGCGGCGCCGGTGAGCAGGGCGACGAGCACGATCGAGAGGATGCGCAGCCGCTCGACGTCGAGACCCAGGTGCCGCGCGTTGCGCTCGCCGAGGGCGAGCAGGTCGAACCGTCGGCCGAGCAGCACCGAGGCGACGACGCCGACGACGGCGACCACCACGACGACGATCACCTCGTGCCACAGCGAGCCGTTGAGCGAGCCGAGCTGCCAGAACACGATCTGTTCGCGACTGGCCGTGTCGGCGAGGAACAGCACGAACGCGAGGCCCGCCCCGGCGAACGCGTTCACCGCGATGCCGGTGAGCAGCAGGGTGACCACCTCGGTGCGCCCGTTGGCGCGGGCGACCAGGTAGACCAGCAGGGTCGCGGCGAGCCCGCCGAGGAAGGCGAGCAGTGCGACCGCGTAGTCGCCGAGCGCCGTGACGCCGAGCACGATGCCGGCGGCGGCGCCGAGAGCCGCCCCCGACGAGACGCCCACCACGCCCGGCTCGGCGAGCGGGTTGCCGAAGATGGCCTGCATCACCGCACCGGCCGTCGCGAGCGCGGCGCCCACGGCCATCGCCATGACGATCCGCGGGAACCGCACGACCCACAGGGTCGACTCGACGATGTCGTCGGTGGGGGCCCATCCGTTCGGGATGCCGGCGGCGCGCAGCAGCGAGCCGACGACCTCGGTGGGCGTGACCGGCAGCTGCCCGAGCAGAGCCGAGAGCAGGATGCCGCCCAGCAGCACGACCGCGAGCGCGGCCCCGACGATGACCTTCCTCACGGGACCCGGTGCAGCCACTCGTCGGTCGCGAACTTGTCGCGCACCAGCTCCTCGGCGCGGGCGTACTCCTCCGGGGTGATCTCGCCCTCGGTGAGGCCGTGCAGTCCGCGGAAGGTGTCGATCATCCGCTCGATGATCGCCTCCCGGGTGGCCCCGGTCTGACTGCGCAGCGGGTCGACGCGCTTCGCGGCGCTCGCGACGCCCTTGTCGGAGAGCTTCTCGCGGCCGATGCGCAGCACCTCCATCATCCGGTCGCCGTCCATGTCGTACGCCATCGTCACGTGGTGCAGCACCCCGCCGTTGCCGAGTCGCTTCTGCGCCGCGCCGCCGATCTTGCCCGCCGGGCTCGCGATGTCGTTGAGCGGCACGTAGCTCGCGTCGACGCCGAGGCTGCGCAGCGCGAGCACCGCCCACTCGTCGAGGAAGGCGTAGCTCTCCGCGAACGACATGCCCTGCACGAGGTCGATCGGCGCCGACAGCGAGTAGGTGATGATGGCGCCGGCGTCCATGAACATCGCGCCGCCGCCGGAGATGCGGCGCACCACGTCGAACCCGTACTTCGCCGCGTTGTCGGGGTCGACCTCGTTGCGCACGGACTGGAAGCTGCCGATCACGACCGCGGGCTTGTCCCACTCCCAGATGCGCAGGGTGGGCTTTCTGCGCCCCTCGCCGACCTCCTCGGTGAGCACCTGGTCGAGGGCGAGGTGCAGGCGCGGATCGAGCGGGCCCGGGTGCACCAGTTGCCAGTCGTAGTCGCGCCATCCGGTCGCGCTCTGCAGGGCGCGGCGCACAGCGGTGGCCACCGACTCGGGGCCGAAGCCGAGCAGCACCGCCTCGTCGGGGAGCGCGGACTGCACGGCGGCGGCGAGGGTCTTGGCGTCGGAGCCCGACGGCAGCCCGGTGAGCGCCGCGTCGATGGCGCTGAGCGCCTCGTCGGGCTCGAGGAAGAAGTCGCCCGCCACCCGCACGTTCGCGAGGCGGTCGTCGACGACGTCGAGGTCGACGACGACGAGCTTGCCGCCGGGCACCTTGAACTCGCCGTGCATCGGATCCTCCTGGAAAGGCAAGCCTAACCCGCGAGGCGGGCCCGGTTCCGGGCGGTCAGCGGGAGCGCGCGGGGGCGTCGGGAACGTGCGCGTCGAGCCAGGCCACGAGGTCGGCGATCACCTCGTCGCGGTTGAGCTCGTTGTAGACCTCGTGCCGGGCGCCCGGGTAGATCCGCACCTCGACGTCGCTCAGGCCGCCCTTCCGCCGGTAGGCGCGGGCCAGCAGGTCGACGCTCTTCGGGCCGCCGAGGGTGTCCTCGCTGCCGATCTGGATGAGCATCGGCACGTCGCGGGCGACCCGGCCGGGCGTGCCGAGCAGCCGCAGCGTCTCCCGCAGCCCGAACAGGTCGAGCACCTTGGCGTCGAAGGTGAGCGGATCGGCGGCGAACGCGCTGCCGACCGCCGGGTCGCGGCTCAGCCACTCGGTGCCGAGCGCGTCCGGCGCGGCCCACGGCTTGTTGAGGTCGCCCCCGTTCATGTGCAGCAGCGTCCGGTACGGGGTGCCGCTCAGCACGACGGCGTCGTAGGGCTCGACGTCGGCGTCGATCATCATCTGGGCGAAGATCGAGCCGAGGCTGTGCCCGAGCAGCACCAGCGGCAGGCGAGGGTGCTCCTCGGCGGCGATCGCGGCGATGCGTCGGATGCCGGCGATGGTGGCCGGGACGCCGCCCGGCCCGAGACGGCCGAGCCGCGAGAGGTCGCCGCCGTACTGCTCGACGCCGGTCTCGCCGTGGCCGCGCAGGTCACCGGCGTAGACGACGTACCCGGCGCGCACGAGGGCCTGGGCGACGTGCTCGTAGCGGGTGGCGTACTCGCCGACGCCGTGCACGATCTGCACCACCCCGCGCGGGGTGCCGGCCCGCCACACGTAGTAGTGGATGGTGACGCCCTCGGCATCGACGAACGTGTAGTCGCCTCGCGCCGCGGTGAACTCGACCATGGGCCCTCCTCGCCCTCAGGCTACTCGCGCCCGGCAATTAGCTACTCTAATGAGTTAGGCTAATGATCATGTCCGACGACCCCGATGACGACCTCCGCTTCCTCATCCAGCGGGTGGCGCGCCGCATCCGGGCGAACCGCGGCGACGACCACCTGAGCGACACGCAGCTCGGCGTGCTGTTCCACGTGCACAACGCCGACGAGGGCCTCACGCCCGGCGCGCTCGCCGACCTGGAGCGCGTGACGCCGCCGTCGATGAACCGCACCGTCAACTGCCTCGAGGAGGCCGGTCTGGTGCGCCGCGAGAAGGACGCCGACGACGCCCGCCGGGTGTTCGTGCGCCTCACCGACGCCGGGCGCGCCACCATCGCCGAGACCCGTCGCCGGCGGCGCCTCTGGTTCTCGGAGCGCCTCGCCGAGCTCAGCCCCGCCGAGCGCCGCGCCCTCGCCGACGCCGCCCCGGTGCTGCGGAAGCTGGCCGACGCGTGAGCGCGATGTTCCGGTCGCTCGGCGTGCGCGACTACCGGATGTGGTTCGCCGGCGCGCTCGTGTCGAACGTCGGCACCTGGATGCAGCGCATCGCCCAGGACTGGCTGGTGCTCACCGACCTCACCGACGACGACGCGAGCGCGGTCGGCCTCACCGTCGGACTGCAGTTCGCTCCGATGCTGCTGCTCGTCCCGTTCACCGGCATGGTGGCCGACCGGTTCGACCGCCGACGCGTGCTGCTGATCACGCAGCTGGCGATGGCCGCGCTCGCCGGCGGACTGGCCGCCGTCACGCTCACCGGCGTGGTCGAGCTCTGGATGGTGTACCTCTTCGCGCTGGCGCTCGGCGTCGCCGCCGCGTTCGACGCGCCCGCGCGGCAGGCGTTCGTCGGCGAGCTCGTCCCCGGCGACCAGCTCGCGAACGCGGTCGCCCTCAACTCGGCGTCGTTCAACTCCGCCCGACTCATCGGCCCCGGCGTCGCGGGGCTGCTCGTGGCCGCGATCGGCACGGGATGGGTGTTCCTGCTCAACGTCGCCACCTTCATCCCGGTGATCGTCGCGCTCGCCCTGCTGCGCACCCGGCTGGTCGTGCCCGAGCGCTCCCGGCGCGGTCCCGGCGCCCTGATCGACGGGCTGCGCTACGTGCGCGGACGGGCCGACATCGTGCTCGTCCTGGTGCTGATCTTCCTGTGGGGCACGCTCGGCATGAACTTCGCCGTCTACATCTCGACCATGTCGCGCATCGAGTTCGGCCTCGGCCCCGCCGACTACGGCGTGCTGTCGTCGGTGCTCGCCATCGGATCCGTCTCCGGCGCGCTGCTCGCCGCCCGCCGCGACGTGCCGCGGATCGCGATGATCGGCTACGCCGCCGCCGTGGCCACCGCGGGGATGACCCTCGCGGCGCTCGCCCCCGACCCGTGGGTGTTCGGCGTCGCCCTCGTCGCCGTCGGCGTCGCCGCGATGACGATCATGACGACCGCGAACGCCTACGTGCAGACCACCACCCCGCCCGCGATGCGCGGTCGCGTGATGGCGCTCTACATGGCGATCTTCGTCGGCGGGACCCCCGTCGGCGCTCCGGTGATCGGATGGATCGCCGAGGTCGCGAGTCCCCGTGCGGCGATGCTGGTCGGCGCGGCGGCGGGCGCCCTCATCATCCTGATCCTGCTCGGCTACTACGCCCGGGTGCGCAGCCTGCACCTCACCTGGGAGCCGGAGCGGCGCTGGCCGGTCCGCATCCGCAGCGGGCGCACCGCCGTGGAGCGCGAGCTGGCGACCTCGGAGATCGCGATCGTCGAGGCCGAGACCCGGCGCACCTGAGTCGCGGCGCCAGCGCGGGGGTCGGGCGAGGTCAGGCCTCGCGGGTGATCTCCACGGTGACGAACAGGCGACTGCCGGAGGGGCCCGCGTAGACGCCGCGCAGCGGCGCCACGTCGAGGTAGTCGCGCCCGCGGCCGACGGTCACGTGGCGGTCGCCGATGTCGATCAGGTTGGTCGGGTCGTAGCCCTGCCACGACCCGCAGAAGTACTCGACCCAGGCGTGCGACTCGCCGGCCACGGTGACCCCGATCTCGGCGTCGGGCACCGGGTGCAGGTAGCCGCTGACGTAGCGCGCCGGGATGCCCACCGCGCGCAGGGCGCCGAGGGTGAGGTGGGTGATGTCCTGGCAGACGCCCTTCTTGTGCTCCCACGCCTCCGCGGCGGTCGTGGAGACCTGGGTGACGCCGAACACGTACTCGATGCGCTCGCCGATCGCCCGGCAGATGGCGAGCGCCGCCTCGCAGGTCGACTCCGCCTCGGCGACGATGCCGCGCGCCAGCTCGACCACTTCGGCCGGCGGCCGGGTGCGCGAGGTCTGCCCGAGCTGCTCGACGTACTCGGTGCGCGTCTCGATCTCATCGGCGAGCGCGGTCCACTCCAGCCGGTGCTCCGGATGCGGACGGTCGCGCACCTCGACCAGGCTCGTCGCGGTGAGGGTGAGCTCGGAGTGGGGGGTGAGGATGTCGAACGACGACACCCGCGTGCCCCAGTAGTCGATGTAGGAGTGCTGGCTCGAGATCGGCAGGATCTCGAGGTTGCTGTAGAGCACCAGCTGGCCGTCGGCGCTGGCGGGCAGCATCCGCGCCTCGTTGTAGGAGGCGGTCACCTCGCCGTCGTAGTGGAACCCGGTCTGGTGCCGGATGCGCAGCCGGGTCACGAGTTCTCCCCCACCCACGACGGCGCCGCGTTGGTCGGGAAGTAGCGCTGGCGGATCGCCTCGCTCACCGACGTGGTGGTCGACTGCACGTTGTCCATGTGCCGGTTCAGGTCGTCGAGGATGTCGGCGATCGGCCGGTACTCCAGCTCGCTGCGGATCTGGCCGAGCAGCCGCTGCGCCTGATCGGAGACGCCGACCCGGTCGGTGCGCGGCTCGATGTCGCGCAGGCACTGCTCCGCCCGGCTCACCGCGAACAGGATGCTGCGCGGGAACAGCCGGTCGAGCAGCAGGAACTCGGCGGCGTTGCGCGCGCTCGGCACGCCGCGGTAGGTGCGCAGGTAGGCCTCGTAGGCGCCCACCGAGCGCAGGATCGTCGTCCACGACGGACCGGACGCCTCGGTGAGCGACCGGGTCGCCAGCAGCCGGGCGGTCATGTCGGCCCGCTCGATCGACCGGCCGAGGGTGAAGAAGCTGTACGCCTCGTCGCGGCTGCTCGACGCCTCGACGATGCCGACGGCGAGGGCGGCGCGCTCGCGCACCCAGCCGAAGAACTCGTGCACCTTGTCGCTCGCGACGCGCCGCGGCATCCGCGACCGGGTGGTGTTCAGCACCTCCCACAGCTCGGTGCTCACCACCTCGCGCGCGCGGCGGGCGTTCTCACGCGCGGCCGCGAGCGAGTACGCGATCGACGCGGGCTGGGTGCGGTCGACGGCGAGGATGTCGAGCACGTCGCCGCGGGTGACCTCCGCCTCGTCGGGCACGGCGGTGCCCATGACGCTGAGCAGCGAGCGGCAGGCGATGTCCTCCTCGATCCACGGGTCCTCCAGCAGCAGCTGCAGGTGCACGTCGAGGATGCGGGCGGTGCCGTCGCCCCGCTCGATGTAGCGGCCGATCCAGAACAGGCTCTCCGCGATCCGGCTCAGCATTCCGCATCACCCGCTTCATGCTCCAGCGCGCGCGCCGATTGCTGCTGTTGCTGCTGCTGGTCGGTGTGCGGCGCGTCCTGCGGGTTGTGGTCCTGCAAGTGCTCGGCCGCGATGATCGGGATGGACTGGGTGATCGACGCCTGGTCGGCGACGAGGTTCTGGATGTCGTGCGACGGCGTGCGCAGCGGATCGCGGCCGACCACCCAGGTGTCTTTCGACCCGCCGCCCTGCGACGAGTTGACGACGAGCTGCCCCTCCGGGAGGGCGACGCGGGTGAGGCCTCCGGGCAGCACCCACACGTCGTCGCCGTCGTGCACCGCGAACGGCCGGAGGTCGGCGTGACGCGGCCGCATCCCGTCCTCGACGAGGGTCGGGATGGTGGAGAGCTGCACCACCGGCTGCGCGATCCAGCCGCGCGGGTCGGCGGTGAGCTGCGCGCGCAGCTCGTCGAGCTCGGCGGGCGAGGCGTCGGGCCCGACCACGAGCCCCTTGCCGCCGGAGCCGGCGACGGGCTTCACCACCAGCTCGTCGAGGCGGTCGAGCACCTCCTCGAGCGCGCCCGGCTCCTCGAGCCGCCAGGTCTGCACGTTCTGGAGGATCGGCTCCTCGGAGAGGTAGTAGCGGATGAGGTCGGGCACGTAGGTGTAGACGAGCTTGTCGTCGGCCACCCCGTTGCCGACCGCATTGGCGATGGTCACGTTGCCCAGCCGCGCCGCGAGCATGAGTCCCGGCGAGCCGAGCATCGAGTCGGCGCGGAACTGCAGCGGGTCGAGGAACTCGTCGTCGACCCGGCGGTAGATCACGTCGACGCGGGTCGGTCCGGCGGTGGTGCGCATCCACACCCGGCCGCCGGAGCAGAACAGGTCGCGCCCCTCGACGAGCTCGACGCCCATCAGGCGGGCGAGCAGGGTGTGCTCGAAGTAGGCGGAGTTGTAGACGCCGGGGGTGAGGACGACCACGTTGGGGTCGTCGACGCCCTCCGGGGCCGACTTCTGCAGGGCCTGGAGCAGACGCTGCGGGTAGTCGCCGACCGGCCGCACCCGCATCGAGACGAACAGCTCGGGCAGGGTCTGCGCCATCACCCGGCGGTTGGAGATCACGTAGCTGACGCCGCTGGGCACCCGCACGTTGTCCTCGAGCACGCGCCATCCGCCCTGCTCGTCGCGGATGAGGTCGATGCCGGAGACCTGGATGCGGGCGCCGTTGGCCGACACGATGCCCGCCGCCTCGCGGTGGAAGTGGTCGGACGACGAGATGAGCCGGGCCGGGATGATGCCGTCGCGCACCGCGTTCTGCGGGCCGTAGACGTCGGCGAGGAACGCCTCGAGCGCCTTGACCCGCTGTTTCACCCCGGACTCGACCTCGGCCCAGTCGTCCTGGTCGATGACGCGGGGCACGGCGTCGAGCGGGAACGGTCGCTCCTCGCCCGCGAAGTCGAAGGTCACGCCCTGCGCCAGGTACGACGAGGCGAGCGCCTCGGTGCGGCCGCGCAGCTCGTCGGTCGACATCTGCGCGAGCGCCGAGTGGATCTCGCGGTAGGGCGTGCGGGCGGTGCCGTCGGGCGACGCGATGTCGACGAACATCTCGTCCCACGGCGTGCCGACGCGACGCCGCGGGCTGCTCGTGGCGCCGTAGCCCTCGAAGAGGTCCGCCATGCACCGAGCCTACGGGGCCGATGTTGCGCGGGTGTTTCCGTGGCGGCGCGGCGCGGCCTCGCCCCGGTGCCGGGGCGCGGCACGACTGAACGCGGATGACGCCTCGCCGGAGGAGCGCCGCGGGCCGTAGACTGGTTCATTGAACACGCCCGCGGTCGAAGTCGACCACCGGGCCGACGACCGGGAGACGCGCAGAGATGGCGACCATCAAAGACGTCGCGCGACTCGCCGGAGTATCGGCGGGCACCGTCAGCAACGTGCTCAACCGCCCGTCCTACGTCAAGACCGAGACCCGCGAGAAGGTGCTCGCGGCGATCGCCCAACTCGACTTCACCCCCGCCCAGGGCGCGCGCCAGTTCCGCCCGGGCCGCGTGCGCACGCTCGGGCTCGCGATCGCCAACCTCGACAACCCGTTCTTCGTCGACCTGGCGCTCGGCGCCGAGGAGCGGTGCAGCGAGCTCGGCGCCGGCGTCGTCATCTGCAACAGCGGCTACGACCCGGTGCGCGAGACGCACAACCTCGACCTGCTCGTGCAGTCGCGGGTGCAGGGCATCATCATCGCGCCCGTCGATGAGAAGAGCTCCCGACTCGAGATGCTCAAGGACCGCGGCGTGCCGATGGTGTTCGTCGACCGCGTCGGCGACGACCGCGACTGCTGGTCGGTGGTCGTCGACGACTTCCGCGGGGGGCAGATCGGCATCCGTCACCTGGTCGGCGCGGGTCATCGACGGATCGCGTTCCTGGGGCATCCGGAGAAGTCGCCCAAGGTGCGCACCCGACTGGCGGGCGCGCGCAAGATCGCCGACGAGCACCCCGACGTGACGCTCGAGCTGCTCGACGCCGACTCGTGGACCATCGAGGCCGGGCGCAGCGCCGGGCGCCGGCTGCTCGACCGCGCGGTGGAGCGTCGGCCGAGCGCGGTCTTCTGCGCCAACGATATGCTCGCGCTCGGCCTCGAGCAGGAGCTGCTGCGCGACGGGGTGCGCGTGCCCGACGACATCGCGATCGTCGGCTACGACGACCTCGAGTGGGCGTCGGTGGCGAGCGTGCCGCTCACCACGGTGCGCCAGCCCAGGCAGGAGCTGGGCCGCACCGCGGTCGACATGATCATGGAGCTGCTCGCCCGCCCGGCGTCGAAGGTGCCGCGCAGCAACCACGTCGTGCTGCAGCCCGAGCTCGTGGTGCGCGACAGCGCCTGAGTCGGCCGCAGCGAGATGCGTCCGGCGGGCGGGGCCGCCGCGTCCCTCAGACCTCGCGCCACTCGCCTTCCGACTCGGCCGATCTCGCGATTGCGTCGATGGTCCGCTCGATGCGGAACGCCTCCGCGAAGTCGGGCGCCGCCGGGCGGCCGTCCGCGATCGCGGCGAGCAGTTCGTAGGCTTCGAAGATCTTGAGCTCGTGCAGGCCGACGTTGATTCCCGACATCGGCCAGAGCGCGCCGAAGTGCCCGTGCTGCGGGCCGACTTCGATCGTGCGGAAGCCGTGAGTGTCAAGTCCATCCGACGCGAGCGAAACTTCGAGCTTGTGCTCCTCCTGCTGCGAGAAACGGATCGCGCCGCCGGTCCCGGTGAGCACGAACGACACCTCGAAGGCACGTCCTGTTTGAACCCTGCTCGCCTGCATCGAACCGATCCCACCGTTCGCGAACTCGAGGAGCGCGAGCGCGTGGTCATCGTTGTCGACCTTCCGGTCGGCGCCCGATTCGTCAGCGCGCACCGGTATCACAGTTCGCCATCGCCCCGAGGCGCGCGTCACGTCCCCCATCAAGGAACGCGCGATCGAGATCATGTGCGAGCCGAGATCGCCGAGCGCGCCATTCCCCGCGCGCGACCGATCCGTGCGCCAGGTGAAGGGAACCGCCGGATCGATCATCGTGTCGGCGCTGAAAAAGCCGGTGAACGAGAAGAGGTCCCCGAGTTCACCGCGCGCGACCAGGTCGCGCGCGAGGGCGAGGGCAGGGTTCTGAAGGTAGGTGAACCCGACGAGTGTCGTGACTCCGGCATCCTCGGCCGCATCGGTCATGACCTGAGCGTCGTCGACCCCGATGCCGAGCGGCTTCTCACACCAGATGTGTTTCCTGGCCTCGGCGGCAGCGACCGCGACCTCCCGGTGGAGGAGATTCGGCGTCACGATGTCCACCAGGCCGACGGCGGGATCCGAGACCGCCTCTTCCCACGACGTACTCCATCGCCGAACCCCGTACCGCCGCGCCGCGGCCGCGGCGCGCGCCGGATCCGGGTGCACGATGATCTCGAGCACGGGGTCGATCGGGGCGTCGCCGAAGACCGCCCTGACGTTGCGCAAGGCCATCGTGTGTTCTTTGGCCATGAGCCCATCGCCGATCACGGCGACACCCAGCTCGCGTCCTTGTCCGGTCATATTCATCCTCCGGGTCGGGTGCGGTGCGGTACGGAATGGGGTCGGGACGCCGCGAGAGTCCACGACGTCCCGACCCCGGGGTGGTGCGTCGCCTACATCGCGGGCTCGAGGTCGTCGACGTTCGACGCGTCCACGACGGTGTTCTCGAGCGGCACGACCGCGTCCACCGTCTCACCGTTCATGACCTTGATCAGCGTCTCGATCGCGAGCTCGCCGTTGCGGAACGGGGGCTGGATGATCGTGCTGTACTGCGTCCCGGCGCGAATCGCGTCGAAGGCCTGCGCCTCGCCGTTGATGCCGACGACGAACGGGGTGATGGACAGCCCGCTCTCCTCGAGCGCCTGTGCGAAACCCTTCGCCATGGTGTCATCCTCGGCGTAGACACCCTCGATCTGGTCACCGAACCGGGTGAGCAGGTCCCGCGAGGCGACGAGCGCCTTCTGCTGGTCGAAGTCGGCGTTCACCGTCGCGAGCACCTCGATGTTCGAGTCGCTCGCGGCGAGAGCGTCCATGAAGCCGCCCGTGCGGGCGATCTCGGTGCCGTTGCCGGCCTGGCCGGCAAGGATGACGACGCCGCCCTCGCCTCCCATGGCCTCGTCGAGCTGGGCGAAGCTGATCTCACCCTGGTTGTACTTGTCGGCCCCGACGAAGGACGCGATGAGCTCCATCGAGTCGTCACCCGTCGTGGTGTCGATCGCGACGACCGGGATGCCAGCCGCCTGGGCCTTGATCAGACCCGGGAGGTAGCTGTTGTCGTCGAGCGGCCAGAGCAGCACGCCATCGACCCCGCGCGCGACACAGCTGTCGAGCTGCTCGGCTCCGGTCTGCGGAGAGAACTCCTCGCTGACAATCGTGAGCTTGATTCCGGCGGCGTCGGCCGCGGCCTGGGCGCCCTCGTTCGCAGGCGTGACGTACGGGTGGGAGTTGGCTGCGGTGATGTAGCAGATCTCCCGGTCATCACCCGCGGCCCCCGGCTCTCCGGCCTCGCCGGTCGAGCAGCCCGCGAGCGCGAGCATGGCAACCGCCGACGCCGCGACGACGATGTTTCGACGAACGGTCATACGTGTCTCCTATGAATTCTCGTTGTGGTGTGCAGGGTCGACCCGAACTCTTCGGAGAGCACGGGACGTGGGGCGCGTTCGATCGCCGGTCAGACGATCGAGCGTGATCAGGGCGATGAGAATGAGGCCCGTGTAGATCGCCTGCGTGTATGCGGGGATCCCGTTGAACTCCATCACCATCGTGAGAGCTCCGAGGGCGACGACGCCGCCCAAGGTCGCGAGGGACGACCCGCGGCCGCCCTCGAGTCGCGTTCCGCCGATCACGACTGCCGTGATCGCGGGAATGAGCATGAGCGAGCCGGCGACCGGCGACCCGGTCGCCGTGCTGAGGGCCTGGATGACCCCTGCCGTGCCCGCGAAGAAGCCGGAGATCACGAAGCTCGCGACAAGGTAGCCGTTCGCCCGAATTCCGGAGGCCGTCGCGGCCGCGGGGTTGCTGCCCACGGCGTACAACGAACGCCCGCTGGGCGTGAACCTCAGCCAGACGAAGACGAGAAGGGCCGCGAGAACGAACAACAGCGAGCGCGGGGTGAAGATGCCCGCCACGCCCACGGTGAGTCCGAGACCGAACAACGGGTCGGGGGAGCTCACCGGCTGCGAGTTCGTCAGCAACAGGGCGAGAGACGCGAAGATCAGCAGGGTCGCCAATGTCGCCACCAGGGAGGCGATGTTGAAGACCACGACGATGACCGCGTTCAACGCACCGATCGCCACTCCGACCAGGATGCCGACGATGGCCGCGGGGATGTTCCCGATGATCGGCTGCAGCATGATCATCGAGATCCCGGACATCGACAGGATGGATCCGATCGACAAGTCGATCTGGCCCGCGATCAGCACCGGCGTGAGCCCGATCGCGAGCAGTCCGACGATGGTCGCCCGATTGATGACGGACTGCGCCGTCGTCAGGCTGAAGAAGTCGTCGATCGTGAAGCCGCCGAGCACGAGCACCAGCACCAGCAGCACCACGAGGCGGTATCGCACGACCCCTTCGCCGAGCCGCGCCGGATCGAAAGCCCTCATCGCCGTCCCGCCTTTCTGCGCAGCGCCACGTCCACGCCGACGGCGACGAGGACGATGGCTCCCGTGATCAACCCGGTGGACTGGGTGGGCAGCCCGCCGAGCACGATGAGATTGGAGATGAGCGCCGTGATGATGACCCCGCCGACGGTCCGGAGGATGCTCCCCGAGCCCCCGAAGAGGCTCGTTCCGCCCAGCACGACGGCGGTGATCGCGACGAACTCGTAGCCGGTTCCGATGATCGGTCGGGCCTGACCGTTCGCGAGGGCGAGCAGGACTCCGCACATTCCGGCGAGGAAGCCGGTCAAGACGAACGCCGAGGCCTTCGTGAACCGAACCGGCACCGCGCTGGCCTCCGCGGCCTGGTAGTTGCCCCCGGTGGCGAGGCTCCAGCGCCCGAACGCGGTCCGGGAGAGCAGCGGGGTGAGGATCGCGGCCGCTAGGGCGAAGACCCAGACGAACACCGGGATGCCGAGGAGTGATCCACCGAAGAAGTTCGCGAACGCGCTGGGCTGTCCGTACACGATTCCGCCGCCGACCAGCAGCTGGCTGAGTCCGAGGAGCACCGAGCCCGTGCCGAGCGTTGCGATGATCGGGTTGATCCGGAGGTACCCGACGAGCACCCCGTTGACGACCCCTCCCGCGAGGGCGACCAGCAGTCCGGCGAGCGCCGCGAGTTCGACGCCGAGCACCTCCTGGCCGCCGAGCGTGACGAGCGCGCCGAGGGCCACGTTCGCCGGGACCGAGAGATCGGCGAGACCGCCCACGACGGCGACGAAGGTCATGCCGAGCGCGATCAGGCCCACTGCCGCGTTGGCATTGAGGACGTTGAGCAGATTCGACACCGTGAGGAACGACGGAGAAATGATCATCCCGATCACCAGCAGGGCCAGGATGGCGAGCGGCACGCTCATCTGCCAGACCATCCCTCCCAACGGCCGACGCTTCACGACCTCCGCGACGACGCTCACGACGCGATCTCCTCTCCCGTTGCCGCCCGCATGACGTTCTCCTCCGTGAACTCGTCCCGTCCGAGGACCGTCGTCACCCGACCTTCGTGCAGCACCACGATGCGGTCGCACACCGCGAGCAGCTCGGGCAGTTCGGAGCTGATCATCAGCACGGCTCCGCCGTCGGACGCGAACTCGCCGATGATCTGATGGATGTCGGCCTTGGCTCCGACGTCGACGCCCCGCGTCGGCTCGTCGAGGATCAGCACGGACGGATCCGCCATCAGCCACTTGCCGAGAACGACCTTCTGCTGATTGCCGCCGCTGAACGTGCTCAACGCACGTTCGATCTGCGGCGGGTTGACGTTCAGCCGGTCGGCGAGCTCACGGACCCGCGCACGCTCGCGCCCGAGCGAGAGCAGCCCGAACCGGGCGAGGCGCCCGACGACCGGCAGCGTGAAGTTCTCGCGGACGGAGAGGTCGGGGATGATCCCCTGCTGTTTGCGATCCTCGGGCACGAGCGCGACACCGGCGGCGCGCCCCTGGCGCGCCGATCGGATCTTCGCGACCCGCCCGCCGATCCGGACCGTCCCGCGATCGACCGGGTCGAGCCCGAAGAGGGCGCGCGCGACCTCGGTGCGCCCTGAGCCGACGAGACCGGAGAGGCCAACGATCTCCCGCTCGCGCACGTCGAAGCTCACGTCGGCAAACTGGCCGTCGCGCGTAATCCCGTCCACCTCGAGCACGGTGTCTCCCGGCTCCAGATCCAGCTTGGGGAACATCTCCGAGAGCCCCCGTCCCACCATCAACCGCACCATCTCGTCGGGAGTGATCCCCTCGACGTCGCGCGTCTCGATCCGGGTTCCGTCCCGTAGGACCGTGACGCGGTCGCCGATCTCGAGCACCTCGCGGAGGCGGTGGCTGATGTAGATGATCGCGATCCCGGCGTCGCGCATGCGCGAGATCACGCCGAACAGCACCACCGTCTCGCGCTCGCCCAGGGATGAGGTGGGCTCATCGAACACGACGATCTTCGGCCGGTCGACCATCACCTTGGCGATCTCGACGAGCTGCTGCTGGCTGATCGAGAGGTCCCCGAGCCGGGCGGCGGGGTCGATATCCGTCTGCAGCTCGGCGAGCACCTCGGCGGCGCGCGCCTTCATCGCCCGCCCGTCGGTGAACGGGCCGCGGCGCGGCATCCTGCCCAGACTGATGTTCTCGGCGACGGTGAGGTCGGGAACCAGGTTGAGCTCTTGGTAGATCATCCCGATGCCGTGATGCAGCGCCTCGCGAGGGGTCCAGTGCTCGACTGCGTGCCCGCCGACCTCGATCGACCCGGCGTCCGGGGTATACACGCCCGCGAGGATCTTCATGAGCGTCGACTTGCCGGCGCCGTTCTCGCCGACGATCGCGTGCACCTCTCCCGGGCGTACTTCGAGGTCCACCTCACTGAGCGCGCGGACACCGGGAAAGGACTTGGTGATGCCCGTCATACGCAGGGCGGCGACGGTCATGCGGCACCCCCGGTCGAGGCGCCGAACGCGAACTCGATGTCGTACTGCACCGAGAGTCCGGCCTTGAGGGTGGGCAGGACCCCGGCGGCGCGCGCTCCAGCACGCCCGGCGAAGGTGTTGACGTTCACCGGCTCGAGGCCCATCACGTAGTGCCCCTCGCCGCTCATCTTCCACTGGTGCAGCGCGGGGAGCGTGGCGGTGTCGAACCGGATCTCGAGCCGCGTGTCGACGGCCGGGTTGTCGACGGCGACGGTTGCGGTCGCGCTGTCGCGGAAGTCGTGTCCGAACACCTGCTCGCGGTAGCCCTCCTGGGGCGGCTCGATCTGGTGCCAGCGTCCGGCCCCGGACCGCGCGTCGGCGTCACGCGGGGTGACCTCGCGCGACGGGATGTCGAGGGAGGCCGACTCGTCGAGCAGCGGCCAGCCGACGTTCACGTGGTAGAGCACCATGTGCCCGGCGTCGCGCGCGCTCGCGTTGCGCACGGTGTCGCGCAGTCGCAGGGTGGCTCCGCCGAGATCGGCGCTCCAGCTGCGCTCGAGCACGAGGTCCTCCCCGAAGACGGTGGCCTGGCGCACGGTGCCCGCCACGGTGAGCACGCCGTCCGCGACCTCGGCGCGCGTGACGCTCGCCGGCACGACGCCGACCCGACCGTGCATCGGGTACTCCCCGCCCTCGTCCTCGGTCGCCGGTCCGAACGCGTCGAGGCCGCAGGTCGCCAGCAGCCCGCCGCCGAACGTGCGCAGCCATCCGGTGCCGCGGCTCTCGCCGAGCCCCGGCGCGGTCATCCCGGTGGGCGACATCCACGCGACCGGCACGCCGCGGAAGCTGACCTGCCCGAGGTCGAGCGCGCGGTCGGGATGGATGTCGACCTCGAGGCCGCCGCCGGTGATCATCCGGATGCGGCGGGCGCCGCGCGCCGGACCGTCGTCCTCGGTGAACCGGTCGATGCGCGCCACCTGGGCGAGCGTGCCGACCCGGCGCGCGAGCTCGTCGCGCGCCCGGCCGTGCACGGAGCGGGGACTCGGGGTCATGCCCGCTCCTGCGCCACGGCGCCGGTGTCGGCGGCGAGCTCGGCGTTGCCGGGGCCGAAGTGCTTGAGCAGCACCAGGTCGGCGCTCGGCGAGGTGTTGCGGATCGTGACGCCCTCGCCCGCGGCGGCCGCGGTGACGAAGTACTCGTCGTGCGAGAGCTGGCCGTAGCGGATCGACGAGATCGCCTCGACGGTCTGGCCGTTGATCTCGCCGCGGCCGTCGACCGCGATGAATCCGTAGGCGTCGGCCTCGTCGACGGTCACGCTGGCGCCCGGCTTGACGGTGAGCTCCTTCGCCGAGAACGCGGTCGAGCGGTAGGTGATCCACTTCTCGACGTAGTCCTCGCCGCCGGCCGCGGCGCTCGCCGCGGTCTCGAGCGCCGGGCTGAACCGGTGGCTCCAGAACTCGGGGTCGACGTTGAGGTTCCAGTCGAGGATCTCGAGCACGAAGTCGAGGTCGCCCACCTTGTCGGCGGGGATGTCCTTCCACAGCAGCTCGTCGGGCACCTCGCGGTTGTTCGACCACGACTCGGTCATCGCGAACACGTCGCTCGCCGCCTGCGGCTCGTAGGTGCACATGCTGGCCGGCGCGTGCAGCACGCCCGGCGGCACGTCCCATCCGGTGCCGGGGGTGATGCGGTAGGCGATCGACAGCTCGGTGATCCGGTTGTCGCCGCCGCGCAGGAACGCCTCGAGCTTGTCGAGCACCTGCTCCCGGGTGGTCTCGGGGTGGAAGCCGAAGAACGTGTAGGGGAACATCCCGCCGTGGTTGTTGAGCTGCGGCGGGAAGTAGTAGGCCTCGGGCTTGCCCATCTTGCCGACGAGCGCCGCGTGCTGGTCCATCTGGTGCACGTGGAACGGCAGCGGCCACTGGTTGTCGAAGAACTTGGAGTACATCGGCCACTTGCCGTACTCGTCCCAGAGCCCGCCGATCACGTCGGAGCCGCCGTGGGCGACGAACTCGTCGAACGGGATGACGCCGCCGTCGGGGTCGACGACGAGGCTGAGCCCCTCGAAGGGGTCGGTGAGCGGGCCGTTCTCGGCACGGATGGCGCTCGCGAACCAGCGCTCGTCGATGCCGCCGCGCTCCTTGCCGAGCGGGAAGTAGTCGTCCGGGTGCAGGCGCAGCCGCTGGGCGGGCGTGCAGAACGACCGCGGCACCCAGGTGGGGGCGAGTCGCAGGATGCCGCCGCCGGCCTCCATCGCCCGATCCATGCTCGCCTCGGCCGAGGTGACTCCCTCGTACGGTCCCGCCTTGCTCATCGCCGTCCTCGTTGTCGGGCGCCTCCGGGCGGGGGCGCCGTTGCCTGGTCGCGGGGCCGTTGTCGACCCCGTTGGTTCATTGAACCATGTGGTGCTTCAGTGAAGCTAGTCGAGGGCGCGCTCGGATGTCAAGCACCGGATGAGGCGGGCTCAGTCCCGGGCGCCGCCGGACGAGGCGCGGACGACCAGTTCGGGCCGGAAGCGCACCTGCCGGGGCGCGATCCCCGGCTCCTCGGCCTCGTCGAGCAGCAGCCGCAGCGCCGACGACCCGATCCGCTCGCTCGGCTGGCGCACCGACGAGAGCGGCACGACCGCCGCCGCGGCGAAGTCGATGTCGTCGTAGCCGACCAGGGCGATCTCGTCGGGCACCCGCGCGGCGCCGCTCATCACGAGCGCCTGCAGCAGCCCGACCGCCACCAGGTCGTTCGCCGCGAACACCGCGTCGGGCCGCTCGCCCGCGGCGCGGGCGACCAGTTCCTGTCCCACGCGGCGACCCTCGAGCACGGTCAGCCCCCGGGTCGCGATCGTCTCGAGACGCGCGTCGGGGTGCTCCGCCACGGCCGCCGCCGCGCCCTCGCGGCGCTCCTCGACCTGCTGCAGCCCGGCGGGGCCGCCGACGAAGGCGAGCCGGCGTCGGCCGAGTCCGAGCAGGTGCTCCGCCGCCATCCGCCCGCCCGCGACGTCGTCGACCGAGACGGAGCTGAGCCGTCCGCTCGCGCTGGCGCGGTCGACCAGCACGACGGGGATGCCGGCCGCGCGCAGGTCGGCCAGCCGCTCGTCGATGTCGCCGACCGGCGAGATGAGCACGCCGCGCACGCGCTGGCTCTCGAACATGTCGAGGTAGGCGAGTTCGCGGTCCGGCCTTTCGTCGCTCCCGGCGAGCATGACGTGCACACCGGCGTCGGATCCCGCCGCCTCGGCGCCGCGCGCGACGTCGGTGAAGAACGGGTTGCCGATGTCGAGCACGACGAGGCCCACCATGGAGCTGCGGCCGGCGCGCAGCTGGCGCGCCGCCTCGTTGCGCACGTAGCCGAGCTCGGCGATCGCCGCCTGCACCCGCTCGCGGATCGCGGGCGACACCCGGGTGGAGCCGTTGAGCACGTTCGACACGGTGCCGACCGAGACCTGGGCGCGTTCGGCGACGTCGCGGATGCGGGTGTCGCGTCGCCTCTCCATCCTGTTATTCTGCCAGCGGTGAATCGATTCATCGTTCGCCCCGGCATGGAAGCCGGCAGTGACATCCCGGAAGGCCCCCTTCGATGACGAACCTCGACGCCGTCTCCGACCAGCTCGCCCTGCAGGCGATCGAGCTGCCCTCCTGGGCGTTCGGCAACTCGGGCACCCGATTCCGGGTGTTCACCACGCCGGGCGTCCCGCGCGATCCGTTCGAGAAGGTCTCCGACGCCGCGCAGGTCAACAAGCACACCGGCCTCGCGCCGAGCGTCGCGCTGCACATCCCGTGGGACAAGGTCGACGACTACGCCGCCCTGGCGAAGCACGCCGAGGACGAGGGCGTGAAGCTCGGCACCATCAACTCGAACACGTTCCAGGACGAGGACTACAAGTTCGGCTCGGTCACGCACCGTGACGACCGCATCCGCCAGAAGGCGATCGACCACCACTTCGAGTGCATCGACATCATGCACGAGACCGGGTCGCGCGACCTCAAGATCTGGCTCGCCGACGGCACCAACTACCCCGGCCAGGACGACATGCGCGGCCGCCAGGACCGGCTCGCCGACTCGCTGCAGAAGATCTACGACCGACTCGGCGACGACCAGCGCCTGGTGCTCGAGTACAAGTTCTTCGAGCCGTCGTTCTACCACACCGACGTTCCCGACTGGGGCACCAGCTACGCGCAGGTCGCGGCCCTCGGCGACAAGGCGATGGTCTGCCTCGACACCGGGCACCACGCGCCCGGGACGAACATCGAGTTCATCGTGATGCAGCTGCTGCGCCTCGGGAAGCTCGGCTCGTTCGACTTCAACTCGCGCTTCTACGCCGACGACGACCTGATCGTCGGCGCCGCGGACCCGTTCCAGCTGTTCCGCATCCTGGTGGAGGTCGTGCGCGGCGGCGGGTACGCCAGCGACGACGTCGCCTTCATGCTCGACCAGTGCCACAACATCGAGAACAAGATCCCCGGCCAGATCCGCTCGGTGCTCAACGTGCAGGAGATGACCGCGCGCGCCCTGCTGCTCGACACCGACGCGCTCGACGCGGCCCAGGCCTCCGGCGACGTGCTCGCCGCCAACGCGGTGTTCATGGACGCCTTCTACCGCGACGTGCGCCCGGCCCTGGCCGAGTGGCGGGAGTCGCGCGGGCTGCCCGCCGACCCGATGGCGGCCTTCGCGGCCAGCGGCTACTTCGAGAAGATCAGCGGCGACCGCGTCGGCGGCACCCAGGCCGGCTGGGGCGCCTGATGTCCGGCCCGGTCGCGGCCGGGTCGCCCGGCGGGCCGGTGCAGCGGGTCTGCTTCCAGCTGCAGGTGAAGCCGGAGCGGATGGCGGAGTACGTCGAGCGGCATCGCGCGGTGTGGCCCGACATGCTCCGCGCCATCGCCGACGCGGGGCGGCGCAACTACTCGCTGTTCCTGCGCGAGGACGGCCTGCTGATCGGCTACTACGAGACCGACGACGACGCGGAGTCGGCGCGGCGCCTCGCCGCCGACCCGCGGACCGCCGCCTGGGAGGCCGAGGCCGCCGGGTTCTTCGAGGCGCTGCCGGGGACCCGGCCCGACCAGGGCGCCCCGCAGCTGCCCGAGGTGTTCCACCTCGAGGACCAGCTCGCCGCGCTCGACTGACCCGCCCGGCGCGCCCCGGATACGCTGACCTGACCGACGGGAGGGAGCGCGGATGCCGGCGATGCTGAGCACCGAGCGGCGCTCCCGCCTGCTCGACATCCTGGGCCGCGACGGCGCCATCCGGCTCGACCCGGTCGCCGACGAGCTGGGCGTCTCGGCGATGACCATCCGCCGCGATCTCGCCGACCTCGAGGCCGAGGGCCTCGTCCGCCGCGTGCGCGGCGGGGCGGTCGCCCCGGTGCTGCCGCGTCCGTTCGGCGACCGGATGACGACCCGCTCCCCGGCGAAGGCGGCGATCGCGCGCAAGGCGCTCGACCTCGTGCCCGCGGCGGGGGCGATCGCGGTGGACGCCTCGACCTCGAGCGGCGTCCTCGTCGACCTGATCGACGCCCGCGATCTCGTGCTCGCCACCAACTCGGCCGACACGGCCGCCGCCGCCCGCCGCCGCCCGGGCGTGCGCTCGATCCTGGTCGGCGGCGAGCTGGAGGAGCGCACCGGCAGCTTCGTCGGCCCTGTCGCCTGCCGCGCGGCCGCGGCGCTCGGCTACTCCCGGTTCTTCACCTCGGCGTCGGCGGTCGGCGCGGAGGGCACGAGCGAGGTGTCGCTGGAGGAGGCGCAGCTGAAGGACGTCTTCGCGGCCGCCTCCGACGACACCGTGCTGCTCGCCGATTCGTCGAAGCTCGGGCAGCGCGCCGTGGCCCGCGCCCTCGACTGGGACCGCATCGACCTGCTCGTCACGGAGCTCGATCCGGCCGACGCCCGACTGGACCCCTATCGCGATCTGGTCGACATCCGGTAATGTGACGTTCTGATCGATTTCACAAAACCGGACAAGGATGCCGTCGTGACCACCGCTCAGGACCTGATCGCCCGTTCCAACCAGCTCGGCGCCGACCCCAAGAACACCAACTACGCCGGCGGCAACACCTCCGCCAAGGGCACCGAGACCGACCCCGTCACGGGCGAGCCGGTCGAGCTGCTCTGGGTGAAGGGTTCGGGCGGCGACCTCGGCACGCTCACCGAGTCCGGCCTCGCCGTGCTGCGCCTCGACCGCATGCGCAGCCTCGTCGACGTCTACCCCGGCATCGACCGCGAAGACGAGATGGTCGCCGCGTTCGACTACTGCCTGCACGGCAAGGGCGGCGCCGCCCCGTCGATCGACACCGCCATGCACGGACTCGTCGACGCCGCGCACGTCGACCACCTGCACCCCGACGCAGGGCTAGCCATCGCCACCGCGAAGGACGGCGAGAAGCTGACGAAGAAGATCTTCGGCGACAAGGTCGTCTGGGTGCCGTGGCGTCGCCCGGGCTTCCAGCTCGGCCTCGACATCGCCGCCATCAAGGCCGCGAACCCGAAGGCGATCGGCTGCATCCTCGGCGGCCACGGCATCACCGCCTGGGGCGACACCAGCGACGCCTGCCAGAAGAACTCGCTGTGGATCATCGACACCGCGGCGAAGTACCTCGCCAAGAACGGCAAGAAGGCGCCCTTCGGCCGCGAGCTGAAGAAGAACGCCCCGCTCGCCCCGGCGGCCCGCCGCGAGAAGGCCGCGGCGCTCGCCGCCACCATCCGCGGCATCGCGAGCCACGACAAGCCGATGGTCGGTCACTTCACCGACGACCCGCGCGTGCTCGAGTTCCTCGCCTCGGCGAACGCGCCGAAGCTGGCCGCGCTCGGCACGTCGTGCCCCGACCACTTCCTGCGCACCAAGGTCAAGCCGCTGCTGCTCGACCTGCCCTCCGACGCCCCGGTCGAGAAGGCGATCGCGCGGCTGCAGGAGCTGCACGAGGCGTACCGCAAGGACTACACCGCCTATTACGAGAAGCACGCGGATGCCGACTCGCCCGCCATGCGCGGCGCCGACCCGGCGATCGTGCTCGTGCCCGGCGTCGGCATGTTCTCCTACGGCAAGGACAAGCAGACCGCCCGCGTCGCCGGCGAGTTCTACCTCAACGCCATCAACGTCATGCGCGGCGCCGAGTCGGTGTCGACCTACACGCCGATCTCGGATGCGGAGAAGTTCCGCATCGAGTACTGGGCGCTCGAGGAGGCCAAGCTCCAGCGGATGCCCAAGCCGAAGTCGCACGCCACCCGGATCGCGCTCGTGACCGGCGCCGCCTCGGGCATCGGCAAGGCCATCGCCACCCGCCTCGCCGCCGACGGCGCGTGCGTCGTGATCGCCGATCTCGACCTCGAGAAGGCGCAGGCCGCGGCCGCCGAGCTGGGCGGGACGGATGTCGCCATCGGCCTGCAGGTCAACGTCACCGACGCCGACGCGATCGAGAAGATGGTGCAGGACGCGGTGCTCGCCTTCGGCGGGCTCGACCTCGTCGTGAACAACGCCGGCGTCTCGCTGTCGAAGCCGCTGCTCGAGACCACCGAGAAGGACTGGGACTTCCAGCACGACATCATGGCCAAGGGCTCGTTCCTCGTGTCGAAGGCCGCGGCGAAGGTGCTCATCGAGCAGAAGCTCGGCGGCGACATCGTCTACATCGCGAGCAAGAACTCGGTGTTCGCCGGCCCGAACAACATCGCCTACTCGGCGACGAAGGCCGACCAGGCGCACCAGGTGCGTCTGCTCGCGGTCGAGCTGGGCGAGCACGGCATCCGGGTCAACGGGGTGAACCCCGACGGCGTCGTGCGCGGCTCGGGCATCTTCTCGTCGGGCTGGGGCGCCAACCGCGCCAAGACCTACGGCATCGAGGAGGAGAAGCTGGGCGAGTTCTACGCGCAGCGCACCATCCTCAAGCGCGAGGTGCTGCCCGACAACGTGGCCAACGCGGTCTCCGCGATCACCGGCGCCGACTTCTCGCACACCACCGGACTGCACATCCCGGTCGACGCGGGCGTCGCTGCGGCGTTCCTGCGCTGATCGCGAGAGACGAAGGACGGAGTCGAGGATGACGACGAGTGGAGGCGCGGTCGCGGCCGTCGACCTGGGGGCGACGAGCGGCCGCGTGCTGCTCGGCTACGTCGGGCACGACGAGCTGCGGCTCACCGACGTCGCGCGGTTCCCGAACAACCCGGTGCGCACCCTCGACGGGCTGCACTGGAGCGTGCTCGAGCTGTACCGCCACGTCGTCGAGGGGCTCGCCGCGGCCTCGCGCCAGGAGCCGCAGCTCACCAGCATCGGCATCGACTCCTGGGCGGTCGACTACGGTCTGCTCCGCCAGGACCGGCTGCTCGGCATCCCGTACTCCTACCGCGACGAGCGGAACGAGGCGGGCGTCGCCGCGGTGCACGCGATCGTGCCGCCCGAGGAGCTGTACCGGCGGAACGGCCTGCAGCACCTGCCGTTCAACACGCTGTTCCAGCTGACCGCCGACAAGCAGACGGGCCTGCTCGAGCTGGCGGACTCGTTCCTGCTGCTGCCCGACCTGCTCGCGCACTGGCTCACCGGCGCCTCGGTCGCGGAGCGCACGAACGCCTCGACCACCGGACTGCTCGGCGTCGAGAGCGGCGAGTGGGATCTCGAGCTGGCCGAGAAGCTGGGCATCCCGACCGGGATCTTCGCCCCGCTCGTCGATGCCGGGACCGAGATCGGCGGCATCAACCCGACCGCGGCGCGGGGCGTCGGCGCGAGCCGCGCGGTCGTCACCGCGGTCGGGTCGCACGACACCGCCTCCGCCGTGGTCGCGGTGCCCGCGAGCGGCCCCGACCACGCGTACATCTCGTGCGGCACCTGGTCGCTCGTCGGCGTCGAGCTGGAGCGCCCCGTGCTCTCCGACGCGGGCCGCGCGGCGAACTTCACCAACGAGGGCGGCGTCGACGGCCGCGTGCGCTACCTGCACAACGTGATGGGCCTCTGGCTGCTGACCGAGTGCATCCGCGACTGGGAGCGCGACGGCACGACCATCTCGCTGCCCGCGCTCATCGCCGAGGCCGCCGCCGTGACCGGCCCCGTGCCGGTGTTCGACGCCGACGACGAGACGTTCCTCCCGCCGGGCGGGATGCCCGGCCGGATCGCCGCCTGGTTCGCCGAGCGCGGCGAGAAGGCGCCGGAGTCGCGCGCCGAGATGACGCGCAGCATCCTCGAGAGCCTCGCCCAGGCCTACGCACGGGCGATCCGCACGGCGTCGGAGCTGAGCGGCGTCGACGTGAAGGTGATCCACCTCGTCGGCGGCGGCTCGCAGAACGAGCTGCTCTGCCGACTGACGGCCGACGCGACGGGGATCCCGGTGCTCGCCGGCCCGGTCGAGGCGACCGCGATCGGCAACGTGCTGGTGCAGGCGCGCGCACAGGGCTTCGTCCGCGGCGACCTCGAGGCGCTGCGTGCGATCGTCGCGCGCGCGTTCCCGCCGAAGCGGTTCGAGCCGACCGCCGGCTGACCCGGATCGGGTTACCGGGCCGGGGCGTAGACCGCGCGGGCGAGCGCGTCGAGCACCGCGGCCGAGCGCGGTCCGAAGCTCAGGATGTCGCCGTCGGCCATGTCGACGAAGCGGCGGTGCTCGCCGGCGGCGGTCAGCGCGATCGCCGGCTTGGTCGACAGCAGCCCGTCGACGCCGCCGGCCGAGGCGAGCCCGTCGGTCATCACCAGGATGAGGTCGGGGTCGGCCGCGATGAGAGCCTCGTCGGTCATCGGCCGCATCCCGTCCCAGCCGATCTCGCCGGCCACGTCGACGCCGCCGAGCGCGGTGATGAGGGCGTCGGCGCCCGACTCCGACCCGAACAGGTAGTAGACCCCGGCGCCGCCGCGCAGGTAGAGGAAGATCATCCGCACCCGGTCCGCCGCCTCGACGGGCGCGATGTCGGCGATCTCGGCGACGGTCGCGGCGACCTCGGACTCGATCCGCTCCGCGAGCCGGATGCCGTCAGCCGGCACCCCGAGCGCCGCGCCGACATCGCGGGCCAGGGCGGCGGCCCCGTCGAACGACGGGTCGTTCTCGACGAAGACCACGGTGATGCCGGCCTGGCGCAGCTGCTCGAGCACGTCGCGCGGGCCGATGGACCCGTCGGTGAGCACGAGCGTGGGACGCAGCGCCAGCACCGATTCGGCGTCGATCGTGTGCCCGTTCGAGGTGACAACGGGCAGGTCCGCGGCCGACGGGAAGGTCGTCGACACGTCGCGGCCGACCAGCCGGTCGCCCAGGCCGAGCGACCAGACGGTGGCGGCGAGCGATCCGGAGATGTCGAGCGCGAGCACGCGCGACGTGTCGGTCACCTCGACGTCGCGGTCGCCGGACGCGTCGTGCGAGACGACGGTGACGGGCAGCACGGGCGCCGCGGGGTCGTCGAGCACCGGCAGGTCCGCCGACGCCAGCATCGCCGTGCTCTCGCCGATGAACGCCCGCGGGTCGTCGAGCAGGTCGAGCTCGGCGAGGGGTGTGGAGTCGGCGACGGTGGGGGAGGGCGACCCGGTCGCCCCGCCGGCCGTCGAGCAGCCGGCGAGCGCGGCGACGGCGACGGCCGCCGCGAGCAGCGCGGCGAGAGGGCGGGTGGACGGGGACATCCGGACCAGCCTAAACAACTTAGGCACGCCTAACCAAAGTCTTTGGTCCCGTGACGTCCGCGGACGGCGGGGCGGCAGACTGGGGAGGTGGAGTACTGCGCCTTCGTCGAACCTCAGTTCGGAGCCGGCTACGCCGACCTGCTCGCCTTCGCATCGGCGGCCGAGCGGCTCGGATTCACCGGGTTCTTCCGATCCGACCACTACCTGTCGATGCCCGGGAACTCGCCGACCGAGGGTCTGCCCGGCTCGAGTGACGCGTGGACGACGCTCGCCGCGCTCGCCCGCGACACCTCCAGCATCCGACTCGGAACCCTCGTCTCGTCGGCCACCTTCCGGCACCCGGGCGTGCTCGCCATCCAGGTCGCCGACGTCGACGGGATGTCGGACGGGCGCGCCGAGCTCGGGCTCGGCGCCGGCTGGTACGAGAAGGAGCACCGTGCCTACGGCATCCCGTTCCCGGAGCGCCGCTTCGACCGGCTGGAGGAACAGCTCGCGATCGTCTCCGGGATGTGGTCCACCCCGGTCGGGGAGTCGTTCGACCACCGCGGCGCGCACTACGAGCTGGTCGACTCGCCCGCGCTCCCCAAGCCGGTGCAGACCCCGGTGCCGCTCATCGTCGGCGGCAAGGGACCACGGCGCACCCCGGAGCTCGCGGCACGGTACGCGACCGAGTTCAACGTCTTCGCGGTCACCATCGCGGCCGACCGGTTCGCCGCGGCCCGCGCGGCGGCCGAGCGGATCGGCCGCGACCCGGCGACGCTGCGCACCTCGATCGCGACGTCCACCTTCGTCGGATCGGATGTCGCCGACCTGCGCGCGCGCCTGGCCCGCGGCGGCGACCCGGACCGCTACACCGGCAACGACGAGGTGACCGTCGGCACGGTCGACGAGGTCGTCGACCGGGTCACGGCGCTCGCGGAGCTGGGGATCGACCGGGTGTACCTGCAGTTCCTCGACCTGCACGACCTCGACCACCTCGAGCTGGTCGGCCGCGAGGTGCTGCCCCGGCTTCCCTAGGCCTGGCTCCGCCCGCCCCGGCCGCCTTCGGTACTCGTCGCGCCCTCGGGCACCCCGACCCGCTCCTGGTGGATTGTTTGACAATCCGGTAGATTGCCTGGCAATACGCGAGCGCGCCCGCGCCCGCCGACGGAGACGGAGAGCGCATGGCGGTCGAGACGTCGTCGGTGCTGCCCGACACGATCGCCGACGCGCTGCGGGCGGAGGTGCTCGCGCATGACATCCGCCCCGGCGACAGCGTCACCGAGTCCGCGGTCGCACTGCGGTTCGGCGCCTCCCGACCGACCGCGCGGCTCGCCATCGACCGGCTCGTCGCCGACGGCATCCTGCGCCGCGAGGCGCACCAGGCCGCCCGGGTGCCGCGGCTCGACCACGACGACGTCACCGACCTGTTCGCCGCCCGCGCCGTGCTCGAGTCGGCCGCCGCCGCCGCGCTCGCCGACGCGGGATCGGCGCCTCCGGCCGCCGTGGCCGCGCACCGCGCGCTCGAGCAGAACGCCCGTGCGGGCACCGCGTTCGCCGCGGACGACGTCGCCTTCCACCGGGCACTCGTCGCCGGGCAGCCCAGTCCGCGGCTGAAGCGGCTGCACGAGTCGCTGATGGGCGAGGTGGAGCTGTGCATCGGTCAGGTGCAGACCCGCCACCTGCTCACCGCCGACGAGGTCGCCGCGCAGCACCGCGCCATCCTCGACGCGATCACCGCCGGCGACGCCGCCGCGGCCGCCGCCCTCGCCCGCGCCCACATCGAGACCGCCCGCGACGCCCTGCTCGCGGCGCCCCCGACCGACTGACCCCGGCATCCGCCGACCCGCCACCCCAGGAGACACCGCATGGTGAAGCGCCAGTTCCCCCGCCCCGCCCAGATCTTCGAGCTGCTCAAGTTCAAGAAGCCGGTCTGGAGCGCGAAGACCCGACGGCTGCAGTCGGCCCTCACCATCGCCGACCTGCGCGACATCGCGCAGCGCCGCACCCCCACCGCCGCGTTCGACTACACCGACGGCGCCGCCGAGCAGGAGCTGTCGCTCGCCCGCGCCCGGCAGGCGTTCGAGGACGTCGAGTTCACCCCCGGCATCCTGCGCGGGCTGTCGGATGACGTCGACACGTCGTCGACGATCCTCGGCGGCCCGTCGAAGCTGCCGTTCGCCATCGCGCCGACCGGCTTCACCCGGCTGATGCAGACCGAGGGCGAGATCGCCGGCGCCGGCGCGGCGGGCGCGGCCGGCATCCCGTTCACCCTGTCGACGCTCGGCACCACCTCGATCGAGGACGTCGCGGCCGCGAACCCGGACGGGCGCAACTGGTTCCAGCTCTACATCATGCGCGACCGCGAGATCTCCTACGGCCTCGTCGAGCGCGCCGCGAAGGCCGGCTTCGACACCCTGCAGTTCACCGTCGACACCCCCGTCGCCGGAGCCCGGCTGCGCGACAAGCGCAACGGCTTCTCCATCCCGCCGGCGCTCACCGTCGGCACCATCGTCGACGCCCTGCCCCGCCCCTGGTGGTGGTGGGACTTCCTGACCACCCCGAAGCTCGAGTTCGCGTCGCTGTCGTCGACCGGCGGCACCGTCGGCGAGCTGCTCGACGCCGCGATGGACCCGAGCATCTCGTTCGCCGACCTCGACGTCATCCGCGGGATGTGGCCCGGCAAGATCGTGATCAAGGGCGTGCAGAGCGTCGCCGATGCGGCGAAGCTCGCCGACCTCGGAGTCGACGGCATCGTGCTGTCGAACCACGGCGGCCGCCAGCTCGACCGCGCGCCGATCCCGTTCCACCTGCTGCCGCAGGTCGCCCGCGAGGTGGGCGACGACGTCGAGATCGGCGTCGACACCGGCATCATGTCGGGCGCCGACATCGTCGCCTCGATCGCCCTCGGCGCGAAGTTCACCATGATCGGCCGCGCCTACCTCTATGGCCTCATGGCCGGCGGGCGGGCGGGCGTCGACCGTACGATCGAGATCCTCTCGGACCAGCTCATCCGCACCATGAAGCTGCTCGGCGCCGGATCGCTCGCCGAGCTCGAGCCCGCCCACGTCACCCAGCTCCGGCGGATGGACCCGATCCCGATGCCGAGCCCGGCCACCGCCGCCAAGTCGGCGGCGCGCCCCGCCGCGAAGCGCAGCACGGCGAAGCGCTCCTGAGACTCCCCCGCGGCGGCGCTGTGGTGGTCGCCGCCGCGGGGTGACCCGACCGCCCGCCGTCGGGCAGGATGGGGCCGTGTCCCGCGACCACGTGCTCGTCATCCCCGGAGGCGGCTACGGCCATCTCTCCATCAACAACCGCGCGCTGACGCCTCCGTGGCTCGACGAGCTCGGGCTCGCCAACACCGTCGTCGACTACCCCGTGGCCGACACCCACCCGACCCCGCTCGGCGACGGGCCGCTGCGTGCGGTGCGGGCCGCCATCCGCGAGCGACGGGCCGCGGGTGACGAGCGCGTCGCGGTGATCGGGTTCTCCGCCGGCGGGCACCTCGCCGGCCTCGCGGCGTACGCTCCGGACGCGGCCGAGGACGAGCGGCCCGACCTGGCGATCCTCGCCTACCCCGTGGTGTCGATGCTGCTGCCCACCCACCTCGCCTCGCGCGTCAACCTGCTCGGCGAGCACGCCGACGAGGCGCGGCGCGCGGCCGCCTCGCTCGAGCGGCTGGTCGGGCCCGATGCGCCCCCGACCTTCGTGTGGCACACCGCCGAGGACGTCGCCGTCCCCGTGCAGCACTCCTACCTGCTCGGCACCGCCCTGGCCGAGGCGGGCGTGCGGCACGCGCTGCACGTCTTCCCGCGCGGCGAGCACGGGCTCAACGTCGGCCAGGGCTCCGGCGGCGTCGAGCGGTGGTCGGAGATCTGCGAGGACTGGCTGCGCCAGGAGGGCTGGATCGCCTGAGCGGCAGCGGCATCACCGTCGGCCCGCGGCCACGGCGGCGCGATCAGGCCGCGCCGCGACGCGCGGACTCGTACTCCCGGGCCCGCTCCAGCTCCGCCGCGACCGGCTCGACGACGAGCCGCTGCACCGTCGGCCCGACACCCCGCACGAGGCGCCGGCGCGCCGACCGTCGACGGGCGCGCGCGGTGAGGCCGCCGAGGAGGGCCCCGAGGAGGGCCAGCAGGATGCCGCCCAGCACCGCCCCGGCGATCAGCAGCGTCGGCACCGCCCAGCCCTCGACCTCGATCACCTCCACCTCGGGCAGCCCGAACCGCGGGAACAGCGCCGCCGCGAGCAGCCAGCCCACGCCGCCGATGCCGGCCAGCAGCACGAGCCACTGCAGCACCGCGAACACCGGCCACCACCACAAGCCGCGCGCCGGGAGCGGGGTGCGGGCGATGGCGAGGTCCAGCTCGTCGGGCAGCTCGTCGATGCCGCGGGTCGCCGCCTCGCGGATGCCGGCCCGCCAGGTCTCGGCGAGGCCGTCGGAGGCCGCCTCGGCGTAGCCGCGCACCGCGAGCGACATCCGCGCGCGCGACGCCGAACTCATCTCGGGCAGGCTCGTGCGGTGCACCTCGGGGTCGCGATCCCGTCGCACCGGGCGCAGGCCGAGGCGGCGCAGCGGGTCGGCGCGCAGCCGCGGGATCCAGGACAGCAGCGGCCACCCCGTCGCCTGGGCCGCGCGTTTGCGGTACGAGCCGGCCACCGCGGCGCTCACCACCTCGACCCCGGCCGCCACCGCGACGTCGTCCACGAGGGCGCCTGTCGGCGCCGCGCTGCGCGCCCGTCCGGCGGAGGGCACGCGCCCAGCCAGGGTCGCGAGGTCGGCCGCGAGGCGGCGGTCGCGGGCGGAGCGCGCCGCGACCAGGTCGCCGAGCGCCGTGCGCAGCTCGGGGACGCCCTGACCGGATGCGGCGCTCACCGGCAGCACGCGCGCATTCGGGATGCCGTCGCGCTCCACGATCGCCGCGAGAGACCGGGTCACTGCCCGCACGTCGTCGGCCGCGAGCCGGTCGATCTGGTTGAGCACGATGAGTGTCACCTCGGCGTGCCGGGCGTGCGGCGCGATGAACTGCGCGTGCAGCACGTCGTCGGCGTACTTCTGCGGGTCGACCACCCAGACCAGCGCGTCGACCTGCCCGGCCAGCCGCTGGGCGGTCGCCCGGTTGCCCGCCTCGACGGAGTCGAAGTCGGGCAGGTCGAGCAGCACCAGATCGGTCGCCCGCGGGTCGAGCGGCCGGTCGAGCACGACCCGCTCGCGCACCCCCAGCCAGTCGAGCAGGTCGACCGCACCATCCGGGGTCCAGGTCGCGGCGAGCGGCTCCGAGGTCGTCGGGCGCCGCACGTGCGTGCGCGCCACCTGCTCGCCGACGAGCGCGTTGACCAGGCTCGACTTGCCCGACCCGGTCGCGCCGAAGACGCCCACGACGGTGACGTCGGGGGAGTGCTCGCGGCGCTCCTGAGCGTGCCGCAGCACCCCGTCGACCTCGGCGGCGAACTGCGGGTCGAGGCGTCCGTCCCCCGTGCGGCGCACGACGCGCATCGCGTCGAGCAGGTCGTCGAGCCTCACGACTCCGCCACCCGGGCGACGTCGGCGGCGAGCGCCTGCGACTCACGGCGCAGCGACTCGGGTGACGAGCCGAACCGGTAGGGCGCGAGGGCCGCCGCCACCCGCTCCCGCTCGGCGTCGAACAGCTCGGTCACCTTGCCCTGCAGGTCGCTGCGCGCCTCCGCCGCGAGCCGCCGCACGGCGTCCTCGCCGAAGATCGTCTCGAGCAGCTTCTGGCCGACCACCGCCGAGCCGCCCGCGATCAGCAGTTCGCCGCCGGTCAGCCCGCCGGTCGACGCGAACACGACGATCATCAGCGCGACCGTCACCGCGTTGAGCCCCAGGGAGAGCACCCGGGCGCGCACCCGCTTGCTCCCGGCGTTGTCCTGCACGAGCTTCAGCAGCGACCCCTGCCAGTCGCGGATCATCGCCGCGGCCGCTGCCGCGAAGTCGGGCGACGCGGCGCTGAGGGTCGGATCGGACTCCGCCACCCGACGGCCGGGGGCGCCGCCCTGCAGCCGCTCCCAGACGGCGGATGCGGCCCGCCCGCCCTGGTCGACCACGACGGCGTGCAGCCCGCTCTCGATCTCGGTCTCCACCGCGACGACGGGACTCGGCCGCCCGCGGAACCAGGCCGCGACGCTGTCCCGGGTGCGCGAGAACCACGACTCGATGGTGCGGAACACGTCGGAGGTTCCGACGAAGTCCTGCCACCGCGCCAGTACCTCGCCGCGCAGCAGCGCGCCGTCGCGGGTGGCCTCGTCGACCGCTTCGGCGGCCGCCCGATACTCGGCCTCCGCCATCCGCTCGACGCCGGCCAGCCAGTCGAGCTGGTCCTGCCGGGCCGCGGCGATGTCGCCCACGCGGCGGTCGAGGTCGGCGATGGTCCCGCCGAGCGTGCGCGCCGCGATCCGGGCCCGCACCACGCGGTCGCCGGCGATCCCGGTGAGCCAGTCGCGGGTCTCCGCGACGGCGGCGTCGGGCAGCATCCCGAGGTCGTCGAGCTGCTGCTCCTCGATCGCGAACACGGGAGCGTCGTCGAGTCCGCGCGCCGCGAGCATGGCCCGCAGGTCGGGCAGCACGTCGTCGACGGCGCCCGGCGGCACCCGGTTGAGCACGACGCCCACGGTCACCGAGCGGGCCGCCGCGTCGTCGAGCATCCGCCACGGCACCGCGTCGGCGTAGCGGTTCGCCGTCGTGACGAACAGCCAGAGGTCGGCGGCGGCGAGCAGCTGGGCCGCGAGCGCGCGGTTCTCGTCCGCCACCGAATCGATGTCGGGCGCGTCGATGAGCGCGAGCGACTCGGGCATCCGCTCGTGGCCGAGCACCATGAGCTCCGAGATGCGCGACGCGGCCGGGGCGTCGCCCGCCTGCGCCGACGGGGTCCCCGGCGGGCTGAGCGTGCCGCGGGTGCGGGCCAGCCCGGGCAGGATGCGGTCGGACGCGAACCACCCCGCGTCGACCGGCGCGTGCACGAGGATCGGTTGCCGGGTGGTCGGCCGGATCACGCCGACACGGGTGGTCGGCACGCCGATCAAGGCGTTGACGATGGTCGACTTGCCCGACCCGGTCGAGCCGCCGACGACGGCGAGCAGCGGGGCGTCGAGGTCGACCAGGCGCGGACGGATGTAGTCGTCGATCTGGCGCACGGCCGCCGACGCCTCGGCGCGGCGCTCGGCCGCCCCGTCGAGCGGGAGCTCGAGACCCGGATCGGCGAGCGACGCGCGGAGTCGCTCGAGCGCCACGATGGCGGGAGGTCGGGCGTCGCTCACCCGCCCAGCTTGCCGGGCGGATCCGCGATCCGCGACCGGGCCGACCGCTCGCGCGCCCCGGTGTCACGGGCTCTCCTCGCTCGGGCACCCGGCGCAGCGCCGCGGGGCCCGACAGAATCGGGGGATGGGCTGGAATGACGACGTCATCGACGAGTTCCGCAGCAGCGGCGGTCGCGTCGACTCGAAGGGCTTCGGCGGGTCGCTGATCCTCGTGCACCACCGCGGCGCGCGCACCGGCATCGAGCGGATCGTGCCGCTGCTCGCCGTCACCGAGCCGGGCGGCTGGATGATCATCGCCTCGAAGGGCGGCGCGCCGACCCACCCGGACTGGTACCACAACCTGCTCGCGCATCCGGATGTCGAGATCGAGGTCCCCGCGGAGGGCGGGGTGCGCACCGTGCCCGTGCACGTCGACGAGGTGGGCGACGCCGACTACGAAGCCGAGTTCGCCAAGTTCGTGGCGAAGTCGTCCGCGTTCCCGCGCTACGCCGAGCGCGCCGGGCGACGGATGCCGATCCTGCGTCTCACCCCGCGCTGAGCGGTCGCGCCGCGCCGGTCCGCGGCGCATCCGCGATCCGCGACAGCCGGGGGCGCGGTCAGCCGAGCGGACCGAGCAGGTTGGCGGCCACCGTCGCGTGCACCGATTCGGTGTCGGACGGGTGGAAGACGCCGGCGAGCACGTCGCGCTGCAGCCGGCTCAGCTCGCTCGCCGACCGGTAGCCGCCCCCGCCGGCCACGCGCGCGGCGTGGTCAACCACCGTGCGGGCCGTCTCTGTGGCGCGGTGCTTCGCGCCGGTGAGGAAGCGGAACCAGTCGGCGCCGTGGTCGCCGAGCGCGTCGACGTCGGCGGCCAGCCCCTCGATCTCGGGACGCAGCGCGTCGAGGGCGAGCGCGGCATCCGCCACCCGCCACCGGATGTCGGGGTCCTGCGCGTAGGCGGCGCCGCCGTTCTTGAGGCTCGTGCGCCGGTGCGCCGCCTCCACCGCGAGCTCCAGCGCGCGGTCCGCGATGCCCGCGTAGACGGAGCCGATCAGCAGCAGGAAGTTCGCGAACAGCCCGAAGACGTACGGATCGGCGTTGGGGCCGACCGGCAGCATCCGCGTGATGCGCCCGTCGGGCACGACCACCCCGTCGAGCCGCGTCGTGTGGCTCTGGGTGGCGCGCATGCCGAGGGTGTCCCAGTCCTCGATCGTGGCGAGACCGGGCACCGCGGAGCCGGGGGTGTCGCGCGCGATGACGCCGTGCACGAGCCGCGGACCGTCGGGACCGTCCTGCTGCTTGCCGAAGACGGCGAGGCGCGTCCACGCCGGGGCGAGCGAGGTGAAGATCTTGGTGCCGGTGAACGCGAAGCCCCCGTCGACCGACTCGACGGCGGTCAGCGAGTCCCACATCACGAGGTCGTTGCCCGCCTCGCTGTTGCCGAACGCGAACAGCTCGCCGGCCTCGGCATCCGCCAGGATCCAGTCGAGCGAGGCGTCGCCGCGGTCGTGCAGCACGCGCGCGATGCCGACCACCACGAGGTGCATGTTGATGCCGAGCGCGGTCGCGGGCGCGGCGGCGGCGAGGCGGCGCTGGTCGCGCGCGGTCGCGAGCAGGCTCCGCGGCCGCAGGTAGCCGGCGGCGCGTAGCTCGGCGAGATCCTCGTCGAAGAACGTGTTGTCCCGGTCGGATGCGGCGGCGCGGGAGCGGATGCGCTCCAGCAGGTCGTCGGTCAGCACGGACTCGGTGGCGGGCGCGGTCACGCTCCCACGCTACGCCGGACCGATGTCGGAGGGCGGGGCTAGCGTCGCGACGTGCCGCGACGAGAACGCCCCCGGATGCCCGACGGCTACGGCCTGCCCGAGACCGACGAGGGCATGCTCCACTGGACCGACGTCGAGCGGCGCCTGGTCGACTCCGCCCACTACTGGCTGGCGACCGTGCGGCCCGACGGGCGGCCGCACGTCGTGCCGCGCTGGGGCGTCTGGCTCGACGACCGGTTCTACTACGACGGCGCCGCGACCACCCGCCACGCCCGCAACGCCGAGGGCAACCCCGCGTGCACGCTGACGCTCGAAGACGGCGCGCGGGCGGTGATCGTCGAGGGTCGCAGCCTCGCCACCCGCGCAGAGCCCGACGACCTGGGCGCCCGCCTCGCCGCGGCGTTCGGCAAGTACCACGACGCCGGCTACTCCCCGGGGCCGGATGCCTGGAGCGGCCCCGACGGAGGCGGCCTGCGGATGCTCGTGCCGACGACGGTGCTCGCCTGGACGGCCTTCCCGACCGACGCGACGCGCTTCGTGTTCTGACCCGGGGTCAGCCGCGCAGGTCGTCGAGCACGGCCGCGAGCGCGTCGGCGGCGAGGTCGATCTCGTCGCGGGTGACGACCAGCGGCGGAGCGAGGCGGATGGTGCTGCCGTGCGTGTCCTTGGCGAGCACCCCGCGCTCGGCGAGCAGCTCGCACACCCGGCGACCGCTGCCGAGCGCCGGGTCGATGTCGACCCCCGCCCACAGGCCGACGCCGCGTACGGCGACGACGCCGCGGCCGACCAGACCCGCGAGCCGGGCGTGCAGGTGTGCACCCGTCTCGCGGGCCCGGGCCTGGAACTCGTCGGTGGCGAGCAGGTCGACGACGGCGTGCCCGACGGCCGCCGCGAGCGGGTTGCCGCCGAAGGTCGAGCCGTGCTGGCCCGCCTCGATGACGCCGATGACGTCGCGGCGGCCGACGACGGCGCTGACCGGCACGATCCCGCCGCCGAGCGCCTTGCCGAGCAGGTAGAGGTCGGGCTCGACGCCCTCGTTCGCGCACTGCACGGTCGCGCCGGTGCGGCCGAGTCCCGACTGGATCTCGTCGGCGATGAAGAGCACGTTCCGCTCTCGGGTGACCCGGCGCACCGCGGCCAGGTAGCCGGCCGGCGGCACGATCACGCCGGCCTCGCCCTGGATCGGCTCGAGCAGCACGGCGACCGTGTTCGGGGTGATCGCGGCGGCGAGCGCCTCGGCGTCGCCGTACGGAACGGTGACGAAGCCGGGGGTGAACGGTCCGAAGCCGTCGCGGGCGTCGGGGTCGGACGAGAAGCCGACGATCGTGGTGGTGCGGCCGTGGAAGTTGTTCTCGGCGACCACGATCTCGGCGCGCCCGTCGGGCACGCCCTTCACCCGGTAGCCCCAGGCGCGCGCGATCTTGATCCCCGACTCGACCGCCTCGGCGCCGGTGTTCATCGGCAGCACCATCTCGGCGCCGAGCAGCCCGGCGAGCGCCTCGAGGAACGGACCGAGCTCGGCGGCGTGGAAGGCGCGGCTGGTCAGCGTGACGCGGTCGAGCTGCGCCCGCGCCGCCGCCACGAGGCCCGGATGCCGGTGCCCGAAGTTGACGGCGGAGTAGGCGGCGAGGAAGTCGAGGTAGCGACGGCCCTCCACATCCGTCACCCACGTCCCGTCGGCGTCGGCCACGACGACCGGCAGCGGGTGGTAGTTGTGGGCGCCGTAGCGCTCGGCCTGGGCGATCGCTACGGCGGTGCGCTCGCCGACCCGCGATCCGGTGGTCTCCGTGCTCACCGCGGTCACCTCCGCAGCTCCAGCGTGCAGCAGTTCACACCGCCGCCGCCGAGCAGCAGCTCGGAGAGGTCGACCCCGATCGGGTCGTAGCCGCGGTCGCGCAGCGAGCGTTCGAAGCCGACCGCGCGCGCGGCGATCACGACGTGCCGGCCGTCGGAGAAGCTGTTCAGCCCGAGCACCGCGGCATCCGTCGCGTCGACGTGCACCGCGTCGGGGTAGAGCCGCTCGAGGGTCGCCCGCGACGCGTCGTCGAACGCCGACGGCAGGTAGGCGACGCTCGCCGGGCCGCCCGCGTCGTCGAGCACCGCGAGCGCGGTGTCGAGGTGGTAGAACTCGGGGTCGACGAGCCGCAGCGAGACGACCTCGCGCCCGGTGATGCCCGCGAGCTCGGCGTGGCTGGCCGGGTCGGAGCGGAAGCCCCATCCGGCGAGGATGCGCTCGCCGACGAGCAGGAAGTCGCCCTCGCCCTCGTTGACGTGCCGCGCCTCGCGCGCGTCGAACCCGGCGGCCCGGAACCAGTCGAGGTACGCGGGCCCCTCGGGCGCCCGCTCCGGGAACTGGAACTTGGCGCCGTAGGCGATCCCGTCGACGGTGAAGCCGCCGTTCGCGGCGTAGACCATGTCGGGCAGGCCGGGAATCGGGTCGATCAGCTGCACGTCGAAGCCGAGGTCGACGTAGGCCCGGTGCAGCTGCTCCCACTGGGCGAGCGCCCGGCCGGTGTCGGTGGGCTGGTCGGGGTGCATCCACGGGTTGATCCGGTACGAGACCGTGAAGTGCTCGGGGCGGCACATCAGCACCGCGCGGCGGGTGGCGACGCGCTCGACCCCGTCGGCGCGGGGGAGAGTGGCGGAATCCGTCATGGCACCCAGCCTGCCACGCACGCATCCGGCGATTCCATGACCTCGACGCACGTCGCGAGCGCAGTACCGCCTTTCGGCGCAACGGTTCTGCGTAGACTGACCCGATGGACACGATCGACTACGGGATCATCGACCTGCTGCGCCAGAACTCGCGCGCCGGATACGGCGACATCGGCGAGCGCGTCGGGCTCTCGGCGTCGGCCGTGAAGCGCCGCGTCGACCGACTCGTCGCCGACGGGGTCATCCGCGCGTTCACGGTGCAGGTCGATCCGGCCGTCGACGGGATGTCGACCGAGGCCTACGTGGAGCTGTTCTGCCGCGGCACGGTATCGCCCGACGACCTCAAGCGCATCCTGTCGTCGGTGCCCGAGGTGGTCGACGCGTCGACCGTCACCGGCGACGCCGACGCCGTGGTGTTCATGCGCTCCCGCGACATCCCGTCGCTCGAGGACGCGCTGGAGCGGGTGCGCATCGCCCCGTCGGTCGACCACACGCGCTCGGCGATCGTGCTGTCGCACCTCATCCACCGTCCCGTCGACTGAGCACGACGACGGGGGCGGGCGCACCCCATCGGGCGCCCGCCCCCGTCGTGCCGGTCAGGCCGCGACCCGCTCCGGGGTCGGCTCGGCGTCGACCAGGTGCTGCGCGTAGGCCGGCAGGGTGAGGAACGTCGGGAACTCCTCGCCGAGCGTCACCTCGCGCATGATGTCGGCCGCCTCGTCGAACCGGTCCCCCTCGGCGCGGGGAACCGCCACCAGGGTCTGCTCGATGAGGTCCTCCACCAGGGCCCGGGTCACCGCGGTGCCCTCCGCCGTCGTCACGCCCTGGCGGATCCACTGCCACAGCTGCGAGCGGCTGATCTCGGCGGTCGCCGCGTCCTCCATCAGGCCGTCGATCGCCGCGGCGCCCACGCCCCGCAGCCACGACTCGATGTAGCGCAGGCCGATCGACACGTTGGCGCGCACGCCGGCATCCGTCACCGCGCCGTCGACCCGCAGGTCGAGCAGGTCGGCGGGCGTCACCTGCACGTCGTCGCGCTGCCGGTCGACCTGGTTGGGCCGATCGCCGAGCACCGCATCGAACTCGGCCCGGCAGGTCTCCACCAGGTCGGGGTGCGCCACCCACGAGCCGTCGAAGCCGTCGGTCGCCTCGCGGCGCTTGTCGGCGGACACCGCCGCGAGCGCGCGCTCGGTCGCCTCCGGATCGCGCCGGTTGGGGATGAAGGCGCTCATGCCGCCGATCGCGTGCGCCCCGCGCCTGTGGCAGGTCGCGACGAGCAGCTCGGTGTAGGCCCGCATGAACGGCACCGTCATCGTGATCCGCGCGCGGTCGGGCAGGATGAAGCCCGCCCCGCGGCCGCGGAAGTTCTTCACGATGCTGAAGATGTAGTCCCAGCGGCCCGCGTTGAGTCCCGCGCAGTGGTCGCGCAGCTCGTAGAGGATCTCCTCCATCTCGAACGCGGCGGTGATCGTCTCGATCAGCACCGTCGCCCGGATCGTGCCGTGCGGGATGCCGAGCGCGTTCTCGGTGAAGGTGAACACGTCGTCCCACAGCCGGGCCTCGAGCATGTTCTCGATCTTCGGCAGGTAGAAGTACGGCCCCGACCCCCGCTCGATCAGCTCGGTGGCGTTGTGGAACGCGTAGAGCCCGAAGTCGACGAGCGACCCCGACGCGGGCCCGGTGATGCCGGCCTGGTCGGTGTAGCGGATGTGCTTCTCGGTGAGGTGCCAGCCACGCGGACGGAAGACGATGGTCGGCGTCTGCTCGCCCAGCTCGTAGCGCTTGCCCTCGGGCGACGTGAAGTCGATCTGCCGGCGGATCGCGTCGAACAGGTTCACCTGGCCGCCGATCACGTTCTCCCAGGTCGGGCTGGTCGCATCCTCGTGGTCGGCGAGCCACACCTTCGCGCCCGAGTTCATCGCGTTGACCGTCATCTTGCGATCGGTCGGTCCGGTGATCTCGACGCGGCGGTCCTCGAGGCCCGGCCCGGCACCGGCGACGCGCCAGGTCGGCTCCTCGCGGATGGCGCGGGTGTCGTCGAGGAAGCGCAGGTTGCGCCCGTTGTCGATCGCCTGGCGGAACAGCATCCGTCCGGCGAGCCGCTCCTGGCGGCGGCCGGCGAACACGTCGTGCAGGCGGGTGAGGAAGCCCAGCGCCTCGGCGCTGAGGATCTGGTCGTGGCGCTCGCCGTCGGCCCCGTGGGGTCGTGCGCCGAGCACCTCCATGCGGTGGGTCATGATTCCGTCTCCTGGTTCGGTGGGCGGGACCCCGGGTCGTTCCGGGGTCCCGCCGCGGAGGGTCAGTGGAACTGCTCGGACTCGGTCGAGCCGACGAGAGCGAGGGTCGCGGAGTCCGGGTTGAGGGCCGTCGCGATCTTGTCGAAGTAGCCCGTCCCCACCTCGCGCTGGTGCTTGGTGGCGGTGTAGCCGTTCGCCTCGGAGGCGAACTCGGCCTCCTGCAGCTCGACGTAGGCGGACATCTGGCGCTCGCGGTAGCCCCGCGCCAGTTCGAACATCCCGTGGTTGAGGGAGTGGAAGCCCGCGAGCGTGATGAACTGGAACGCGTAGCCCATCGCCGACAGCTCGCGCTGGAACTTCGCGATGGTGTCGTCGTCGAGGTGGCGCTTCCAGTTGAAGCTCGGGGAGCAGTTGTAGGCCAGGCGCTTGCCCGGGTGCTCGGCGTGGATGCTCTCGGCGAAGCGGCGCGCGAGCTCGAGGTCGGGCTCGCTCGACTCCACCCAGATCATGTCGGCGTAGGGCGCATAGGCGTGGCCGCGCGCGATCACCGGCTCGATGCCGTTCTGCACCTCGAAGAAGCCCTCGGCGGTGCGGTTCCCGTTCAGGAACGGCTGGTCGCGCTCGTCGTGGTCGCTCGTGATGAGCGTCGCCGCGAGCGAGTCGGTTCGGGCGATCACCAGGGTGGGCACCCCGGCGACGTCGGCCGCGAGCCGCGCCGCGTTGAGGGTGCGGATGTGCTGGCCGGTAGGCACGAGCACCTTGCCGCCCATGTGGCCGCACTTCTTCTCGCTGGCGAGCTGGTCCTCCCAGTGCACGCCCGCCGCGCCGGCCTCGATCATGCCCTGCATGAGCTCGTAGGCGTTGAGCGGGCCGCCGAAGCCGGCCTCGGCGTCGGCGACGATCGGCGCCATCCAGTCGCCCGACGGCGGCGGCGCGTCCTCGACCTGTCCGGCGCGCAGCAGCGCGTTGTTGATGCGGCGCACCACGGCGGGCACCGAGTTCGCGGGGTAGAGGCTCTGGTCCGGGTAGGTCTGGCCCGACAGGTTGGCGTCGGCGGCCACCTGCCAGCCCGAGAGGTAGATCGCCTTCAGGCCGGCGCGCACCTGCTGCACGGCCTGGTTGCCGGTCAGCGCACCGAGGGCGTTCACCCACGACTCAGGGTCGCCCTCGTTCTCGCGGATCAGCTCCCACAGCCGCTCGGCACCGCGCTTGGCGAGTGTGCGCTCCTCGCGCACCGGGCCGCGCAGGTCGATGACGTCCTGGGCGGTGTAGTCGCGGCGGATGCCGTCCCAGCGCGGGTCGGCATCCCACTCGGCCTGCAGGTCGGTGGCGGTCTGGGTCTGGTCGCCGGGGCGGATCATCCCGCCCGGGGTGGTGGTGCTCATGGTGTCTCCTGGTGCTCGGGCCACCGCATCGGTCGTGGATGCGGTGACGATTCGGTCTGGAGTCGACTTTCCGCCGGTGTGACTCGGTTTTCTCCCCCGAACGGGTGTGAAGAATGCGGATTCTTCTGGCGTTCCGCAGGATCGGCGTGCGACCATGTCCGGCATGACCCCGCCGCCCGTCTCCGCCGCCGACGCTGGAGAGGTGACCGACGCCCTCACCCTCGGCCGCCGCATCCGGCAGCTGCGCACCGACCGCGGAATGACCCTCGACCAGCTCGCGGGGTCGATCGACCGCGCGCCGTCGCAGCTGTCGGTCATCGAGAACGGCAAGCGGGAGCTGAAGCTGGTCGAGATCCAGAAGCTGGCGCGCGCGCTCGGGGTGACGCTCGACGAGCTGCTCGACCCGGCCCCGCCGACGCGGCGGGCGGCGCTCGAGATCGAGCTGGAGCGGGCGCAGCGCGGGCCGCTCTACGCCTCGCTCGGACTGCCGCCGCTGCCGGTGCGCAAGACCCTCTCCGACGAGGCGATCGAGACGATCCTCGGGCTGCACGGCGAGCTGGAACGGCTGCACCGCGAGCGCGCCGCCACCCCGGAGGAGGCGCGCCGGGCGAACACCGAGCTGCGGGCCGAGCAGCGCCGGCGCGGCAACCACTTCGCCGAGCTCGAGGCCACCGCGGCCGAGCTGCTCGCGGCCGTCGGGCACACCGGCGGCCCGCTCTCGCAGCGCGTCGCCGCCGACCTCGCCGCCCACCTCGGCTTCACGCTGCACTACGTCTCCGACCTGCCCGAGAGCACGCGCAGCATCACCGACCGCGCTCACGGCCGCATCTACCTGCCGACCCGGTCGGCATCCGCCGACCCGCGCACCAACCTGCTGCAGGCGCTCTCCGCGCACGTGCTCGGCAAGCACGAGCCGGTCGACTACGCCGACCTGCTCGCCCAGCGGGTCGAGACCAACTACCTGGCGGCGGCGCTGATGATCCCCGAGCGGAGCGCCGTCGAGTTCCTCTCCGCCGCGAAGGAGGCGCGCCAGCTCTCCGTCGAGGATCTGCGCGACGCCTTCGCGGTGAGCTACGAGACGGCCGCGCACCGGTTCACCAACCTCGCGACCGAGCACCTCGGCATCCCGGTGCACTTCCTCAAGGTGCACGCGAGCGGCACGCTGTCGAAGGCCTACGAGAACGACGGCGCCGCGTTCCCGACCGACGCGCTGGGCGCCGTCGAGGGGCAGGTGGTCTGCCGCTACTGGAGCGCCCGGCAGGTGTTCGACGTCGCCGACCGGTTCACGCCGTACCACCAGTACACCGACAAGCCCAACGGCACCTACTGGTGCACGTCGTCGATCCAGTCGACCGCGAACGGGCAGTTCTCGCTCTCGGTCGGCACGCCGTTCGCCCACGTGAAGTGGTTCCGGGGGCGCGACACCGAGGTGCGGCGCTCGTCGACCTGCCCCGACCCGAGCTGCTGCCGCGAGCCCGCGCCGGAGCTGACGGCGCGGTGGAAGGACGACGCCCTCGCCAACGCGCGGTTGAACGCGTCGCTGCTGGCCGCCATCCCCGAGGCGCGGTTCACCGGCGTGGACCGCACCGAGGTGTACGAGTTCCTCGAGCGGCACGCCGCCCGGTAGAGCCGCGGGACGCGGGACTCAGACCCGCAGCTCGGCGAACTCCGGCGCCGGGTCGCCGAACCGGTGGGCCGTGATCGACACCGCCTGCTCGAGCAGGAACGGGAGCATCTCGATCCGCCCGGCCGCGGTGACCGCGCCCGACCAGACCGCCACATCCGGCGACCCGCCGAGCGCCTCCGCCAGCGCTGCCGCGTCTCCGCCCACCAGGCGGATGCGGGCCGGCGGGTCCGCCGCCACCCGCGCCGAGAACGCCGCGTCCGACTCGACCCGCACGGCGACGACGCCGAGCCGGTCGGCGAGCGCCCGCAGGCCGGCTGGCAGCGGCACGGCGCTGCTCAGCTCGAGTCCCGCCCGGGCCCGCACCCCCGCCGCGACGACCCGCGCGAGGTCTGCCGTCCGGCCGCCCTCCGCCAGTCGTACGGTGGCCACCGCCGGGCGGTAGCGCAGCAGGTTGCGCTCGACGCCGAGCCCGACGGCGTCGCGCGAGATGCCGAACTCGGCGTCCCACGCCGCCTGGTCGCTGCGGGCGCCGCGGCGCACCGCGTCGAACCCGGCGAAGTCGAGGGCGGGCTGGAACGCCTCGATCAGCTCCCGCACCCGCGGCTCGAGGCCGTCGAGCCGGATGTCGTCCGACGGCTCCGCGCCGACCGGCTCCCATCCGCCCAGCACGAGCAGCGTGTTCGGGCCGCCCGCCTTCGCGCCCGGTCCCACCGACGAGCGCTTCCAGCCGCCGAACGGCTGCCGCCGCACGATCGCGCCGGTGGTGGCGCGGTTCACGTAGAGGTTGCCCGCCTCGACCCGGTCGAGCCAGTGCGCCACCTCGTCGGCGTCGAGCGAGTGGATGCCGGCGGTGAGTCCGTAGTCGGTCGCGTTCTGCACCTCGATCGCCTGGTCGAGGTCGTCGACCGCGATCAGGCCGAGCACCGGGCCGAAGTACTCGGTGAGGTGGAACTCGCTGCCCGGGGCGACCCCGTCGCGCACCCCGGGCGCCCACAGCCGGTCGGTGCCGTCGAGCTGACGCGGGCGCACCAGCCAGCTCTCGCCGTCGGCGAGCTCGGTGAGGCCGCGCTCGAGCTTCCCGGCCGGCGGGGCGACGAGCGGGCCGACCACCGCCGACGGATCGTCCGGCCAGCCGACGGCGAGGCTGGTGACGGCATCCGCGAGCTGGCGGCGGAACCGCTCCGACCGAGCGACGTCGCCGACCAGGATGGCCAGCGACGCGGCCGAGCACTTCTGCCCGGCGTTGCCGAACGCGCTGCGCACCAGGTCGGCGACGGCGAGGTCGAGGTCGGCGGCGGGGGTGATCACCAGCGCGTTCTTGCCGCTGGTCTCGGCGAGCAGCGGCAGGTCGGGGCGCCAGGAGCGGAACAGCCGCGCCGTGTCGAGCGAGCCGGTGAGCACCACCCGCCCCACCTCGGGCGCGGTGATCAGGGCCCGGCCGGTGGCGCCCTCCGGCGCGTCGGCGAGCGAGACGAGGCCGTCGGGGAAGCCCGCCTCGCCGAGCGCCTCGGCCAGTACGGCCCCGCAGCGGCGCGCCTCGGGAGCTGGCTTCAGCACCGCCGCGCTGCCGGCCGCGAGCGCGGCGAGCACGCCCCCGGCGGGGATCGACACCGGGAAGTTCCACGGCGGCACGACCACGCTGACCGCGACGGGCGCGAATCGCGCGCCGTCCACGTCGTCGAGCTCGCGGGCCAGCGCCGCGTAGTGATGGGCGAAGTCGACCGCCTCGCTCACCTCGACGTCGGCCTCGGCGAGGGTCTTGCCGGTCTCGGCGACCATCGCCTCGATGAGTCGTCCGCGGTACACCGCGAGCACCTCGCCGGCGCGGTCGAGCAGCTCGGCGCGCTCGGCGCCGGCGCGCGCGCCCCACGCCCGGCCGACGGTCGCCGCCTCGGCCACCAGCCGACGCGCGTCGTCGGGGCCCGCGACGGCGGCGGCCGCCAGCGTCTCCCGCCCCGCGTCGGAGTCGGCGGCCCGGTCGAGGATGCGGAGCGCCCAGTCGCGGTTGCCCGGCACGGCCGGGTCGGTGTCGGGCTCGTTGCGGAACGGATGCGGCGCCACCGGCGGGTCGGCGCGCCCGCGGTCCTGGGTGCGGTTCGGCGCGGGAACCGCCGCGTCGAGCGCCGCGAGGGAGGCCGCGAACCGGCCCGCCTCCCGGTCGAACACCGCCGGATCGTCGAGCTCGAACAGCCCGGACATGAAGTTGTCGTCGGCGGCGTTCTCCTCGAGCCGCCGCACCAGGTACGCGATCGCCGCGTCGAACTCGGCCGCGGGCACGACGGGGGTGTAGAGCAGTACCCCGCCGGTGTCGGCGCGGACCGCGGCCGCCTGTGCCGGCGCCATCCCGAGAAGCATCTCGACCTCCACCCGCGCCGCCACGCCCCGGCGCTCGGCGAGCAGCCAGGCCCAGGCGAGGTCGAACAGGTTGTGCCCGGCGACGCCGATCCGAACCGCGTCGGCGCGAGTCGGGGTGAGCGCGCGGTCGAGCATCCGCTTGTAGTTGGTGTCGGTCTCGCGCTTCGAGCCCCACGTCGCCAGCGGCCAGCCGTGCACCGCGGCGTCGACGCGCTCCATCGCGAGGTTGGCGCCCTTGACGATGCGCACCTTGATGCCCGCTCCGCCGTCGGCGACCCGGCGGCGGGCCCAGTCGGTGAGCCGGTCGAGGGCGGCGACCGAGTCGGGCAGGTAGGCCTGCAGCACGATGCCCGCCTCGAGGGAGCGCAGCTCGGGCTCGTCGAGCAGCCGGGTGAACACGGCGACCGTCAGCTCGAGGTCGCGGTACTCCTCCATGTCGAGGTTGACGAACTTGCGGTCGGCCGAGTCGGCGGCCTGCCGGTAGAGCGGCCGGAGCCGCTCGACGACCCGCTCGACGGTGGCGTCGAACCCCCAGAGCGTGAGCTGGCTGGCCACGGCCGACACCTTGACCGACACGTAGTCGACGTCGTCGCGGGCGAGCAGCTCGCGGGCGCCCTCGAGCCGCCGCGCGGCCTCGCGTTCGCCGAGCACCGCCTCGCCGAGCAAGTTGACGTTGAGCCGCACGCCGCGGGTGCGCAGCCGGGCGAGCGTGCGGCCGAGGCGACGCGGATGGGCGTCGACGACGAGGTGCCCCACCATCCGCCGGAACACCCTGCGGGCGAGCGGGATGATCGGCCACGGCAGCAGCAGGCCGAAGCCCCCGCCGAGCTGCACGGCGAGTCGCAGGTACCAGGGCAGGAACGCCGGGACGCGGTGCGAGAGCCGTTCGAGGCTGCGCGCCGCGACACGCAGGTCCTCGGGGCGCACCACCCGGTCGACGAAGCCGACCGTGAAGGCCAGACCGTCGGGGTCCTGCAGCAGCGCGGCGAGGCGCTCGGCGTTCCGGTCCGCCGGTTCGTCGGCGCTGCGGTCGAGCCAGCGTCGGACGACGTCGCGCGTCTCGTCGAGAGTCGGCAGGTCGGGCGACGCCATGGGATGAGAATAGGCTCCCCGGCTCGCGATCCTCCCAGCCGGCGCCCAGCCGGGCCACAGACGCGGCCAGGTCTACCCTGTGTCCTATGCGCGAGGAGATGTCGGGCGAGGACTGGGCGCTGTGGCGCTCGTTCCGCGAGATGACCGGCGACCTCGAGCGGCTGCTCGAACGGCGCCTGCACGCCGACGCGGGTCTGTCGCAGGCGGACTACGGCGTGCTGCTGGCGCTCAGCGAGGCGCCCGAACGCCGGCTGCGCACCGGCGAGGTCGCCGCGGCGCTGGGCTGGGAGAAGAGCCGGGTGTCGCACCAGGTGAGCCGGATGGAGACCCGGGGTCTGGTGGAGCGCACCGAGTGCGACACCGACGGTCGCGGCACCTGGATCGGGCTGACCGCCGACGGGCGCCGCGCGTTCCTCGGCGCGGTGCGTGACCACTCGGCGGCGATCCGCGAGTACCTGCTCGACACGATCGCGCCGGAGGACCGCGCCGCGTTCGCCCGCATCATCGCCGGGGCCCGCGAGGCGATCGATCCGGTCTGCGAGCCGGCGCGCGCGGCCGAGGCGGGATGACCGGCACCGACCGCGCCGACGTCGTGGTGGTCGGCGGCGGCCACAACGGGCTGACCGCGGCCGCCTACCTGGGCGCCGCGGGTCTGCGCGTCGTCGTGCTCGAGCGGCTGGACGACGTCGGCGGCGCGGCGGTCTCGGCGGAGGCGTTCCCGGGCGTCGCGGCGCGGCTGTCGCGCTACTCGTACCTGGTCAGCCTGCTGCCGCGGCGCATCGTCGACGACCTGCGGCTCGACATCCGCCTGGCCCGTCGCCGGTACTCGTCGTACACGCCCGATCCGGGGACGGACGCCGGGCTGCTGGTCGACACCGCGGACCCCGAGGCGACGGCCGCGTCGTTCGCGCGGATCGGCGCGCGGGGCGACGTGGCGCTGTGGGACGCGTTCGGCGCGGGCACCGCGCGGATGGCGCGCGCGGTGTTCCCGACGATGATCGAGCCGCTGCCCACCCGGTCGGAGGCGCGGCGCCGGCTCGGCGATGACGCCGTGTGGGCCGACCTGGTCGAGCAGCCGATCGGGGCCGCGATCGAGCGCGACTTCGGCCACGACCTGGTGCGCGGCGTGGTGGCGACGGATGCGCTCATCGGCACCTTCGCCCCGCCCGTCGACGACACTCTCGCCACCAACCGCTGCCTGCTGTATCACGTGATCGGCGGCGGGACGGGGCACTGGGACGTGCCGCTCGGCGGGATGGGCTCGGTGACCGGCGCGCTGCGCCGCGCCTGCTGGGACGCCGGCGTCGAGCTGGTCCCCGGCGCCGAGGTCACCGCCATCGCCCCGGATGGCGTGGTCAGCTACCGCCACGGCGACGACGAGCGGCGGATCGCGGCGACGACGGTGCTCGCCGGCCTCGCCCCCACGGAACTCGACCGCCTGGTCGGCGCGCATCCCGCCTCCCGCCCCGAGGGGGCGCAGGTGAAGGTCAACCTGCTGCTCACCCGGCTGCCGCGACTGCGCGACGCGACGGTCGACCCGGCCGCCGCGTTCGGCGGCACCTTCCACGTCAATGAGGGCTGGGACCGGCTCGGCGCCGCCCACGCCGAGGCGGTGTCGGGGCGGCTGCCCGATCCGGTTCCGTGCGAGATCTACTGCCACTCGCTCACCGACCCGAGCATCCTGTCGCCCGAGCTGCGCGCCGCCGGAGCGCAGACGCTCACCGTGTTCGCCCTGCAGACCCCGCACCGGCTGGTCGCCGACCGCGATCCGGATGCCGCCCGCACCGAGTTCGAGCGCGCGGTGCTCGCCTCGCTCGACGCGGTGCTCGCCGAGCCGATCGCCGACGTGCTGATGACCGACGCCGACGGGCGCCCGTGCGTGGAGACGAAGACCACCGCCGACCTGGAGCGCACCCTGCGGATGCCGGGCGGCGACATCTTCCACGGCGGTCTCTCCTGGCCGTGGGCGGAGGACGACGCCGACCTCGGCACCGCGGCGGCGCGCTGGGGCGTCGCCACCGCGTACGAGCGCATCCTGCTCTGCGGATCGGGGGCGCAGCGCGGCGGAGCGGTGAGCGGCGTCGGCGGGCACAACGCCGCGATGGCGGTGCTCGAGTCGCTCTGACCGGCTACGCGCCCCTCCGAGCGGTTGGGCGGTTACGCCTCGCCGTCCCACACGCTCGGCGCGGGCGCCTTCGTCGGCGGCAGCGCCACGTCGTCGGCCCACTCGGCGACCCACGGGGCGGGCGCCGGCAGGCCGTCGGATCCGGCGACCTCGAGCATCTCGGCGATCGGCACCGTGCCCCCGGACTTGCGCAGGAACCGGGCGCGCACGTGGGCTTGGGCGTAGATCTCCCCGTCGACGACGAAGCGCTGCTCGATGTACGTCGCGCGGTCGTCGGCCCCGACGAGGCGCGTCTCGAGGGTGAACCGCACCCACGGGTCGAGCGACTTGCGGTAGCTGATCGTCTGGCTGGCCACCACCGGGTAGATACCGGCGTCGACCATGCGCTTCCAGGCCCCCGACCGCAGCATCAGGTCGGTGCGGCCGAGGTCCATCATCGTCAGGTAGACGCCGTTGTTGACGTGCCCGAGCACGTCGAGGTCCGACGGCCAGACGCGCATCGGCATCCGCCCCACGTCCTCGATGCCGACCCGCGGGCGGAAGGGGGTGCGCAGACGCAGCCAGAGCAGGCGCAGCCAGAGGTTCACGCGGGAACGCTAGCCGCTCGATGCCGCGTCACCGATCCGGCTGTGGACGACCCACAACCCGGAGGGCGCGTCAGCGCGAGCGGTGCTCGGGGATCGTCATCCGCGGACCGTGCCGCTCGTAGCCGATGCCGGCCGCCTCGATCAGCCGCACCACGCGCTGCCGGTGGCCGCGCCACGGCTCGAGCAGTTCGAGCATCCCGTCGTCGTCCACCCGCTCGCCGATGAGCGCCCAGCCCACCCGCTTGCTGACGTGGAAGTCGCCGACGCTGACCGCATCCGGGTCGCCGTGCGAGCGCTGCACCACCTCGGCCGCCGTCCACACCCCGACGCCCGGCACGGTGCGCAGCCGTCGGCTCGCCTCGACCGCGTCGACCCGTGCCGCGCGCTCGAGCGAGTCGCCCACCGCGGTCACCCGCATCACGGTGTCGGAGCGCTGCGGCCCCACCCCGGCGCGGTGCCACTCCCACGACGGCACCCGCCGCCAGGTGGCCGCATCGGGTGCGACGCGCATCCCCGCCGGGGCGGGCCCGGGGGCGGGTGCGCCGTGCCGCAGCACGAGCTCGCGCCAGGCGTGCTTCTGCTCGATGCCGGTCACCTTCTGGCCGAGGATCGTGGGCACCAGGTAGGGCAGGATGCGTCCCGTCCGCGGCAGGCGCAGCCCCGGCATCCGGTGCGCCAGCTCCGCGACGAGCGGATGCCGCGACGGGTCGAACCCGCTGTCGTCGTCGTCGGCGCCGAGCAGCTCGGGCACCCCGGCGATCGCGGCCTCGGCGCCGGGGCCCCACGCCGTGGCGTCGACCCCGCCCGCCGACTCGCGCAGGCGCAGCGTCGCCCCGCCGAGCGGCGTCGGCAGCGCGAACCACCAGTCCGCGCCGTCGCGGCGGGTGGTCGGGTCGCCGCGCCCCTGCGCGAGCGGGCCCACCGTGAGGCCGAGGGAGAACGGCCGGCGAGGTGAGTAGCGGGTGGAGACCGAGGGCTGCGGCGGCGCGTCGAGGACGGCGGCCGGCCGCAACTCTGCGACAGCGACCGGGGCATCCACGGTTCGAACGCTAGTCGCTGGTCCCGACGCGGCCGCGGAGTGCCTCGGCGAGCGGCGGCAGGTGCCCTACACGGCGACCGCGTCGGTCAGCGCCGACTCCGAGATCGTCGGCTTCAGCAGCTGCGTCGGGAAGATGTCGATGTCGTCGCGACCGAACAGCGCGCGCGTCTCCTCCATGAGACCGGATGCCCGCATCAGCACGTTCCCGTCCGCCGGGTCCATCTCGACGACGATGTCGATGTCGCTCCCCGCGCCAGCCGTGCCGCGGGCGACCGATCCGAACAGCCGCGGATTCGTCGCTCCGTACTTCGCGAGGAGCGCCTGGAGTTCGCGCCGGCGCGCACCGAGAAGCTCGCGCAGGGCGAGCGTCTCAGGAGTCGCGGTGGTCGGCACGCATCCAGGGTAGCGACGCGGTCGCGTGCAGCACCGAAGCGGTCGGCATCCGGGAACGACGGAGGGGGCGGACCCTGTCGGATCCGCCCCCTCTCGTAGCGCTCAGCGCGCGGTCGTCACCAGCTGGACTTGGTGATGCCCGGCAGCTCGCCGCGGTGCGCCATGTCGCGGAACCGCACACGGGAGATCCCGTAGCTGCTCAGCACACCGCGCGGGCGGCCGTCGATGGCGTCGCGGCTGCGCACGCGCACCGGCGAGGCGTCGCGCGGCAGCTTCTGCAGGCCCAGGCGGGCCTCCTCGCGCTGCTCGTCGGTGGACTTCGGGTCGACGAGCTGCTTCTTCAGCTCGAGACGCTTGGCGGCGTAGCGCTCGACGATCTCGCGGCGCTGCTCGTTCTTGGCGATCTTGCTCTTCTTGGCCATGCTTAGCGCTCCTCGCGGAACTCGACGTGCTTGCGCACGATGGGGTCGTACTTCTTGAGCACGATGCGGTCGGGGTCGTTCCGGCGGTTCTTGCGGGTCACGTAGGTGTACCCGGTACCGGCGGTGGAACGCAGCTTGATGATGGGACGGACGTCCTGGGCCTTGGCCATCAGATCTTCTCCCCACGAGCAAGCAGCTCGGCGACGACGGACTCGATGCCACGCGCGTCGATCACCTTCATGCCCTTGGCGGACACGGTGAGGGTGACGTTGCGCTTGAGCGACGGCACGAAGTAGGTCTTCTTCTGGATGTTGACGTCGAACCGGCGCTTGGTGCGACGGTGCGAGTGCGAGATGTTGTGTCCGAATCCGGGGCCGGCTCCGGTCACCTGGCAGACGCCTGCCATGGTTCCTCCAATACGTGACGGATCTCTCCGCCGGGCTACCGTGGGGCGAGCGCCCCACCCAAGGTCACTTGTCGGCGCGCCGATTCCGAGCAACGGATGCCTCGGTGACGCACAAGGGAAGCGCGGACGGATCCGCGCAACCCTCCGAGGGTACCCGACGGATACCGCCCTGTCACCTCCGCGTAGCCTCCGCCCGTGAGGCTGGTCACCCCTCAGGTCGACGGCATCCGCTTCCTCGCTTCGTCTGTCCAGTCCAGGAAGACGATCTCCCCTGGAGCGGGGAGGCCTGACCTGTTGGCAGAACGACCCAACCCGGCTTCGAAGTTGAGCCACCTCTCATCGAGCTGGGCCAACCACTCCGCTCTGGATCCCGGCCATGCCACGAAGTCGACAACGCGGACCTCGGGTCGGCAGAACGTTCGAGCGATTCGCGCCCACACCCGGTGAGCCTGGGCCGGTTCGTCGGCGATCGGGAGAAGGTCGCCAGGGATCATCAGGCCGTCGGTGATCAGCTTTCGAATCACCGTGATGGAGAACGGGCCGAGGTCGTCTCGATCGCCGAGTGCTGCGCGTGCGACCGCGGCCACGTCGCGTTCGTCCACATAGTCGAACTCTCCCCCCTCGAGGAGGAGCGCCACTACTTCCTGCACATCGTCATTCACGGCAGTCCTCCTGGATACGAAACTTGGGGTCGGTCTGTGCGCCGCACGGCCCTGAGGATGACGGAGTCAGGCTTGCCCGACTGCGCTCTTCTTGGACCAACCCGCCTTCCGGTACACGACGCGCGAAGACGGCCATCCCGAAGTCAGGCGCTCAAGCGCCGGGGCTCCCCAGTAGTCAACCCAGGAGGGCGACAGGCGGCCCAGCCACCAGACGGCTCGCACGAGCGCAACCCCTCGATCGGCGAACGGCTGCAGCACGCTCCAGATTTCGTCGACGCTATCCGCAGTGTTCCGGAGCACCGCCTCGTGGAGGACATCGTGCGCAACGAGCGCGAACTCTCCGTCGTGCGAAACCGACACGAATGCCGCCAGGGCTCCGTCGTCCTCGGGCACAACTCGGAGCACACTCATCAAATCTGGTGTGTGCTCAACTGAGACCGTCACACCTGAGTATTCTTCTTCGATCCGGTGCGCGAGCTTGTCAACGCAACCCTCCGCCGAGAACTCGCTGCTGGTCGACACCTCTGCTCTCCGCCGCCCTCAGCAGTCGCCGAACAGGTAGTGGGGCGTGATGATCTCGGCGAGACGGTCTCCACCGAAGATCGCGATCGAGCCGGTGCGGTCGTACTCGGCCACCGTGGGATCGATGACATCGAAGCCCACGGTGACGTTCCCGCCTCCGGAGTCGAACATTTCGAACGCGTCGGGGACGGCGGCCAGGAACTCGGCTCGCGTCGCGCCGACCGCCTGGCCTCCGAGAGTCTCGATCGGCAGGCCTGCGCGGGTGGTCGCGCCGGACACCTCGACCTCGAACGCTGCGGTCGTGCCGACGAACCCGGGATCGCGCAACAGCACGCCGCCGAAGTCGTACATCGCCTGGTCCGTGTCGCACCCGGAGCCCACGCCCGCGGTCGTCGTGACGACCGGGTCGTCGCCGAGCGCCGTCGCGAGGCTCTCCGCCGCCGTCGCGCCGTCGCCGAGGTAGTCGAGCACCAGCAGCTCGCCTCCGGCCTCGTCGACGACCGTGAGCGCGCGGGAGGTGACCACGACCGCGGCGGCGACCGGCGCATCCGGCTCGGGGCTCGCCGTCGGGGTGGAGGTCGCCGACTCGGTGAAGGTCGACGTCGGGGTCGGGTCGCCGGCACCGGGCGTGCACCCGGTCAGAGCGACGAGCACCACGGCCATGAGGCCGACGAGTGCGGAACGCGAGTGCGCGGTCATCATGCCCTCACGACGTCGGAGCACGGTCCGCGGGTTGACAGTCAGCCGCGCGCGGCGCGGGCGGTGCAGTCGGGGCAGCGGCCGAAGACGTCGGCGGTGCTGCGGCTCGCGGCGTGCCGTCGCACACCTCTACCGCCGTCCTGTGCGAGCCGACTCGGCGTTCCGCTCGAACACCAGACGCGCGCCGAGCATCACCAACGCGGCCCCCACGACGACGCTCGCCCAACCTGCGGCACCACCCGGGCTCAAGAAGCCGAATCCCGCCAGCACCAGCGGCGGCATCGGCAGAAGCGGAGCAAGAACCAGGATCTGGCGCACAGTCCGCGACGGAACGAGGAACGGTGACACGTCCGTCCCTTCTGCGGTCGGCGGAAGTGGAACGGGCGGGCCGTCCGATCGATCCGCTGCGGGCAGGCGAGCCCACTTCACCATCAGCCGATAGTCCCGAGGAGGCAGCGGCTGCCGGCCGGGCTCGTTGATGATCGTCACCGTCCCGGGCGAGACCTGAGGGACTGCGGTGATGTCCCAACGATCCGAGGTGTAGCCGAAGCCGCGTTCCTTCTGCGCCCGCCGCCGCTTGAGCCCTTCGGTGATGATCTGCGTGATGCCACCTGAGAACGCGACGAGAAGTGCGGCCGTCGCGATCGACGTTCTCGGCGGGTCCGCGATCTGCGGCCAGAACGCGAACAGGATGGCGCCCGTGAGGAGCGCCGCATACGTTGCCCCGCCAGCGACGAAGCCGACGATGGTCGGCACCCGAAGCCCACTGCCGACTGGTTCCGCGCCCGAAACCATCTCGCCGCGCCGATCGGTCAATGTGTCATCGCCCAAGCCGACCTCCTCGGGAGAGCCCGGCGTCCCGCACCGCCGTCAGTCTGTCGCGTCTCTCTGCTCTGGTCAGCGCGTCAGCACCCGCCTGGCGGATGACCCGGCCGCTACCCGGGTCGACTTCGGGGAGTTCGAGGTGTCTCTGGGTCGTCGTCGTGTAACCGCGGGCCCGTTCGTGCGCGATGGCGCCGAACATCCACACCCATGTCACGACGAGGCCCAACTGAGTCAGCAGCAGCAGGGCGAGCAATGTGTTCAGCGTCATCGTGGGGACAGGTGTCCCGGTACGCAGAAGTTCATTGAGAAGCGCCGCCCCGAGCGCGAGCAGCATGCACGTGGAGATCAGGCACAAGCCGACCCGTCCCAAGGCGAGCGCGGACGGCCTGACCAGGGGAGACACCTCGTCCCCCAGCCCGAGCGTCGGCCTGTTCGCCGGCGGAGGATCCGACGCCGCCCATCGACCCGGCCCGCTCGACGTCATGACCGCCTCAGCCGCGCGCGGCGCGAGCGGTGCAGTCGGGGCAGCGGCCGAAGACGTCGACCACGTGCTGCGGCTCGGTGTAGCCGTGCTCGGCGGCGACCGTTCGCGCCCACACCTCGACGGCATCCGCGGCGATCTCGACGGTTGCGCCGCACTCGCGGCAGATGAGGTGGTGATGGTGCCGACCGGGGGTGCACGCGCGGTAGAGGCTCTCGCCGTCCTGCTGCAGCGAGTCGGCCTCGCCGCCCTCGGCCAGGTCGGCGAGCGCGCGGTACACGGTGGCGAGACCGACCTCGGATCCGGTGCCGCGCATCGAGGCGTGCAGAGACTGCGCGCTCACGAAGCCGTCGGCGTCGCCGAGCGCCTCGCGCACGGCCTCGCGCTGCCAGGTGTTCCGCTTCACCGGCGCCATCCGTGTCGACCTCCCTCGGCGGATCAGCCCGCCGGTGCCGCGAGCTTAGCCCGGGCCGGGGCCGCGCCACCGGCCCGGCCGGTGCGCCCGCGGACGGCCGCGATCACCCGGCAGACCAGGTAGATCAGGAACGAGATCGTGGTGATGTACGGGCTGATCGGCAGCGAGCCGCCGATGGCGAGCAGCACCCCGCCGAGCGCGGAGACCAGGCCGAACAGCATGCTCAGCACGGGCACGAGCACGGGGGATGCCGACACCCGCAGGGCGGCGGCGGCCGGCGTGATGAGCAGGGCGAGCACGAGCAGCACGCCGATGATCTGCACCGACACCGCGACGGTGAGGCCGAGCAGCACCATGAAGCCGAGCGAGAGCGCCCGGGTCGGCACACCGCGCGCCTCGGCGACGACCGGGTCGGCGCTGTCGAACACGAGCGGACGCCAGATCACCAGCAGCGCCACCAGCACGACGGCGCTGATGCCGATCAGCAGGCCGAGCTGTTCGAGGTCGACCGCGATGATCTGCCCGGTGAGCAGGCCGAACTTGTTGGCGCTGCGCCCCGGGTAGAGGGCGAGGAACAGGATTCCGAGGCCCAGCCCGAACGGCATCAGCACGCCGACGATCGAGTTGCGGTCGCGGGCGCGCACGCCGAGCAGTCCGATCACCGCCGCGGCCGCGAGCGCTCCGACGATCGAGCCGCCGACCACGTCGAGGCCCAGCAGCAGGAATCCGGCGGCGCCGGCGAACGAGATCTCGCTGATCCCGTGCACGGCGAACGCCATGTCCCGCTGCATGATGAACACCCCGATGAGTCCGCCCACCACGCCGAGCAGCGCCGCGGCGATCACCGAGTTGCGCACCAGCCCGAGGATGGCGCCGTAGTCCTCCGGCGAGAACACCGTCGACCAGAAGTCGTCGCCGAGCGCGAGGGGGATCATCCGTCCACCCCCGACGGCGCGACGTGGTGGTGCGAGGCGCTCTCCCGTCCGCCGACGACGACGACACGGCCGTCGACGTGCAGCACGTGCACGGGGCTGCGGTAGAGCACGCTGAGCACGTCGTCGCGCAGCACCTCGTCGGGCGATCCCAACCGGTAGCCGCCCTCGGCGAGGTAGAGCACCCGGTCGACGTGGTCGAGCACCGGGTTGATGTCGTGGGTGACGAAGATCACCGCCGCGCCACGCGAGCGCGCGTCGGCGAGGCGGTCGGCGACGAGCGCCTGGCCGGGCAGGTCGAGGCTCAGCAGCGGCTCGTCGCAGAGCAGCAGGTCGGGATCGCCGGCCAGCGCCTGCGCCACCCGGAACCGCTGCTGCTCTCCGCCGGAGAGCTCCCCGATCGCGCGGTCGCGCAGGTGGCCGACGCGCATCCGGTCGGCGAGCTCGTCGACGCGGGCGCGCACGCCGCGACGGGCGAGCGGCAGCCCGAACCGGTGCCCGTCGATGCCCAGGCGGATCAGGTCGCCGCCGCGCAGCGGGGTGCCCGGCGCGAAGATCCGCTGCTGCGGGATGTAGCCGATGCGCCGGTCGCCGCGGCGGGCCGGCGCGCCGAGCACCTCCACGGTGCCGGCGTCGAGGTGCTGCAGTCCGAGGATCGCGCGCAGCAGGGTCGACTTGCCCGACCCGTTGGGGCCGAGCACGGCGAGCATCTCGCCGGGTCGCACCTCGAGATCGAGGTCGCGCACCAGGGTGCGGCTGCCGAACGCGATCCCGCCGCCGTCGATGCGGACGGCGGCGGGATCGGTCGCACTCACGCGGTCAGCGCCGCGCGGATCGCCGCGATGTTGTCCGACATCCACGACACGTAGTCTGCGCCCTCGGGCAGCGTCTCCGTGAATTCGACCAGCGGCACGCCCGCCTCGGTCGCCGCCTCGGCGACCAGCTCGGTCTCGGCGCCGGCCGTCTGCGAGTTGTAGGCGAGCAGCGCGACGTCGCCACCCTCGATGATCTCGAGCGTCTCCTGCAGCACCGCGGGGGCGAGGTCGTCGCCCTCCTCGATCGCCTCCGAGAAGGCATCCGGCGTCACGTTGGTGAGGCCCGCGGCCTCGAGCAGGTAGAGCGGCACCGGCTCGGTGATCGCCACCGACCGGCCCTCCGCCTCGGCGTGCAGGGCCTCGGCCTCCGCCTCGAGCGACTCCAGGTCGGCGAGGAAGCCGTCGAGGTTCGTGTCGAAGGTCTCGGCGTTCGCCGGGTCGAGCTCGGCGAGGTGCTCGGCGATCTCCTCGGCGAGGTGCTCCATCGCGTGGAACGAGTACCAGACGTGCTCGTTGAAGCCCTCGATGTGCTCGTGGTCGTGCTCGTCACCCTCGTCGGCGTGGTCGTCGCCCTCCTCCTCGGAGTGGTCGTCGCCCTCGTCGTCGGTGTGCTCGTCGTCGGCGTCCTCGGCCTCGTGGTCGTGTTCGTCGCCCTCGATCAGCCCGGAGATCTCGGAGGCGTTGAGCACCAGGGCCGACGTTCCGCTCGCGTCGAGCAGCGTGTCCATGAACGCGTCGTAGCCGCCGCCGTTCTCGATCACCAGGTCGGCCTCGGCGACCGCCAGCTGGTCGCGCGCCGTCGCCTCGTAGCTGTGCGGGTCCTGCACGGCGCCGGTGATGATGCTCGTCACGTCGGCCGCGTCGCCGGCGATGCGCGCGGCGATGTCGCCGTACACGTCGGTCGAGGCGACCACGCTGAGCGTGTCGTCGGCGGTGGCGTCGCTCGCCGTGGAGCAGCCGGCGAGGGCGAAAGTGACGGATGCCGCGAGGGCGACGGGGACGGCCGCGGTGGCGCGCATGGAGGACCTTCTCTCGGATGGGATGACCCGAGAGTACGTCTTATCGAGAACCATTGTCAAAACGGTTCTCAATAAGCCTGGTCGAGCCGGACCCTCAGTCGAGCAGCAGCGCGGGCTCCTCCATGATCGCGGCGAGGTCGGCGGTGAACCGGCTCGCCACATCCCCGTCGACGATGCGGTGGTCGAACGCGGCCGCGACCGTCGTCACCCAGGCGGGGCGCACCTCGCCGTCGACCACCCACGGCTTCTGCTTGATCGCGCCGAGCGCGACGATCGCCGCCTCACCCGGGTTGATGATCGGCGTGCCGGTGTCCATGCCGAACGAGCCCAGGTTGGTGATGGTGATCGTGCCGTTCGACATGTCGGCCGGCGTGGTCTTGCCGTCGCGAGCGGTCACCGTGAGCTGCTCGAGCGACCGGGCGAGCTGCAGCATCGACAGGTCCTGCGCGTCCTTCACGTTGGGCACGATCAGCCCGCGCGGGGTGGCCGCGGCGATGCCGAGGTTCACGTAGTGGTGGACGACGATCTCCTTGTCGGTCCACGTGGAGTTGACCGTCGGGTTGCGGCGCACCGCCCAGATCACGGCCCGCGCCATCACCAGCAGCGGGCTGACCCGCACGCCGGCGAAGTCGGGCGAGTCCTTCAGCCGCCGGACGAACTCCATCGTTCGGGTCGCGTTGACGTCGGTGAAGACGCTCACGTGCGGCGCCGAGTAGGCGCTCTTCACCATCGCGGCGGCGGTCGCCTTGCGCACCCCCTTCACCGGCACCCGCTCCTCGCGGTCCTCCGGCCAGGCGGGGGTCTGGATGTTGCGGAACACGCTGGCCTGCTCGGCCCGGCCGATCACGTCCTCGCGCACGATCTCGCCGCCGGGGCCCGAGCCGGTGACCTGCCGCAGGTCGACGCCCAGGTCCTTCGCCAGCTTGCGGATCGGGGGCTTCGCGATCACCGCCTCGCCGCGCGGGCGCGACGGTTCGGCGGGCTTGCCCGTCGGCGCCGGTGCCGCGGGGCGCCGACGACGCGTGGTCGCATGCCCGCCCTTCGAGCCGTAGCCGACCAGCACGGCGCCCGAGCCCTCATCCGCCTCGCGCGGAGCGCTCGTCGACTCGGTGACGTGGCCGAACGCGTCGCCCGCGTCGCCCGGGGCCTGCAGCTCGATCGAGCCGCCGGTCGAGTCCACCCGCACCAGCGGAGTGCCGACCTCGACGGTGGCGCCCTCCTCGACCAGCAGCGCGGTCACCGTGCCGGCGAACGGCGACGGCAGCTCGACCAGCGACTTCGCCGTCTCGATCTCGAGCAGCACCTGGTTGACCGCCACCGTGTCGCCGGGCGCGACCTTCCAGTGCACGATCTCCGCCTCGGTGAGACCCTCGCCGACGTCGGGGAGGGGGAACTCGGCCTGTGCCATGGTGCCTGCAGTCCTTCCAGGGGGGGTGGAGCCGGATGGCGTCGCCGTCAGTAGGCGAACGCCCGGTCGACCGCCTCCAGGACGCGGTCCGCGTCGGGGAGGTAGGCGCCCTCGAGCTTGGCGGGCGGGAACGGGGTGTCGAAGCCGCTGACCCGCAGCACCGGCGCCTCGAGCGAGTAGAACGCGCGCTCGGCGACGGTGGCGGCGATCTCGGAGCCGAGGCTCGCGTTGCGCGGCGCCTCCTGCGCGACGATGAGCCGGCCGGTCTTCTCGACGCTCGCGACGATCGGGTCGTAGTCGACCGGCGACAGCGAGCGCAGGTCGACCACCTCGAGGCTGCGGCCCTCGTCGGCGGCGATCTCGGCGGCCTGCAGCAGCACGCCGATCATCGCGCCGTGGCCGACCAGGGTCGCATCCGTACCGGTGCGCACCACGCGGCTCGCGTGCAGCGGGGCCGGCGGGGTGACCGTGTCGACCTCGCCCTTCTGCCAGTAGCGGCTCTTCGGCTCGAGGAAGATCACTGGGTCGTCGCTGCGGATGGCCTGCTGGATCATCCAGAAACCGTCCGCCGGGGTGGCCGGGCTCACCACGCGCAGGCCGGGGGTGTGCGCGAAGTACGCCTCCGGGCTCTCCTCGTGGTGCTCCACGGCGCCGATGTGACCGCCCGCGGGGATGCGGATGACCACCGGGAACGACGCGGCGCCCTCGTATCGGTGGGTCATCTTCGCGAGCTGGGTGGTGATCTGGTCGAACGCCGGGAACACGAAACCGTCGAACTGGATCTCGACCACGGGGCGGTAGCCGCGCATCGCCAGTCCGATGGCCGTGCCGACGATCCCCTCCTCGGCGAGCGGGGTGTCGAGCACGCGGTTCTCGCCGAACTCGGCCTTCAGCCCCTCGGTCACGCGGAACACGCCGCCGAGGGTGCCGATGTCCTCGCCCATCAGCAGCACGCGGTCGTTCTCGGCGAGTGCGGCGCGCAGGCCCGCGTTGATCGCCTTCGCCAGGGTCAGCTGCTCGCTCACGCGTCGCCCCCCTCGAACGACGCCTCGTAGGCGGCCAGCCACTCGCGCTGCTCGGCGATCGCGGGGTGCTCCTCGGCGTAGATGTGGGCGAAGATCTTCTCCGCCGGCGGCGCTGTCATCGCGATGGTGCGCGCGCGGATGTCGGACGCGACGTCCTCCGCCTCCTCGGCGACCTCGGCGAAGAACGCGTCGCCCTCGCCGCGGGCGCGCAGGAACGCCTCGAACCGCGCGATCGGGTCGCGCTGCGCCCAGAACTCGACGTCGTCGCGCTCCCGGTACTTGGTCGGGTCGTCGCTCGAGGTGTGCGCGCCCATCCGGTAGGTGAGCGCCTCGATGAACTGCGGCCCCTCGCCGCCGCGCGCCGCGTCGAGCGCGGCGGTCGTCGTGGCGTAGGCGGCGAGCGCGTCGTTGCCGTCGATCTGCACCGACGGGATGCCGAAGCCGGCCGCGCGCAGGTACAGGGGCGTGCGCGACTGGCGCTCGACCGGCACCGAGATGGCCCAGTGGTTGTTCTGCAGCAGGAAGACGGCCGGCGCCTGGTAGCTGGCCGAGAAGGTGAACGACTCGCTCACCGCACCCTGACTGCTGGCGCCGTCGCCGTAGTAGCAGAGCACCGCGGTGTCGACGTCGGGGTCGCCGGTGCCGACCACTCCGTCGAAGGTGAGCCCCATCGCGTACCCGGTGGCGTGCAGGGTCTGCGCGGCGAGCACGACCGTGTAGAGGTGGAAGTTGCCGACCTCCTCGGGGTTCCAGCCGCCGTGCGACTGGCCGCGCAGGAACTCGAGGATCTTGAGGTAGTCGAGCCCGCGGATGCGGCCGACGACGTGCTCGCGGTACGACGGGAAGAGGTGGTCCTGCGGGCGCGCGGCGTACGCGGAGCCGACCTGCACCCCCTCCTGGCCGACACTCGGGATCCAGAGCCCGAGCTCGCCCTGGCGCTGCAGATTGCCCGCCTCGATGTCGAACCGGCGCACCACCACCATCTGGCGGTGGAAGTCGCGCAGTCGCTCGTCGGAGAGCCCGGCGACGGTCTCCAGGTACGGGGCCGTCGCGTCGTTCTCGACCAGGGTGCCCTGAGGCGACAGCAGCTGGATCGTCGCCTCCGTGTAGGACATGGCTCCTACCCTAACCGCGCGATTTCGACCGCTTTCGGGAGGGTCGTCACAATCGACCGGACGGCATCCAGGAGGTTGTCCACAGACCCCTCCTCCCCCACCGTGACGCGCACCCCCTCGTCGGCGAACACCCGGCCGACGATGCCGTGACGCTCGAGCAGCTCCGCGGCGGCGGTCGTCTCGGCCCCGGTCGCGAGCCACACGAAGTTGCCGTGCGGCTCAGGCAGCGGCCAGCCCGCCTCACGGATGCCGGCGACCACCCGGTCGCGCAGCCGCACCAGGTCGGCCACCCGGTCGAGCAGCTCCGGCTCGACGTCGAGCGCCGCGAGCGCCGCCCGCTGCGCCGGCTCGGTGACCTGCAGCGGGATGGCGGTGGCGCGCACCGCATCCATCAGGTACTCCGCCCCGGCCGCGTACCCGACGCGCAGCCCGGCCAGCCCGTAGGCCTTCGAGAAGGTGCGGGTCATCACCACGTTCGGGTAGCGGCGGATGACGTCGACCCCGTCGACCGTCGCCGGGTCGGTCACGAACTCGCGGTACGCCTCGTCGAGCACGACCAGCACGTCGTCGGGGACCCGCGCCATGAACGCGTCGAACTCCGCCGCCGTGACGAGCGCCCCGGTCGGGTTGTTCGGCGTGCAGACGATCACCACCCGCGTGCGCGGTCCGATCGCGGCGGCCATCGCGTCGAGGTCGTGCCGGCCCCCCGGCAGGTTCGGCACCCGCACGCTGGTCGCGCCGGCCACGGTCACCAGCCCGGGGTAGGCCTCGAACGAGCGCCACGCGTAGACCACCTCGTCGCCCGCCGCGCACGCCGCCTGGATGAGCTGGATGAGGATCGACACCGACCCGGCTCCCACGTGCACCTCGGGAACGGCGACCCCGAGCCGCGCGGCGAGCCGCTCGCGCAGCGCCGTGACCGCCCCGTCGGGGTAGCGGTTGAGACTCGACTCCGCCACCGCCGCGAGCACCGCCGGATGCGGCGGGAACGGGTTCTCGTTGCTCGACAGCTTGAACGCGTCGGCGGCGGGGATGCGTCCCTGGCGGTACGGGGCGAGGGCCGCGATCTCGGGGCGGAGGGTCACGGGCATGAGGGCCATGCTAGGGCGCTGCGGGCTTCCCGCCCGCGGCGCCGGGTGTCAGGATTGCCGGTATGGGACGACTGCTGCTCCGCCTGCTCATCAACGCGCTCGCGCTCTGGCTGACCACGATCATCCTGGCGCCGCACGTGTCGATCACCCCGTACGGCGGGGTGCAGTTCGACTTCAACGTCGAGACCGTGCTGACGGTGCTGCTCGTCGCCCTCATCTTCGGCGTGGTCAACGGCGTCATCGGCGGCATCATCCGCATCGTCGCGTTCCCGCTCTACATCCTCACGCTCGGCCTCATCTCGCTCATCGTGAACGGGCTGCTGTTCCTGCTGGTGGCGTGGATCAGCGGACTGCTCGGCTTCGGCCTCGCCGTGGACGACTTCTGGTGGGGCGTGCTCGGCGCGGTCGTGCTCGCGATCATCGCCTGGCTGATCGGCATCGTGCTGCGCCCGTTCACCAAGCCCAAGCGGCGCTGACGGTCACGGGGTGACCCTCTCGGCGTGGAACGAGAAGGTCGTCACGGTGGCCCCGTCGATCGCCGCGTAGTCGGCGGTGAAGGCGTCGAGCGCGGCGACCTGCTCGCGGACGGCCGCGGACTGCGCGCCGTCGATCGCCGCGGCGGTCGCCAGATACGCGGCCTTCTGGTGCGCGGGCGCCGGCAGCCCGGTCGGCGGGGGCGCATCGCCCGCGTAGGCCTCGCGCTCCACCTGCAGCAGGTGGTCGTCGAGCTGCGGCCCGGCGAGCGCGGGCACGAGGTCGTCGGTGTGCCGCACCGCCATGCCGGCGAGCCCCTCGGGCAGCTCGACGTTGCCGGTCGGGGCGCCGTAGGTCTCGAGCCCGACGACGTTCCACTGCCCCGACTCCGCGGCGCGCGCGGCGACCAGTCCGCCCTGCGAGAAGCCGACCAGCTGCACCTGGTCGGTCGCGGCGACCCCGGCATCCGCCATCGCCAGCTCGAGGGCGCGCATCGACCCGGCCGGCAGTCCGGCGACGCCCGCCATGTTGCTCGTCTGGTCGAACGCGGGACCGTCGGCGCTCGGCGAGAACGTCTCGGTCGGGCCGACGTAGACCACCCACCGCGGCTCGCCGCCGGGCACGTCGTGCCGTTCGATCACGATGTCGCCCCCGTCGGGGACCCGGTCGAGCCGCTGCACCGCCCCCTGCGCGGGCGCCGCTCCCACCGAGGTGCCGGTGCGCTCCACCGTGACCGGCGTCTCGCGCAGCAGCCCGACGAGCCCGGCGGCGCCCATGATGCCGATCGCGCTCGACTCGACGCCGGTGACGCCGTGCTGCTGCGAGCCGAGTTCCGCGGCGAGCGGTGCCGGAACCCCGAGCGCGGCCCAGCCGGCGTCGTCGGTGCTGGTGGCGATGAGGCGCACCGCGTCGACGAACCCGGGGCTCGTGATCAGCTCGGGATGGTCGAGCAGCCAGCGGACGACGCCCTCGCGGCGCGCGGCCGCGTCGTCCCCGCCGTACTCGTCGGTCATCGCGAGCGCCGCGAATGCGAGCACGGGCGACCAGCCGACGCCGAGGGCGAGCAGGGCGGGCCACGCGCCGGCGACCGCCGCGGCGAGCAGCCCGGCCGTCGCGGTCTGCGCGCGGAGGATGCGGTCCTCGCCGAGTTCGGCGAGCCGCGCCGCCTCACGGATCGCGGCGCCCTGGTCGTCGGCGCAGCGCAGCGCGGCGGCCAGCTCGGCGCGCAGCGCGTCGGTCGGCAACGGCCCCAGCAGGGCGGCGTAGTCGACGCGCACGAGGGCGTCGTGCAGCTCACCGGCGATCCGAGCCACCCGGTCGGCGTGGGCGAGCATCCCGTCGGTGGCGACGAGCGTTCCGCCGACGGTGGTCACGACGAGGGCGCTTCCCGGGTCCGGCGGCGCGCAGACCTCGCCGGGCTCAAGCTCGGGTTCGGGCTCGGCGAAGCGGTGGGCCGGGGTCGCCCCCTCCGGCGGTTCGCTCCGGGCAGCCGCGACGCTCACGGCGCCGCCGCCATCGCGAGCGCTCGACGCACCACCTCGTCCGCCTCCCGCGAGGCCGCTCCGAGGCGCGCCGCAGGCGTCGGCAGCCGGACCGCGCCAGGCGTCGTCGGGCAGGCGCGGGCTGGTCATCGCGGTGCCGGCGAGGATGCGGGCGACCGGGCGGAGCACCGCGAGCTGCTGCTCGAGCGCGTGCCGCCGGGCGGGGTCGGCGACGGGGTCGGTCATGACCCGAGCGTGGGCCCGGTGGCGCCCGCATGCGCGTCGGAACGGACCGCCTGTGTCCCCCGGTGGCGATCGGCGGGTGTGGAGGAGCCGCGGACGCGCCACAATGGGGCGAGTGAGCGACACCCGGACGAGTCCTGCGTTCCGGATCTGCTTCGTCTGCACCGGCAACATCTGCCGGTCGCCGATGGCCGAGGCGGTGTTCCGGCGCCTCACCGCCGAGCACGGGCTCGACGGGCGCCTGCGCGTGGAGTCCGCCGCCACCGGCGACTGGCACGTGGGCGAGCGCGCCGACGCGCGCACCGTCGCCGCGCTGGACGCCCGCGGCTACGACGGCCGCAGCCACCGGGCCCGGCAGTTCGACCCGGCCTGGTTCCCGACGTTCGACATGGTCGTCGCGTTCGACCGCGGCCAGGAGCGCACCCTGCGCGAGTGGGCGCGCGACGAGCAGGACGTCGCCAAGGTGCACCTGCTGCTCGGGTTCGACCCCGAGGCCGCCCCCGGATCCGACGTGCCCGACCCCTACTACTCCGACAGCGCCATGTTCGAGACCGTGCTCGGCACGATCGAGCGCGCCTGTCTCGGCCTGTTCCGCCAGCTCCAGCCCGTCCTCCGCCAAGGAGTCTCATGAGTCCCCTCCCCCCTCAGCCGGTCAGCCCGCTCGACGGGCGGTACGCCGCCGTCGCCGCCCCGCTCGGCGAGCACCTCTCCGAGGCCGGCCTCAACCGGGCCCGGGTGCGCGTCGAGGTCGAGTGGCTGCTGTTCCTCACCGAGCACGGCGCCTTCGGCACGGAGGCGCCCGACCCCGAGCAGGAGCGGGAGCTGCGGCGGTTCGCCGCCGAGTTCGGCGCCGACGAGATCGCCGAGCTCGCCCAGCTCGAGGCGACCACCCGGCACGACGTGAAGGCGGTCGAGTACCTGGTGCGCCGCAAGCTCGCCGACCTCGGCCTCACCTCGATCGCCGAGCTCACCCACTTCGCCTGCACCAGCGAGGACATCAACAACCTCGCCTACGGCATCACCATCCGGGCCGCGGTCGAGGAGATCTGGCTGCCGCGCCTGCGCGACGCCATCGCCGCGCTGCGCGAGATCGCGCTGGCCGAGCGCGACACCCCGATGCTCGCCCGCACCCACGGCCAGCCCGCGACGCCGACCACGCTCGGCAAGGAGTTCGCCGTCTTCGTCGCCCGCCTCGAGCGCGCGGCGGAGCGGATCGCGGCGGTCGAGCCGCTCGGCAAGTTCTCGGGCGCGACCGGCACCTTCTCGGCGCACGTCGCCGCCGATCCGGACGTCGACTGGCCGGAGTGGTCGCGCGAGTTCGTGACGTCGCTCGGGCTGTCGTGGAACCCGCTCACCACGCAGATCGAACCGCACGACTGGCAGGCCGAGCTCTACGACGCGATCGCGCACGCCGGCCGGGTGCTGCACAACCTCTGCACCGACGTGTGGACGTACATCTCGCTCGGCTTCCTCACCCAGATCCCGCAGCCCGGGGCCACCGGCTCGTCGACGATGCCGCACAAGATCAACCCGATCCGGTTCGAGAACGCCGAGGCCAACCTCGAGATCTCGGGCGCCCTGCTGGCGTCGCTGTCGGCGACGCTCGTCACCAGTCGCATGCAGCGCGACCTGACCGACTCGACGACCCAGCGGAACGTCGGCGTCGCGCTCGGGCACTCGCTGCTCGCGCTCGACAACATCGTGCGCGGACTGGGAGAGGTCGCCGTCGCCCGCGAGGCGCTCGGCGCCGACCTCGACGGCAACTGGGAGGTGCTGGCCGAGGCCATCCAGACCGTCATCCGGGCGGAGGTCGCCGCCGGCCGCAGCTCCATCGCCGACCCGTACGCGGTGCTCAAGGAGCTCACCCGCGGTCGCCGGGTGGGCGCCGACGACCTGCGCGCGTTCGTCGACGGACTCGACATCGGCGACGAGGCGAAGGCGCGCCTGCGCGAGCTCACACCGCGCGGCTACACCGGCCTGGCGAGCGTGCTCGTCGACCGTCTGCCCGAGTAGGCGCCGCGGTCAGTGCCCGCGCTCGTCGTCCGAGTCGTCGGGCAGGCGCACGTCTTTCGACGTCGCGAGCACCAGGGTGGCGAGCACGACGATGGTCACCACGAAGGCGACGCCGGCGAAGACCAGGGCGAGCATCGGGTCGCGCACGGCGAACAGCACGCACAGCCCCACGAAGACGGCGACCACCGCGGCGATCCCGAGCAGCTCGAGCGGGCGGGTGCGGTCGCGGCGCGACGGCGCGGTCACGGGGTCACCGCCCGCGGGGTGCGGATGGTGACGGCCGCGATGGCGAGCACGACGCCGGCCACGACGGCCCAGGCGCCGAGCGCTCCGGTGACCACGACGGATGCAGTGAGCACCCCGGCGGAGCCGTTCTCCCCGGCGACCGCCTGAGCGAGATCGGCCGGCACGAGCAGCACCGCGAGGCCGAGCAGAACCGATGCCCCGCCGACGATGACGCGGTCGCGGCTCAGCGGGTCGCGGTGCAGCGCGCCGAGCGCGATCTCGACCACCCCGGTGGCGAGCGCCCAGGCGACGACGACGACCATCAGCGGCACCACGCCGGTGCCGATGAGCGCGGCGGCCGCGATTCCCGCGGCGAGGGTGAGCCCGCCGTGGACGAGCAGCAGGGCGCGGGGCAGGCCGCGGTCGGCGCCGCGCAGCGCGGACGCCAGGCCGAGGGCGCCGGCCGGAAGCGCGAATGCGGCGAGCGCGATGAGCCCGAAGGTCGCCCCGTGCTCGGGGGAGAGGGTGATCGCGACGCCGAGGATCAGGGCGAGCGCCGCACGAATCGGCACCGCGGCCCACGACGTGCCCGCGATCGCGGGGGATGGAGCTGAGTCGGGCACGGCGTCCAGTCTAGGTCGCGCATCCGGATGCTCTCCGGCCGGTGGCGCGGAGCCCGGAGACCGGGTTCACGGTCAGGCGGAGGGCGCCATGTCGCTGAACCGCGAGTGCATGCCCGAGAACGCCACCTTGATGGTCTTGGTCGGACCGTTGCGGTGCTTGGCGATGATCAGGTCGGCCTCGCCGGTCGGCGGGGCGTCGCGCTCGAAGGCGTCGTCGCGGTGCAGCAGGATCACCATGTCGGCGTCCTGCTCGAGCGATCCCGACTCGCGGAGGTCGGCGAGCGCCGGCCGCTTGTCGGAGCGCTGCTCACTGTTTCGGTTCAGCTGCGAGAGCGCCACGACCGGCACCTGCAGCTCTTTGGCCAGCAGCTTGAGCGCCCGCGAGAACTCGCTGACCTCTTGCTGACGCGACTCGACCTTCTTGCCGGAGGTCATCAGCTGCAGGTAGTCGATGACGATCAGCTTCAGGCCGGAGCGCTGGCTGAGTCGGCGGCACTTGGCGCGGATCTCGACCAGCGTCATGTTCGGGCTGTCGTCGATGTAGAGCGGCGCGTCGGCGATCACCCGGCTGCGGGCGATCGCGATGCGGTCCCAGTCGCGCTGGTCGAGGTCGCCGCGGCGCAGGGTGTTCATCGGGATCGACGTCTCGGCGGCGAGCAGACGGGTGGCGATCTCGTTGCGCCCCATCTCGAGCGAGAAGAAGATCGCCGGCTCGCGGGCCGACACCGCCGCGTGGCGGGCGAAGTCGAGCGCGAGCGTCGACTTCCCGAGGCCGGGTCGGGCGGCGATGATGATCAGCTGCCCCGGATGCAGACCGTTGGTCACGTCGTCGAGCTCGCGGAAGCCGGTGGGCACGCCCGCCATCTCGCCGTCGCGGCCGCCGTTGACCTCGATCTCGTTGACCGTGTCCTCGAGCACGTCGACGAGGGCGACGAAGTCTTCGGCCTCGTTACCGCCGGTGACGTTGTAGATCTCGGCCTGCGCGTGGTTGACGAGGTCGGTGACCTCGCCCTCGCTCGCGTAGCCCATCTGCACGATGCGGGTGCCCGCTTCGACCAGGCGGCGCAGCACCGCCTTCTCGGCGACGATCGAGGCGTAGTAGCCGGCGTTCGCGGCGGTCGGCACGATGCCGGTGAGGGTGTGCAGGTACTCGGCGCCTCCCGCGCGCTGCACCGACCCGGTCTTGGTCAGCTCGTCGGTGACGGCGATCACGTCGGTCGGCTCGCCGCGGGCGTAGAGGTCGTGCACCGCGCGGAACACGACCTCGTGCTTGGGGATGTAGAAGTCGTCGGCGTTGACGGTCTCCATCACGTCGGCGACGGCGTCCTTGCTCAGCAGCATGCCGCCGAGGGCGCTCTGCTCGGCGAGCAGATCGTGCGGGGGGACGCGCTCGGATCCGGGTGCGGAGTCGCGCTGCTCGCCGGCGAGTCCCAGGTGCGCGATCGACATGGCCGTCCTTCCCCGGGTCACGATACGCACGCGCGCCGACATCGGCCCGGACGACCTGCCGGACCGCGGGCGGATGCGCGGAGTCGCCGACCGCCGGCGACCTCCGTCACGCTAGGGACGCCCCGTCGGGGCGGACAAGTCCCCCTGTGGATAGATCTGTGGAATCCGGGGGCGAAACGCCGGAGCCGATGTGAAGAACCTGGGGACAGTAGTGGGGATAACCAGGTGGATTCCCGACCGTTCGACACCCTGACCAGGGATTTCCCCATCCCCAGCCTGTGGGTGGGAAGTTCCCTGAGGTGGGGGTTGAGGGTTCGTCGTCGGAGCCGTTCCTGTGGACGGAATCGGGGAGAAACGACGGACGGCGCACCCCCCGCGAGGGGTGCGCCGTCCGGTCGATCGGGGCGACTACTTGGCCGCGACGACCTCGATGGTGAGCGCCGCGACGACGTCCTCGCGCAGGCGGGCGGTCGCCTCGTGGCGGCCGACCGACTTGATCGGCGAGCCGATCTCGATGCTGCGCTTGTCGACGTCGCCGAGACCAGCGGCCGCGACGGCATCCGCGATGTGCGCCGTGGTGACCGAGCCGAACAGGCGACCTTCGCGGCCCGCCGTCACGGTGAGACGCACCGGCGTCTCCTCGAGCTTCGCCTTGGCGGCCTGGGCCTCCTCGAGCGTGGCGGCGTCGCGCGCGTCGCGCGCCGACCGCAGCTGCTCGATCTGCTTCTCGGCGCCGCGGGTCCAGACGACCGCGTAGCCCTGCGGGATGAGGTAGTTGCGGGCGTACCCGTTCTTGACCTCGACGACGTCACCGGCCGAGCCGAGGCCGGAGACCTCGGAGGTGAGGATGAGCTTCGACATCTCTCGTCCCCTTTCCTTAACGACCCGCGCCCGCGTACGGGAGGAGGGCCATCTCGCGCGCGTTCTTGACCGCGCGGGCGATGAGCCGCTGCTCCTGCACCGAGACACCGGTGATGCGACGGGCGCGGATCTTTCCGCGCTCGGAGATGAACTTGCGCAGGGTCGCGACGTCCTTGTAGTCGATGACGCCGACCTTGACGGACTTCGCGGGAGCCCCGCCCTTGCCGCCCTTGGGTCCGCGCTTGCGGCGATCGCCGCTGCTCTTACCAGCCATGTGTGTTCTTCAGTCCTCGAATGGGTTGTTCAGATCAGAAAGGGGTCTCGTCGGAGTACCCGCCGGGGGCGCCCCAGACGTCGTCACCGCCGCCGGACGATCCCGACGAGCCGCCGGGCGTCGCCCAGGCGTCGTCGGATCCGGTGGATCCGCCGGAGACCTGCTGCCGGCCGCCGCCCCCGGAGGTGCGGGTGACCTGCGCGGTCGCGTAGCGGAGGCTCGGGCCGATCTCGTCGACCTCGAGCTCGATCGCGGTGCGGTTGTTGCCGTCGCGGTCCTGGTAGGAGCGCTGCTTGAGCCGCCCCTGGGCGATGACCCGGCTGCCCTTGGTGAGCGAGCCGGCCACGTGCTCGGCGAAGTCCCGCCAGCACGACGCGCGGAGGAACAGCGCTTCGCCATCCTTCCACTCGTTCGCCGCCCGGTCGAAGGTCCGCGGCGTCGACGCGATGGTGAAGTTGGCGACGGCGAGACCGTTCTGGGTGTAGCGCAGCTCGGGGTCCGCGGTGAGGTTGCCCACCACGGTGATGATCGTGTCGCCGGCCATGGTTACTCCGCGTCCTTGTCCTTGGCGGGGGCCTTCGGCGCCTTCGCGGCGCGCTCGGCCTTCTTCGCCTCGGCGGCCTGGTGCGCGGCGAGGCGCGCGACGGCCTCCTCGGCGCGGAGCACCTTGGTGCGGAGCACGGCCTCGCTGAGCTTCAGCTGGCGGTCGAGCTCCTGCGTCGCGGCGGAGGTCGCGGTGAAGTTGACGACGGCGTAGATGCCCTCGGACTTCTTCTTGATCTCGTAGGCGAGACGGCGGCGGCCCCAGATGTCGACGTTCTCGACGGAGCCCCCGTCCGACGTGATCACGCCGAGGAACTTGTCGAGACTCGGGGCGACGGTGCGCTCGTCGATCTCAGGATCGAGGATCACCATCAACTCGTACTGATGCGTCATGAACCCACCTCCTCTGGTCTTGCGGCTGCGGTCGTTCCGCAGCAGGAGGTTCAGTGCATCGTGCCCGACCGCGCCGACGGCGCGCGGGCAACCTGTCGAGTGTAGATCAGGAGCGCGCGCTCCACCACTCCCGAAGCCGTCGCTCGGCCTCCTCGGGCCCGAGCGGGCCGTCCTCGATGCGCTGGTCGAGCAGGAAGCGGTAGGCCTCGCCCACCTCGCGCCCGGGACGGATGCCGAGGATCGCCATGATCTGTTCGCCGTCGAGGTCGGGGCGCAGGGCGTCCAGCTCCTCCTGCTCGGCGAGCGCCGCGATGCGCTGCTCGAGGTCGTCGTACGCGGCCGCCAGCCGGTGCGCCTTGCGGCGGTTGCGGGTGGTGACGTCGGCGCGGGAGAGGATATGCAGCCGCTCGAGCTGGTCGCCGGCGTCGCGCACGTAACGTCGCACCGCCGAGTCGGTCCAGGCGGCATCCGCGTAGCCGAAGAAGCGCAGGTGCAGGCGCACCAGGTCGGCGACGGCGGTGATGGTGTCCTTGTCGAACTTGAGGGCGCGCAGGCGCTTGGTGGCGAGCCGCGATCCGAGCACGTCGTGGTGGTGGAACGTGACCGCGCCGCTCGGCTCGATCTGCCGGGTCGCGGGCTTGCCGATGTCGTGCAGCAGCACCGCCATCCGCAGCACCAGGTCGGGCGCGTGTCCGCGATCGCGCTCGAGCGCGATCGCCCGCTCGAGCGCGGTGAGCGAGTGCTCGTAGACGTCCTTGTGGTGGGCGTGCTCGTCGATCTCGAGCCGCAGGGCCGGCACCTCGGGCAGCACCTGGTCGGCGATCCCGCTGTCGACGAGCAGCCGGATGCCGGCCACCGGGTCGTCGGCGAGCAGCAGCTTGCGCAGCTCGTCGGCCACCCGCTCGGCCGAGACGATCGCGATCCGGTCGGCCATCGCCTGGGCGGCGTCGAGCGCGACGGGGTCGAGCTCGAACCCGAGCTGGGCGGCGAACCGCGCGGCCCGCATCATCCGCAGCGGATCGTCGCCGAACGACACCTCCGGCGCGGCGGGGGTGCGCAGCCGCCGCGCGAGCAGGTCGTCGAGGCCGCCGCTCGGGTCGACCAGCACCTGGTCGGGCAGGCGCAGCGCCATCGCGTTCACCGTGAAGTCGCGCCGCACCAGGTCGCCCTCGAGGTCGGTGCCGAACGCCACCACCGGCTTGCGGCTCGCGCCGTCGTAGGCGTCGGAGCGGTAGGTGGTGATCTCCATCATCGCGTCGCCGATGCGCAGCCCGATCGTGCCGAACGCGCGCCCGACGTCCCAGTGCGCGTCGGCGACGGGGAGCACCAGGTCGAGGATGCGTTCGGGGTCGGCGTCGGTGGTGAGGTCGAGGTCCGACACGGTGCGACCGAGGAAGGCGTCGCGCACGGGTCCGCCGACCAGTGCGAGCTCGTGCCCGGCGTCGGCGAACCGACGCGCGACGGCGGAGACGGCCGGCTGCCCGGCGATTCCGCGCAGCCGCTCCACGGCCTCGGCGACACTCAGCATCCCCCCATCATCCCGGTCGAGGGCGTGCACGCGGTGCGCGTCTAAGCTCGGGGCGTGCCGCTCTCGCGCCCGCGGGCCGCCTTCGCCGTCGGCGTGGCCGCGACCCTCGCCGCGCTGCCGTTGGCGGTCGCGTCCCCGCCGGCCGCCGCGGCGACCCCCGCCACCGTGACCCTGGTCGCCCCGCTCACCCTGACACCGGACGACTCCGGGGTGCTCGACGCCGCCACCCTGGAAGCCGCCACGGCGCCGGCCGGACAGCTCACCCGGCAGCTCGCCGAACTGACCGCCACCCCGCTCGCGACCATCGCGCTCGACCCGATGATCCCCGCGTCGATCCGTCTGCTCGGCTCGTCGGCGCCGGAGTCGGCCACGGCGTGGCTGTCCCGGCTGGAGGCCGCCGAGAACGAGGTGTTCCTGCTCGCCTACGCCGACGCCGACCCGGGCGCCCTGGCCGAGGTCGACGCCCTCGACCTGCTCCAGCCGATCGACCTGGGGTACGTCGCCGACCCGGCCGACTTCACCGTGGCGGCGACGCCCGACCCCGAGGCC
>JBHIXX010000004.1:0-105047 GCA_041984585.1 Pseudolysinimonas sp. | reverse complement strand
ATCGAGGCGGCGATCACCCAGCTCACACGCGAGCGGGCGGTCGACGACGCCCGAACGGCGCTCGCCTACGCCCGCCGGGCGGCCGAAGTGAAGCTCCGCGGCCAGAGCCGGACCCGCCGGGAGATCGAAGCACTCGAGTGTGCGCTCGATGTAGTCCGGAGCCATCAGCATGTCGTCGTCGAGGAAGAGCAGCACCTCGCCCTCGATGATCGTGTACCGGTCGAGCTTGCGGTCGTGCACGCCCCAGCCCTTCATCTGGTGCGGGCGCACCGAGAACTGGTAGGCGTACACGATGGGGGTGCCCCAGAACTCGAGGTCGCCCTCGAAGATCTCGAACACGCTGCCGCGGTGGTCGAGGTGGTTCGGCGTCGACCGCATCTTGACGCCGTCGATCGTGCGGGCGAGCGACTGCCCGGTCTTCGTGACCGTGGCCACATCCTGCTGTCCGGTCGCCATCCGACCCTCCTCGTGATCGCGCCCCAGCCTACCGAGCGGCCCGGGGCGCCGACCCTCGGCCCGGGGCCCCGAGGCCGGGGCCGGGAGGGTCAGCCGGCGACCGCCATCCGCTCGTCGACCTGCTCGGGACCGGCCGCGCGGCCGGTGACCGAGAAGGTGCGCCGGTAACCGGTGGGCGTCGTGCCGATCACCTTCACGAAGTGGTGCCGCATCACCGCCGCGCTGCCGAAGCCCGCGCGCTGCCCGATCTGTTCGAGTCCGAGGTCGGTCTGTTCGAGCAGCTGCTGCGCGCGCAGCAGGCGCTGGCGGTTGAGCCAGGCGGCGGGCGTCGTGCCGAGGTCGGCACGGAACCGGCGGGCGAAGGTGCGCGGCGACATGTGCGCGCGGCGCGCCAGTTCGTCGACGGGCAGGTCCTCGTCGAGGTGCTGCAGCATCCACTCGGTGACCTCGGCGAACGAGTCGGCGCGGTGCTCGGGCACCGGGGTGGGGATGAACTGGGCCTGGCCCCCGTCGCGCTGCGGCGGGACGACCATCCGGCGCGCGATCACGTTGGCCGCCGCCGCCCCGCACTCGGTACGGACGATGTGCAGCGCGGCGTCGATGCCCGACGCGGTGCCCGCGCTGGTGACGACGCGCCCCTCCTGCACGAACAGCACGTCGGGGTCGACCCGCACGCCGGGGTAGTCGGTGGCGAGGCGCTCGGTGTGCATCCAGTGCGTGGTCGCGCAGCCGCCCTCGAGCAGGCCGGCCCGGGCGAGCACGAAGGCGCCGGTGCAGACGCTGAGGATCCACGCGCCGCGGGCGTGCGCGTCGCGCAGCACCTCGAGGAACCGCTCGTCGATCGCGCCTTCGTCGCCGGAATGCATCAGGTGCGCGGGCACGGCGAGCAGGTCGGCGTCGGCGGCGACCGACAGGTCCTCGTCGATGACCAGGTCGAACCCTTGGCTGGTCGGCACGCGACCCGGCTCCGCCGTGGCGACGTGGTAGTCGAAGACGGGGCCTCCTTGGTCGCTGCGGTCGACCCCGAACACCTCGCAGACCACGCCGAACTCGAACGGGGCGGTGCCGGGGACGACGAGGCAGACGACCTTGCGCAGCACGGGGACTCCTGGGCGGTGGGTGCGCGGACCGGTCGGATGGCCGACTCCGCGGATGGCGGGATTTCGATGAACGCAGTCAATCCTGCCACTCGTGGCGGGATCTGGCAATCCATAGATTTTCTGCCATGGAGATCATCGTCCTCGCCCCGCTCGCCGTCCTGGCCGTCGCCGGGATCCTCGCCGCCGCTCGCGCCGCCGCGCGGGACGGCTACCGCCGTACCCCCGACCGTTTCGCCTGAGCCGTCGGCCGGGGCCGCACGCACCGTCTGCGGCCCGGGCGCGACCGGGCGACACGCCGGGGGTCCGCGCGTCCCGACACGCCCGGCCCGCGCGCGTATGATTCCGCGACTTGACGTGAGGGAATCACACCGCTGTAATTATCTCCAAGCCCGCGGCCGGAGGACCCCCGGATCCCCGGAAGGGTCGGCCGTGGCGAGGGGAGAAGTGGGACATGACGTCGAGCGAGTACCGCCCGTCCGTTCCCGGAGACTGGTTCGTCGATCCGGTCCGACTGGGCGTCCCGGGTCTGCGCCCGGCGGACACCGACGACGACAACCCCCTCGCCTGGCAGACCGACGCGCTGTGCGCGCAGACCGACCCCGAGGCGTTCTTCCCCGAGAAGGGCGGCTCGACGCGCGACGCCAAGCGCATCTGCACCTCGTGCGAAGTGAAGGCCGAGTGCCTCGACTACGCCCTCGACAACGACGAGCGGTTCGGCATCTGGGGCGGACTCTCGGAGCGCGAGCGTCGCCGCCTGCGTCGCGCCCGCTCCGCCTGACCTCCTCCGCGCGGGCCGCGGACCGGCGCGAGCGGGGCTGAGGATGCCCTGGGCGCGCGTGTTCCTGACCGCCGCATCGCCGGGCGCCGCCTAGCCTCGGGATGTGCATCCCCGGGTCACCGCCCTCGTCGTCGCGCGCGACGACCTCGTCGGCCCGACCCTCGCCGCCCTCGCCGCGCAGACCCGCCGCCCGGATGCGGTCGTGGTCGCGGATGCCTCCGGGCGGGGCGTCGAGGCGCCCGGCGTCGAAGTGCTGAGCGTCGGTCGCGCGGGGACCGGTTCGGCGGCCGTCCGCGCCGTGCGCCGCATCGCTGCCGACGACGGCGACGACTGGGTCTGGCTTCTGCCCGCCGGCGCCCAGCCCGCGCCCGACGCGCTCACCCGCCTCGTCGGCGCCATCGAGCGGTTCCCGTCGGCGGGCATCGTCGGCCCCAAGCTGGTCGACCCCGACGACGTGTCGCTCATCCTCTCCTTCGGCGAGAGCCTCACCCGGTACGGCGCGACCGTGCGTCTCGTCGACGGGGAGCTCGACCAGTCCCAGCACGACGCCGACGACGACGTGCTCGGGGTCGCGCTGCCCGGGATGGCGGTGCGCCGCACCCTGTGGGACCGCCTCGGCGGCGCCGACCCGGCCCTCGACCGCGCCGACGCGGGTCTCGACCTCTCGGTGCGGGCGCGCCTCGCCGGTGCGCGCGTCATCCGGGTGGCCGGAGCCCGGGTCGCCGTCCCGGCCGACGCCGAGGGGCTCACGCCGTCGGTCGGCGCGGCCCGACGGGCGCAGCTCCACCGGCGCCTCGCCTACGCGCCCGCGCTCGCCGTGCCGCTGCACTGGCTCGCCCTGCTCCCGCTCGCGGTGCTCCGGTCGCTCGGCCGGCTCCTCGGCAAGCGTCCCGCGGCGATCGGGGCCGAGCTCGCGGCCGCGCTGCGCACGGTGTTCGACGGATCCGTCCCCGCGGCCCGCGCCCGCATCCGCCGGTCCCGGGAGGTGGGCTGGGAGGCGATCGCCCCGCTGCGCGTCCCCACCGACGAGGTGCGCGCGCTGCGGTCGGCCCGTCGCGACCGCGAGGTGCTCGACGGGCCGCCGCTCCCGCCGCGACCGGCCTTCCTGCCCGGCGGGCTCGCCGTGATGGCCGCCGCCGTGCTGGCGTCGGTCGCCGCGTTCCACCGGCTCATCGGTGCCCCGTCGCTGACCGGCGGCGGCGTGCGCGCGCTCTCCGACGTCGGCACGCTCTGGTCCGGCGTCGCCTGGGGTCCCCGCGACGCGCTCGGCCTGTCGGGGCCGCCCGACCCGTTCGCCTGGGTGCTGGCGGTGCTGGGGTCGGTGACCGCCTGGGCGCCGTCGACCGTGCTCGCCCTGCTCTGGCTCGCGGCGGCCCCCGCCGCCGCCCTCGCCGCATGGTGGTGCGCGACCCGGCTCAGCTCCCGCCCGGGCCCCGCCGCGCTCGCCGCCGTGCTCTGGGCGGCGGCACCGCCGCTCTGGGCCGCGCTCGCCGAGGGGCGGATCGGCGCGGTGATCGCCCACCTGCTGCTGCCGTGGCTCATGCTCGCGGCGATCGAGGGGGTGCGCAGCTGGGGCGCCGCGGCGACCGCGGGACTGCTGTTCGCGGCCGTGACCGCCTCGGCCCCGTCGCTCGCGCCGGTGCTCGCCGTAGCGGTCGTCGCGTGGGCGGTCGCGCACCCGCGGGCGCTCGTCCGCGTACTGGCGATCCTCGTGCCGGCCGCCGCGCTGGCGCTGCCGCTCGTGCTCGCCCAGCTCGCCCGCGGGACGGTGCTCGGCCTGGTCGCCGACCCCGGTCCCGCGCTCGGCGCCGACGCGCCGTCGGGCCGGTGGCTGCTGCTCGGCGTGCCGTCGCCCGGCGGGGCCGGCTGGCCCGACCTCGCGGCGGCGCTCGGCCTCCCGGCCGCGACCGGCGGACTGGCGGCGGCCATCGCGCTCGCCCCGCTCGCGGTGCTCGCCCTGCTGGCCGTCTTCCTGCCGGGCTCGCGCCGCGCCATCCCGTCGCTGCTGCTCGCCCTCGCCGGATTGCTCACCGCTGTCGCCGCGGCCCACGTGGTGGTGGCGGGGGCCGGCGTCGACCCGGTCACCCCGTGGCCGGGCGCGGGCCTCAGCCTCTACTGGGCCGGACTGGCCGGGTCGGCGGTCGTCGCCGTCGACGCCCTGGGACGCGGCGGCGGCGTCCCCGCGTTCGCCGCCGGACTCGCCGGTCTGGTGGCGGTCGCCCCGCTCGCGGTGGGACTCGCCCTCGGCGGCGGCGCCGTGGAGCCCGGCTCCCGGTCGCTCCCCGCACTGGTCGGCGCCGAGGCGGCCGCGGACCCGACGCTCGGCACGCTCGTGCTGAGCGCCCAGCAGGACGGGTCGCTCGCCGCGCGGGTGGAGCGCGGCGCGGGCACCGCGCTCGACGGCTTCTCGACGTTCGCGACCACGGCGCCGCCCGACGAGTCGACCGCCGCCCTGGCCGAGCTGGCGGGCAACCTGGCCTCGCCGAGCGGCTTCGACGCCCAGGCCGGCTTCGACCGCTGGGGGATCGACTTCGTGCTGCTGCGCGACGACCCCGGCGGCGACGCGTCGGCGGTGCATCAGCGGGCGGCCGAGTCGCTCGACGGCTCGCCGTCGCTGGAGCCGGTCGGAGAGACCGCCCTCGGCATCCTCTGGCGGGTGTCCTCGGCAGGCGGCGACGCGCCCGAGGCCGACACCCCGGCTTGGGCGCCCGGCGTGGTCGCCGTGCAGGCGGCGCTGCTCGGCGCCGTGCTGCTGCTCGCGCTGCCCACCCGCGTGCGCCGCCGCCCGGTGCGCGTGCGCGACGCGCTCGCCGAGCAGGCGGAGGACTTCTCGGAGGACGATCGTGACGACTGACGGCTTCCCCGACGGGCCCGTCCCGCCGTTCCCCGACCCGTCGGATCCGGGCGTCACGCCCGGCTCGGACGACGCACCGGCCCCCGACGATCGGGCGGAGGGCACCGGGCCGCGGCGCGCGCTGGTCATCGGCGGCCGGGTCGCGACCGGCGTCGTCGCGCTCGCGGCGGCCGCCGCGGTGGTGGGCGCGGTCGGCCTGGGGCCCCTCCCCACGGTGGGCGCAGCTCCGGGGGGCGTCGTCGTCGATCCGGTCGCCGCCGACCTCTCCCGGGTCTGCCCCGGCGGCGCGCTGCGGCTGGGCGAGGAGACGGGCGCGGATGCCGACACGGCCGTGCCGATCGGGTCTCCGATCACGGTCGACGCCGCCACCGGCGGCACCGCGGAGCGGCGGGTGCTCGACGGCGCGGTGGAGCTGCGGATGGCGGCCGGCGCCGACGCGGCGCTCGCCGGCGCGCAGTCCCAGGCGGTCGAGGCGCGCGACTACGTCGGATTCGCCGCGCTCGCCTGTGCCGAGCCCAGCAGCTCGATCTGGCTGGTCGGCGGCGCGACCACGACGGGGCGCACCAGCATCCTCGTCCTGGTGAACCCCACCGAGGTGACGGCGACGGTCGAGATCACCGTGCTCGGCGAGGACGGCGCCGTCTCGGCACCGGGCATGTCGGGCATCGAGGTGCCGCCGGGCGAGCGGATCGCCCTCTCGCTGGCCGGCTTCGCACCCGGGCTGCAGAGCCCGGTCGTGCACGTCGCCTCGCGCGGCGGGCAGGTGGTCGCCGCGCTGCAGTACTCGATCGTGCGCGGACTCGACGCCGCCGGCGTCGCGCTCGTCGGGGCGGCGCCCGAGCCCGCGACCCGCCTCGACATCCCGGGAGTGCGCGTGCTCGACGCGGTCGGCGTGGCGCGCGCCGGCGCACTGGCCGGCTGGGAGGACGTGGCGCCGGTGGTGCGCATCGCGGTCCCCGGCGACGAGGACGCGTCGGTGCGGGTCGCGCTCGCACCCGAGGTCCCCGCCGACGGCGGCGAGGCGACCCTGACCGGCACCACGTTCACGGTCGACGTGCCGGCGGGCACGGTCGTCGAGTTCCCGCTGCATCCGGAGGCCGCCACCGGCGAGGAGATCGCCGACGGCTCCTACTCGCTGACCCTCGAGTCCGACGTGCCGGTGCTCGCCGCGGCGCGCGTCTCGACGGCGGTGGACCCCGGCGCCGACTTCGAGCCCGACACCGTCGTCACCGGGCCGCCGAGCGACGTCGCCTGGTTCGGCGCCGCGACCGTGCTCGACGGCGACGCGCTCGTCCCGGTCGCCGACGGGCCGCAGCCCGTCGTGTCGCTGCTCAACCCGGCCGACGCCGACGCGGTCGTCGTGCTCGCCGCCGACGGCGCCGACGACATCACGGTGACGGTGCCGGCGGGCGGGTCGGTGAGCGTCCCGGTGACGGGGGAGACGGTGTACCGCGCGACGGGGACGGCCGGGCTCGCCGTGACCGTGTCGCACGCCGCCGAGGCGACGATCTCGGCCTACACGGTGGCGCCGCCGCGGCCGACGGCGGGCCCGATCACGGTGCGACCCGCGCGCTGAGCGCCCGGCTCAGAAGTGCCGGTAGCGCTCCGGGGCGATCTCCCACGGATCGCGTCCGAGCAGCTCGGCGACGGCGCGGAAGACGCAGCTCTCGATGAACGAGCGCCGGTGCCAGTCGTCGTCCTTGTGCAGCCGGGCGAGCCGCTCGATCGGGACCCGGTAGAGCACGACGCGCCGGGTGCGCCGGTCGATCCGCCAGCGCTCGACCCGTTCGCCGGATGCCGCGGCCGGCGGCATCCCGCCGACCTCGACCAGCACCCCCGACAGGTCCTCGGGCCAGAGCTCGCGCAGGTAGTCGATGGCCTGGGTGACGCACGACTCGAAGAAATCGCGCCGGGTGCGCAGCCACGGCAGCTGCGGGCCGGCGACCGAGGCGCGGATGCCGCGGCCGTGCCGGTCGCGGGAGACCGAGCGCGACGGCCGGGTTCGACTGGCGCGGGGCATGGCGCCAGCATAGGACCCGGGTCGGCGCGCCGTCGGGACGCCCCCGGACGCCGGGGCTAGCCTCGCACCGTGGCGGAACGTCGGTGCAGCAAGGTCGCCTGCGGCGAGGCCGCGATCGCGACCCTCACCTACGACTACGCCGACGCGATGGCGGTGCTCGGGCCGCTGAGCATCCGCCCCGAACCGCACGGGTACGACCTGTGCCCGCGGCACACCGAGCGGCTGTCGGTGCCGCAGGGCTGGCGAGTCGTGCGGCTCGCCGTCGTCGACGAGCTCGCGGCGGGCGCCTGACCGCTCCGCGGCACCCCGTGGCGGCCGCGGCCGGGCCGCGTCACATCCGTCGGCACCTGGGATGATGGGGGCATGACCAGCCCCGCCCTCGCCACCGGACTGCCGTATCGCGTCGCCGACCTCGCCCAGGCGGAGGCGGGGCGCCACCAGATCCGCCTCGCCGAGCACGAGATGCCCGGCCTCATGTCGCTGCGCGAGGAGTTCGGCCCCACCCAGCCGCTCGCCGGCGCGCGCATCGCCGGATCGCTGCACATGACGGTGCAGACGGCGGTGCTCATCGAGACCCTCGTCGCGCTCGGCGCCGAGGTGCGCTGGGCGTCGTGCAACATCTACTCCACGCAGGACGACGCGGCCGCCGCCGTCGCGGTGGGCCCGACCGGGTCGGTCGCCGAGCCCGCCGGGGTCCCGGTGTTCGCCTGGAAGGGCGAGACGCTCGAGGAGTACTGGTGGGCGACCTCGCAGATCTTCGACTGGTCCGACGAGCGCTACGGCGGCGCGACCGGACCGAACATGATCCTCGACGACGGCGGCGACGCCACCCTCCTCGTGCACAAGGGCCGCGAGTTCGAGCAGTCGGGCACGGTTCCGGATGCCGCGGACGGCGACTCGGCGGAGTGGCGCATCATCCTTGAGGTGCTGCGCGACTCGCTCGCCGACGACCCGACCCGGTGGACCCGGGTGGCCGAGGGCATCCGCGGGGTCACCGAGGAGACCACCACGGGCGTGCACCGGCTCTACGAGCTGCACCGGGCGGGCGGGCTGCTGTTCCCGGCGATCAACGTCAACGACTCCGTCACCAAGTCGAAGTTCGACAACAAGTACGGCATCCGGCACTCTCTGCCCGACGGCCTCAACCGCGCCACCGACGTGCTGATGGGCGGCAAGCTCGCCGTCGTCGCGGGCTACGGCGACGTCGGCAAGGGCGCGGCCGAGGCGCTGCGCGGCCAGGGCGCCCGCGTCGTGGTCACCGAGATCGACCCGATCAACGCGCTGCAGGCGGCGATGGACGGCTACCAGGTCGCGCGGATGGAGTCCGTCGTCGGCCAGGCCGACATCGTGATCACCGCGACCGGCAACCTCGACGTCGTCACCGTCGAGCACATGCTCGCGATGAAGCATCAGGCGATCATCGCCAACGTCGGCCACTTCGACAACGAGATCGACATGGCCGCACTCGAGAAGCTCGACGGCGCCGAGAAGGTCGAGATCAAGCCGCAGGTGCACGAGTGGCGCATGCCGACCGGCCGCAGCATCCTCGTGCTGAGCGAGGGCCGGCTGATGAACCTCGGCAACGCCACCGGGCATCCGTCGTTCGTGATGAGCACCTCGTTCACCAACCAGGTGCTCGCCCAGATCGAGCTGTGGGCGCGTCCCGACGAGTACCCGATCGGCGTCTACGTGCTGCCGAAGCACCTCGACGAGAAGGTCGCGCGGCTGCACCTCGACGCGCTCGGGGTCGAGCTCACGCAGCTCACCCCCGAGCAGGCGGGCTACATCGGCGTGCCGGTCGACGGGCCGTACAAGGTCGACCACTACCGCTACTGACCGGCGGTCGGCCCCGCGGGGGGTGAATCGCGCCGGGGGAACCCGTGCGGCACCCCGGTGAGGGCCGGCTCCAGCACGGCCAGCCGTCGCCGCTCCAGTTCGAGCGCGATGGCCTCGCGCTCGCGGCGCTTCACGGCGATCCCGGCGAGGAACAGCTCCGCGTCGACCGCGGGCAGCGGCGAGACGTACCGGGCGGCCTCGTCGGCGAGCGACCGCGCGATGACGTCGCGCCGTCCGGACTCCAGCTCGCGGGCGCCCGCCAGGAACTGGCCGATGCGCCGGGCGAGGTGGTCGGGCATGCGCGCGACGTCGGCCACCGGCATCCAGCCCCGCAGCGCGTCGGGGGCGCCGAAGATCGGCGCGGTGCGGCCCGAGATCCGCTCGTTCTGGCAGTAGGTGCCGGCGAGCACGTCGCCGAGGCGCTTGCTGCGCGGGTGGAAGATGCCGACCAGCGCGGCCAGCCCGCCGAGGGTCATCCGCAGCTCGACCACGCCGACCAGTGAGCGCACCAGGGCGTGGCGCAGGCTGATCGCCCCGCCGTCGTCGCGCACGATGCGGCCGCCGACCGCGAGTTTGCCGAGCGAGCGCCCCCGGGCGACGGTCTCCACCACCATCGGCGCGATCACGTAGGCGAGCACGAGGGCGCCGATGCCGATCACCGCGAACCACGCGTCCTCCGCGCCGAGGGAGTCGGCCAGCGTGAACAGGCCGATGATCGTCGCCACGTAGAGGATCGTCATCGCCACCACGTCGATGAGCGCGCCGGCCGCGCGCAGCCCGAACGGCAGCGGGTGCAGCGACAGCTCGACCGCTTCGCCGGTGAGCAGGGCGTCGTCGCCCGCGTCGTCGTCGACCCAGTCGGCGAGTTGCGGCATGGCGACATCCTGCCAGGGCCGGGGGCCGCGCCCGCTATCGTGAGCGGCGATGGACCTCGACGCCTTCGCCGCGGCCCGCTCCGGCCGCTGGCTCCGCCTGGAGGAGCTCGCGCGCTCGCGCCGCCTCGACGGCGAGGGAGCCGACGAGTTGATCGAGCTCTACCAGGAGGCGTCGACCGACCTCTCCGGCATCCGCACCACCGTCGGCTCGACCCCGGTCGGCGACCGGCTGTCGCTCGCGCTCTCCCGCGCCCGCCTGCGGTTCACCGGCGTGCCGACGCCGCCGCTGCGCGCCCTCACGGTGTTCCTCTCGGCGCAGCTCCCCGCGGCGCTGTACCGCATCCGCTGGTCGACGCTTGCGGTCGCCGTCGCGTTCATCGGCGTCGCCGTGGTCTACGGGATGTGGCTGCAGTCCGATCCGCGGCTCATCGCCGCCCTCGGCGATCGCGAATTCCTGCGCGAGTACGCCGAGCAGGACTTCATCGCGTACTACTCCGAGAGCTCCGAGGCGGCGTTCAGCGGGCAGGTGTGGACGAACAACGCCTTCCTCTGCGCGCTGTGCATAGCGTTCGGCATCACCGGTCTCTACCCGGCGTACCTGCTGTTCGTGAACGCGCAGGGGCTCGGCGTCTCGGGGGCGGTGATGGCCGAGTTCGACCGGCTGCCCGAGTTCTTCCTCTACCTCTCCCCGCACGGCCAGCTCGAGCTGTACTCGATCTTCGTGGCGGGGGCGGCCGGCCTGCTGCTGTTCTGGGCCTGGCTCGCGCCGGGCGGCCGCAGCCGGGCGCAGGCGCTGGCCGAGGACGGACGCGCCTTCCTCGCTGTGGCCGTCGGTCTGGCCGGGTCGCTGCTGGTGTCCGGCATCATCGAGGGCTACGTCACCCGCCAGGACTGGCCGTGGCCGGTGAAGACGGGGATCGGCAGCGTCGCGCTCGCGGCGTTCCTGGTCTACCAGTGGGGCGTCGGGCGGCGCGCCTGGCGGGCGGGCGAGACGGGCGACCTCGACGACGTGGAGCGCGGCGCGCAGCGCATCGTCGCCGCCTGACCCGGCTCGCGTCGACGGGTCGACCGCGCATCCGGGCGGGTCCGATCCGGTCACCGGGGGGCCATCCGGCGTTCCGCGTTTGTTTTGAGTCGTTCACGATAAGGTGGAGCGGTGACCCCCGCCGCACCCCCCGCCGAGCGCCTGCGCGCCGCCGGGCTGCGCGTCACCGAGCCGAGGCTCGTCGTGCTGACGGTGCTCGACGCGCACCCCCACCTCGACGCCGACGGGGTGCTCGCGCGCGTTCCCGGAGCGCGGCTGTCGGTGCAGTCGGTGCACAACGTGCTGCGCGCGCTCACCCAGCGCGGGGTGGTGCGCCGCATCGAGCCGGCCGACTCCCCGGCGCTCTACGAGTCGCGCGTCGGCGACAACCATCACCACGCCGTGTGCCGGGGCTGCGGCGCGGTCGTCGACGTGCCCTGCGTCGCCGGGCACGCACCGTGCCTCACCCCGTCCGAGTCTTCCGGCTTCGCCATCGACCTGGCCGAAGTCGTGTTCTGGGGCCTGTGCCCCGACTGCCGTGCGAGCGGCATCCAGGTCGACCATCCCGCCGAGTCCCCGAGGAGGACCCATGTCTGACGCCGAAGCCCCACTCGTCACCGAGGAGCCCGGGCCCGAGAACGCCGCCGACGGCTGCCCCGTCATCCACGACCAGCCGCACCCGACCGGCGGCTCGCAGAACGCCGTGTGGTGGCCCAACCGCCTCAACCTGCGCATCCTGGCCAAGAACCCCGACGAGGCCAACCCGCTCGGCGCGCACTTCGACTACGCGAAGAAGTTCGCCGAGCTCGACCTCGCCGCGGTCAAGAAGGACATCGACGAGGTGCTCACCACCTCGCAGCCGTGGTGGCCGGCCGACTTCGGCAACTACGGCCCGCTGATGATCCGGATGGCGTGGCACAGCGCCGGCACCTACCGCGCGGTCGACGGCCGCGGCGGCGGCGGCACCGGCCAGCAGCGCTTCGCCCCGCTGAACTCCTGGCCCGACAACGTGAGCCTCGACAAGGCCCGCCGCCTGCTCTGGCCGGTGAAGAAGAAGTACGGCCAGAAGATCTCGTGGGGCGACCTGATGATCCTCGCCGGCAACGTCGCCCTCGAGAACATGGGCCTCACCACGTTCGGCTTCGCCGGCGGCCGCCCCGACGTGTGGGAGCCGGATGACGACGTCTACTGGGGCGCCGAGACGATCTGGCTGGGCAGCGACAAGCGCTTCGAGCGCGGGCGCGAGCTCGAGGGGGCGCTCGCCGCGACCCACATGGGCCTCATCTACGTGAACCCGGAGGGTCCCGAGGGCGTGCCCGACCCGGTCGCCGCCGCCCACGACATCCGCCACACCTTCGGCCGGATGGGGATGAACGACGAGGAGACGGTCGCGCTCATCGCCGGCGGGCACACGTTCGGCAAGACCCACGGCGCCGCGTCGGCCGACCTGGTCGGCGCCGACCCGGAGGCCGCCGACATCGAGGCGCAGGGCTTCGGCTGGGCGAACTCCCACGGCACCGGCAAGGGCGACGACACCACGACGTCGGGTCTCGAGGTCACCTGGACCAACCACCCGACGCGCTGGGACAACGAGTTCTTCCAGATCCTGTTCGGCTACGAGTGGGAGCTGATGGACAGCCCGGCCGGCGCCAAGCAGTGGCGGCCCAAGGACGGGGCCGGCGCCGGCACCGTTCCGCTCGCCCACTCGGACGGCGCCCGCGAGCCGCGGATGCTGACCACCGACCTGTCGCTGCGCTTCGACCCCGAGTACGAGAAGATCTCGCGCCGGTTCGCCGAGGATCAGGACGCGTTCTCCGACGCGTTCGCCCGCGCCTGGTTCAAGCTGACCCACCGCGACATGGGCCCGATCGCCCGCTACCTCGGCCCCGAGGTCCCGGCCGAGCGACTCATCTGGCAGGACCCGCTGCCCGAGGCCGACGCGGCCGCGCCGAGCGCCGCCGACGTCGCGGCGCTCAAGGCCGCGGTGCTCGCCTCCGGGCTGACGGTGACCGAGCTGGTGTCCACCGCGTGGGCGTCGGCGTCGACCTTCCGCTCCGGCGATAAGCGGGGCGGCGCCAACGGGGCCCGCATCCGCCTCGCGCCGCAGAAGGACTGGGCGGTCAACAACCCCGCCCAGCTGGCGAAGGTGCTCGACGTGCTGGAGGGCATCCGGTCGTCGGCCGGGGTCGCCGTCTCGCTCGCCGACCTCATCGTGATCGCGGGCAACGCCGCGGTCGAGAAGGCCGCGGCCGACGGCGGCGTGACCGTCGAGGTGCCGTTCCACGGCGGTCGGGTCGACGCGACGCAGGAGCAGACCGACGTCGAGTCGTTCGCCTACCTCGAGCCGATCGCCGACGGGTTCCGCAACTACACCGGCCCCGACGCGAAGCTGGGCGCCGAGTACCTGCTCGTCGACAAGGCGAACCTGCTCGGCCTCACCGCGCCCGAGATGACCGTGCTGGTCGGCGGCATGCGCGCGCTGGGCGCCAACTGGGACGGCTCGGCCTACGGCATCCTCACCGACCGCCCCGGCGTGCTCACGACCGACTTCTTCACGAAGCTGCTCGACCTCGGGCACACCTGGAAGCCGCTCGACCCGGGCAAGCACGCGTTCGAGGCCACGGATGACGCCACCGGCGCGGTGATCGGGCGCGGCACCCGCGCCGACCTCGTGTTCGGGTCGAACTCGGAGCTGCGGGCCCTCGCCGAGGTGTACGCGAGCGACGACGCCGGCGAGAAGTTCGTGCAGGACTTCGTCGCCGCGTGGACCAAGGTCATGGAGCTGGACCGCTTCGACCTCGCGGGCTGACCCGCGCCCCCGAACGCCCCGGCCGCGCGCCGGGGCGTTCGTCGTTCGCGGGCCGGCCTAGAGCCGGCCCGCCGCCTTCAGCGCGAGGTAGCGGTCGGCGACCGCGGGCGGCAGGTCGGTGGGCGCCGCCGTCACGACTTCGACGCCCAGCTGGCGCAGCGCGGCATGCACGCGCCCGCCGTCGAGCAGGGCGCGCTCCGCGGCGGCGGCGCGGTACACCTCGTCGCTGGTGCGCCGCTCCCGCGTGGCGGCGAGCACCCCGGGATCGGTGGGCGCCGCGACGATCACCAGGTGGTCGCGGGCGAGACCGGGCAGCATCCCGAGCAGTCCGAGGGCCGCCCCCGGGGCGTCGAGCGCGGTGAGCAGCACGACGAGCGAGCGGTGCGGCGTCACGGAGCGCACGAGGTCGGGCACGGCGCGCCAGTCCGACTCGAGCAGCTCCGGCTCGACCGGGGCCATCACGTCCACCATCCGGGCGAGCAGGTCGGGCCCGCTCGCGCCCTGCACCCGCCCGCGCACGCGCCGGTCGTGCAGCAGCAGGTCGACCCGGTCGCCGGCGCGGGTGGCGAGCGCCGCGAGCAGCAGCGCCGACTCGAAGCCGGTGTCGATGCGCGGCTCGTCGGCGATGCGCGCCGCCGAGGTGCGGCCGGTGTCGACCAGGATGACGACCCGGCGGTCGCGTTCGGGGCGCCAGGTGCGCACCACGAGCTTCGCCTGGCCGGTGGCGGCGTCGCGCCGCCGGGCCGTCGCCCGCCAGTCGAGGGAGCGGACGTCGTCGCCGCGCACGTACTCGCGCAGGGAGTCGAATTCGGTGCCCTGGCCGCGCACCATGATGCTCGTGCGCCCGTCGAGCTCGCGCAGCCGGGCGAGGCGCGACGGCAGGTGGCGGCGCGAGGCGAACGGCGGCAGCACCCGAACCCGGCCGGGCACGTCGTGCGTCGCCTGGCGCGCGCCGAGCCGCAGCGGCCCCCAGGCGCGCACGGTGACCTCGGCCGCGCGGCGCTCGCCGCGGCGCGTGGGGGTGAGCGTGGTCACCACGACCCGCGCCTCGCCGGGCGGGATCGCCACCCGGTGCCGCGTCGGCGAGGCGCCGGCCGACGGCTGCCAGGCGTCGCGGACCACCCCGCGCAGGGTGCGGCGGCCGGTGTTCGCGATCGCCAGCCGGGCCGGCCCGGACTCCCCGAGCCGCAGCCGGTCGGGGGCGTCGCGGGCGAGGTCGACGGCCCGGGCGGATGCCGCCAGCGCCAGATCGACGACGAGCGCAACGACGCAGAGCGCGAGCCAGCCGAGCAGTCCGACCGGTCCGCCGGTGAGTACGACCGGGACGGCCCCCGCGGCGAGCAGGAGCACGAACCAGCCGGAGACCGCCATCCGGGGGCCTAGATCGGCACCCGCACCTGCTGCAGCACCGAGCGCAGCACGCCGTCGGGCGCGACGCCCTCGAGCTCCGCCTCGGCGCGCAGCTGGATGCGGTGGCGCAGCACGGGCACGGCCATCGCCTGCACGTGGTCGGGCGTGACGCCGCTCGACCCGGTGAGCCACGCCCAGGCCCGCGACGCGGCGAGCAGCGCGGTCGCGCCGCGGGGGCTCACCCCGAGCTTCACCGACGGGCTCTCGCGGGTGCCGCGCGCGACGTCGACCATGTAGCCGAGCACGTCGGGGCTGACCGTCACCTCGGCGACGGCGGCGCGCGCCGCGAGCAGGGTGTCGGCGTCGAGCACCGCACCCACCCCGGCGGCGGCGAGGTTGCGCGGGTCGAAGCCGCCCGCGTGCCGCTCGAGCACCTCGAGCTCCACGTCGCGTTCGGGCAGGTCGAGCACCAGCTTGAGCAGGAATCGGTCGAGCTGCGCCTCGGGCAGCGTGTACGTGCCCTCGTACTCGATCGGGTTCATCGTCGCGGCCACCAGGAACGGGGCGGGCAGCTTGCGCGTCACGCCGTCGGCGGAGACCTGTCGCTCCTCCATCGCCTCGAGTAGCGCCGACTGGGTCTTCGGCGGCGTGCGGTTGATCTCGTCGGCGAGCAGCAGGTTGGTGAACACGGGCCCCTCGCGGAACTCGAACTCGCCCGACTTCGGGTCGTACACGGCGGAGCCGGTGATGTCGCCCGGCATCAGGTCGGGGGTGAACTGCACGCGCTTCATGTCGAGGCTGAGCGACTGGCTGAGGGTGCGCACCAGCAGCGTCTTGGCGACGCCGGGCACGCCCTCGAGCAGCACGTGGCCGTTGGCGAGCAGGGCGATCAGCAGTCCGGTGACGGCGCCGTCCTGGCCGACGACGGCCTTGCCGACCTCGGTGCGCACTCGGGCGAACGCGTCGCGCAGGTCGTCGGGGGTCTCGGTCATGGCTCCATCCTGTCGGATCGTCAGTTTCCGTGGACCGCGCGGGCGGCGGCCGCCTCGAGGTCGAGAAGGTCATCGGAGAGGCGCACCAGGTCGCCGTCGGTCGCGGGCGCCTCGTCGACGAGCAGTCGGCGCACCGCCTGCGGGTCCCGCCCGGTCAGGGCGGCGACGGCGGCGACCACGTCGTCCACGCCCGCCGAGCGGGGCAATCCGCACCGCGCCGCGAGCCGGGTGAGGGTGCCGATCCGCACCTGGTCGAGCGCATGCTCCCGCGCGGCGGAGCGCTCGTACAGGCGCGCGCGGCCCTCCATCGTCTCGTCGGCGCGCACGACGACCGGGAGGTCCTCGACGACGAGCGGACCGAGGCGCCGGCCCCGCCAGACCGCCGCGGCCGCCACCACCAGCGCGGCGAGGACCGCGAGCGGGGTGACCCACGGCGGGCTCAGCTCGGCGATCGTCGGGATGTCCTCCTGCGCGATGTCGTCGACGGTCGGCAGGTACCAGACCAGCGTCTCGTGCTCGCCGAGCAGGTTCAGCGCGAGTGCGGCATTGCCCTCGCGGGTGATCTGGGAGTTGGTGAGCACGCCCCACAGGCCGAGCACCGACACCCGGGTGCCGTCGGTCTCGGTCTGCACCAGCCCGAAGACGCCGTCCGACTCGAGGCACTCGATCGCGTCGGGGTCGTCGACGGCGACGTAGCCGTAGCCGTTCGCGTCGACGGTGCCGGCGTTCCGCACCGCGGTCACCGGGCAGTCCGCGGTCGTCGCGCCGTAGACCCCGGCGCTCTCCTCGACCCCCGGGGCCAGCTGGGCCAGCTCGGAGTCGTACGGCGCGACCACCACGACGTGCGCCGCGAGGTCGAGCAGCTCCTCGCGCTGCGCCCCGCCGAGCACGAGGTCGGCGTCGAAGAGCAGCAGCGTCGTGCTCGCCGGGTCGTCGACGGCGTCGCGCACCTCGGCCAGCGTCGTCGCCGGGATCACGTCGACGCCCTGCCGCTCGAGCACGCGGGCGAGCGCCCGGCTGCCCGACGGCGCGCCCGAGTCGGGGTCGAGCCCGGTCGCGTCGGGCCGCGGCTGGGTGACGACCAGCACGACGATCACCAGCACGACCAGCGCGCCGGCGGCGAGCCCGATCCACAGCGCCGCCCGCCGGATCGGCGAGCCGTCCGTCGGCGGCGGGGCGAGGCTGGTCGCGCTCATCGCGGCGCCCCCTCGAGGGCCTCCGCCGCCGCCCCGCGGGTGCGCGCCCGGGCGCCGCGGACCCGACGGTCGAGGTCGGACATCGCGGTCCACTGCTCACGGGTGCCGGTCTCGCCGAGGTAGCGCAGACGGTCGAACACCTGCGCGGCCTCCGCGAGCGCGCGCTGCTCGCCGGGGTACGGGGTCGCGGCGCGTCGGGCGAAGTCCTGCGCGGTGGTGCCGGGGAAGGTGTGCACGACGCCGCGCTCGGCCAGCGACCGGGCCAGCGCGCGGAACACCTCGACCGTCGCGGTCGTGTAGTCGCCGACGGCCGCCGCCCGCTCGGCGACGGTGCGGATCTCGCCGGAGCCGCGGGCGTCGTCCTCGCCGAACAGGTCGCCGGTCACCCGGCTGCGCCGCCGACGTCGGGGGATGCCCCAGATCAGGAACGCGGCGACCAGGATGCCCACCACGACGGCGAGGACGATCCCGATGCCGACCAGTCCGGCCGTCGGGTCGCCGGTCGGGTCGACGTCCCCGCCCGCGCGGTCGAACAGCGCGCGCAGCCAGTCGAGCAGGTCCTCGAGCCAGTCGGGCAGTCCGCCGTCGTCCTCGCCGGCTTCGCCGAGCTCCTCGAGCAGCCAGTCGCGCGCCTCCGGCCCGTCGGGGTCGACCGGCACGTCGCCCGGGAGGGCGGGCATCGCGATCACGAGCGGGCCACCGGGGCGGGGAACGGGTCGGCCACCGGCTCGCGGCGCGCGCGGAACTCGAGGTAGCGGGCGAGGCCGAGGTCGAGTCCCTCGCGGCGCATCCGCGCGTCGAGGTAGAGCAGCGCGCCGGTGGTCAGCTGCAGCGCCATCCCGACCGCGCCGACCACCGCGGAGACGACCGTCGTGACGAGCACCATGCCGATGCGCACCATCGCGGCCTCGTCGGCGCTGCCGCCGTTGGGGAAGATCAGCGAGGCGAGCAGGTCGAGCAGCAGCTGCACGGGGCCGGCGATGATGCCCGACGCGACCGCGATCGACACCCAGACCAGCAGGCCGACCCCGAGCACCCGCCAGAAGCCGCCGCGGGTCAGCTGCCACGACCGCCGGATGGCGCCGGGGAGCGGGGTGCGCTCCACCGCGGCGATGTGGCCGGTGAACGCCAGCTTGACGGTGAGCCAGGGGCCGATCACGGCGAGCACGAGCGCGATCAGGAACCCGACCGGCAGCACGAGGAACGCGCCGAACTCGCCGGATCCCGCGGTGACCATCAGCACGGCTGCGACCAGCAGCAGCGCGCCGACCACGATCCCGAGCACGAGCGCCCCCCAGCCGACCAGGGCGGCGGTGCGCCCGCGCAGGCGGCGGCGCATGCCGAGCGGCGTCATCCGCTCGGCGACCAGGGCGCGCGCCACCGCCACCCCGACCAGGCCGCCGAGCGCGGCGTTGGCGGCGAGGGCGAGGGCCAGCGGCAGCCAGCCGGCGGTGAACGCGGCGGCGCCGCCCTCGGCCGCGACCCGTTGGTAGCTCACGTAGTACTCGGTCTCGAGGCGGGCGTCGGTCCAGGCCTGGATCCCCCACTGGGCGAGCGCGGCGATCGTCGTGGTGGCGGCGCTGGCGATCAGGGCGGGCACGATGGTCCAGCGCGGCGCGCGGCGCATCATCCGCACCGACCCGCTGAGCACGGTGGCGAAGCCCATCGGCCGCAGGGGCACCAGCCCGGGGCGCGGCGGCGGCGTCCAGTCGCCCGACGAGCCGAACGGCGCGGGCCGCGGGGGCGCGGCATCGGGCGCCACGGGCGCGGCCCAGGTCGTGCTGTCGCTCACGGCCGCCCTCCCCGGGTCCGGAACTCGGCCCGTGGGCGCCATGCTCTCACGGCGGGGGCCCTCGGTGAGAGATGTTCTAGGGTTGGGACATGGTCCCGCCCCGGAGGCCGGTCCCCGCATGACCGCCCGCATCCTGGTGGTCGATGACGACGCCGCGATCGCCGAGATGATCGGCATCGTGCTGCGCGGCGAGGCCTTCGACCCGGTGTTCGCCACGACCGGTGACGAGGCGCTGGAGCGGTGGCGCGCCGAGCGGCCCGACCTGATCCTGCTCGACCTCATGCTCCCCGGCATCTCCGGCATCGAGGTCTGCGCGCGGGTGCGGGCCGAGAGCGGCGTGCCGATCATCATGCTCACCGCGAAGGGCGAGCCGGCGGATGTCGTCGAGGGGCTCGAGAGCGGCGCCGACGACTACGTGGTCAAGCCGTTCAACCCCAAGGAGCTGGTGGCGCGCATCCGCACCCGCCTGCGGCCCAGCATGCCGGAGACCCCGGAGACGGTGGAGATCGGCGACCTGGTGATCGACGTCGCCGGTCACGAGGTGCGCCGCGACGGTACGCGCATCAACCTGACCCCGCTCGAGTTCCAGCTGCTGCTGGCGCTCGCGGCGCGGCCGCAGCAGGTCTTCACCCGCGAGATGCTGCTCGAGCAGGTGTGGGGCTACCACTACAAGGCCGACACCCGTCTGGTGAACGTGCACGTGCAGCGGCTCCGCGCGAAGGTGGAGCACGACCCCGACAACCCGACGATCGTGCAGACGGTGCGGGGCGTCGGCTACCGCGCCGGCGCCGCGACCGGCGGGGAGTGAGCGGGGCGGCGTCGTGCTGCCCATCCCGTGGCGCGCCTGGCTGGCGAGGCTGGGCGGGCTGTGGCGGCGCTCGCTGCAGCTGCGCACCATCCTGCTCACCCTGGCGCTCTCCGCGATCGCGGTGACGGCGATCGGCCTCACCATCGCCGGCAGCGTGCGGGCGAACCTGTTCGAGCAGCGTCGCGACCAGGTCGTCGCAGAGGCCGGCCGCGCGACGCTCGCGGCGCAGCAGGTGTTCTCGACCGCCGAGGACGCGGGGCTCGCCGACGATCTCGACGCGGTCCGCACGGATGCCCTCGCCCAGGTGCGCCTGCTGGTCTCGTCGTCGGCGCTGGTCGGGTTCCAGCGCGCCCCCGGGCAGCCCGGTGTGCCGCCGATGGTCGCCGTGGCGAGCGCGGGGTTCGACGCCGACGAGATGGTGAGCGACGAGCTGCAGGCCGCCGTGGTGGCGGGCGGCGAGGGCAGCGTCTCGTGGCAGCCGCTGGCCCTGGTCGAGGGCGACGAGACGCATCCGGGCCTCATCGTCGGGTCGCTGGTGCGCGTTCCCGACGGCGACCTGTACGAGCTGTTCGTGGTCTACGACCTGCACGAGGAGCAGCAGACCCTCGACTTCGTGCAGCTGACCCTGCTGCTCGGCGGCGCGGCGCTGCTGCTGCTCATCGCCGCCGTCGCCTACCTGGTCGCGCGGCTCGTGGTCGGGCCGGTACGACTGGCCGCCGAGACGAGCGAGGAGATCGCCGACGGCGACCTCGACCGACGGCTGCCGGAGCGCGGCGACGACGAGCTGGCGACGCTCGCGCGCTCGTTCAACCGGATGACCGACGGTCTGCAGCAGCAGATCGCGCGCCTCGCGGCGCTCTCGCTGGTGCAGCAGCGCTTCGTCTCCGACGTCTCGCACGAGCTGCGCACGCCGCTCACCACCATCCGCCTCGCCGGCGACGTGCTCTACGACCAGCGCGAGGACTTCGCGCCGGCGACGAAGCGCACCGCCGAGCTGCTGCACACGCAGACCGAGCGCTTCGAGTCGCTGCTCGGCGACCTGCTCGAGATGAGCCGCTACGACGCCGGGGCAGCGGAGCTCGACACCGAGCCGACGAACCTGGTGCGGCTCGCCGAGGACGCGATCGACGCCCTCGCGCCGCTCGCCGCCGAGAAGGGCTGCGCGGTGCGGATCATCGCGCCCGGCGGCCACTTCGAGGCCGAGGTCGACGCCCGGCGGGTGCGTCGCATCCTGCAGAACCTGCTCGGCAACGCCATCGACCACGGCGAGGCGCGTCCGATCGACGTGCACGTCGACAGCGACGAGCTGGCCGTGGCGATCGCGGTGCGCGACCACGGCATCGGGATGACCGCGGAGGAGGTCGACCGCGTGTTCGACCGGTTCTGGCGCGCCGACCCGTCGCGGCAGCGCACCACCGGCGGCACGGGCCTCGGCCTGGCGATCTCGCTGGAGGACGCGGCGCTGCACGGCGGCACCCTCGAGGTGTGGTCGGAGCCCGGCGAGGGCTCGTGCTTCCTGCTCACGCTGCCGCGTCGCCCCGGCGGCGAGCTGCGCGGATCGCCGGTCGCCCTGCCGCCGCCGGAGCCGGTGGACCCGAGTCCGCCGCTGGCCGAGGGGGTGACCCCGTGATCCGCCCCGACCGCGCGACCCGCGCCGACCGGCTCCGTGTCCGCCGCGCCCGCGGAGGACTGGTGGGCGCCGCCCTGCTCGCCGTCCTCGCGCTCACCGGCTGCATCGGCATCCCCACCGCCGGCGGGGTGCAGAGCGGACCGATCGAGACCGGTGGCGACGACGGATCGCTCATCGACATCCCGGAAGGCCCCGCCGCCGGGGCGACGCCGGAGGAGATCATCGAGGGCTTCCTGCGCGCCGGGCGCGGGCCGCAGGACCGCTACTCGGTCGCCCGCGAGTACCTGACCACCGAGTACGCCGGCCAGTGGAGCCCGACCGAGCAGGTGCGCATCAGCGGCAGCACCATCCAGCCGGTCCCGACCGGCTCGGGCTCCTACGAGGTGACCGTCACCGTGACCGCGCTCGTCGACGCGAGCGGCCGCTACAGCGAGCAGACCGGCCAGCAGACCCTCGCCTTCGAGCTGGTGCAGGAGGGCGGCGAGTACCGCATCGCCTCCGCCCCGCCGGGCACGATGCTGCCCCGCGCGACGTTCGACAACGTCTTCGGCAGCTACCCGCTCTACTTCTTCGATCCGACGTTCCGCTACCTGGTGCCCGACCTGCGCTGGTTCCCGCGCAACACCGCCACGGCGACCCGCGTCGTGTCCGAGCTGCTCGGCGGCCCGAGCTCGTGGCTCGCCTCGGGCGTGCTCGCCAGCGCCTTCCCGGAGGGCACCGCGCTCACCGAGGCCGTCGCGGTCGAGGGGGGCACCGCCTCCGTCCCGCTCAACCCCGAGGTGGGGTCCGAGTCCGCGACCACCCAGACCCGGATGCTGCAGCAGCTGCGGGCCAGCCTCAACTCGCTCGGCAACGTGACGAGCGCCGACATCACCGTCGACGGCTTCGGCCTCGATGTGCCCGAGGGGGCGACCCAGCCGGACACCCAGTTCCAGGTCGGCCTCAACGCGGTCGGCCAGGTCGGCGGGCGGTTCGGCGAGCTGACCGGGAGCGGCGTGGTCGAACTCGCCGGGTACGGCGGCCGCGTCGCCGACCTCGACCCGCGGGCCGCGAGCGTGCAGCGCGGCCGCGACGCCGTCGCGGTGCTGGCGGGCGACGGCGTGTGGCGCGTCCCCGCGGAGGGCGACGCGCTGCTGCTCGACACCCGTGCCGGGCTCGTCGCGCCGACCACCGACCCCGAGGGATTCGTCTGGTCGGTGCCCGCCGACGATCCGCAGGGTCTCATCGCGTTCGGCGCCGATGGCAGTCCGCATCCGGTTCCGCTCGACGTCGACGGCCGCATCACCGCGATCGAGCTCTCGCGCGACGGCTCGCGCCTGCTCGTGGCGCTCGACACGGCGAGCGGGTCGCGTCTGTTCGTCGCGGGGGTGGTGCGCGACCAGCAGCTCGAGCCGGTCGGACTCGGCGCGGCGTTCGACCTGCCATACACCGGCGAGCCGGTCGACGTGGCCTGGGCGGATGCCGGAACGGTCGCCGTGCTCTCCCGGCTCGAGGAGGGCGTGGTGGTCAACTCGATCGTGCTCGGCGGCCGGGTCGCCGTGCTCGGCGTGCTCTCGTCGGGCGTGCAGATCGTCGGCGGCAACAACGGCGCCGAGGGCCTGCGCCTGCTCGACGCGGGCGGTGCCGTGCTCCGTCCGACCGGCTCCACGGAGTGGGGCGACACCGGCCTCGACGCGTCCTTCCTCGCCACCCAGCAGTAGCGCCGTCCCCCGATCGCCGCGATCCCACCCGCGGTCCGCTCCCGCGCGGGACGGTCGTCGGGTGGAGGGACCTCGGGATGACGCCGGCCGGGAGCGGGGTGCGCCGCCGGGCGGCAGCGCTCCGACGACGGGGGAGTGGTGGCTCGGGCTCGCCGAGGCGGCGCACGACGCGCTCGCCCTCGTGCTGCCGGTCGCCTGCGCCGGGTGCGGAGCCGACGGCCGCGACCTCTGTGCCGACTGCCGCCCGGCGCTCGCCCCGTCGACGCCGCGCGTGCGCCGCGTCGACGGCCTCCCGGTCTGGTCGGCGCTCGACTACCGCGACGTTCCCCGGCGGGTGCTGCTCGCGGCGAAGGACGCCGGGCGTCCCGAGCTCCTGGCGGCGTTCGCGCCGGCCCTCGCGCACACGGTCGCGGCCGCCGTCGGCGCGTCCTCCGCGCTGCTCGTCCCGGTGCCGCCGAGCCGGGCGGGCGCGCGTCGCCGCGGCGTCGACCCGGTGCGCCTCGCGCTGCGCTGCGCCGGGCTGCCCGCGCTCGCGGCGCTGACGCGCGGCCGCGACGGTGGCGAGCAGAAGGGTCTCGACGTGGCGGAACGCGCCCGCAACCGCGCGGGCGCGTTCCGGGCGCGCCGGGTGCCGCCCGGGGTGCCGCTGCTCGTCGTCGACGACGTGGTGACAACCGGGGCCACGGTGCTGGCGGCGGCGAGCGCGCTGCGCGACGCGGGCGGGACCGTGGTCGGGGCGGTGACGATCGCGGCGACCCCGCGGTATCGGCCGTTCCCGGCGGACGCCGACGACGCGGATCCGGCCGTCCACTCAGCGGGTTCTCGGGCCCCTCTGGGCGGATCGGGACGATCGTCCCGTGACAACCCGAGCATCCGGGGTCTACGGTGACGGAAAGAGGCGCGAGACATCCGCCTGGAACCGGAGGGCGGACGCGCCGGATCCGGATGGAGGGTGCCATGGATGTCACGATCACCGGCCGCGGGGTGGGGATCCCCGATCGGTTCGAGGACTACGTCACGGAGAAGAGCGAGAAGGTCTCCCAGCTCGCCGACCGGGCCCTCGCCCTCGAGATCAAGGTCGTGCGCCATCACGAGACCAACGGGACGAGCGGCGACGACCGCGTCGAGCTGACACTGGTCGGGCCCGGCCCGGTGGTGCGCGCCGAGGCCGCCGCGAGCGACAAGTACGCCGCGTTCGACATCGCGTTCGACAAGCTGATGGAGCGCCTGCGCCGCGCGAAGGATCGCCGCAAGGTGCACCGGGGCCTGCACCGGCCGCCGTCGATGCAGGAGGCGGCGAGCGCCGGCCGCGTGGCCGACCTGGTGCCGGCGGGCGCCGACGTCATCGAGAAGGTGGCCACCGGAGAGGTGCCCGTGGTGGGCGCCGATGACGAGGGCGAGTGGAGCCCGGTCGTCATCCGCGACAAGGTGTTCCCGGCCACGCGGATGACCAAGGAGGACGCGCTCGACCACATGGAGCTGGTCGGTCACGACTTCTTCCTGTTCATCGACGCGACCACCGACCGCGCGAGCGTCGTCTACCGCCGCAAGGGCTGGGACTACGGGGTGATCTCGCTCGAGGAGCAGGAGGACGAGGTCGGCACCCGCCGTCGTCGCGGCTGAGGCGGGCGCCGGCCCGCCGTCGCCGCGGGCCCGCCGTCAGTCGGGCCGGAACGGAGCGGGCGAGCGGGTGGTCACGACCTCCCACATCCGCTCGAGGGCCGACGGCATCTCGACGGCGAGCCCGGTGAGCATCCGGCGCAGGTCGCGCGCCGCGGCTCCGCGGTAGCCGCTGCGCCGCAGCAGTCGGGGCAGGTCGGCGTCGAGCCGCGCGCGCAGGGCGTGCGCGATGCGATCGACCGCGTCGCGCACGCCGTCGGGGTCGACGACCGGCAGCGTCCAGTCGCGGTCGATCGCGCGACCCTCGAGGGTGTCGGGCCGAGCGCCGGGGGCCAGCCGCCACGCGCCCGCGTAGCCGAGACCGTTGCGCGCGAAGAAGGCGTCGAGGTCGACGAGGTCGGGCTCGAAGTCGAGGCACGCCTCCAGGTCGTAGAAGACCGGGATGCCGTCGGCGGTGTACGAGCGGTTCCAGGCGTGCGCGTCGCGGCGGCGCAGCAGCACCGAGAACGCCAGCTCGCCGGCGACGGCCTCGTCGAGGGTGCGCAGCGGCAGGAGGTCCGCGTCGTGGTCGGGCGCGAATCGGCGCAGCAGCACCGTCCCGGGCCGAGCGAGCGGGGAGACCGCCCCGAGCGCGACGAGCGGTCGGAGGTCGTCGCGGGTCGCCATCCGTGTGTCGGCGACGTTCACGATGCCGTCGCCGATCGCGTGGGCGAGCAGCTCGCGGCACTGCCGGTCCTCGGGGGCCGTCTTCACCACCCAGCGCTCGCCGTCGACCAGCACCGCCGCCGGCTCGATGCCGTTCCACGAGCGCAGCACGGGGCGCAGCTCGGCGCGTTCGGGCGCGTCGAGAAGGGCGAACTCCGGTCGGGTCCGGGGCATCCGCCCACCGTAGTGGGGCATCCGGCTCCCAGGGGAGGCGGACGCTACCCTTGCTAGAGTTGCGGGCCGCGCCCGGCAGTCCGCCGTGCGCCCGCCGAGGGAGTTAGAGGAGTCGACGTGGCCAACGTCCTCGAGAGGGTTCTGCGGGTCGGCGAAGGGCGCACGTTGCGTCGCCTCGAGCGCTACGCGCAGGCGATCAACCACCTCGAGGAGCACTTCGAGGAGCTCACCGACGAGGAGCTGCGCGACGAGACCGTCGGCTTCCGCGAGCGGTTCGCCGACGGCGAGACCCTCGACGACCTGCTGCCCGAGGCGTTCGCGGCGGTGCGCGAGGCGTCGAAGCGCACCCTCGGCCTGCGGCACTTCGACGTGCAGCTCATGGGCGGCGCGGCCCTCCACCTCGGCAACATCGCCGAGATGAAGACCGGTGAGGGCAAGACGCTCGTCGCCACCACGGCGTCGTACCTCAACGCGATCGCCGGCAAGGGCGTGCACGTCGTCACCGTCAACGACTACCTGGCGTCGTACCAGTCGGAGCTGATGGGCCGCGTCTACCGCGCCCTCGGGATGACGACCGGCTGCATCGTGGCCGGGCAGACGCCCAGCGAGCGGCGCGAGCAGTACGCCGCCGACATCACCTACGGCACGAACAACGAGTTCGGCTTCGACTACCTGCGCGACAACATGGCCGGGCAGAAGTCCGACATGGTGCAGCGCGGCCACTTCTTCGCGGTCGTCGACGAGGTCGACTCGATCCTCATCGACGAGGCGCGCACGCCGCTCATCATCTCGGGCCCCGCGTCGGGCGAGGCCAACCGCTGGTTCGGCGAGTTCGCCAACGTCGCCAAGCGCCTCGTCGAGGGCGTCGACTACGAGCTCGACGAGAAGAAGCGCACCGTCGGCGTGCTCGAGCCCGGCATCGAGAAGGTCGAGGACTACCTCGGCATCGACAACCTCTACGAGTCGGCCAACACCCCGCTCATCTCGTTCCTCAACAACTCGATCAAGGCGAAGGCCCTGTTCAAGCGCGACAAGGACTACGTCGTGATGAACGGCGAGGTGCTCATCGTCGACGAGCACACCGGTCGCATCCTGGTCGGCCGCCGCTACTCGGAGGGCATCCACCAGGCGATCGAGGCGAAGGAGGGGGTGCAGATCAAGGCCGAGAACCAGACGCTCGCCACGATCACCCTCCAGAACTACTTCCGCATGTACGACAAGCTCTCCGGCATGACCGGTACCGCCGAGACCGAGGCCGCCGAGTTCATGTCGACCTACAAGCTGGGCGTCATCCCGATCCCCACCAACCGGCCGATGGTGCGCAAGGATCAGCCCGACCTCGTCTACCGCACCGAGCAGGGCAAGTTCGCCCAGGTGGTGGAGGACATCGTCGAGCGGCACCGCACCGGACAGCCGGTTCTGGTCGGCACGACGAGCGTCGAGAAGAGCGACTACCTGTCGAACCTGCTCGCCAAGCGCGGCGTCAAGCACGAGGTGCTCAACGCGAAGAACCACGCGCGTGAGGCCACGATCATCGCGGAGGCCGGCCGCGTGGGCGCGGTCACCGTCGCCACCAACATGGCGGGCCGCGGAACCGACATCATGCTCGGCGGCAACGCCGAGTTCATGGCGACGACCCGGATGCACGAGCGCGGGCTCTCGCCGGTGGACACCCCGGAGGAGTACGAGCAGGCGTGGGACGCCGTGTTCGAGAACGTGCGCAAGGAGGTCAAGGCCGAGGCCGACAAGGTCGTCGAGCTGGGCGGCCTCTACGTGCTCGGCACGGAGCGGCACGAGTCGCGCCGCATCGACAACCAGCTGCGCGGGCGCTCGGGACGTCAGGGCGACCCCGGCGAGAGCCGCTTCTACCTGTCGCTGCGCGACGACCTGATGCGCCTGTTCAACACCGGAGCGGTCGACGCGCTGCTCGGGCGGTCGAACGTGCCCGACGACGTGGCGATCGAGTCCCGCGCGGTGAGCCGCGCCATCCGCTCGGCGCAGTCGCAGGTCGAGTCGCGCAACGCCGAGATCCGCAAGAACGTGCTCAAGTACGACGACGTGCTCAACCGGCAGCGCGACGCGATCTACTCCGACCGGCGGCAGATCCTTGAGGGCGACGACCTCAAGGACCGCATCCAGGACTTCCTCGAGCGCACCGTCACCGACGTGATCGACGAGCACACGCTCGCCGGCTCGAGCGACGACTGGGACCTCGAGGCGCTCTGGACCGAGCTGCGCACGCTCTACCCGGTGTCGATCACCATCGACGAGGTGGTCAGCGAGCTCGGCAGCCGCGGACGGCTGAGCGTCAAGGCGCTGCGCGAGGAGATCCTGTCGGATGCCCGCATCGCCTACGCGAAGCGCGAGGAGCAGCTCGGTGAGGCCGCGATCCGCGAGCTGGAGCGCCGGGTGGTGCTCTCGGTGGTCGACCGCCGCTGGCGCGACCACCTCTACGAGATGGACTACCTCAAGGACGGCATCGGCCTGCGCGCGATGGCGCAGCGCGACCCGCTGGTCGAGTACCAGCGCGAGGGCTTCGCGCTCTACCAGAGCATGATGGACGCGATCCGCGAGGAGACGATCGGCTTCCTGTTCAACCTCGAGGTCGAGGTGACCGGTGAGGACGGCCGCGCGCGGGTGTCGGCGAAGGGCCTCCAGCAGCAGCAGCCGCAGGCGCTCTCCTACTCGGCGCCGAGCGCGGATGCCGCCGGCGAGGTCGAGGTGCGCAACCAGCGCGGGCAGGTGGAGCGCGCCGCGACCGCGGCGGCGCAGCGCCAGCAGGCGCAGGAGGCGGCCGCGTTCACCCGCGCCCCGCAGGGCGGCCAGCCGGCCGCGGCGGGAGCGCAGCAGGGCGGCCAGGCGAGTGGCGGCCAGGCGGGCGGCGGCCAGGCGTCGGGCGGCGGCTCGCGCGGCGCGTTCGGACAGCGCACGGGCGGCGGTGCCGCGCCGATGAACCGGGCGCAGCGCCGCAAGCAGCAAAAGCGCAAGTAGCCCGCGGGCCGGGCTCCCGGCTCAGAGCACGTTGATCGCGGTGGCGCGCCACCGCCGGTCGAGACCCTCGAGCCGCAGCGCCACGGCGCGGGTGCGGGCGCGGCCGTGCACCACGACGACCGCCTCGATCACGCCGTCGCGGGGCGCGCACACCCGGGTCGAGCCGATGCTGAACGCCGGCCGGGTCGGGGCGAGCCCCTTGGCGCGTCGCGCCCGCGCCGACAGCACAACGCGCTTGAGCAGGTGCTGGTGCACGTCATCGGTGACCCAGCGCGCGATCTGCTCCAGCTCCCGCGCCCCCGCCAGGATCTCCACGACGCACCGGGTCAGGTTCTCCAGCAGCGGACCCGGGTCGGGCAGCTCCGCGGTGGCGGTGGGCTGGTGACCGAAGAAGTCCTCCTCGGCGAACCGCGCCCGCCGCGCCGACGTCCCCTCGACCGCGTGCACCGCGGCATCCGCTCCCTGCATGGCGCCTCCCGACGTCCGGTCCCGTTCTCTCCGTCCGCTCCCAGCCGGACCGCCGTCGGGGTGAGACCCCGGCGCGGTCCGCGTTGGCGACGATGTGACCACGGATGACGGGGGCGCGTCGATGGGAACCGGTTCCCTGTGGACAACCGGCGGGCGGTCCCCGGGGCGGCGACTACCGTCGGCGCGTGCGCTGGCAGAGCCTGTTCGACGACCTCGAGGGCCGGCTCGAGCACGAGCTGGGGGCCGAGGAGCGCGACGTGCGGGCCGAGGACGAGAGGCTGCGGCGCGGGCGGGTCGAACTGCGCGACCGAGTGCGCGCGCTCGCGGCGGACGGCGGCGAGGTGCGGTTCGAGGTGGACGGCGCCCCGGTCGTCGTCGCAGTCGCCGCCGTCGGTCGTGACTGGGCGGCGGGGGAGCGGGGCGGCGCGGGGCCGGCCGGCTCGGTGATCGTCCCGCTCGCCGCCGTCTCCGCGATCGAGTTCGGCGCCGAGGCGCCGGACGGACGCGATCCGGATCCCGAGCCGGCCACGGCGCTCGCCGCCCGCCTCGGGCTCGGGTTCGCGTTGCGTGACCTCACCCGGCGGCGCGTCCCGGTGACGGTGCACACCGCCGCAGGCATCCGCACCGGCACCTTCGACCACGTCGGGCGCGACCACGTCGACCTGGCCGAGCATCCGGCGGGGGAGCCGCGCCGCGCCGTCCGCACGGTGCGGGTGCTGCCGTTCGACGCGATCCGTCTCGTGCGCTTCTGAACCGCGTGGCGGGCCGAGGAGTCGCGCGGCAGGGCCTCGGAGTCGCGCGGCGGGCTCAGGAGTCGCGCGGCGGGGCGAACAGGTCGGGCACGTCGGCGAACTGCGCCTGCTGCCAGAGGGCGCGCCGCCGGGTCTCCTCGTAGCGCGCCTCGATGAAGCCCTCGAGCACGTCGCGCTCGACGCGCCAGACGCCGCGGTCGCCGACCTGGATGGCCGGCAGCTCGCCCGAGCGCACCAGCGCGTGCGCCTCGGACGCCGAGATGTTGAGCACCTCGGCGGTGTCGGCGAGCGTGAGGAACCGCCCCGTTCCGGGCACCCCGGGCTGGTCCGTCTCCGCCGTCATGCCCCGATTATCCGCCGCGCGCGGGGTCCGCGACGGGCCTGTGGAGAATCCGCCGCCCCGATCCGGCGCGCTCGTCACGATGGGCGGGTCCGGGGCGACCCGGCGGAGGGAGGCGGATGTGGCTCAGCGGATGCGGCCGGACGTGCGGCTGCTCATCGGGCTCGCGCTCGTGCTGGCGTCGGTCGCCGGCATGGTCGGGATCGTCGGGGCGCTGGATCGCCGGGTGGCGGTCTACGCCGCGCCGGGTGCGCTGCTGCCCGGCGAGGTGGTGACGGCCGACGACCTGGTGGAGCGGATGGTGACCCTCGACGGGGCGGAGGCGTCGTACCTGCGGGCGGGCGCGATCCCGCCGGAGGGCGTCGTCGTCGCCCGGCCGGTCGCGGCGGGCGAGCTGCTCGCGACCGCTGCGGTCGGGTCGGCGGACGGCATCCGCGCGACCGCCCTCGTGCTCCCGCTCGCCGGACCGGTCAGCGCGACCATCGGCCCGGGGGCGCTCGTCGACGTGTGGGCGTCGGCCGCGTCGACGTCGGCGGCCTCGGCGGAGGCCGCGCTGCCGCCGATCGTGCTGGTGGGCGACGCGACCGTGGTGCGCGTCGTGGAGGCCGACGGCTTCGTCGCCGACGGCGCCGTCGAGGTGGAGGTGCTGGTGCCGCGCACCCGCATCGCCCGGGTGCTGCAGGCGATCGCCGACGGCTCGGCGCTGGCGCTCGTGCCGGCCGGGCTCCCGGTGTCCGGATGAGCGACGTCGCCCTCTGCCTGCCCGTCTTCGACCTGGAGCGGATGCTGACCTCCGCCCGTCGTCACGGCCACCGGGTGGTCGCCACGGCGACGAGCGCGGCGGAACTCGTGCCGCGGCTCGCCGACGACGTGCCGCACCTGGTGATCGCCGAGGCGTCGCCGTCGCGCCTCACCGCCGAACTGGTCGACGCCTGCGACATGCAGGGCGTGGCGCTCGTGGCCGTGACCGGCACGGGCGGGTCGACCGCGCACGGCGCACGGCTCGGGGTGGCCGACGTCGTCGAGGCGGGCGCGGACTGGGCCCTGCTCGGCACGCCGGAGACCGGGGTGGTCGACGAGACCCTGCACCCCGCCGACGAGCCCCCCGCCGAGTGGACGGTCGACGCCGCGCTCGCCGCGCTGGAGGCCGCCGACGTGGTGCTCGCGGTCGGGGCGGCCGACCCGATCGGGCTGGCGCGGCTGTTGCGCGGTCACGCGGACCTCGCGCAGCACGTGGACCCCGAGCGGGTGCGGGTGGTGGTCGGCAAGGTGCGGGCGTCGGCGGTGGGAACGGATGCCGCCGGCCAGGTGCGCGCGACGCTGCGCCGGTTCGGCGGGGTGCAGGATGTGGCGCTCGTGCCGTGGGATCCGGCCGCCTTCGACGCGGCCCTGCTGACCGCGCGTCCGCTCCCGGTCGCGGCGCCGCGTTCGTCGGCGCGCGCGGCGGTGCGCCGGCTCGCGGAGTCCCTCCTCCCGGTGGCCGCGCGTCCGGAGCGTCGCCGTCGGCTCTTCGCGGCGGCCGGGTCGCACTAGCCTGGAGCCGTGCCCACGCTCTCCGAGCGGCTGCTCACCGCGCCGCGCTCCGGCGACCCCGACGCCGAGTGGCTGCACCTGCTCGTCGCCGAGGGGCAGCTGCTGGCCGACCTGGCGTTCGCCGACATCGTGCTGTGGGCGCCCGACGGCGACGGCGGGTTCCGCGCCGTCGCCCACTCCCGCCCGTCGTCGGCGGCGACCCTGTTCTACCGCGACTTCGTCGGCCAGCCGATCAAGCCGGAGTGGCAGAAGCAGGTGACCGAGGCGTTCGAAACGGTGCAGATCGTCGACACCGCGGCCCCCGACTGGTACGAGGAGACGCCCACCCGGGTGCGGGCCGTGCCCGTGGTGCGCCGCATCTCACCGAGCGGCTCCGAGGTGAAGGAGGACCCGATCGCGGTCCTCACCCGGCACAGCAACCTGAGTGAGGCGCGCACGCCGAGCCGCCAGGAGCTCACGTTCAACCAGTGCGCCAACGACCTGTTCGGCATGATCGCGTCGGGCGACTTCCCCGACCTGTCCGCCCCGTCGCGCCCTCGCCGTGGCGCCCCGCGCGCGAGCGACGGCCTCCTCCGCCTCGACGTCGACGGGTTGGTCACGTTCGCCAGCCCGAACGGCCTGTCGGCGTTCAACCGGATGGGGTTCCAGGGCGAACTGGAGGGCGAGGTGCTGGCCGAGGTCGTCACCGGTCTGGTGCGGGAGAAGGGCCCGGTCGACGAGTCGCTGCCGCTGGTCGTCACCGGCAAGGCGCCGTGGCGGGCCGACATCGAGTCGCGCGGCGTGACGCTGAGTCTGCGCACCATCCCGGTCTGGCACGGCGGCGCCCGGGTCGGGGCGATCATCCTGGTCCGCGACGTCACCGAGGTGCGTCACCAGGAGCAGGAGCTGATCACCAAGGACGCGACCATCCGCGAGATCCACCACCGGGTGAAGAACAACCTGCAGCCGGTGGCGTCGCGGCTGCGCATCCAGGCGCGCCGGGCGCGCAGCGACGACTCGCGCGAGGCGCTGACCCAGGCGATGCGCCGGGTCGCGGCGATCGCCGTCGTGCACGACACCCTCAGCGAGGGGCTCAGCCAGATCGTCGACTTCGACGACGTCGTCGACCGGGTGCTGCTGCTCGTCGCCGAGGTCGCCGCCGGCCACACGACGACGGTGCACCCGAAGCGGGTCGGCAAGTTCGGCAGTCTGCCGAGCCAGTACGCGACGCCGCTCGCCCTCGCGCTCACCGAGCTGGTGACCAACGCGGTCGAGCACGGGCTTCAGGATCGCGCGGACGGCGAGGTCGAGCTGCGCGCGAAGCGCCGGGACGACCACCTGACGGTGCGCGTGCGCGACAACGGGGTCGGGCTGCCCGAGGGTCAGGTCGGCTCGGGGCTCGGCACGCAGATCGTGCGCACCCTCATCCAGGGCGAGCTGGGGGGCACGATCGACTGGCACACGCTCGAGGGCGAGGGCACCGAGGTCACGATCGAGGTGCCGCTGCTCTGGCTGCGCGAGGGCTGATCGGCGGGAGCGATCGTCGGTTCAGCCGACCGGACCGGTCGGCGGCATCACGCGCCGCATCGCGGCGCGCGAGCGTCAGGAGGCGCGGCGGGCGCGGGCGGCGCGGCGCTTGAGCGCGCGACGCTCGTCTTCGGAGAGTCCGCCCCACACGCCCGAGTCCTGGTTGGTCTCGAGGGCGTACTGCAGGCACAGCTCGGTCACCGAGCAGCGCGCGCACACGGCCTTGGCCTTGTCGATCTGGTCGACGGCGGGGCCGGTGTTCCCGACGGGGAAGAACAGCTCGGGGTCGGCGGTCAGACAGGCTGCCTTGTCGCGCCAATCCATAGGTGGTGCTCCTTCTGTGTTGCTGGACGCCACGCGGAACTCGGGTTTCCGCGCGCGGTCGAAAGCGGTCCGAAAACTCGGTGGGGAATCATCGGGACGCACCTACGGCGCTGTAGGCGTCTCATCAACCTCCGCGATGGTTTCATACTTGTTACACCGGATCAATAGTCCGATCGCACATGCCAGCTGAGAATCCCCTGCGTCCCCCGGCCCTCGCGGCGCTCGTCGTGCTGCTCGCCGGCGAGTTCCTGCTCGTCGCGGCGCTCACCGTGCTGCTCGTCGTCGAACTGCTCGTCGACACCCCCGAGTCGCTTCCCTCCGCGATCGCGCTGCTCGTGCTCACCGCGCTCGCCGCGACCTGGCTCGGGGCGATGGTGCGCGCCGCGGTGCTCCGGCGCGCCTGGGTGCGCGGCTCGGCGCTCGTCTGGAACGTGCTGCAGATGGGCGTGGGCATCGCCGCGCTGCAGGGCGTGTTCGCCTCTCCGCTGTGGGGGTGGCCGCTGCTCGGCGTCGCGATCGTCGCGATCCTGCTGCTGCTCTCGCCGCCCGTCACCGACGCGCTGCGCGAACGCGGCGACGACCGCGCGAGCTGAGGGGCACCGCCACGCGTCCCGGCATCCGCGCGGGGCCGGTCCCGGTATCCGGGCGATCGCGGTCAGCGGATCACGCCGCGGCGAGACCGAGCTTCTTGCGCAGCATGGCCACGTGGCCGGTCGCCTTGATGTTGTAGAGCGCCTTCTCGAGGACGCCCTGCTCGTCGATGACGAACGTGGCGCGGATGACGCCGGTCACCGTGCGGCCGTAGAGCTGCTTCTCGCCGAACGTGCCGTAGAGCCCGTGCACGGTGCGGTCGGGGTCGCTGAGGATGAGCTGCGGCAGGCGCTCCTCCTCGGCGAACCGCGCGTTGGCCGGCTGCTCGTCGCGCGACACCCCGACGACCCGGTAGCCGGCATCCGCGAACACGTCGAGGGCGTCGCGGAAGTCGCACGCCTGCGCGGTGCAGGCGGGGGTCCCGGCCTCGCCGTAGAAGTAGAGGACGACCTTCGAGCCGCGCAGCGACGACAGCGTCACGGGGTCGCCGTGCTGGTCGGGGAGGGTGAAATCGGGGGCCTCGGCCCCCGCCTCGAGTCGCACCGGTCCGGTCATGGCAGCACCTCCGGACGCATGCTATCGTTGTCCCTCGGTCCGCTCGCCGGACCATGCACCTCTAGCTCAATTGGCAGAGCAACTGACTCTTAATCAGTGGGTTCCGGGTTCAAGTCCCGGGGGGTGTACGCAAAGCCCCGTCGTCGCTCTCGCCAGCGAGGTCGGGGCTTTCTCCTTGCGCGGCCTCAGCCCTCGGCCCCACCGAGTTCGGCGGGCATCGGCAGGGGCACCGGATCGCCGAGTCCCGCCCGCCAGCGCGCCCCCGAGTCGACCAGGCGCTCGGTCTCGGCGACCAGCTCGGCGTCGGGCGTCGCGCCCGGGGTCATCCCGTCGACCGTGCGCACGGCCAGCGCGATCCGCTCGTCGGAGTGCATCAGTCGGCGCGCGCGCATCTCGGTGACGACCGCGTCGTGCTCGAGGCCCTCGACGAAGCCGAGGCCGAACGACTCGCGCAGCTGCCGCTCGCGCTGCGCGAACAGGCCGGGCAGGGTCGCCCGACTGCGTTCGATCAGTCGCCGGGTGCGGGTCGCGTCGTCGGTGCGCCAGCGCTCGTCCATCGGGGCGAAGGCCCCGTGCGCGTCGAGCCAGTCGACCACCTGGTCGAGCATCCGGAGCACCCGCTCACGCACCGCCGTCGCGTGCCGGCCCCGGGCGGAGTGCTCGGCCGCGACCGCGCGCAGCGCGATCTCGAGGTCGAGCGGATCGGGCGCCCCGTGCGCCCCCGCCGCCGCGAGGCGGTCGAACTCGGCCAGCGCGGCGAGCTCGCGGTCGAGGTCGATCGGCTGGTGCTGCTCGGCGGCGATCCGGCCCAGGGTCACGACCCCGTCGCGCACGAGCACCTCGCCCTGCATCGCGTCGGCGATGCCCTCCTCCTCGAGGCGGCGCAGGAACACCGGGTACGAGATGCCCGACGCGCCAAGCTCGAGCGCGCGGTCCAGCGCGGCGCGCACCGCATCCGGGGTGGTCGCGTCGTCGCGCACGCCGGTGAGTGCGGCCAGGTGGTCGGCGAGCAGGCGCGCGTCCTCGTCGTCGTCGTCACCGCCGGCGGGCGCCGCCGACCGCGCGGCCGCGGTGGCCGCCTCGGTGTACGCGGTGGAGAACCTCTGGTAGAGGTCCTCGGTGGTCACCGCGGCCATCAGATCCTCGATGCCGCCGGCGCTCGCCGCGATCTCGTCGAAGCGGGCGAGCACGGCCTCCATCGCGGCCACCGCATCCGCCGTGGCGTCGGTGCGCGGCGCGCCCTGCAGCATCTCGCGCAGCGACGCGACCATCGGCTCGGAGATCGACGGGTCGACGGCCATCAGCGGACCGCCTCGACGATGCGGAGGTAGCGCTCCAGGTGCCGGGATGCGGCGTCGTCGTCGAGCGGGATCATCCGCCGGTGGCGCGGTTCCGTCGCGATCCCGGGGTCGAAGGTCCACGCGGGATCGAGCGCCCGCGCCTGCTCGGTCGCGCGCGCGTGGCTGTCGGCGATCGCGGACTCGAGGTCGGCGACGTACTCCGCGCGCCACGCCTCGTGTTCGGCGGGCAGGTCGGCGCGCTCCGCGCACTCGAGCTCCTCGAGCAGGTCGATCGCGTCGGCGAACACCCGGTGGAACTCGTCGAGGGTGATGCGCAGCCGGCCGTCGGCCTCGATGTCGGCCACCGCGGACATCACGGCGGTCACGTCGTCGAGCCCCTCCACCGCCGTCAGGATGTCGTGCTCGACCGCGGCCCGCACGTGCTCGTCGAGGGCGCGGTGCCCGTCCCTCCGCGCCTCAGCCTGGTCCGCGGCGGTGGCGGCGGCGATGCGGTCACCGAACCGCCCCTCGCGTTCGATCAGTTCGAGCTGCTCGAGCCCCGCGGCCGCGGCGATCGCATCCGCCCGGTCCCGCTCCAGCGGCGCCCGGCGCCTCGCGCTGGCGGATGCGGCCGCGCGCTCGGCGCGCACGCGGTAGTAGTCGGCGTAGTCCCGGTGTCGCTGGTCCATGCGTCGGCGGCCTCCTCATCGGACGGTCACCGTCGAGCGTAGACGGGTGCTCCGATCGAGTCGCGGCGGGTCACCGCGGCGAGGACCAGGCTGACGAGCGCGAGCGCGACCGAGACGAGCGGGATCCACCAGGTGCCGGTCACCCCGGCCGACTCGATCGTGGCGCCGGCGAGGGTCGAGCCGATCGCGCTCCCGGCCGACATCGCCACCGCCGGCCAGGTGAGCGCGACGGTGAGGGTGGCCACCGGCGTGCGCTCTTCGATCGCGGCCGTCGTCGCGATCATCAGCGGGGTGAGGCCCGCTCCTGCGATCGCGGCGAGCACGCCGTAGGTCAGCGGGTCGTGTCCGACGCCGAGCAGCGGCACGAGCGCGGCGAAGAGCCCCGTCGCGACGACGAGCCGCCACGCCGGCGGCACCCGGGAGCCGAACGCGCCCCAGAGCAGTCCCGCGGCGACGGCGCCGAGAGAGAGCACGCCGATGACGACCCCGGAGACCTCCGGGACGCCGGCGGCGTCCGCGACCGCGATGCCGCTGAGGTTGACGAAGCCGAACACCGAGCCGACGCCGAGGAAGGCGGGAAGGGTCGGCGCGACGCCGACGGGTAGCCACGCCCGCCAGTCGCGGCCCAGGTCGCGGGCGCGGTCGGCCCGGCTGCCCGACCGGGTCACCGGGGGGATCGACGCGCCGAGGGCGCGCAGGGCGAGCAGTCCGATCGCTCCCGCCCCGGCGGCGCCGAGCAGTCCGCCGACCGGTGACCACGCGGCCACGAGCGCGACCACCGGCAGGCCGAGCAGGAAGCCCATCTCGTCGTTCGCCGACTCGAGGGCGAGCGCGGTGTGGCGTCGGTCGCGGTCGGGCAGCAGGTGCATCCACCGGGCGCGCACGAATCCGCCCGGGTCGGCGGTGGCGAGCCCCATGGCGACCGCCGCGGGCAGCCACACCAGCGGCGCCTGCGTCGAGGCGAGCACGAATCCGCCGGTCGCGAGAACCGGCGCGAGCGCGGCGAGCGGGAGGGCCACGCGCTGGCCGGCGCGGTCGGCGAGGCGCGCCCAGGCGGGGCCGCCGATCGCGGCGCCGACGATCACCGCGGCGGATGCGATGCCGGCCAGGGCGAAGTCGGTTCCGGTGGCGGTGAGCAGCAGCACGACGCCGACGACCGACCCGACCCGGTAGAGGCGGGCCACCCATCCGGCGAGGCTGAAGCGCCAGGCGCCGCCGTCGAGCAGCAGGGAGCGGTAGCTGGAGAGACCCACGCGGGTGTCCGTTTCCGGCCGCGGTCGAAGACGGCGAGGGGCCGTCGGCGGCTCGACCCGGCGGGGCCAGCCTACCGAGGTGCGGGGGTCAGCCCGCGGCCGGCTTCTTCGTGGTGCCCGACGACTTCGCGGTGCCGGTCTTCGTGCCGCGCGCGGGAGCCGAGGGCGCCGTCGGCGCGGGGTCCGTCGGGGCACCGGGAGCGGCATCCGGGGCCGGGTTCACGGCCAGGTAGCGCTGCGCCGCCTTCGTGCCGAACCACAGGAACCGAACGAGCAGCACGAGCAGCGCGATCCAGACCAGCAGCAGGATGACCATGCCGACGGCGGTCGCCAGGCCCTGGATGAGGTCGAGGATCCGCGCGAACGGGCCTCCGAATCCGGGGAAGTCGATCACCAGGTGTCCTCCTCGAGCTCCTTGGTGTCCTCGATCACGGTGCCGACCGCGATCGCGACGCCGATCGCCCAGGCGACCCACATGAGCACCAGGCGCCAGTCGCGCGGTCCGCTCATCGTGGTCCGCACGACGCCGACGCCACCGAACAGGGCGCCGAGCACGCCCGCGTTGAACAGGAACTTGCGCATTCCACCTCCGAGGTCACGGGCAACGCTACCCGCGCACCGGCGGGAGCGCACCGGGATGCCCAGCGGATTCCCGGAGTCGGTCGACGTCGGGGTCGGCCCGGCGCGGCGACGCCGTCAGGAGCGGGATGCCGCCCGGCGCGCCTTGCGCACGCTCTTGCGCGTGATCGCCTCGGCCCCGTGGTCGAGCGGGTCGCGCACGGCGTGCTCCTGCCCGACGTGCTCCTTCGCGAAGGCGACCGTCTCGGTGAGGCCGTCGAGGCGACTCTCCTCGTCTTTCGCCTTGCGCAGGTTCACCTCGGCCACCACCGATCCCGCCCAGTGCCGCGAGGCGAGCCAGTCGAGCGTCTCGGCGACCGGCTCGGTACCGCGCCCCGGGATCAGGTGCTCGTCGTAGATGTTGCCCTCGTCGACCGACCGGGTGCCGTCGCAGAGGTGGATGTGGCGCAGCTTGTCGCCCATCGACTGGGCGTACTCGAGCGAGTCGCGACCGGTGAGCGAGGCGTGCGAGAAGTCGAGCGTCATCGAGTCGACGTCCATGTCGAGCGGGTCGGGGCTCGGCGCGTAGGCCTTCAGGTTCTTCCCGCCGACCTTCCACGGGAACATGTTCTCGACGGCGATCTCCACCTTCGACGTCTCGGCGGTCTGCCGCACGATCCGCTCGAAGTCCTGTGCGTACCCGGACTGCCAGCGGAACGGCGGATGCACGACGACCGTGCCGGCCCCGACATCCGCGGCGAGCTCCGCCGACTTCTCCAGCTTGACCTGCGGGTCGCGCCCCCAGACGAAGGTGGTGAGCAGCAGCACGGGGGCGTGGATCGACAGGATCGGCATGTCGTAGCGCTCGGCGAGGGTGGTCAGCGCCTGCGGATCCTGGGTGACCGGGTCGTTGGTCACCATCACCTCGATGCCGTCGAACCCGGCGAGGCGCCCCAGGCGGAAGGCCTGCTCGACGCCCAGCGGGAAGACGCACGAGGTGCTCATGCCGATCCGGATCATCGGCACCAACCTATCCCGCGGACGGGTCGGACGGATGTCGCGCCCGGGAAGCTCTCATGCGCGTGACGGTCCCGCGGCGCCCGCTCCCACCGGGAGCCCGGAGGGGCGGCTGATAGCGTGGCGGGCATGACGTCGGACAGCTTCGGCTTCGTCGTCGTCGCCAACCGTCTCCCGGTCGACCGTGTGATCGACGCCGACGGTTCTCCCACCTGGAAGCAGTCGCCCGGGGGACTGGTGACGGCCCTCGAGCCCGTGATGCGCGACGCCGACGGCGCCTGGGTCGGCTGGGCGGGGTCGCCCGACGAGCAGATCGAGCCGTTCGACCACGGCGGCATCCACGTGCGCCCGGTGCCGCTCAGCGCCGAGGACATCGAGCGCTACTACGAGGGCTTCAGCAACGACACCCTGTGGCCGCTGTACCACGACGTCATCGCCCAGCCGACGTACCACCGCATCTGGTGGGACCGCTACGTGAAGGTCAACGAGCGGTTCGCCGCGGCGGCCGCCGCGATCGCGTCGCCGGGCGCGACCGTCTGGGTGCACGACTACCAGCTGCAGCTCGTGCCGCGGATGCTGCGCGAGCGCCGGCCCGACCTCAACATCGGGTTCTTCAACCACATCCCGTTCCCCGCCTACGGCCTGTTCTCGCAGCTGCCGTGGCGCTCGCAGATCGTCGAGGGGCTGCTCGGCGCCGACGTCGTCGGGTTCCAGCGCGTCGCCGACGCGGGCAACTTCTCGCGCGCGGTGCGTCGGCTGTTCTCGTACACGACCAAGGGCAACGACATCGAGGTGCCGGCGACCGCGACGACCCCGGCGCGAACCGTCATCTCGAAGGCGTTCCCGATCTCCATCGACTCGGCCGGCTTCGAGGAGCTGGCGCGGCGCGAGTCGGTGCAGGCCCGGGCCAAGCAGATCCGCGAGGAGCTGGGCAACCCGAAGACGGTGATGCTCGGCGTCGACCGCCTCGACTACACCAAGGGCATCCGCCACCGGCTGAAGGCGTTCGGCGAGCTGCTGGCCGACGGCCGCATGTCGGTCGAGGACGTCACCCTCGTGCAGGTCGCCAGCCCCAGCCGCGAGCGCGTCGCCGCCTACATGCAGCTGCGCGACGAGATCGAGCTCACCGTCGGCCGCATCAACGGCGACTACGGCCGCATCGGCCACCCGGCGGTGCAGTACCTGCACCACGGATTCCCGCGCGAGGAGATGGCGGCGCTCTACCTGGCGTCGGACATCATGCTCGTCACCGCGCTGCGCGACGGCATGAACCTGGTCGCCAAGGAGTACGTCGCCGCGCGGTTCGACGAAGACGGGGTACTGCTGCTCAGCGAGTTCGCCGGCGCCGCCGACGAGCTGAAGACGGCCCTGCGCATCAACCCGCACGACATCGACGGGTTGAAGAACACCATCGTGCGCGCGGCGGAGATGCCCGAGGACGAGCGGCGCAAACGGATGCGGGCGCTGCGCAAGAAGGTGCGCGAGAACGACGTCGCGAAGTGGTCGCGCAGCTTCCTCGACACCCTCGCCCGCGCGACCTGGGCGGCGGACGAGTCGACCGACTCGTGACCGACCCGCTGGACGCCGCGCTGCGCGGGTTCGCCGCCGCGGACCGCGTGCTGGTCGCGCTCGACTTCGACGGCACCCTCGCCCCGCACGTCGACCGTCCGGAGGACGCGCGGGCGCTCCCCGCCTCCCGCGCGGCCGTGCGGCGACTGCTCGACTGCGCTGACACGGCCGTCGCCTTCATCAGCGGGCGGGCGCTCGCCAGCCTCACCGCCGTCGCCGACCCGCCGCCCGAGGTGCTGCTGGTGGGATCGCACGGGGTGGAGGCGCGGCTCGAGCCGGGGCATCCGGAGTCCACCCTCGACGACGACGAGCTGCGCCGGGTGCGCGAGCTGGGTGAGCTGCTCGAACGGGTGGCGGCCCCGCTGGAGGGCGTGTGGGTGGAGGTGAAGCCCGCCGGCTTCGCCCTGCACACCCGGGCCGTGTCCGCCGACGTCGCCGCCGCCGCGGAGCGCGAGGCCCGCGACCGCGCGCTCGCGGAGTTCGACGGCCTCACCGTGCGCGGCGGCAAGCACATCCTCGAGTTCAGCGTGCGGGCGACGACGAAGGGCGACTCGGTGCGGATGCTGCGCGCCCGGACCGGCGCCGACGCGGTGTTCTTCGCGGGCGACGATGTGACCGACGAAGACGGTTTCCGGGCCCTGGAGTCGGGGGATGTCGGGGTGAAGGTCGGCGACGGGGAGACCGCCGCCGCGTTCCGGGTCGCGAGCCCGGAGGCGTTCGCCGAGCTGCTCGGCCGGCTCGCCGACCTGCGCGCGGCCCGGTAGGGCCGCCCGCCGAGAACGCGACGGGGCGCGGCGATTCGTCCCGAGGGACTCGGGCCCAGGCGAGCCGGAGACTCGGGGTCAGGCGACGGCGGCCGCGGGCGGAGCGGTCGAGCCGATCCGGATCGCGGCGAGCTGCGCCAGGTCGGGCAGGTCGATCGCGCCGAGCCGATCGGCGGCGTGCACGATGATCGCGGCGCACGCCTCGGCATCCGCCACCGCGTCGTGGTGCGGGAAGTCCTCGAACCCCGCCGCCATCGCCACCACCGGCAGGCGGTAGGAGTCGAGCGTGTAGGTCTTGCGCGCGAGCTGCAGGCTGCACAGGTAGGAGTAGCCGGGGGCGGCGATCTCGCTCGCAGTGCACGCCGACTTGAGCACGCCCATGTCGAAGCCGGCGTTGTGCGCGACGAGCACGTCGTCGCCGGCGAACCCGGTGAGGTCGGCCAGCTGCTCGGCCCAGGTGGGGGCGTCGACGATCATGTCGGCCGTGATGCCGTGGATGCGGGTGTTCCACTCGGCGAAGTGGTCGTGGCCGGCCGGCGGACGGATGAACCAGCCGATCTTGTCGACCACCTGGCCGTCGCGCACCTTCACCAGACCGACCGAACAGGCGCTCGCGGCGGACCCGTTGGCCGTCTCGAAGTCGATGGCGGTGAAGTCGAGTGGCACGACTCCGACTCTCGCACGGGCGTCCGACGCGCGCCCCGGGGCGCGCCGGGAACCCGCCAGCCGACCACTCCCGCGCCCTCGCGGCCCCGCACGACGTAGGCTCCTCTCGTGTTCCAGGACGTGCCGTGATCTTCCGCCGCAAGCGGGTGTCGCGGCGCATCATCGGCCGGTTCCGCAAGCCCGAACCCACCCCCGAGCTGCCGATCGAGCAGCTCGTCGAAGACGGCCGGATGATGGCCCACGGCGCCGCACGCATGGCCGTCAAGAACCACCTCATCGTGCGGGCCGCCGGCGACCGCCGCGACCTCGACGTGGAGGCCGCCGTCGACGTGGCGCGCGCCCGGCTGCTCGAGCTCGCCGGGGAGCAGGACGAGGCCGCGCGCCGCGAGGCGGGCGGCTACGTCGACGCGCGGCACGAGCGCGACGAGCTGCACCGCAGCTCCCGACGCCGCCAGGTGCTCCGACGGCTCGCCGCGGTGCTCGAGCAGGACGCGGCCGGCGACGTGGCCCGGGAGCTGGTCGACTCGGCGCTCGACTCGGCGTGGGCCGAGATCGGCCGGGCCGTGATCGAGCGCGCCCGCGGGGTCGAGGAGGACCCGTCGTACGCGACCGAGCGGGCATCCCGACTCGAGGCGTTCGCCGGCGATCTCGCCGCCCTCGCCGCGGATGCCGCGACCGGCTCCGCGCCGGAGGACGCGGGTTCGGACGGCGGCGGACCGGACGGCGCGCGGCCCGACGGCGGATAGGCTCGACACCCGTGGCTCTCACCATCGGCATCGTCGGACTCCCCAACGTCGGCAAGTCGACGCTGTTCAACGCCCTCACCAAGAACACGGTGCTCGCGGCGAACTACCCGTTCGCCACGATCGACCCCAACGTCGGCGTCGTCGACCTGCCCGACCCGCGGCTCGCGCAGCTCGCGGAGGTCTTCGGCAGCGAGCGCATCGTCCCCGCCGCGGTGTCGTTCGTCGACATCGCCGGCATCGTGAAGGGCGCCAGCGAGGGGGAGGGCCTGGGCAACCAGTTCCTCGCCAACATCCGCGAAGCCGACGCGATCGCCCAGGTGGTGCGCGGATTCGACGACCCGGATGTCGTGCACGTCGCCGGGGTCGTGGATGCCGCATCCGACCTCGAGGTGATCACCGCCGAACTCGCGCTCGCCGACCTGCAGACCCTCGAGAAGGCGGTCGCGCGGTACGAGAAAGAGGTCAAGGGCAAGAAGCTCGACCCCGGCGTGCTGGCCGCCGCGCAGGACGCCGTCTCGGCGCTCGAGAAGGGCATCCCGCTGTCGCGCGCGCAGGATATCGACCTGTCGCTGCTGAAGGAGCTCGGCCTGCTCACCGCGAAGCCGATCATCTACGTCTTCAACGTCGACGAGTCGGTGCTCACCGATCCGGCGAAGAAGGACGCGCTCGCGGCCCTCGTCGCGCCAGCCCAGGCCGTCTTCCTCGACGCGAAGGTCGAGTCGGAGCTGATCGACCTCGACCCGGCCGACGCCGCCGAGCTGCTCGCCTCGACCGGGCAGGACGAGAGCGGACTCGACCAGCTCGCCCGTATCGGCTTCGACACCCTCGGCCTGCAGACCTACCTCACGGCCGGGCCCAAGGAGGCCCGCGCGTGGACGATCGGCAAGGGCTGGAAGGCGCCGCAGGCCGCGGGCGTCATCCACACCGACTTCGAGAAGGGCTTCATCAAGGCGGAGGTCATCTCGTTCGACGACCTCATCGCCGCCGGCTCGATCGCCGAGGCCCGCGCCAAGGGCAAGGCCCGCGTCGAGGGCAAGGACTACGTCATGCAGGACGGCGACGTGGTCGAGTTCCGCTTCAACGTCTAGCGCTGCTCACTTCACGTGGGACATGATCGCCGCATGAGCGATGCTGCCCGCTATGAGTTGCCGGATCCGTCGCTGAGCGGCTACGACCACGGTGTCGGCACCCTCTCCGTGGACGGCTCGATCGTCGGGCACTTGGCAAGTGTGGTGCTCCGGATGAGGTTCCCGGCCAAGCAGCCGTGGCTGTGGTTCGTGGTCGTCTGGCTCGACGGTTCCCGTGAGCCGAAGTTCGAGGACTACGGCCCCGCTTGGCGGGTCGCGCGTGAACTTGACTCCGGACATTTCGAGCACCCCGGACCCAGCAAGATCAGCGAGCGGAGGTTGTTCGGGCTTCCACTGCGGTCGGTAACCCCAGGTCCCCCCGTGCGATTCGACTTCGAGTGGCTGCCAAACGAAGCGGCTCGGTCGAAGTGGCATGAACTGGGTCTGCGTGATGCTGACTTCTGAACTCCATCGAGGACGCCGCCGGGTGGAGTTCCAGTTCAGTTCGTGAGCTAGCTTCACCCACCCCGCTACCCTGTGGCCATGGCGACGGAGGAGACGCGGCCGGAGGTCGACGCGCAGGAGGTCTTCGGCGAGCTGAAGATCGCGCCGATTCCCGACGGCACGGCCCCGATCGCAGCGTTCGTACTTTTCAAGCTCGACGACGGGACGTGGAGTGCAAGGTCGGCCGGCGAGCACTACAACCGAGTCGAATTCCTCGGTCAGCTGAGTGCGTACACAAAGGCGCTCCTCGATGCCGAGGCCGCGGACTGGTTCGAGGACGACGACACGTGAGCGGGGCTGCACCGGTCGAGTTGCGACGCGATGCGGTCGAATTCCGCTTCAACGTGTAGGGCGGTCGCGGACCCCGTCCGCGTGGTGCTTTTCTGGCGCTTCGGGCAAAGTGTGGGCCGTGGATGAAGACTGGCGCGACCGGCGGATCGCCGACATCAGTGCGCTGATCAGGGAGGCCGCACCGGGCTTCGTCGAGGAACGGAAGTGGCGTAAGCCCTCCAATCCAGAAGGAGTTCCGACGTTCTCGCTCGAGGGCTTGATCTGCACCGTGCAGCCGTTGAAGAACAAGGTGAAGATCCAGTTCAACAGGGGGTCGTCGATCAGCGATCCCGACGGCCTGTTCAACGCGAGCCTCGACGCGCCGCAGGGTCGGGCGATCGATCTGTTCGAGAGCGACGTTCTCAATGAGGAACAGTTCACGCGGCTTGTCCAGCGCGCGGTGCACGTCAACCGGAGTTGATCCCGCCCCGAGGCGAATCCCGGTTGCCGGGCTGCGGTCGTTGGCGGCGTCGGAGTGCGGGCGGTTCAGCGCGTGTCGGACCCAGCGCGGATCAGGGCGGCGATCGCCGCCACGTCGTCCAGCTCGCCGGACGCGATCGCGATGATGATGTCGTATGCCTCGTCGTTCGTCCAGGTGAGCCGCCGTCCGTTGATGCCGAGGAACGCGATCAGCGCGGCGAGCCCGAGCCGCTTGTTGCCGTCAACGAGGGCATGGTTGCCGACGAGCGACTGCACCAGGGCGGCCGCCTTGGTCTCGAGGTCCGGGTACGCCTCCGCGCCGAACAGCGTCGCGCGGGGGCGGGCGGCGGCGGAGTCGAGGAGCCCGGCGTCGCGCACGGCGGGCTCCGCGTCGATGGCGCGACGCGCGACGTGCAGCAGGTCGTCGGCGTCGAGGTAGATCACTCGCCCAGCCGCCGAAGCGCCTCCGCGTAGCGGGGGAGCTCGGCATTCAGCGCCGATTCGAGCAGATCGCGCCGACTGCGCGACTCGATGTATTCGCGCACCGCTTCGCGCGCGACCTCCTGCATGGAGCGCGCCTCGATCTCGGCGCGCCGACGGAGTGCCTCGGTCTCGTTGTCATCCAGTCGCAGAGTCATGGCCATACACGAATGGTATCACCCATGATACCGCGTGAACGTGTCGGGAAAGCCGACAGGTTCCGGCAGCGGCGGTGCTCGCGGAATAGCCTCGGGCGCATGGAGTTCACCGGCGTCGACCCCGATGCGTTCGCGTTCTACGCCGAGCTGCACGACCACAACACGAAGGAGTGGTGGACGGCGAACAAGCCCCGCTACGACGAGCGGGTGCGCGGCCCGATGGAGGCGCTCGCCGAGGAGCTGGAGCCTGAATTCGGCACGGTCGGCATCTTCCGGCCGTACCGCGACGTGCGGTTCAGCGCCGACAAGCGCCCCTACAAGGACCACCTCGGGATGGTCACCAAGACCGCCGACGGCATCGCGCACTACCTGCAGCTCGGGGCCGACGGCATCCTGGTCGGCGGCGGTGTGTACCAGCCGCAGCCCGACCAGCTCGCACGCTTCCGGGCGATCGTCGACGACGACCGTCGCGCGGCGGGTCTCGAGCAGGCGCTCGCCGATCTCGCGGGGGCGGGCTTCACGCCGATGACGGATGACGTGGTCGCGACCGCGCCGCGGGGGTTCTCGACCGAGCACCCCCGCATCGACCTGCTGCGGCTCAAGAACCTCGCGGTCGGGCACCGCGAGGACCCCGCGCCGTGGATGCACGAGCCCGGCGCGCTGGATGAATTCCGCGACCTGTGGCGCCAGGTGTCGGCGTGGACCGACTGGCTGCGCGACCACGTGGGCCCCAGCGAGCGCCCTCCCCGCCGCTGAGTCGCGCCACCGTCAGTGGCCCGGCCTCGACGCCCGGCCCGCCGGATCGTCGAGCGCGGCCCCGTAGCCTGGACGGATGGCGCGAATCCTGGTGATCGGCGGCCACGGCAAGGTGGCCCTCCTGCTGCACCCCCTCCTCGCGGAGCGGGGCGACGAGGTGGGCGCGGTGATCCGCGATCCCGCCCACACTGATGAGGTGGCGGCCACCGGGGCGATCCCGATCGTCGCCGACGTGGAGTATCTCGACGTCGAGGCCCTCGCCGAGCTGGTGCGCAGCTACGACGCCATCGTCTGGTCGGCCGGCGCCGGTGGCGGGAACGCCGCGCGAACCGCCGCGGTCGACCGCGATGCCGCGATCCGGTCGATGGGCGCCGCGCGGCTCGCCGGGGTGCACCGCTACGTGATGGTGTCGTACTTCGGCGCCCGCCGCGACCACGGCATCGACCCGGGTCACTCGTTCTTCGCCTACGCCGAGGCGAAGGCGGCCGCCGACGAGCACCTGCGGGCGTCGACGCTCGACTGGACGATCCTCGGCCCCAGCTCGCTCACCCTCGACCCGCCGACCGGACGGATCGACGCGACCGCAGAGGTCTCGGGATCGGTGCCGCGCGCCGACGTCGCCGCCGTCATCGCCGCGACACTCGTCGAGCCCGCGACGAGCGGACGCACCATCCGGTTCAACTCCGGCGACACCCCCATCGCGGAGGCGCTGCGGGCCGACTGACGCCCACCCCGTCACCTCATACGCGGACGGCGGGCCGGACGCGAACGCCCGACCCGCCGTCGCGGGGAGTGGTGCGGGTCAGCCAGCGTCGACGGTCTCGCGCAGCTCGCGGATCTCGTCCTCGATGTCGTCGAGGTTCTCCGGCTCGGGCAGGCCGCACTGGTCGAGCTCCTGGTCGACCTGCAGGGTCAGGCCCTCCTTGCCGTCGGCGTGGGCGGCATCCACCGTGCCCTCGTAGATGGCGTTGTCGGCCGACTCGCGGTTGACCGCGGAGGCGTCGAGGCACAGGTGGTAGACGTCGCCGCTCGCCGTCCAGGTGACGTAGTCCTGACCGGTCAGCTCTTCGACGATCTCGGTGTAGTCGCCGATCTGGCCCTCGTTGGCGTACTCCTCGACCGACGGCGGGTTCCACGAGATGCCGAGCAGGGTGGCGATGACGAGCACCGCGATGCCGATGCCACCGGCGATGCCCTTCTGCTTCCCGTCCATGTCCTTGTTGAGGAAGATCAGGATGATCAGCGGCAGGAAGGCGATGATCGTCATGATCGCGCCGAGCTGGTTCTGCACGAAGAAGCGGAACGGCTCCGCCTTCTTGGCGGGGTCGAGGCGGTTGGCCTTCTTCCACAGCTGCGAGCCGGCGACGGCGAGCAGCCCGATGCCGACGAGCATGCCGATCAGCACGAACATGGCGTTGTCGGAGTCGAGGTACCACGGCGCCTCGGCGGTCGGCTTGAACGGCTCCAGCCAGACCAGCCAGTAGACGGCGAGCGCCTCGCCGATCAGCGCGACGAGCCAGAACGCCCACGCGCCGACGCGCAGGCCGGTCGCCTGACTCTTCGCCTCGGCGCTCGGCTTCCAGTCGGACGACCCCGACGACGAGCCGGAGCTCTTCGACGCGCTCTCGTCGACTTCGACCTTCACGACCTTCTTGGTGGTCTTCCGCTCGGCCATCGGGCCCCTTCTCTCGTCAGGTGTGACGGCCGAGAGCCTAGCGGTCCCGCGCGGCGTCCCGACGTGCGTCACCGGGCTCGAATGCCAGGAACCCGGCCCGGATGCCGTGGGCGGGTCGCCGTCGCTCAGTCGGCGAGCCGCTCCTCGAGCGCGGCGTCGTCGGGCACGAACCAGACGTGGTCGCCGCGGTTCGATTCGCGCACCCAGTCGCGGAACGCGGTGCTGCGCTGCTCGTAGGCCGACACGTCACCCACCACGGCGAGCCGCACGCGGTAGTTGACGAACTTCTGAGCGATCTCGCCGGCCACCCGGGTGCTCAGGTCGAAGAACTCCGGCGCGAAGCGACCCACCGGCACGGCGATGGTGTCGGCGCCGGTGCCCCACAGCTGCCCGAGCAGGTCGGTCGCGTCGGCCACGTCGGCGAGCACGGGGCCGTCGTCGGAGATCTTCAGCGCGAGGGAGTCGCTCATGCCGATCACGGTACGCGCATCGACCGGGAGCGCGCCGAACGTGACGGGAGGCCGTCCCGAGGGGTGCCGCCGACGCGCACCGGGTCCTACCCTGACGGGATGGACCTGCAGCTCGGAGACAAGCGCGCCCTCGTCGTCGGCGGCACCCGCGGCATCGGCCGGGCCGTCGCGGTCGCCCTCGCCCGGGAGGGCGCGGACGTCGCCGTGGCGGCGCGCACCGAGGTCGCCGAGGCGGCCGACGGGATCGCCGCGGAGCCGGGGGTCGCCGAGGCGGGCGGCCGCGTGCTCGGGGTCGAGGTCGACTCGCGCGACGACGCGAGCGTGCAGGCCGCGGTCGCGCGGGTCGTCGACGAGTTCGGCGGCATCGACATCCTCGTCAACACGGCGGCGTCGCCGTGGCATCCGGGCAAGAACACCGCGGCCACCCGCACCAGCGACGACGCCATGCGCGAGGAGTTCGAGGAGAAGGTGCTCGGCTATCTGCGCACCGCCCGCGCCTGCGCCCCGTCCATGATCGAGGGCGGATGGGGTCGCATCGTCAACGTGAGCGGGCTCGGCGCGCGGCGCTCCGGCTCGGTTGCGCAGACGGTGCGCAACATCAGCGTCTCGGCCATCACCAAGAACCTCGCCGACGAGCTCGGGCCGCACGGGATCAACGTGACCGTCGTGCATCCGGGACTCACCCGTACCGAGGCGGTCGCCCAGCGCGTCGCCGACCAGGCCGCCGTGCAGCGCCGCACCGCGGCCGAGGTGGAGCGCGACATGGTCGGCAACATCATCGGTCGCATGGTCGACTCGTCGGAGCTCGCCGACGTGATCGCGTTCCTGTGCTCGCCACGCAGCGTCGCGATCACCGGCGACGCCATCGCCGCAGGCGGCGGGACGCCGGGCGTCGTCACGTACTAGCGCGGCCGGAGCGGCGACGGTGGCGTCCTAGCCTGGTCGGATGCGGATCGCGCTGTGCGAGGCGGACACCCTGACGCCGGATCGGGACGCGGGCGCGCGCGCCGACGCGGACCTGCTCGCCGCGCTCACCGACCTCGGGCACGAGGTGCTGCTCGCCCTCGAGGCCGCCGGTGACCTGCCCGAGCGGGTGCGCGCCTTCGGACCGCACGCCGTCATCATCAGTCGACCCGGGCTGTTCGCCCGACTTGAACCGCTGCTGCGGCCGCTCGGCGTGCCGCTGATCTACCTGGGTCACGACCTGCACTTCGTGCGCCTCGGCCTGCAGGAGGGCGTCGTCGGCGGCGTCGCGCCGGGGGCCGCCCGCATCATGCGCCTCGTCGAGGCCCGGTGCTACGCCGCGGCGGATCTCGCCGTGCTCCCCACCCGGGAGGACGCGGAGCGCGGCGCGCAGGAGTTCCCCGGGTCGCGGTGCATCGCGATGGACTACTGGGCCATGCCGTCCCCCGCGTCCCCGCCCTCCGCGCCCTCGGAGCGCATCGTCTTCGTCGGCGCGGCCGCCCACGCCCCCAACGCGGATGCCGTCCGCTGGTTCATCGAGGCGGTCTGGCCCCGCCATCGGCGCCGCGTTCCGCAGGCCGAGCTGCTCATCTGCGGCGCCTGGCCGGCCCCCGGCGCCCTCGCCGACGTCGACGGGGTGCGGTTCGTCGGCACCCCCGACGACGAGGCCCTCGACGCGATCATCGGCGGCGCCCGCGTCGGCATCGCCCCGCTGCGCTTCGGGGCGGGGATGAAGCGCAAGACGGTGCACTACCTCTCGCTCGGCGCCCCCGTGATCGGCACGCGGTACGCGGTCGAGGGGCTCGCCGACGCGGGCGGGGCGACGCCCGGAGTGATCCGCGCCGAGACGGCGGAGGAGTGGGCGACGGCGCTCGACGCGCTGCGCGACGACGACACCTGGCAGCAGCATTCGCGGGCAGGGTGGGAGTTCGTGCGCCATCGCTTCTCGCCCCAACGCTACCGCGCAGGGGTGGCGGGAATGCTCGCGACGGCGCTCGGTCGCTGACCCTGACGGGCGCCGCAGCGGGGCGGCCCGCCGACCCTGCTGCGCTAGGCTCCCGCTTCGTGCACCCCGACACGCCGCTTACCATCAACCGTCCGAACGTCATCTTCGACGTCCAGGGCGCCGAGGCCGTGGTCATCGACCTCGCCTCGGGCCACTACTTCCGGCTCGACGCGCCGAGCACCCGGCTGTGGGCGTCGTTCGACGCCGCGGCCGCGCCCGAGACGGTGCTCGCCGCCTGTGCGAATCGCCCGGAGGCCGAGCCCGGGTTCGCGGCGATCGTCGCGGACCTGCTGGAGCGGGAGCTGCTCCGCGTGGCGTCGCCCGCCGATCCGGTCGTGCCGGTGCCCCCGTGGGAGTTCGACGGCTTCAAGCTCGAGGAGTTCACCGACCTCGAAGACATCCTGGGTCTCGACCCGATCCACGAGGTCGACGCCTCCCGGGGCTGGCCGCACGTCGCGGAGGGATGACGTGATCGGCGACCTGCTCGCCGACCTCGCCGCTCTCCGCGATCGCGTGGTCGACCGCGACCCCGTCACGCGCCGGGTCGGATTCGGCGCCCGCGACCTCGAGGTCGCCTGCGCCGAGGGGATGTCCTCCCACGTGCCGCTCGCCGGGCTGCCGCCCGCGCGTGGTGCTGCCGCGGTGCGGCTGCACGTGCTCGCCGATGCCGACGTCGCCCCGCTCCGGGTCCCGGCCGCTGCTCGGCTCGCGCCCTACGGCGCCCTGCTCGACAGCGTCGGAACCGACTGGGTGGTGCTGCGCAATCCGGACAGCGCGAAGCTCCTCGCGCTGCACCCGCAGAGCCGCGTCGCGCTCTACCATCCCGGCGACGGCGTGCCGCCGCGCGACCGGGCAGAGTTCCTGCGGCCGCTGCTGCACTGGCTGGCGATCCTCGACGGGAACGTCGTCGTGCATGCCGGTGGCGTCGCGCGCGACGGGGCGGCTGTGCTGCTCGCCGGCACCGGCAACGCCGGCAAGAGCACCCTCACCCGAGCGCTGCTCGGGGTCGGCTACGACTACCTCGGCGACAACGTCGTCGAGGTGGCGCTCACCGCTGAGGCGCCCGAAGTGTTCGGCGTGTACCCGACCGCGAAGATCCGCCCCGCTCCCGTCCTGCCGATCTCTCCGGACTGGCCCGCCCCGCTCTGGGACGACGAGGCCGAGAAGGACATCTACTTCCTCGCCGAAGCCTTCGGCGCGTCGATGGCGGCCCGCGCGTCGCGGCTCGTCGCGACGCTGATCCTCGAGCCCGAGGCGGGCGGGCTGCGCACGGTCCCGGCGGGAGAGGCGCTGCTGCGCACCGCGCCGAACACGGTCGCGCAGTTCCCGTTCTTCGAGCAGGAGGTGATGCGCCGCACGGGCGCCGTCCTGCGGGCCGCCCCGGTCGCCGTGCTCGGACGGGCGCAGCTCGATGAGATGGTCGCCGTCGTCGACGGCCTCGTCCGCGAGGCGGACGCCGCCGTTCACCCGGGGGTGGCCGGTGGCCGTTGACGTCATCATCCCCGTTTACCGGGGCGAGCGCGTCGTGGAGCGCGCGGTGCGCAGCGTGCTCGACCAGGGCGAGTCGGTGACCGTGTTCGTCGTCGACGACGCGTCCCCCGACGGGTCGGCCGACGTCGTCCGGCGGCTGGCCGAGGCCGACCCGCGGGTGCGCCCGGTCACCCTCGCGACAAACGGCGGCGTGGCGCACGCGCGCAACATCGGCATCGCGGCCGGGTCCGCCCCGCTGATCGCGTTCCTCGATCAGGACGATGCCTGGCCGTCCGGATCGCTCGCGGTGCGGCTCGCCGCCCTCGACGCGTCGCCCGACGCGGGCTACGTGACCGGCCGCCAGCGGATCGTGCTCGACGAGGGCGCGGAGCGGCCGTCCTGGGTGCGCCCCGAGTGGCTGGACTCCCCGCAGGCCGGCATCATCCCGGGCGCGTTGCTCGCCCGGCGGCCGCTCTTCGCCGAGATCGGCGGATTCGACGAGGACCTGCGCTACGGCGGTGACGACCCCGACTGGTTCGCGCGAGCACGCCGAGCCGGGGTCGCGAGCATCGAACTCGACGACGTGGTGCTCACTCGCCACGTGCACGGCGAGAACCGCTCCGCGCACCCCGGCACCGACGCCGACCTGCTCGCCGTCGTGCGCCGCCACCTGGGAGGGGCCTCGTGAGCGTCGAACTGGATGTCGTCATCCCGGTGCGCGACGTCGACGACTACCTGGCCGAGGCCGTCGCGTCGGCACTCGATCAGGATGTCGAGGTCGCCGTCGTCGTGGTGGACGCGGGGTCTCGCGAACCGGTGGCGCTCGCTCCCGAGCACGCCGCCGATCCGCGCGTGCGCCTCGTGCGCAGCGACGAGCCGCTCACCGCGGGCGCGGCCCGCAACCGGGGCGCGGCCGACGGCGGGGCGCCGTGGCTGTCCTTCCTCGACGCCGACGACGTGTGGCCGCGCGGCTCGCGCCGGGCGCTCATCGACGCCGCCGTCGCCGCGGGCCGGGAGGGCGCCGCCGGCACCGTCGTGCACTTCGGCGAGCCGGGCCGCTCCGACGGGCTCGCCGTGCCCGAGGGCACGCGACCCGCGCGACTCGCGGGCGGCATCGTGATCGCCCGGGACCTCTGGCGCCGAGTCGGCCCGTTCGACCCCGACCTGCGCACCGGGGAGTTCGTCGACTGGATCACCCGCGCCCGCGACGAGTTCGTCGACATCCCGGATGTCGTGCTCCGCCGGCGCGTTCATCGCAGCAGTACGACGGTCGCATCGAGCGTCGACCGCTCCGAGTACCTGGAGGTGGTGCGGCGATGGATGAGCAGGACCGACTCCTAGCCCGCGCCGCGATGGCGACCCCCGACGTCGCGGCGGCGGCGTGGGCCGAATGGCGCGCCACCGTTCCGCAGGCCGACGCCACCGGGCTGCTCGTCTGGGCCGGCGGCTACATCCAGCGCAACCTCGCGCGCGCGGGCCTCGACGACGATTATCTGGCCGGCATCGCGCGGCACAACTTCATCGCCAACAACCGCCGGCTGGTGGCGGCGCTGCCCACCCTCCGCCGGCTCACGGCGCGCTGGGAGGTGACTCCGCTCAAGTCGTTCGCGATGTCGGCGGAGTCGCGTTCCCGCAGTCTGCGCCCGCTCGCCGACTTCGACTTCCTCGTCCCGTCGCGCGACGTGTACGAGGTCGACGGGTTCCTGCGCTCCGAGGGGCTGCGTCCGCTGCTCGGCGTCGACGATCGCGAGTTCCGCATCCGCATCGTGCCGCGTCGCGGGTCGTGGAACTACCTCGACGGACTCGCCGACATCGACCTGCACTGGCGCTACCTCGAGCACCTCGACACCGCCACCAGCGACCGGGTCGTCGCGGCGGAGACGACCGCCGCGAGCGGGGAGTACGGGCCGGTGCGCGCGCTGTCGCCCGAGCTGCTGCTCGTCGGCGTCGCCGTGCACCACGCCCTGCAGGCGGGCGGCCGGATGCAGGGCCTGTTCGACGTGCACGATCTCGCTCGGCGGGCCGACGCCGACGGTGTCGCCCGGCTCGCGCGCCGACTCGACGTGCGCCACGACGTCGCCGAGGTGCTCGAGACGATCCGCGAGGGACTCGGCGACGCCCCGGACGCCGACGTCGACCGGATCGCGGCCGCCGTCCGCGGCGGCCGCCCCCGCCAGCGCGTGTGGCGCCGTCCGCGTCTCGGCGAGCGCGTGGCGCCGCGCCACCGCGACGACGCCCTGCAACGGCATCCGCTGCTGCACCGGATCTGGGTCGCCCTCGGGATGCGGCCCGGCCTGGAGCGCGTGGTCATCCGGCGTCTCGGCGGCTTCGTCCGCGACCCCCAGGAGTCGGATGTGCCGGCCGGCGGTGCGTCGCTCGGCGCCGGGTGGCACTACCGGTTCCCCGAACAGGCCCACCGCTGGACGAACATCGTCGACGCCCGGGCCGTGTTCACCGACGCCGCCGCGGCCACCCGACTGCGAGTGGAACTCGACCCGCAGGACTGGCCGCTCGCTCCCTACCCGAGCGTCGCCGTCGTGGTCGACGGCGTCGCCGTCGGCGGGCTCGAGCTGGGGCGGTCGTCGGGCGAGTTCGCGCTGCCCCCGCACGGCGACCGGGTGGAGGTGAGCCTGCGCCTCACGTCGCGGCTGCGCTACCGCAACCCGGGAACCGGCACACAGCGGCTCGGGATGCTCGCGCCGGTGCGGGAGCTCTCGCTCAGCGCGTGAGGGCCGGCAGCACCTCGCGGCCGAACACGTCGATCCACTCGGCCTGGTTGCGGCCGACGTTGTGCAGGTAGATGCGGTCGAACCCGAGGTCGGCGTAGCGCTGGATCACGGCGCGGTGCACGTCGGGGTCGGCCGACACCGGCATTCGTCCGGCGAAGTCCTCGGGACGCACCAGCCGGGAGAGCTGCTCGAACTCGTAGGGCGAGCGGATGTCGGTCTTCGAGAATCGCATGCCGCCGTGCGGCCACTCGGCGAGCGCGTTCGCCATCGCCTGCTCGTCGGTCGGCGCCCAGGAGAGGTGCAGTTGCAGCACCTTCGACATCCGGCTCGCGTCGCGTCCCGCCTCGCGGGCGCCCTCCGCGAACCGGGCGAGCACCGCGGCGACCTGCTCGATCGCGCCCGCCTGGGTGATGAGTCCGTCGACGGTGCGGCCGGCGCGCTTCGCGGTGACCGGTCCGGCGGCCGCGACGAGGATGTCGGGGCGGCGCTCCGGCATGGTCCACAGCCGGGTCGACTCCAGCTTGAAGTGCGGACCGGCGTGGCTCACGTCCTTGCCGCTGAGCCCCGACGCGAACAGCTTCTTGATCACGTCGATCGCATCGAACATCCGGTCGATGCGCTCCCGGGCCTCCGGCCAGTAGGCGCCGACGACGTGCTCGTTGAGCGCCTCGCCCGAGCCGACCCCGAGCCAGTGTCGCCCCGGGTACATCGCGGCGAGGGTCGCCGACGCCTGCGCGACGACCGCCGGGTGGGAGCGGAACCCGGGGGTCGTGACGCCGGGTCCGAGGTCGCCCTCCGTGCGCTCCCCGATGGCGGTGAGCACGTTCCAGACGAACGGGCTCTGCCCGTGGGCGGGGAGCCAGGGCTGCATGTGGTCGCCCGCGAGCACGCCGCGGAAGCCGGCCGCCTCCGCCCGCACCGCGTGGTCGACGACGTCGCGGGGCGGGTGCTGTTCGAGCATCGCGCCGTACCCGATCGTCAGCCCCGCCATCCCGCCATGCTCCCACGCCGCGCGTACGCTGGGCCCGTCCCGAGGAGGATCCGATGCCGTTCATCCCGCTGCTGCCGATCCCGGTGCCGTCGGACTGGCAGCCGTGGGCCGGGGTGCTGCTCGGCCTGGTCGCCGTCGCATCCACCGTCGTGGTGATCGCGCTCGCCGTACGGGCGCTGCGCGGGATGCGCGACGACTCCGACGATCCGCGCTGACGCGCCACGACGTCCCGGCCGACGCGCCATCCGCGCTGAGGGGCGCCGACACCACCACGGCGGGTTTCACACCGCCGAAACACGCGGCGGGGTAGCCTGGCCGCACAACCGAACACCCGGCCGCACACGACGCGGGAGAGTCCACCCCGGTGGACACCGAAGGAGCAAGCCTCCCCGCCAATCTCTCAGGTCCGCGTACCGCGTCGAACAGGCCGCTCTGAAAAGTGGAACCCGTCAGGGCTCCCGCCGCAGGGGAAAGCGAACCGGATGCCGTGGCTCCGGGCCGTGAAGCTCTCAGGCACCGATGACAGAGGGGGAGTCCGAGAACCGCCGATCCGGCTGGAGGACTCCGCGTGACCGCACCCCCGCTCCGACGCTCGCCGCTGCACGACGCCCACGTCGCCGCCGGGGCGTCGTTCACCGACTTCGCCGGCTGGGAGATGCCGGTGCGCTACAGCTCCGACCTCGCCGAGCATGCCGCGGTGCGCGAGCGCGCCGGGCTGTTCGACCTCAGCCACATGGGCGAGATCGTGGTGCTCGGACCCGACGCCGCGGCCTCCCTCGATCGAGCGCTCTCGGTGCCGGCCTCCGCGCTCGCCGAGGGGCGTGCGAAGTACGCCCTGCTGCTGGCTCCGGATGGCGGGATCCTCGACGACCTCGTGGTGTACCGCACCGGACCGGACCGCTTCCTCGTCGTCGCGAACGCCGCGAACCGCGAGCTGGTCGCGGCGGAGCTGCGCGAGCGTTCCGCCCCGTTCGACGCTCTCGTCGAGGACGAGTCCGACGACATCGCGCTCGTCGCGCTCCAGGGGCCCCGCGCGGAGGAGATCCTGCGCGGGGTGGACGGGTTCGACGTGGCCGGTCTCGACGGCCTGCGCTACTACCGGGTGACGACCGGCGACCTGCGCGGGCACGAGGTGCTCGTGGCCCGCACCGGCTACACCGGGGAGGACGGGTTCGAGTTCTTCCTCGCCCCCGAGGCGGCCCCGCTGCTGTGGGACGCCCTGCTCGAGACGGGCGCCGGCGCGGGACTCGTCCCGGCCGGGCTCGCCGCCCGCGACACCCTGCGGTTGGAGGCGGGCATGCCGCTCTACGGCCACGAACTGACCCGCGACACCCGCCCCGCGGAGGCGGGCGTCGGGCGCGCGACGGTGCTCGACGGCCGCGACTTCGTGGGCGGCGACGCCCTCGCGGCGGGCCCGCGCCCCGGCGCCCCCGTGCTGGTCGGGCTCGCCGGGGAGGGCCGCCGTGCCGCCCGCGCCGGTTACCCGGTGCTGCGCGGCGGCGCCGTGGTCGGCGAGGTCACGTCGGGCGCGCTGTCGCCGACGCTCGGCCACCCGATCGCGATGGCCCGCGTCGCCCCCGAGTCCGCGGAACCGGGCACCGGGCTCGACGTCGACGTGCGGGGTTCCGCCCTGCCGATGACGGTCGTCGCCCTGCCGTTCCGACCCGCACCACCGCGCGCCCCGTTGACCAGCACCCCGCAGACCAGCACCCCGACCGACCCCAGCACCGCCGACCGGAAGGCCTGAGCCATGAGCGAGATCCGTCCCGACCTGCAGTACACCCGCGAGCACGAGTGGGTCGCCGTCGACGGCGACACCGCGACGGTGGGGGTGACCGCCTACGCCGCCCAGCAGCTCGGCGACGTCGTCTACCTCGACCTGCCGAAGCCCGGCGCGCACCTGGCCGCCGGCTCGATCGTCGGCGAGATCGAGTCGACGAAGTCGGTGAGCGAGCTCTACGCGCCGGTGGACGGCGAGGTGCTCGAGGCGAACGCCGACGCGGTCGCCGACCCGTCGCTGGTCAACTCCGACCCGTTCGGCACCTGGCTGTTCCGGGTGCGGGTCGCGGCGCCGCCGGAGCTGCTCGACGCGGCGGCCTACCGCGAGCTGACGGGGGAGTGATGGTGACCCCGACCGGATCTGCGACGACCGGACCCGCGACGACCGGCTCCGAGCCGACGACCGGGGCGGCCGCCGCGCCCCGCCCGGCGCGGGTCGCTCCGGCGGAGCGGTTCGACCGCCGCCACATCGGCACCGACGCCGCCGCCCAGCGGCAGATGCTCGCCGCGATCGGGCAGGGCTCGGTCGAGGAGCTGATGGACGCCGCGGTGCCGTCCGGCATCCGCGTCGACGACCCCGCCGCCGGGCTGCCGCCGGCCGCGAGCGAGACGGAGGCGCTCGCCGAGCTGCGCGCGCTCGCCGCTCGCAACACGGTGCGCCACCCGATGATCGGGATGGGCTACCACGGCACCATCACCCCGGCGGTGATCCGCCGGAACGTGCTCGAGAACCCCAGCTGGTATACCGCCTACACGCCCTACCAGCCCGAGATCTCGCAGGGGCGGCTCGAGGCGCTGCTCGACTTCCAGACCATGGTCGCCGACCTCACCGGGCTCGCCACCGCGAACGCGTCGATGCTCGACGAGGGCACCGCCGTGGTGGAGGGGATGCTGCTCGCCCGCCGCGCCTCCGGATCCGGCTCCGACGTGTTCCTCGTCGACGCCGACCTGCTGCCCCGCACCCGCGCGCTGCTCGAGCGCCGGGCGGAGCCGCTCGGCATCCGGCTGGTCGAGACCGACTTCGCCGACCCGGCCGCGCTGGCGGAGGCGTTCGGGGCGGTCGTGCAGTATCCGGGCGCCTCCGGACGGCTGTGGGACCCGCGCGCCGCGATCGAGGCGGTGCATGCCGCTGGCGGTCTCGCGGTCGTCGCGGCCGACCTGCTGGCGCTGACCCTCGTCGTGCCGCCCGGGGAGCTGGGCGCCGACGTGGCGGTCGGCACGACGCAGCGATTCGGCGTGCCGCTCGGCTTCGGCGGCCCGCACGCCGGCTACCTCGCCGTGCGCGCGGGGCTGGAGCGGCAGCTCCCCGGCCGCCTCGTCGGGGTGTCGGTGGATGCCGAGGGCGCGCCCGCGTATCGGCTCACCCTGCAGACCCGAGAGCAGCACATCCGCCGCGAGAAGGCGACCAGCAACATCTGCACCGCGCAGGTGCTGCTCGCGGTGATGGCCGCCATGTACGCCGTCTATCACGGGCCGTCGGGGCTGAAGGCGATCGCCCACCAGGCGAATCGCAACGCGTCGCGCCTCGGCGAGGCGCTGGTCGCCGGCGGGCTCGAACTGGGCAGCGAGACGTTCGTCGACACCCTGCGCGTGCGCGTGCCGGGGCGCGCCGATGAGGTCGTCGCCGCGGCGGCCGAGCGCGGGATCGACCTGTGGCGCGCCGACGCCGACACGGTCGGCGTCGCCGTGGGGGAGACCACCACCGACGACCACCTCGAGACCGTGCTCGCCGCGTTCCTCGGCGACACCGCTCCGCCGCTCCCGGTCAAGCCGGTGCTGCGCAGCGTGCCGCCGGAGCTGATCCGCTCGAGCGCGTACCTGCAGCATCCGGTGTTCCACACCCACCGCAGCGAGACGCAGATGATGCGCCACCTGCGCGAGCTCGCCGACCGCGACTACGCGCTCGACCGCGGGATGATCCCGCTCGGCTCGTGCACGATGAAGCTCAACGCGGCCACCGAGATGGCCGCCGTCACCTGGCCCGAGTTCGCCGACCTGCACCCGCTCGCCCCGGCGGCCGACACGGCCGGGTACCTCGAGATGATCGCGCAGCTCGAGGACTGGCTCGCCGCGCTCACCGGCTACGACGCGGTGTCGCTGCAGCCGAACGCCGGATCGCAGGGCGAGCTGGCCGGCCTGCTCGCCATCCGCGACTACCACCGCTCGCGCGGCGACGACGCGCGCACCGTGTGCCTCATCCCGTCGAGCGCCCACGGCACCAACGCGGCCAGCGCCGTGCTCGCCGGGATGCGCGTCGTCGTCGTCGCCTGCGACGCGCAGGGGAACGTCGACCTCGCCGACCTGCGGGCGCGGCTGGCCGAGCACGGCGATCAGGTGGCGGCGCTCATGGTCACCTACCCGTCGACGCACGGGGTGTACGAGCACGACATCCGGGAGGTGACGGATGCCGTGCACACCGCGGGCGGCCAGGTGTACGTCGACGGCGCCAACCTCAACGCCCTGCTCGGCTACGCCGAATTCGGCGACCTGGGCGGCGACGTGTCGCACCTCAACCTGCACAAGACGTTCTGCATCCCGCACGGCGGCGGCGGACCGGGAGTCGGCCCGGTGGCCGCGAAGGCGCACCTGGCGCCGTTCCTGCCCGGCTTCGCCCCGGACGGCACCCGCGACCCGCAGGCGAACCCGGTGGCGAGCGCCCCGTACGGCAGCCCCGGCATCCTGCCCATCTCGTGGGCGTACGTGCGGATGATGGGACTCGACGGGCTGACCCGGGCGACCGGTGCCGCGGTGCTGGCGGCGAACTACGTCGCGGCGCGGCTGCGCGACCACTACCCGGTGCTCTACGCCGGGGAGCACGGGCTCGTCGCCCACGAGTGCATCCTCGACCTGCGCCCGCTGACCAAGCGCACCGGGGTCACCGTCGACGACGTCGCGAAGCGCCTCGTCGACTACGGCTTCCACGCGCCGACCATGTCGTTCCCCGTGGCCGGCACCCTCATGGTCGAGCCGACCGAGAGCGAGGACCTCGCCGAGCTCGACCGGTTCGTCGAGGCGATGATCGCCATCCGGGCGGAGGCCGACGCCGTCGCCGCCGGGGAGTGGCCCGCCGACGACAACCCGCTCGTCAACGCGCCGCACACCGCGGCCCATGCCACAGCGAGCGAATGGACGCACCCGTACGCGCGGGAGACGGCCGTCTACCCGGCACCCGGGCTCGTGCGCGACAAGTACTGGCCGCCGGTGCGCCGGGTCGACCAGGCCTACGGCGACCGCAACCTGATGTGCGCCTGTCCTCCGGTGGAGGCGTTCGCCTCCACCGGAGACCGCAGTGCCGACTGACCGCGCCGCCGGCGCGCGAGAGGCGTTCGCCTCCACCGGAGTCCGCGGTGCCGAGTGATCGCGCCGCCGGCGCGCGAGAGGCGTTCGCGTGAGCGACTCCGCTCAGCCCGGCAGACCGAACAGCTCGGGCCAGGCGGTCGCGACGACCGGGTAGCCGACGAACACGGCGGCGTCGATCGCGACGTGGGCGACGACGAACGGCAGCACGCGGCGACGGCGGCTGACCAGCCATCCGAAGAAGACGCCCATCGCGACGTTGGCGACGAACGCGCCGTAGCCCTGGTACAGGTGGTAGCTCCCGCGCAGCAGGGCGGCGGAGACGATGATCGCCCAGCGGCTCCAGCGCAGGTCGCCGAGCCGGGCGAACAGGTAGCCGAGCAGCAGCACCTCCTCCTGGATGCCGGCGCGCACCGCCGAGAGCAGCAGCACCGGCACGGTCCACCAGTAGGCGTCCAGGCCGGCCGGGTTCACCGCCACGCCGATCCCGAGCGCCCGCCCGGCCAGGTAGATGCCGATGCCGGGGAGCGCGATCACCAGGGCGAGCGCGAGCCCGCGCAGCACGTCGCGCCCCGGCTGGTCGAAGGTGATGCCCAGGCGGCCGAGGTGCGGGCGGCCCGGGCTCCACAGCAGGAAGCAGGCCAGCACCACCGGCACGAGCGCGAACCCGATGCCGAGCAGCTGGTAGATCAGGTCGAACACCTCGCGGCTGCTCAGCGACGGGTTGAGCGTCGCGGTCTGCTCGGCCAGCGGCTGCTCGCGGGTGGCGCGGTTGACGATCGCGACGATGGCGTAGACCGCCGACTGCCCGAGCGAGAGCGCGAGCACGATCGCGATCTCCGCGCCGATCCGGCGCCGGCTCTCCGGCGCGGCGACCGGGTCCCCGGATGCGGCGCTCACCGGGTCGCGCCCGGGCGCTGCTCGGGCGGAAGGGAACACGCCGGGGTGCCGCCCGGCAGCCGGTGCCGGTTGTGGGCGACCCACCGGTAGCCGACCGCCGCGAGCCAGGAGAACGGCGGGGTGGCGATGAGGTGGCCGAGGAAGCGCCACCCGGGCGTCGGCTGCCCGCGCAGCAGCACCGACACGGCGAGGTGCCCGGCCCAGCGCCCGCGCGCGGTGACCATCCAGACGGCGCGCTCGCCGTCCGCGGGGGTGAGGCCGAGGGTCGGCAGATCGAGCCACTGCCAGGGCTGGGCCTCGGGGAACGCGGGGAGCGTCCGCCGCATCCGGTCGACCGCGGTGGTGCAGAACGCGCAGTCGCCGTCGAAGACGAGCACGGGGAGCTGCATCGGGCCATGCTACGTCGGCGCTCGGAGTGTCACCTCGGTGTCACCCGGAGCCCACCCGGGCACGGCGCCGGGCCCGCCCGTTCACCCGCCGTTCAGAAGCAGAGAGGCCCTCATACTCCGGTTCGGGCGCACGGATGTTGCGGACCGCGCCCATTTCATGCCGGTTTCGAGCGTTATCGCAACATTCCACCGCACGCGTTACCGCGGTGTAACGATTCCTCCAACGGTTTTGTCCGGGCCCACCCCCCTATCTAGGGTCGGTCTATCCGGGCGCGGCGCCTCGGGGTCCGCCGAGCGCTGCGCTTTCCGATTGCACAGGAGGAACATTGCGAATTCCACGTTTCGCAGCGGCGGCCGGGGGGGCTGCGACGATCGTCGCCCTCGCGCTCGCGGGCTGCACGGGTACCGACGGCGGCACCGGCAGCGGTGAGCCGATCACCGTCGACTGGGGCGAGCCGGAGAACCCGCTGATCCCCGCCAACACCAACGAGGTGAACGGCGGCCTGGTTCTCAACAACATCATGTCGGGCCTCATGTACTACGAGGCCGATGGCACCCCGCAGATGGATGTCGCCGAGTCGATCGAGTCGGACGACTACCAGACCTGGACCATCACCATCAAGGACGGCGAGACCTTCACCGACGGCACGCCGGTCACGGCGTCGTCGTTCGTGGACGCCTGGCAGTGGGGCGCGTCGGACCCGGCGAACCTCAACCAGTGGTGGTTCGGCTACGCGATCCCGTTCGAGGGCTACTCGGACGACGGCGGCGAGGACACCCTCGCCCTCGAGGTGATCGACGACCTGACCTTCACCGCGACGCTCACCCAGCCGCAGGCCGACTTCCCGGTCGCCCTCGGCTACACGGTGTTCTTCCCGCTCCCCGAGGCCTTCTTCGAGGACCCGGAGGCCTTCGGTGACGCGCCGATCGGCAACGGCCCCTACATGATCGACGAGTGGGTCCACGACGAGGTCATCTCGCTCGTGCCCAACCCCGACTACGACGGACCGCGCAAGGCGCAGAACGCCGGTCTCGACCTCGTCGTCTACGCGACGCAGGAGGCGGCCTACACCGACCTGCTCGCCGGCAACCTGGACATCATCCAGCAGGTGCCGTCGAACGCGATGGGCACCTACGAGGAGGAGCTGGGCGACCGTGCGGTCACCCAGGCCGCTGCCGTGTTCCAGTCATTCACCATGAACGCGAACCTGCCGCACTTCGGGTTCGACGAGGAGGGCAAGCTGCGCCGCGCCGCCATCTCGATGGCGATCAACCGCGAGGAGATCACCGACGTGGTCTTCAGCGGGACGCGCGAGCCGGCCGTCGACTGGACGTCGCCGGTCATCAGCGGGTTCTCCGACTCGATCGAGGGCTCCGAGGTTCTCCGGTACGACCCGGAGGGCGCTGTCGAGGCCTGGGCCGCTGCTGACGCCATCTCGCCGTGGGAGGGCACCTTCGAGCTCGCCTACAACGCGGACGGCGGACACCAGGAGTGGGTCGACGCGACCGTCAACTCCATCAAGAACGTGCTCGGCATCGACGCGGTGGGGGTCCCGTACCCCGACTTCGCCGGTCTGCGCACCGAGGTGAACCAGCGCACGATCACGTCGGCGTTCCGCACCGGATGGCAGTTCGACTTCCCGTCGCAGTCCAACATCCTGGGCGCGCTCTACGTGACCGGCTCCGGGTCGAATGACGCGGACTACTCGAACCCCGAGTTCGACGCGCTCTTCCAGGCGGGGCTCACGTCCCCGACCTTCGAGGAGCAGACCGAGCTGTTCCAGCAGGCGCAGGCGATCCTGAACCAGGATCTGCCCGCGATCCCGCTGTGGTACAGCGCCGTCAACGCCGGCTACGGCGAGGACGTGTCCAACGTCGAGTACGGCTGGGACACCTGGCCGGTGCTCTACGAGGTCACCAAGTAGTCTGACCTGACACAGACGGCCGTGGGGCGGCGAACGCCGCCCCACGGTCGTGTCGGTCGACGTCTCGTTCCACCCTCATGCCCGCATACATCCTTCGGCGCCTGCTCCAGGCCATCCCCGTCTTCCTCGGGTCGACGTTCCTGATCTTCACGATGGTGTTCGCCCTGCCGGGCAACCCCGTGCTCGCGATGTTCGGCGAGCGCACCCCGAGCGAGGCGCAGATCGCCGCGCTCGAGGCGCAGTTCCGCCTCGACCAGCCGTTCTTCACGCGGTACTTCCTGTACCTCGGCGACGTGTTCCAGGGGAACCTCGGCACCACGTTCTCGGGGGAGTCGGTCAACGACATCCTCATGCGGACGTTCCCCAACACGCTCCGCCTCGCACTGCTTGCGGTGCTCATCCAGCTCATCTTCGGCGTGACCGCCGGGCTCATCGCGGGCCTGCGCAAGGGCAAGCTGTTCGACAACGTCTCGCTGCTGATCAGCCTGGTGCTGATCTCGCTCCCGGTGTTCGTGCTCGCCTTCGTCGCGCAGTGGTTCCTCGGCCTGCAGCTCGGGCTGTTCAGTCCCACCGTGGGTCGCGGTGCCCCCTGGGAAGACCTGTTATTGCCGGCCATCGTGCTCGCCGGCCTCAACTTCGCGTACGTGCTCCGGCTGACCCGCGCCTCGGTGATCGAGACGCAGCAGCAGGACTTCGTGCGGATGGCCTACGGCAAGGGGCTCGGCTCCCGCCGGGTGATCCCGGTGCACGTGCTGCGCAACTCGCTCATCCCGGTCACCACCAACCTGGCGGCCGACTTCGGCATCCTCATCGTCGGCGCGACCGTCACCGAGGGCATCTTCAACGTGCCCGGCGTCGGCAACGAGCTGTTCCAGGCCATCCGGCGCCACGACAGTCCCGAGGTGGTCTCGATCGTGACCGTCCTCGTCATCATCTACGTGCTCGTCAACCTCGGCATCGACCTGCTCTACGGCGTGCTCGACCCCAGGATCCGCTATGTCAAGAAGTAAGCCCGTCCGCACCGCCCCGCACTTCGTCGCCGACGTCGACGAGGGCGGCCTCGGCGCCGTCGACGCGGTGCGCGTGAGCGACCGCAAGAGCAACCTCTGGCTCGACGCGTGGCGCGACCTGCGCGGCCGCTGGATGTTCTGGGTCTCCGCCGTCGTGATCGCGTTCCTGATCTTCATGGCGCTGTTCCCGACGGTGTTCACCCAGGTGCCGCCGAACGACCAGTGCTACCTCGCCAACTCCAACGGCGGGCCGGAGCCGGGTCATCCGCTCGGCTTCACCTTCCAGGGCTGCGACGTCTTCTCGCGGATCGTGCACGGCGCCTCCACCTCGCTCTCGGTGGGGCTCATCGTGACCGTGATGGTCGCGATCATGGGCATCGTGATCGGCGCCTTCGCCGGCTACTTCGGCGGCTGGATCGACTCGCTGCTCATGCGCGTCGGCGACATGTTCTTCGCGATCCCCTACATCCTGGCCGCGGTCGTGATCATGTCGATCTTCCTCGACATCCGGAACATCTGGATCATCTCGCTGGCGATCGGGTTCTTCGCCTGGCCGTCGACGGCGCGCATCCTGAGATCCGAGGTGCTCAGGGTCAAACAGTCCGACTACGTCACCGCGTCGGAGGCGATCGGCCTCACCAAGGTGCGCACGATGTTCACCCACGTGCTGCCCAACTCGATCGCGCCGGTGATCATCGTCAGCACCGTCGGACTCGCCGCCGCGATCACCGCCGAGGCGACCCTGTCGTTCCTCGGCGTCGGGCTGCCCAACAACATCTACATGTCGTGGGGCAACGACATCTCGGCCGGGCAGTTCACGCTGCGCACCAACCCGCTGCCGCTCATCTACCCGTCGATCGCGCTGTCGGTCACCGTGCTCGCCTTCATCATGCTCGGCGAGACAGTGCGCGACGCGCTCGACCCGAGGGCGAGGGCCGTGCGATGACCCAGCCTCTGCTCAGCGTCACCGACCTCGAGGTCGCGTTCCGCACCCAGGACGGCACCGTCCCCGCCGTGCGCGGCGTGAGCTTCGACGTCTACCCGGGCGAGACGGTCGCGATCGTCGGCGAGTCCGGATCGGGCAAGTCGACGACGGCGCACGCCATCATCAACCTGCTCCCCGGCTCGGGCATGATCACCGGCGGCAGCGTGCAGTTCGAGGGGCGGGAGCTCAGCCGGTTCTCGCCGCGCGAGATGGAGCGCGTGCGCGGCCGGGAGATCGGCCTGGTTCCCCAGGACCCGATGAACAGCCTCAACCCGGTGTGGAGCATCGGGTTCCAGGTGCAGGAGGCGGTGCGCGCCAACGGACTGGCCAGCACCCGTCGGGCCGCCAAGAAGCGCGCCGTGCAGGTGCTGCGCGAGGCGGGCCTGTCGGATGCCGAGCACCGGCTGCACCAGTTCCCGCACCAGTTCTCGGGCGGGATGCGGCAGCGCGTGCTGATCGGCATCGGCCTGTCGTCGGACCCGAAGCTGCTGATCGCCGACGAGCCGACCAGCGCGCTCGACGTGACGGTGCAGAAGACGATCCTCGATCACCTCGAGACGCTGACCGAGGAGCGCGGGACCGCGGTGATCTTCATCACCCACGACCTGGGCCTCGCGGCCGAGCGCGCGGAGAACATCATCGTGATGAACCGCGGCAAGATCGTGGAGTCGGGCCCGTCGCTCGAGATCCTGCGCAACCCGCAGCATCCGTACACCCAGCGGCTGGTGGCCGCGGCGCCGAGCCTCGCCTCGACCCGCATCCAGTCCGCCGCGCGGGCCGAGGGCGGCTCGCACGCGGCCGAGGTGCTCGCCGACGCCCCGCCGGTGATCGAGTTCCGCGAGGTGTCGAAGCAGTACCAGATCCGCGGCGGCAACGGCTTCCGCTCGACGCCGTTCACCGCCGTCGACAAGGCGTCGTTCGAGGTGCGGTCCGGCACCACGACGGCGCTCGTCGGCGAGTCGGGATCGGGCAAGTCGACCCTCGCGAAGCTGCTGCTGCAGCTCGAGTCGGTGTCCGGCGGCGAGATCCTCGTCGACGGCACCCCGACGAAGGGCATGAGCGGCAAGCAGCTGCTGGCGCTGCGGCGGCGGATGCAGCCGGTCTTCCAGGACCCGTACGGCTCGCTCGACCCGCTCTACAACATCGGCAACACGATCGCGGAGCCGCTGCGCGTGCACGGCGTCGGCGACTCGGCGTCCCGCCGCGCGCGCGTGCGCGAGGTGCTCGACCAGGTGGCGCTGCCCGAGACGGTGATCTCGCGCTACCCGAACGAGCTCTCCGGCGGGCAGCGGCAGCGCGTCGCGATCGCCCGCGCCCTCTCGCTGAAACCCGACATCGTCGTGCTCGACGAGGCCGTGTCGGCGCTCGACGTGCTGGTGCAGGCCCAGGTGCTGGAGCTGCTCGCCGACCTGCAGTCGGAGCTCGGGCTCACCTACCTGTTCATCACGCACGACCTCGCGGTGGTGCGGATGATCGCCGACTACGTCTGCGTCATGGAGAAGGGGCGCATCGTGGAGCAGGCGACGGTCGACGAGGTGTTCGACTCGCCGCGCGAGGAGTACACCCGCAACCTGCTCGCCGCGATCCCCGGCGCCGACATCCCGCTCACCTGACGGCGGCGCGGCGGCGGGTCCTGCATCCGCCGCCGCGCTCCGCGGGCGCACCCCTAGGCTGGGCGCGATGAGAATCGCCCGGCCGCTGACGGCGTTGGCCGTGGTCGCGGTCGTCCTCTCCGGATGCGCGACCTCGACGGTCGTGGCCGGGAGCGAGGTCGCGGTCGCGGTCGCCGATCCGTTCACCTCGCTCAACCCGACCACGTCCTACGCCCGCGCCGGCAGCACGAACGGTGACGTGGCGCACCTGACCGGCACCGGCTTCGCCTACGTCGACGCCGCGCTCGGCATCGTCGAGGACGACTCGTTCGGCACCGCGGTCATCGTCGCCGAGGACCCGCTCACGGTGCGTTACTCGGTCTCGTCCGACGCGCGCTGGTCTGACGGGGTGCCGGTCGACGCGGCCGATCTGCTGCTCGCCTGGGCCGCCAACTCGGGCGCACTGAACACCCCCGACTTCGACGACGCCGACTACGTCGACCCGGAGACGGGGCGCTACACCGACGAGTTCCCCGACGACGTCGTCTACTTCGACGGCCGCATCGGCGCGGGGCTCGAGCTCGCCTCGCAGACGCCGCAGCTCGCCGACGACGGTCGCACGCTGTTCGTGCACTTCGACGCCTACCTGCCCGACTGGCGCACCGTGCTCGCCCCCGGCATCCCGGCGCACGTGCTCGCCGCGCGCGCGCTCGACCTCGACCCGGAGGCGACCCCCGAGGAGGCGAAGGCGGCGCTGGTCGCGGCGATCGTCGGCCCGCCGCCGGAGGGCGACGCGCTCGCCGGCGGCCCGGGCGCCACCCCCGACCCCCGCCTGCTCGCGCCGCTCGCGCGGATGTGGAACGACGCGTACAACCTCGACGCGACGCCGGAGGACCCGGCCCTGCTGGTCGCCTCCGGCCCGTACGCGGTGTCCGAGATCGCGCCCGACGGCGTCGTGCTCGTCGCCAACCCGGAGTACCGCGGGATGCGGCAGCCGGTCTACGAGACGATCCGTATCCAGGTCTCGCCCGATCCGCTCGAGACCGTGGGGCTGCTCGCCGACGGCGAGGTCGACATCATCGCGCCCGAGCCGACGGTCGACGTCGTGACCGCGCTCGCGACCGTCGACGGGATCACCGTGAGCACGGGCAGCGACAGCCGGGTCGAGCACATCGACCTGCAGTTCGCCGACTCGCGGTCCGGGGCGTTCGACGACCCGCTGGTGCGCCGGGCGTTCCTGCTCACCGTTCCGCGCGACGCGATCGTCGCCGAGCTGCTGGGGCCGGTGCAGCCGGATGCCGAACCGCTCGACTCCTTCGTGCTGCGGCCGGCCGCGGCGGGCTACGCCGACGCGGTCGCGACCAACGGGTCGGCGGAGTACGCGACCCCCGACATCGACGCCGCGCGGGAGCTGCTCGCCGAGGCGGGCGCCGAGTCCCCGCGCGTGTGCGTGCTGTTCGACGCCGACAATCCCCGCCGTCGCGCCGAGTTCGAGCTGATCCGAGACTCGGCGGAGCTCGCCGGCTTCCGGGTCTCCGACTGCTCCAACCCCGACTGGCGGGGCCTGCTCGGGGTCGCCGGCGCCTACGACGCGGCGCTGTTCGCGTGGGACACGACCCGCCTCGGTCCGACCGCGGTGAGCGCTGTGTTCCGCAGCGACTCGGCGCTGGCCAACTTCTCCCGCTACGACAACCCCGAGGTCGACGCGCTCGTCGCCGAGCTCGAGTCGCCGGCCGCCGTGGGGCGCGAGACGGAGATCCTCACGCGCATCGACGAACTGCTCTGGGCGGATGCCTACGGGCTGCCGCTGTTCGCCTACCCGACGCTCACCGCGGTGTCCGACGACGTCGCCGGCGTGGTGCGCTCGCCGCTCGCGCGCGGGGTGTTCGGGAACGCGTGGGAGTGGCATCCGGCCGCCGTCGAGGACTGAGCCGGCCGGGGTCGCGGACCCCGCGCCGGTGCCCGCGGCGCGGGGCACATAGACTGAACCGTTCCCCGCCGACGCTTCCCGAGGTTCCCGCATGCCCACCGCACACCGTTCCGACCTGCGCGACGTCGCGATCGTCGCGCACGTCGACCACGGCAAGACGACCCTCGTCGACGCCATGCTCCGCCAGACCGACTCGTTCGGCGAGCACGCCCACGTCGAGGAGCGGGCGATGGACTCGAACGACCTCGAGCGCGAGAAGGGCATCACGATCCTCGCCAAGAACACGGCGGTGTCGTACGCGGGCGAGCACGCCGCCGACGGCCCGGTGACGATCAACGTCATCGACACCCCCGGCCACGCCGACTTCGGCGGCGAGGTGGAGCGCGGCCTCAGCATGGTCGACGGGGTCGTGCTGCTGGTCGACGCCAGCGAGGGCCCGCTGCCGCAGACGCGCTTCGTGCTGCGCAAGGCGCTGGCCGCGAAGCTGCCCGTCATCCTCTGCGTCAACAAGACCGACCGTCCGGACGCCCGCATCGACGAGGTCGTCGAGGAGACGCACGACCTGCTGCTCGGCCTCGCCGCCGACCTGGCCGACGAGGTGCCCGACCTCGACGTCGACGCGATCCTCGACCTGCCGATCGTCTACGCCTCGGGCCGCGCGGGCGCGGCGAGCCTCACCCAGCCGGCCAACGGCAGCCTGCCGGACAACGACGACCTCGAGCCGCTGTTCGGCGCGATCCTCGAGCACATCCCGGCCCCGTCGTACGACGACGCCGCGCCGCTGCAGGCGTGGGTGACGAACCTCGACGCGAGCCCGTTCCTCGGCCGCATCGCTCTGCTGCGCGTGTTCTCGGGCACGCTCAAGAAGGGCCAGACGGTCGCCCGCGTCCGGCACGACGGCTCGGTGCAGAACGTGCGCATCACCGAGCTGCTGAAGACCCAGGCCCTCGAGCGGCTCCCCGCGGAGTCGGCGGCGGCCGGCGACATCGTCGCGATCGCGGGCATCGAGGACATCACCATCGGCGAGACCATCGCCGACCCGGACGACGTGCGCGCTCTGCCGGCGATCACCGTCGACGACCCCGCCATCTCGATGACCATCGGCACCAACACCTCGCCGCTCGTCGGCAAGGTCAAGGGGCACAAGCTCACCGCCCGCATGGTGAAGGACCGTCTCGACCGCGAGCTCATCGGCAACGTGTCGATCCGGGTACTCGACATCGGGCGCCCCGACGCCTGGGAGGTTCAGGGCCGCGGCGAGCTGGCGCTCGCCATCCTGGTCGAGAACATGCGACGCGAGGGCTTCGAGCTCACGGTCGGCAAGCCGCAGGTGGTCACCCGCGAGATCGACGGCAAGCTGCACGAGCCGTTCGAGCACCTCACGATCGACGTCCCGGAGGAGCACCTCGGCGCGATCACCCAGCTGATGGCGGCGCGCAAGGGCCGCCTCGAGGTGATGAGCAACCACGGCACCGGCTGGGTGCGCATGGAGTTCGTCGTGCCGTCGCGCGGGCTCATCGGCTTCCGCACCGAGTTCCTCACCATCACCCGCGGCACCGGCATCGCGAACGCGATCTCGCACGGCTACGAGCCGTGGGCGGGGGCGATCACCACGCGCATCACAGGGTCGATCGTCGCCGACCGCTCCGGCACCGCCACACCGTTCGCCATGATCGCGCTGCAGGAGCGGATGTCGTTCTTCATCCAGCCCGGCGACGAGGTCTACGAGGGCATGGTCGTCGGCGAGAACCCGCGCAACGAGGACATGGACGTCAACGTCACCAAGGAGAAGCAGCTCACCAACATGCGCTCTTCGACGGCGGACTCGTTCGAGAAGCTCGACGTCCCCAAGGCGCTGACCCTGGAGGAGTGCCTCGAGTTCACCCGCGACGACGAGTGCGTCGAGGTGACGCCCGAGGCGGTGCGCATCCGCAAGGTGGAGCTGGACCAGACCCAGCGCGCCCGCAACGCGTCGCGCGCGAAGCGCCAGGGCTGATCCCGGCCGTCGGCGCGGTCCGACGGATTTCCGGATGCTGTCAACCCGCGGGGCGCCCTCCCTCGTCGCGGAAGTGCGTCCCCGATAGGGTGGCGCCGACTCCGAGGAAGGATCAGCCATGACCCGTGACCGCCGCGCCATCGGCGCGACCCTGGCGTTCGCCGCCGCACTCGCGCTCTCCCTCAGTGGATGCACCACCGCATCCGACGAGGACGTCGACACCACCGTCACCGCGACTCCGATCGCGTCGGAGACCGAGGACGCGACGCCCGACCCCACCGACGACACGGGGGAGGACGGGGGCGACTCCGCCGAGACGTCCGGGTCGTCCGAGTCGTCCGGCTCGTCGTCGGGTTCGTCGGGATCGTCCGGTTCCTCGGGCTCGTCAGGGTCCTCGGGTTCGTCCGGCTCGTCGGGGTCGACGCCCGAGGGCACCCCGACGCCGGCCGGCCCGACCATCCAGACGGCCGTGATCAACCAGCAGTGCAAGAGCGGTCGACTGACCATCACGATCACCGCCAACTACGACAACAGCTACCGCAAGGGCATCCAGTCGGTGGTCTACGAGCGGGCGAACGAGTACGGCGCCTGGATCGACGACGACGCGAGCTGGCTCGGTCCGGAGACGGGCGCCGGCAACCAGTGGACCGGCCAGCCGCCGGGGTCGAAGACGCAGCGCTTCGGCGACGTCATCCGGATCACCGTGAAGGCCTCGTCCGGCGGTCCCGAGATCACGAACGACTACCCGATCACCGCGAACTGCTGATCGGCTGACGAGGGCCCGACCGGCCCCGGGGCGACCCGGGCGCGGTCGGGCCCTCATCCGTCTCTCATCGGCGGGGGCACGTGGACGGTGGACACGGTCGCGATCGCGTTGCTAGCTTCGGGCGCATGCGCACCCGACTCGCCCTCCGGATCGTCGCGGTCCTCGCCGTCATCCCCGGCGCCGCGTTCAGCCTCTCGAGCTGCAGCTTCGAGGACCTGGAGGGGCTCGACGAGTTCCTCGGGCCGGTCCTCTGCGAGGCCGGCCTCATCGGCTGCGCGTGACGCGGGCCGTCGGTCCGATCCGTTCCCGGGTCGGTCGTCGGTGAGGCGCGACCTGGTCGGCACCCTGTCGGGTGCCGCGCTCGCCGTGCTGCTCGGCGCGGGCGTGGGGATCGTCACCACCTTCACCCATCGGCAGTGGCCGGTGGCGGGCGTCCCGCTCGGACTGCTCGCCGGGATCGCCATCGTGGCGGCGCTGCTGGTCGGCTTCCGCCTGGCCTTCCCGGGGCGGCTCACCGCCGCGGCCGCGGCGCTCGGCGTGGTGGGCGCGATCGTGCTGCTCGGCATGCCGACGGCCGGCGGCGACGTGCTGCTGGTGGGCGACGCCGTCGGCTGGACGTGGGCCGTCGCACCGGTCCTCGTGGCGGCCGTCGTGGTGGCGTGGCCGGCATCCGGGGCGCGGAGCGGACTCCCTGCCGCGCGGCCGTAGGATGGCCCGATGCCGGTGATCGCGCGGAGCCTGCCCCCGGTGGCGGCCCTGGTCCTCGTCTTCGCCGTCGCGTCCGGGTGCGCGCCCGCCGCCGAGACCCCCGCTCCCGTGCCGACCGACTCGGGGACCGCGTCGCCGTCGGCCGAGCCGACCGACGGCGCGACCGACGCCCCGGTAGACGGCGAGGAGGTCGAGGCGATCCCGCTGCCCGACGACTTCCCCGAGGAGATCCCCACGCCCGAAGCCGAGGTGCTCGAGACGCACACCCTCGTCGAGGGCTGGACGCTGTGGTTCGCCGCGCCCGACCCGGTCGCCGGATTCGACGCGGCGGCGGCGCTGCTCGTCGAGGCCGGCTTCGTCGAAGAGGTGCGCTCCGCGGGCGCCTCCTCGGCCTACGGCGTCTACAGCACCGAGGCCTACGTCGTGGAGCTGACCGCCGGCACCGGGGCCACCCACGGTTCGGCGCTGGCGATGCTGGTGAAGCTCGTCCCGGTCACCGAGGACGACGAGGCCGGCGAGGGCTGAGTGAGGCTCGCCTGGGCGGAAACGTCCCGGCGCCATCCGTAGGATGGATCACGTGACGTACGTGATCGCCCTTCCCTGCGTGGATCTCAAGGATCGCGCGTGCATCGACGAGTGCCCGGTCGACTGCATCTACGAAGGCGACCGGATGCTGTACATCCAGCCCGACGAGTGCGTCGACTGCGGCGCGTGCGAGCCGGTCTGCCCGGTCGAGGCGATCTTCTACGAGGACGACCTGCCCGAGAAGTGGTCGGACTACTACAAGGCCAACGTCGAGTTCTTCGCCGAGGTCGGCTCGCCCGGCGGGGCGGCCAAGGTCGGCCCGATCCCCGGCGACCACCCCGTCGTCGCCGCGCTGCCGCCGAACCCCAACGACTGAGCGGGCGCATGGCGCTCGAGCTGCCCGACTTCCCGTGGGACGCGCTCGTCCCGTTCGCGGAGACCGCGCGGGCGCACCCCGACGGCATCGCCGATCTCTCCGTCGGCTCGCCGGTCGACCCGGTCCCCGACGTCATCCGCGACGCCCTGGCGGCCGCCTCCGACGCGCCCGGCTATCCGGCGACGACCGGCAGCGCGGCGTTCAAGGATGCGGTCATCCGCTGGTACGGACGGCGCGGCATCCCGCTCGACCCGGCCAACGTGCTGCCGACGATCGGCTCGAAGGAGTTCATCGCGCTCACCCCGACGCTGCTCGGGCTCGGCCCCGGCGACGTCGTCGTGCAGCCGTCGCTCGCCTACCCGACGTACGCGGTCGGCGCCGCCGTCGTCGGCGCGACCGCGGCGGTGGCGGACGACCCGGACGACTGGCCCGAGGGCACGCGCCTGGTCTGGCTGAACAGCCCCCGCAACCCCGACGGCACCGTTCTCGACCTCGACTTCCTGCGCCGCGCGGTGGACCGCGCCCGCGAGATCGGCGCCGTCATCGCCAACGACGAGTGCTACACGGAGCTGAACTGGGCGTCCGACGCGCCGACGCCGAGCATCCTCGACCCCGAGGTGACCCGCGGATCGCGGCGGCTCACCATGGCGGTGCACTCGCTGAGCAAGAGCGCCAACCTCGCGGGCTACCGGTCCGGGTTCGTCGCCGGCTGCTCCGACCTGCTCGCCGAGCTGCTCGCCGCCCGCAAGCACCTCGGCATGATGTCGCCCGCCCCGGTGCAGGCGGCGACGATCGCCGCGCTCGACGACGAGGCGCACGTCGTGGCGCAGCGCGACGTCTACCGCGCCCGCCGCGACACCCTGCGGGCCGCGCTCGAGGCGGCCGGGTTCCGCATCGACGGCAGCGTCGCGGGGCTCTACCTCTGGGCGACGCGCGACGAGGACTGCTGGGCGACGGTGGGCGCGCTCGCCGACCTCGGCATCCTGGTCGCCCCCGGCGCGTTCTACGGGGATGCGGGGGGCCGCCACGTGCGGATCGCGCTCACCGCGACCGACGAGCGGATCGCCGCCGCGGCGCGTCGTTTGGAGCTTCTCTCCAACTGAGCGGGCGCCTCTCTGGCGTCCGCGAACCTCGCCCTGCCATGCCCCTAGGCTGTAGTGGTGAGCGACGCAGCCGAGACCCCCGACAAGGTCACTCTCTCGTACGGCGACACCACCGCCGAGTTCCCGGTCCTCCCCGCAGTGGAGGGCCGATCGAGTGCCGACATCTCGACCTTCACCAAGCAGACCGGGTTGACGACCCTCGACCAGGGGTTCGTCAACACCGCCTCCACCAAGAGCGCCATCACCTACATCGACGGTGACGAGGGCATCCTGCGCTATCGCGGCTACGCGATCGAGGACCTGGCGCGCAACTCGACGTACCTCGAGGTGGCCTGGCTGCTCATCCACGGCGAGCTGCCGACGCAGAGCGAGCTGGCCGAGTTCGACGAGAAGGTGCGCCGGCACACGCTGCTGCACGAGGACCTGAAGCGGTTCTTCTCCGCGCTGCCGCACAACGCGCACCCGATGTCGGTGCTGTCGTCGGCCGTCTCGGCGCTGTCGACCTACTACGAGGACTCGCTCGACCCGCACGACCCGGAGCAGGTCGAGATCTCGACCATCCGCCTGCTGGCGAAGCTGCCGGTCATCGCCGCCTACGCGCACAAGAAGGCGCTCGGCCAGGCGTTCCTCTACCCCGACAACTCGCTGTCGTTCGTCGAGAACTTCCTGAAGCTCAACTTCGGCAACCTGGCCGAGGTGTACCAGATCAACCCCGTGCTGGTGAACGCGCTCGAGCGGCTGCTCATCCTGCACGAGGACCACGAGCAGAACGCCTCCACCTCCACGGTGCGCCTCGTCGGCTCGACCGAGGCCAACATGTTCGCCTCGGTCTCGGCCGGCATCAACGCCCTCTACGGGCCGCTGCACGGCGGGGCCAACGAGGCGGTGCTCACCATGCTCGGCCGCATCCACGAGTCGGGCGAGAGCGTGCAGCGCTTCATCGAACGGGTCAAGAACAAGGAGGACGGCATCCGGCTGATGGGCTTCGGCCACCGGGTGTACAAGAACTTCGACCCGCGCGCGACCCTGGTCAAGGAGAGCGCCGACGAGGTGCTCGCCGACCTGGGCGTCAAGGACCCGCTGCTCGACATCGCGAAGGAGCTCGAGGAGGCGGCGCTCGCCGACGACTACTTCGCCGAGCGGAAGCTCTACCCCAACGTCGACTTCTACACCGGCGTGATCTACAAGGCGATGGGCTTCCCGACGCGCATGTTCACCGTGCTGTTCGCGATCGGCCGGCTGCCCGGCTGGATCGCCCACTGGCGCGAGGGCAACACCGACCCGGCCACGAAGATCGGCCGCCCGCAGCAGCTCTATGTGGGGCCCACCGCGCGCGCCTGGCCCGCGGGCCGCTGACGATCGTCCCGCCGCCGGACGACCGACCCGTCGACGCCGGTCGCCGACCCGTCGGTCGCTGACCCGTCAGGCGCCGACCCCTCAGGCGTGCAGCGCGGCGTTGAGCTCGATCCCGCGCCCGTCGCGCGGCACCGCCTCGACGGCCCCGGTCAGCGAGTTGCGGCGGAACAGCAGTCCGGCGACCCCGCTCAGCTCGACCGCCTTCAGCTCCCGCGGCTCGGCGCCCGGCTGGCGCAGGGTCACCTTGGTTCCGGCGGTCACGTAGAGCCCCGCCTCGACGACGCAATCGTCGCCGATCGAGATGCCGATCCCCGAGTTCGCGCCGAGGAGCGCGCGCTCGCCGACGGCGATCCGCTCGGTGCCGCCGCCGGAGAGGGTGCCCATGATCGAGGCGCCGCCGCCCACGTCGGAGCCGTCGCCGACGACGACGCCCTGCGAGATGCGGCCCTCCACCATCGAGGCGCCGAGGGTGCCGGCGTTGAAGTTCACGAACCCCTCGTGCATCACCGTCGTGCCCGGGGCGAGGTGGGCGCCGAGACGGACGCGGTCGGCATCCGCGATGCGCACCCGGTCGGGCAGCACGTAGTCGGTCATGCGCGGGAACTTGTCGAGCCCGAGCACCGAGATGCCGGCGCGCTGCAGCGCGGGACGACGGCTGTGCGCCTCGGCCGGGAGCATCGGTCCGGCGGTGGTCCAGGCGACGATCGGCAGGTGGCCGAAGATCCCGTCGAGCGACAGCGAGTTCGGCGCGACCAGCCGGTGCGAGAGCAGGTGCAGCCGAAGGTAGGCGTCGGCGGTGGATGCCGGGGCCGCGTCGAGGTCGATGACGGTCAGCACGGGCTCGGTGCGCACCCCGCGGCGCTCGTCGGCTCCCGCCTGCTCGGCCAGGGCGCCGGGCGTCTCCCGGTCGGCGTCGCCGGGCTCGCCGAGCGCGGGGGAGGGGTACCAGGCGTCGAGGACGGTGCCGTCCTCCGCGATCGTGGACAGACCGTGACCCCAGGCGGTGCGCATCCGTCCAGGCTACCGGCGCCGGGCAGGTCGTCGTCCGGCGCCGTGGGGGCACTCGCCTAGGCTGGCGGGCGTGCCGACCCTCGACCTGACCGCCTCGCCGATCGACCTCACGCGCACGCTGGTCGACCTGCCGTCGGTGTCGGGCGACGAGCGCGAGATCGCGGACCTGGTCGAGGCCGCGCTGCGCGCGCTGCCGCACCTGGAGGTGATCCGCGACGGCGACGCCGTGGTGGCGCGCACGCACCTCGGCCGCGACCGCCGCGTGATCCTCGCCGGCCACCTCGACACGGTTCCGGTCAACGGCAACCTCCCGTCCCGCCTCGACGACGGGGTGCTGTGGGGTCGCGGCAGCGTCGACATGAAGGGCGGCGACGCGGTGATGCTGCACATCGCGGCCACCGTGCCCGACCCGGCCGTCGACATCACCTGGATCTTCTACGACCACGAGGAGGTCGAGGCCGCGCTCAACGGCCTGGGCCGACTCGCGCGCACCCGCCCCGACCTGCTGGCCGGCGACTTCGCGGTGCTCGGCGAGGCGTCGAACGGCGAGGTCGAGGGCGGATGCAACGGCACCCTGCGTGTCGACGTGCGCACGACCGGGCGGCGGGCGCACTCGGCGCGCGCGTGGATGGGCGAGAACGCGATCCACGCCGCCGCCCCCGTGCTCGCGGTGCTCGCCGGCTACGCGCCCGAGGAGCGCGAGGTCGACGGGCTGGTGTACCGCGAGGGGCTCAACGCGGTCGGCATCCGGGGCGGGGTGGCCGGCAACGTCGTCCCCGACGAGTGCGTGGTGTCGGTGAACTACCGCTTCGCGCCCGACCGCTCGCTCGCCGACGCCGAGGCGCACGTGCGCGAGGTGTTCGCCGGCTTCGAGGTGGCGGTGACGGATGCCGCCACCGGGGCCCGTCCCGGGCTCACCGATCCGCTCGCCCTCGCCTTCCTCGACGCGGTCGGCGGCGAGGCGCGACCGAAGTACGGCTGGACGGACGTGGCCCGGTTCGCCGAGCTGGGCATCCCCGCGGTGAACTACGGGCCGGGCGATCCGTCGCTCGCCCACGCCGACGACGAGCGGGTGCCGCTCGACCAGATCGAGCGCTGCGCCGCGGGACTGCGGGCGTGGCTCACCGCGTGAGCGGCGCGTGAGCGCGCCGTCGGGCGGCCTCGTGGTCGACCTCGCGTCGCGCTGGTGGGTGCGCGTGCTCGCCGTCTTCGTCGCGTCGCGCGTCGTGACCACCGTCATCCTGCTCGTCGTCGCGGCGCAGCAGGAGCAGAGCGACCGCACCACGGCGCACCCCGACCTGGTCGAGTTCTCGAGCATCTGGGACGGCCAGTGGTACTGGCGCATCGCGCTGTCGGGCTACCCGGCCGAGATCCCGCGCGACGACGAGGGGTACGCGACCGAGAGCGCGTGGGCGTTCCTGCCCGCCTACCCGATGCTGCTGCGGCTGTTCCTCGCGCTCGGCATCCCGTTCCCGGTGATCGCGCCGATCGTGTCGCTCGTCTTCGCCGGGGTGGCCGCCCTGGTGTTCTTCCGGCTCATGACCCGGGCGCTGCCGGAGGGGTCGGCGCTGTTCGCGACCGCGCTGTTCTGCGTCGCGCCGTTGTCGCCGATCCTGCAGGTCTCCTACGCCGAGTCGATGCACCTGGCGCTGCTGTTCACCGCCCTGCTGCTGCTCGTCGACCGCCGCTACGCGCTGCTCGTGCCCGTGGTGGCGGTGATGGCGCTGACCCGGCCGAGCGGGCTCGCGTTCGCGCTCGTGATGCTGCTGCACCTCGTCCACCGCTTCGCGACCCGCGCGCGCGATCCGTTCCCGTGGTCGGAGCGCCTCGCGGTGGTCGGCGTCGGGCTGTTCAGCGCGCTGATGGGGGTGGCCTGGCTGCTCGTGGCGTGGGCCGTGACCGGCGAGTTCTCCGCGTACACCGACACCGAGCTCGCGTGGCGCGCCGGCTACGTGGGGCACGGCCACCTGGTGCCGTTCAGCTCGTGGTTCGAGGGCGCCGCGTGGTGGCTCGACCGGTGGGGCGTGGAGTCGCCGCTCGACGGGATCCTCGGGGCGGGGGCGGTGGTGCTGCTGGCGGCGGGGTTCGGCGCCGTCCTGCTCTCGCCGTGGGCGCGGCGCCTCCCCGTCGACGTGCGGTTCTGGCTCGCGTCGTACGCCGTCTACCTGCTCGCGGTGTTCTTCCCGCAGTCGAGCACCTTCCGGCTGCTGGTGCCGCTCGCCCCCGCGCTGGGCGTGCTCGCGGTGCCGCGATCCGGGGTGCTGCGGGTGGCTCTGCTGGTGCTCGGCGTGGTCGGCCAGTACCTCTGGACCTTCCACCTCTGGCGGGCGGATGTGGGCGATTGGACCCCGCCGTAACCCCCGATTTTCCTTCGGTTCCCGAAACGCGGGATAATGGGGGGTACGCCATCCGAAAGGGGACACCACATGGCAGCCATGAAGCCCAGGACCGGGGACGGACCGATGGAGGCTGTCAAGGAGGGGCGATTGATCATCGTCCGCGTTCCGCTGGAGGGCGGCGGCCGCCTCGTCGTGTCGGTCAACGACGACGAGGCGAAGGAGCTGCACGACGCGCTGGGAGCCGTCGTCAGCGCCTGATCGGCGCCGTCCAGAGCCTCTCGGCGAGACGCTGAGGCCGAGGCGGTCGCGCGCGGTGACGCCGCGTGGACCGCTCGGGCCCGACCGCGTCAGTCGCCGGTGCGCACCAGCTGCAGCAGTCCGTCGCCGGCCGTGCTGAGCGACGCCACGACGGCGTCCGATTCGGCGATCGTGCTGAGCAGCGCCCGGTGGTCGGCGACGACCGGGTCGCGCTGGGCGGGGTCGGCGACGCGGCCGCGCTGCAGCGCGTGCACGATCGCCACGATGCCGCCGCGGCGCACGATGCGCAGACCGTGCTCGACGTAGTCGAGCACCGACTCGGCGTCGGCGTCGATGACGACCAGGTCGTAGGCGCCGTCGTTCATCCGCGGCAGCACCTGCGCGGCCGATCCGGTGATGAGGCGGATGCGGTTGGCTGGGATCCCGGCCTCGCCGAACGCGGCGCGCGCCGCCTGCTGGTGCTCGTACTCGGCGTCGATCGACGTGATCGTCGCGTCGGGCGCTCCGCGCCACAGCCAGAGCGCGCTCACGCCCGCGCCGGTGCCGATCTCGAGCACCGACAGGGCGCTGCTCGCCGCGGCGAGCAGCGCGAGCTGCGCGCCGACGCTCGGACTGACCGTGTCGATGCCCAGTTCGAGCGAATGGCGGCGCGCCGTCTCGAGCGCGGGCGGCTCGACCGGGAACTCCTCGGCGAACCGCCAGCTCGACTCTTTGTCCGCCACCCGCTCAGGCTATCCGGGGCCGCCGCCGACCGGGCTCATGGCGCGGCGGGCGTATCCTGAGCCGGTGTCCCTGGGCCTCACGTTCGACAAGCTGATCATCATCCTGGTGATCGCGGTCTTCCTGATCGGCCCGGACCGCCTGCCCTCCTACGCGGCCCAGCTGGCGCGCCTGGCCCGCTCCGCGCGGGACTTCGCCTCCGGGGCGAAGGACCGGATGCGCGAGGAGATGGGTCCGGAGTTCGACGAGGTCGACTGGAAGCAGCTCGACCCGCGGCAGTACGACCCGCGTCGCATCATCCGGGAGGCCCTGCTCGAGGACGAGGCGCCGGTCAAGCCGACCTCGGCCACCCCGAAGCCGGCGCCGACCAGTCGTGCGGCGTACCGGGAGTCGGCGTACGAGCAGCGGCAGCGCAAGCTCGGCAAGCCGCGCCCGGCGCCGTTCGACTCCGAGGCCACCTGAGCGCGGTCGCCCAGCGCAGCGTCGGTCAGCGGCGGCGGATGACGCGCAGCGTGCGCAGCAGCAGCACCATGACGCCCACCAGCCGGCGGAACTCGGCGCCCGTGCGGGGCAGCTGCAGCAGACCTGTGGCCTCGGCGGTGCTCCGCGACTCGACGTAGCGCAGAAGCCCCTCCGGGCCGTTGCGCCTCCCCAGGCCGGAGAGCTTCATCCCGCCCATCGGCGCATCGACGGCGCTGAACGTCGCCCGGTAGCCCTCGTCGATGTTCACCGTGCCGGCCGTGAGACGCGCGGCGACCGCGCGGGCCCGCCGACGGGAGCGGCCGAACACCGAGGCGTTGAGACCGTAGTCGGAGTCGTTAGCGCGGGCCACGGCCTCATCGTCGTCGGCGACCGGGTGCACGGCGACCACCGCCCCGAACGTCTCGCCGCGGTCGCAGCTCATCGTCGAGGTGACGCCGGTCAGCACCGCCGGCTCGATCACGAACGGACCCAGGTCGGGCCGCGCGCGCCCGCCGGCGACCAGGGTCGCGCCCTGTGCGACGGCGTCGTCGATGTGCTCGCGCACCCGGGCGAACTGCGCCGCCGTGGCGAGCGACCCGACGTCGGTCGAGTAGTCGTAGGCGCCGCCGATCGCGAGCGACTCGACGCGGCGCGCCAGTGCCGACGTGAAGGCGTCGGCGACGCCGGCGTGCACGTAGATGCGCTCGATGGAGACGCACAGCTGGCCCGATGCCGCGAAACAGGCGTACGCGGCGTCGGCCGCGGCCTTCTCGGGGTCGACATCGTCGAGCACGACGAGCGGGTTCTTGCCGCCCAGCTCGAGCGATGCGCCGACGAGCCGGCCTGCCGCGCGTTCGGCGACGGCGGTGCCGGTGCGGGTCGACCCGGTGAACGCGACGTAGTCGGCGGCGTCGACGACGGCGTTGCCGACCACCTCGCCCGGGCCGGCGACGACGCCCCACAGCTCGGCCGGGACGCCGGCGTCGATGAAGCAGCGTCGGGCGAGCAGGATCGACACGGCGCCCTGGTCGTCGGCCTTCTGCACGATCGCGTTGCCCGCTGCGAGCGCGGGCGCGACGTCCATGACCGCCAGCGCCAGCGGGTAGTTCCACGGGGTGATCACCCCGACCACGCCCTTGGGCACGTACTCGACCCGCGACCGGAGCACGAGCGGGATGCCGCCGCGCCGCCGTCGCGGCCGCAGCACCCGGCGGGCGGAGAGCGCCACGTACCGGGTCGTGCCAGCCGCGATGAAGACCTCCTCGAAGGCCTGTCCACGGGTCTTGCCGGTCTCGGTCTGCACCGCGTCGAGCAGCTCCTCGCGGCGCTCGAGCAGCAGGTCGTGCGCGCGCAGCAGCACCCGGCGGCGATGGGCCGGGCCGGCATCCGCCCACGCCCGCTGCGCGGTGCGCGCCCGGCGGGCGGCAGCCGCGACGTCGTCGGCCGACGAGCGCGGCAGGGCGTGGAACGGCTCGCCGGTGAACGGGGCGACGACGTCGACCGTGTCTCCCGTGGTGGCCGTCAGATCGGCGGTGAGCTGCTCGGCGAACGACCTCGGTGTCGGCGATCCGGACATGAGTGAACTCTACGTTCCGCCTAGGCTCGACGCATGACCGCTCCCGCCGCACCCCGGGAGCTGCGACGGGGGACGGTCGCTCGGTACGCGATCGGCTCCGTCGGCACCGGGGGATTCGGAACCCTGCCCGGCCTCGTGCTGCTGATCTACATGACCAACACGCTCGGCGTCGACCCGATCTTCGCCGGGGCGGCGTTCACCGTCGCGAAGATCTGGGACGTGGTCATCGACCCGTGGATCGGGGCGCGCAGCGACCGCAGCCTCGCCCGCACCGGTGCCCGCCGGCGCTTCATGGTGCTCGGCGCCATCCTGCTGCCGGTGTTCTTCGCGCTGACCTTCGCGGTGCCGCCGGGACTGCCGCCGGTGCTCTCGTCGGCGTGGGTGCTCGTCGCGTTCCTGCTCTCGGCGACGGCGTTCAGCCTGTTCCAGGTTCCCTACATCGCGCTGCCCGCCGAGCTGGTCTCCAGCTACGACGAGCGCACGCGGCTGCTCTCGGCCCGCGTCGTGGTGCTCACGCTGTCGATCCTCGCCTTCGGCGGCGGCGCGACCGAGATCGTCGGACTGGTCGTCGGCATGGGCGGCAGCGAGTATCTGGGCTACTTCGTGATGTCCCTCGTCGCGGGCGCGGTGTTCCTGACCGCGTTCCTGATCGCGTCGACCGTGGAGTCGAGCGTGCGGTCGACCCGCTCCCCGGCGGCGCCCGGGTCGCTCCCCGTCGCGGGGCTCGACGCGCCCCGCTCGTCGGTGTTCATGCACTTCCGCCGCGGCTGGGCGGCGGTGCGCGACAGCCAGCCGTACCGGGCGCTGCTGGCGACGTTCGTCATCCAGGCGCTCGCGATCGGACTCATGCTCGCCGGCGCTGCCTACGTCGCCGCCGAGCTGCTGGGCACCGGCGTGCTGTTCCTGTTCCTCGCCCTCATCGCCCCGGCGCTCGTCGCGGCGCCGGCCTGGGGCGCGGTGGCCGGCCGGATCGGCAAGGAGCGGGCGTATCGCGTCGCGACGGTGCTCTACCTGCTCGCCGCGCTCTCGCTGACGCTGCTGCTCTGGTTCCCCGGGGTGTGGATCTACGCCCCGGTCGCCATCGCCGGCGTCGCCTACGCGGGGCTGCAGTCGCTGCCCCTGGCGATGCTGCCGGACACGGTGGCGCACGACGCCCGGACGAACGGCCCCGGCCGCGCCGGGACGTTCAGCGGCGTCTGGACCGCGGGCGAGACCGCCGGCCTCGCCTTCGGCGGCACGATCCTGTCGATCATCCTCGCCGTCACCGGCTTCATCGCCACCGAGGGGTCGGAGGTGGTCGAGCAGCCGCAGAGCGCGGTCGACGGCATCATCCTCGCCTTCAGCGCGGTGCCGGCGGTGCTGATGGCGCTCAGCCTCATCACGCTCGCCCGCTACCCGCTGCGCAAGGCCGACATCGAGGTGCTGGCCCGCGACGCGGCGCCGCCGACGGGAGCGCCGTCGTGACCGCCTTCGCCGAGCAGCCGGAGACGATCCTCGCCCGGCTCCGCGAGCTGCGCGAGGCCGACGCCCCGACCCACGGCGGGCACGTGCTGTCGTACGTCTACGATCCCGACGACGCGCGGCTCGACGAGCTGGCGGCGGACGCCATCCGGATGATGCAGCCGGTCAACGGCCTCGACCCGACCACCTTCGGCTCGGTCGCGGCCCTCGAGCGCGACCTGGTCGCCTTCGCCCGCGACCTGCTGCACGGCGACGACGACGTGGTCGGCAGCGTCACGACGGGCGGCACCGAGAGCTGCCTGCTCGCGGTGAAGACCGCCCGTGACGCCTGGCGCGCGGCCGGTGGCGTCGGCCGGCCGCGGATGGTGCTGCCGACGACCGCGCACGCGGCATTCCAGAAGGCGGCGCACTACTTCGAACTCGACCTTGACCTGGTGCCGGTCGGCCCCGACGGCGCGGCGCCGGCGGCGGCGATGGTCGAGCGGCTCGGTCCCGACGTGGCGCTCGTCGTCGTCTCGGCGCCGAGCTACCCCTACGCCGCGCTCGACCCGGTGGCCGAGGTGGCCGCGGCGGCGAGCGCGCAGGGCATCGCGGTGCACGTCGACGCCTGCATCGGCGGACTCGTGCTCCCGTTCTGGACGGATGCCGACGGCGCCCCGCTGCCCGACTGGGACTTCCGCGTGCCCGGGGTGACGAGCATCAGCGCCGACCTGCACAAGTACGGCTACGCTCCGAAGGGGGCCTCGGTGGTGCTGCAGCGCGGACGCGACCGCCAGCGCCTGCAGTACTTCGCCACCACCCGCTGGCCGGGCTACCCGGTGGTCAACCCGACCCTGCTCGGCTCGAAGTCGGCCGGTCCGCTCGCCGCCGCGTGGGCGATCGTGCACGCGCTCGGCGCCGACGGGTACCGCGGGCTCGCCGACGCCTGCCGGCGGGCGACGGATGCGGTGCGCGCGGCGATCGGCGACATCGAGGGGCTCGCCGTGGTCGGCGACCCGGTCGGGCCGCTGCTGGCGGTCATCGCCGATCCGGATGCGCCGGAGGACCGCCGCGTCGACCCCCACCACTGGGCGGACGCCGCCAAGGACGCGGGGTTCATCCTGCAGCCGCAGCCCGCGGTGGTGCAGCCCGACGGCTCCGCGATGCCGCCGACGACGCACCTCACGCTGACTCCCGTCTCGGAGCGGGTGCTGCCCGAGCTGCTGCCCGTGCTGGCCGCGGCCGCGGACGCGGTGCGCGGCGTCCCGCACGTCGACGCGTCGGAGCTGCTCGCCCAGCTCCCGCCGCTCGACGGTCCGCTCGACTCGGACACCGCGGCGGCGCTGCTCGCCGGGTTCGGCATCGGCGGGGGCGGGAGCGCCCTGCCCGACCGGATGGCACCGCTGATGGCCGTGATCGAGGCGGCGCCCGACCCGCTCGCCGAGCGCCTGCTGGTGGAGCTGCTGGGCCGGCTCGTCGAGCCGCGCTGAGCGACGATCGACCGCGGCAGGTCCCCGGGGTGAGCCATCGTCATCCGGCGTGACTAGCATCGTCGGGTGACTCCGACGCGCCCCGGGCGGGAACTGCGCCCGGCCCTCCTGGCCCGCTACGCGACCGGCGAGTTCGTGACCAGCGGCTTCGCCGCCCTGCCCGGGCTGGTCCTGGTGTTCTACCTGACCGACGCGCTCGGCGTGCCCGCGCTGCTCGCCGGCATCGTCGTCACCCTCGCCAAGATCTGGGACATCGTGATCGACCCGGTGGTCGGCGGGCTCAGCGATCGCGAACTGGCCGCGACCGGCGGGCGTCGCCGACTGATGCGGCTCGCGGCGGTGCTGCTCCCGCTGTTCTTCGTCGTCACCTTCATCGTTCCGGCGGGGCTGCCGCCGCTGGCCTCGGCCGCCTGGGTGTTCGCGGCGTTCCTGCTCGCGGCGACCGGGTTCAGCCTGTTCCAGGTGCCCTACAACGTGCTGCCCGCGGAACTGACGCGCAGCTACGACGAACGCACCCGCCTGCTGTCGGCCCGAGTGGTCGTGCTCGCGATCGCGATCCTGCTCTACGGCGGCGGCGGCCCGCTGCTGCGCGGTCTCGGCGGAGACCTCGCGCCGTCCCTGGGCGACGCGCTCGGCATCGACCTCGACCCCGTCGCGTTCGGCTACCTGCTGATGGCGGTGGGGGCCGCCGCGGGGTTCGCGATCGCGATCTTCATCACCTCGGGCATCGAGCGCGCCGCGCGCGGCGAGACACCGCCCGCGCCGCCCGCCACCGATCCGTATGCGCAGCTGCCCGCGCCGCGCGACTCGCTCGGCGGGCGCGTGCGCCGCGGCTGGGGCCTGCTGCGCTCCAGCCGCCCGTTCCGCGCCCTGCTCGCGGCGTTCATGATCCAGGGGCTCGCCACCGGCATGATGCTCGGCGCCGCGCAGTACGTCGCCACCTGGGTGCTGTTCGACGAGGACGCCGTCACGCTGCTGTTCGTCGCGCTGATCGCCCCGGCGCTGGTCGCGGCGCCGATCTGGGGCGCGGTCGCGCGCCGCATCGGCAAGGAGCGCGCCTACCTGATCGCGATCGTCCTGTTCGGAGTCGCCGCGCTCAGCCTGGTGTTGCTGGTCTGGGCGCCCGGGCTGTGGGTGTACGCGCCCGTCGGTCTCGCCGGTTTCGCCTACGCCGGCCTGCAGGCGCTGCCGTTGTCGATGCTGCCCGACGTGATCGCCCACGACGCCCGCAGCAACGGGCCGGGGCGCGGCGGCGGGTTCAGCGGGATGTGGACCGCCGGCGAGACGATCGGACTCGCGTTCGGGGCGACGGTGCTCTCGCTGGTGCTCGCCGCGACCGGCTACCTGGAGTCGACCGCCGGGGTCGTCGTCGAGCAGGGCCCGGCCGCCGTGCTCGGCATCATCGCCTGCTTCAGCGTGCTGCCGGCGGCGCTCATGATCGGCTCGACGATCGCGCTCGGCCGCTACCCGCTGCGGCGCGCCGACATCGACGTGGAGGGCCCGGCGCCGTCCGTCATCCCGGGGGCCCCGCCGCCCGCCTGAGCGGTCAGAGCGTGAGCGCGCCGTCCCAGGTCTCGCCGTGCACGACCTCGGTCAGCGTGTCGCGTCCGCCCGCGCGCAGCGGCGCGGTCAGCACCGACGGGTCGGCCGGGTAGCCGAAGCTCAGGATGAACGGGCACCACCGGTCGTCGGGCAGTCCCAGCACGTCGGCCGCGACCTCCGGGTTGTGGACGGTCGTGGGGCACGAGCCGATGCCGCGGTCCCAGGCGGCGAGCGTCATGCTCTGCGCCGCCCGGCCCAGGTCCCACAGCACGGATGCGGCGTCGTCGACCGCGGGCGACGGGACGACGAGCGCGATCCCGGCCGCGGCTCCCGCCAGGTGGCCGCCGAACCGGCCCGCGCCGGACAGCGTGGTCAGCCGCTCCCGGTCCCGCACGACGACGAAGTCCCAGCGCTGCTGGTTCTTGCTCGACGCGGTGCGCCGTCCGGCGTGCAGCAGGGCGCGCAGGTCGGGGGTGTCGAGCGGGCGGTCCGCGAAGTCGCGCACCACCCGCATCCCGTCGATGGCGTCCTGGATCTGCATGTCACTCCTCGGTGTCGGCGGGCGTCGCCCGCGGGGTCATCGGCAGCCGGCGCCCGGCGAGGCCGCGCCCGCGGGCGACGAGCCCGTCCGCGATGCCGGCGAGGGCGCGGGCGGCGGGGTCGTCGGGCCGGGCGAGCACGACGGGGGAGCCCGCGTCACCGCCCGTGCGCAGCTCGACGCTGAGCGGCACCGACGCGAGCAGCGGGACCCCGAGGCGCCGCGCGACCTCGGCGCCGCCGCCCGACCCGAACAGCTCGAGCACCGAGCCGTCGGGCTGAGGGAGTCCCGCCATGTTCTCGACGACGCCGATCACCGTCTGCCCGGTCTGCCGGGCGACCACCGCCGAGCGCTCCGCGACGTCGGCCGCGGCGGTCTGCGGGGTGGTGACGACGAGCACCTCGGCGCGGGGCAGCAGCTGGCCGAGCGAGATCGCCACGTCGCCGGTTCCGGGCGGCAGGTCGAGCAGCAGCACGTCGAGGTCGCCCCACCAGACGTCGGTGAGGAACTGCTGCATGGTGCGGTGCAGCAGCGGACCCCGCCACGACACGGCCGCGCCGGGCTCGACGAACATCCCGATCGAGATCACCGCGACGCCGTGCGCCGTCGGGGGCATCATCAGGTCGCCCACCGGGGTGGGCTTCGCGTCGGGGATGCCGAGCAGTCCCGGGATGGAGAAGCCGAACACGTCCGCGTCGAGCAGCCCCACGCGCAGTCCGCGCGCCGCCAGCGCCACGGCCAGGTTCGCGGTCACCGACGACTTGCCGACCCCGCCCTTGCCGCTCGTCACGGCGATCACCCGGGTGAGCGAGTCGGGGCCGAACTGCGGCGGACGGGAGCCGCGCAGCCGGGAGACGAGCGCCTCCCGCTCCGCCGGCGTCATCGCGCCGATCTCGAGGTCGAGGTCGTCGACGCCCGGCACCGCGAGCACGGCGGCGCGCACGTCGGCCTCGATGCGGTCCGCGGCGGGGCAGCCGACGATGGTGAGCACCAGGTCGACCCGGGCGCGCGATCCGTCGACGGCGACGTCGCGCACCATGTCGAGGTCGGTGATCGGCCGGTGGATCTCGGGGTCGACGACCCGCGACAGGGCGACGCGCACCGCGTCGGCGGTGGGGGAGGAGGGGGTCACGCCCGCTCCTTCTCGTCCTTCTCCCGGTCGAGCTCCTCCAGCAGGGCGCGCAGCTCGGCGCGCAGGAACTCCTTCGTCGCGACGTCCTTCATCGCGAGCCGGAGGGCGACCACCTCGCGGGCGAGGTACTCGGTGTCGGCCAGGTTGCGCTCGGCGCGCTGGCGGTCCTGCTCGATCTGCACCCGGTCGCGGTCGTCCTGCCGGTTCTGGGCGAGCAGGATCAGCGGCGCCGCGTACGACGCCTGCAGCGACAGGATGAGCGTGAGCAGCGTGAAGTTGGTCGCGCGGGCGTCCCACTGCCACTCGACCGGGGCGAGGGTGTTCCAGGTCAGCCAGATCACCACGAACGCGGTCATGCCGAGCAGGAAGAAGCTCGTGCCCATGCCGCGGGCGAAGGCCTCGGAGAAGCGGCCGAACCGGTCGCGACCCGACGAGCGGAACGGCGAGAACCCGGTGCGCGCGCCCTTCGGTTGGTCGAGCCGCAGCTCGGCGCGGCTGCGGTCAGCGCGGGCCATCGGCGGGCCTCCTCGCGCGGACGACGATGCTCGAGGTGTCGGCGGCGGGGCGCGGGGTCTCGTCGGCGGAGCGCCAGTCGTCGGGCAGCAGGTAGTCGAGCACGTCGTCGATCGTGACGACGCCGACGAGCCGCCCCTTGTCGTCGACGACGGGCAGCGACACCAGGTCGTAGCTGGCGAGCCGACGCGACACCTCCGCAGCGCTGGTCTCCGGCCGAACCGGCTCGAGGTCGGAGTCGAGGATCGTGCCCAGCCGCTCGTTCGGCGGGTAGCGCAGCATCCGCTGGAAGTGCACCATCCCGAGGTAGCGGCCCGTCGGCGGCTCGTACGGCGGCAGGGTGACGCAGATCGCCGCGCCGATCGCGGGCGCCAGGTCGTGCCGGCGGATGAGGGCGAGGCCCTCGGCGACGGTCGCGTCGGCGGAGACGATGATCGGCTCCGTCGTCATCAGGCCGCCCGCGGTGTCCGGCTCGAAGTCGAGCAGGAAGCGCACGTCCTCGGCCTCCTCGGGCCGCATCAGCTGCAGCAGCGCCTCGCCCTTGTCGTCGGGCAGCTGGGCGATGAGGTCGGCCGCGTCGTCGGGCTCCATCTGGTCGAGCACCTCGGCGGCGCGCTCGTCGTCGAGGCGCGAGATGATCTCGACCTGATCCTCTTCGGCCATCTCCTCGAGGGCGTCGGCGAGCCGGCCGTCGGGCAGCTCCTCGGCCACCTCGAGTCGGCGCTCCTCGGGCAGATCGAGCAGGGTCGAGGCGAGGTCGGCGGGGCGGAGGTCGGCGTAGGCGGCCACCAGGTGCTCCGCCGACTGGGCCTCGCCCGAGTGCTGCTCCTCGCGCACCTGGTCCCAGCGGGCGAACAGCGTCGCGCCCTTGCCGAACGGGCCGGTGCGCGGACGGCGCAGGAAGAGCTCGCCGACGCGCCACTCGGCGAGGTCGGCCTGCTCGATCGCCACGTCCTCGACCGTCGCCTCGCCGGAGCCGTCGGTGAGCACGACGTTGCGTCCGAGCAGCTCGGCGATGACGCGCACCTCGCCGCCGCGCTGCTCGAACCGGCGCAGGTTGATGATGCCGGTGGTGATGATCTGGCCCGAGCCGATGCTGGTGACCCGGTTGATCGACAAGAAGACGCGGCGCTTGCCGGGCACCTCGACGATGAGGCCGACGACGCGCGGCGCCGCGTTCGGCCGGTAGACGACGAGCACGTCGCGCGCCTTGCCGACCTTGTCGCCCGCGGGGTCGAAGACGGAGCACCCGGCCAGCCGGGCGACGAAGACTCGCGAGGCGCTCACGGGAAAACCCTAGCCCCGGCATGCCCTCGGGCCCGGCAGCCGTGGGAGGATGCCGGTATGAGCACGCCCGGACTGTCGCGCCGCGAGTCGGAGCTGCGCCTGCCCCGCGGGGAGGTGCTCGGCACCTACGACACCTACCCGGAGGCCCAGCGCGTCGTCGACCGCCTCGCCAAGGCCGACTTCCCGGTCGCCGACGTCAGCATCATCGGCAACGACCTGAAGACCGTCGAGCGGGTCACCCGCAAGCTCTCCTGGAACCGCGCCGCGCTCGAAGGGGCGCTCTCCGGCGCGTGGTTCGGCATCTTCATCGGGCTCGTGTTCACGCTGTTCGAGCCGACCATCAACTGGACGATCTTCGCCGCCGCGGTGCTCATCGGCGCCGCGTTCGGGCTGTTCTTCCGCCTCGTGGCCTACGCGATCAGTCGCCGCAACCGCGACTTCGAGTCGCGCACCCAGGTGCTCGCGTCGAACTACCAGATCATCGTCGAGCCCGGGCTGCTCGCCCGCGCCCAGGACGTGCTCTCGCGTCCCGCGCAGGACTGAGCCCGAGTACCGCCCCGCCCGGCATCCGCCCGGTGCGGGCTCAGCGCTCCGGCAGCAGGCGCGCCATCCACGCCTCGACCTCGTCGGCGGCGCGCGGGATGCCGGCCGACAGCATCTCGCAGCCGTCGGCGGTGACGACGATGTCGTCTTCGATGCGCACGCCGATGCCGCGGTACTCCTCGGGCACCGTGAGGTCGTCGGCCTGGAAGTAGAGCCCCGGCTCGACGGTGAACACCATGCCGGGCTCGAGCACCCCGTCGAGGTAGAGCTCCCGGCGCGCGAGCGCGCAGTCGTGCACGTCGATGCCGAGGTGGTGCGAGGTGCCGTGGATCATGTAGCGGCGGTGCGGCTGCGCGTCGGGGTGCAGGGCCTCGTCGGCCGACACCTCGATGAGGCCCCACTCGGCGAGCCGTTCGGCGATGACCCGCATCGCGGCGGCGTGCACCTCGTGGAACCGGATGCCGGGGCGGATGACGGCGCGGGCCGCGTCGGCGGCGTCGAGCACCGCCTCGTACACGCGACGCTGCACGGGGGAGAAGCGCCCGCTCACGGGGAGCGTGCGGGTGATGTCGGCGGTGAACAGCGACTCCAGCTCGACCCCCGCGTCGACGAGTAGCAGGTCGCCGGGAACGACGGGGCCGTCGTTGCGCGTCCAGTGCAGGTAGCAGGCGTGCGGCCCGCTCGCCGCGATCGTGTCGTAGCCGACCGTGTTGCCGGCGATCCGCGCGTGACGGTCGAACGTGCCCTCGACGACGCGCTCGCCGCGGGCGGCGCCGGTCGCCGCGGGCAGGTCGGCGATGATCGCGTCGAACCCCTCGGCGGTCGCGGCGACCGCCGCCCGCATCTCGGAGATCTCCCACGCGTCCTTCACGAGGCGCAGCTCGGAGAGGTCGGCGGCGAGGGCGGCGTCGGCGGACTCGTCCACCTCATCCGCCCCCAGCGCGGTGAGCCGGATGCCGTCGACCCGGTCGGTGATCGCGGTGTCGGCGTCGCGCACGACGAGGGTGTCGGCGTCGACGCCGTCGAGCACCGCGTCGAGGTCGGCCAGGTCGCGGGTGGCGACCCCCAGCGCGACGGCGACGTGCTCGAGCGACGGGCGCGGGCCGGTCCAGAACTCGCCGATGGCGGCGGAGGCGTAGAACTCGGTCGACGTCCGCTCGGCCTTGCCGCGGAAGTAGAGCGTCGCGTCGTGGCCGTCGCCGGCGGGCTCGAGCACGAGCACCGAGTCGGGCACGGCGGCCGCGCCCCACGCGGTGAGCTGGGTGAAGGCGGAGTGCGCGCGGAACGGGTGGTCGGTGTCGTTGGAGCGCACCTTCGCCGACCCGGCGGGCACGATCAGCCGCGCGCCCGGGTGCCGGGCCGAGATCGCGGCGCGGTGGGCGGCGGCGGTCGCGGCGCCGTCGACCGGCGCCGGCGCGACATCGGGCTGCTCGGCCCATCCGGAGGTCATGTAGGCGCGGAACTCGTCCGTCGAGGGCAGCGACGACCGGCCGGAGCTGGTGCGCGGCGTTCCGCCCTCCGTCGGGGCGCTCACGGGTGCGGAGTCGGTCGCCGGGGCGTCGGTCGAGTCGGCCATGCCCCCATTCTCGCGCACCGGCGGCCGTGGGGGCGCGGCGGGGGTCAGGCGCGGCCGAACGGCGGGTAGGGGAACACCCGCGCGGCGGAGCCCCCGTCGACCGGCAGCACGGCCCCGGAGACGAACGACGAGTCGTCGGAGAGCAGGTAGGCGACCGCCGCCGCCACGTCGTCGGGCTCCCCGACGCGCCCCAGCGGGTGCAGGGCCGCCCATGACGCCTCGCGCGCCGCCGGATCGGGTGCCGCGTCGATCGCCGCCTGCATCGGGGCGTTGCGGATCGCCCCCGGCGCGAGGGCGTTGGCGCGGATGCCGAGGTGCCCGTATTCGCTGGCGATGTGCCGGGTGAGCGCCTCGACGCCGCCCTTCGTCGCGTCGTACACGCCCGTGCGCGGGAACCCGGCCCGGCCGTGGATCGACGACATGTTGACGATCACACCGCCCGTTCCGGTCTCGACGAAGTGGGCGAGCGCTGCCCGGCTGCCGAGCAGGGTGCCGCGCAGGTTGCTGTCGAGGGTGCCGTCGATCACCTCGAGCGGCGCCTCGTGCAGCGGGACGTCTTCGGTGACCCCGGCGTTGTTGACCCAGGCGGTGAGCCGGCCCGCCTTCGCCGCGGCGGCCACCGCGGCGTCGTGCGTGGCCGGGTCGGCGACGTCGCCCACGACGTGGTGCCGGCTGCGCGCTTCGTCGCGGCGGTCCACCCCGACGACGGTCCAGCCGTCGCGGGCGGCTCGCGCCGCGATGGCGGTGCCGAGGGTTCCGCTCACACCGGTGACGACGACGACGCGACGGGAACGGGCCATCCCCCGAGCGTAGGGGAGCGGCCGCACTCCCCGGCGCCGGTCAGCCGGCCGGGCGGAGCAGCGCGATGACCGGCCGGTGGTCGCTGCCCGACCCGTCGCGCGACGAGTCGACGCGGAAGCCGACGACATCCCACCGGTCGGTGGCGAGCACGTGGTCGATGGGCGCCCCGAGCAGCGGGGGCAGGATCGCGGGCCAGGTGCCGACGGCGGCCGCACCGGACAGCCGGGCCGCGTCACGGCATCCGCCGAGCCCCCCGGTCGCGTCGGAGGCGGCGTCGAGGCCCTGGTACTGGTCGAGGGTCGAGTTGAGGTCGCCCGCGACGATCACGTCGTCCCCGGCGCAGCGCTCCGCCAGCCAGTCGAGACCCTGCCGCCACGACGACATCTCGCCCGGGACGGGGGCCACCGGATGCGCGCCCACGATGGTCGGGCCGGTTCCGTCGACCGGGACGGCGACCACGCTCGGCAGCGTCTCGGTGTTGCCGACGGAATCGTCGACGCGGTACTCGCCCAGCTCGGTGCTGATCAGCACCGCCGTGGAGCGCGACTTGGCGATCTCGTCGTAGGCGACGACCAGCACCTGCATCGAGGCGCCGCCGACGGCCATCGCCGCGGCGACCTGGCGGGCGGTGTCCGCGCTCGTCTCGGGGAGCACCACGACGTCGGCGTCGGCGCCGAGCGCCAGCTCGGCGATCGCTTCGACGCCGGGGGCGTCACCGAGGGTGTTCCAGGCCACGACGGTGAGGTCGCCCGGCGCCTTCGTCTGGAACCCGTCGGTGCCGGCACCGCGCGTGGCGAGCACCGCGAGCTGCACGCCGGCGAAGACGAGCAGCAGCAGTGCGATGGCGCCCGCGAACCGGCGCGAGCCCGACCAGACGAGGGCGACGAGGGTGAAGAACACGGCGAGCACGAGGGCGAGCGCGGTGAGCAGCCCCCGCAGCGTGGTGACCTGCACGACGATCGCCTCGCGCTGGATGCCGAGCAGCTGCGGCCACGCGATGACCGCCAGCCCGACGGCGACGGCCACGATGACGAGAGCGGAGAGGACGCGGGCCACGGCGTCCGAGCCTAACCGGCCGCGCGGGGCGGTCCCGCACTACCATGACGGGGTGTCCGGCCCGCTCGATCCCCGCTCGCCCGGGGACTCCGCCGACGCGCCCGGGCCGATCGACCTGCACGCCCACAGCAGCGTCTCCGACGGGACCGAGACCCCTGCCGAGGTGGTCGCGGCGGGCGTCGCCGTGGGGCTGTCGGTGCTGGCCCTCACCGACCACGACTCGACGGCCGGATGGGCGGAGGCGGCCGACGCGGTGCGCGGTACCGGGATGACGCTGCTGCCCGGCATGGAGCTCTCGACCCAGATCTACTACTCGAGCGTGCACGTGCTGGCGTATCTGCCCGATCCGACCCACCCCGACCTGGTCGCGGCGACCGACCGCATCCGCGACGAGCGCCTGCACCGGGCGGAGTCGATGGTGGCCCGGATCGCCGTGGACTACGAACTCACCTGGGACGACGTGCTGGCGCACTCGACCCCGGGGGCGACGATCGGGCGCCCCCACATCGCGGACGCCCTCGTCACCCGGGGGCATGTGCCCGACCGCTCGGCGGCGTTCCAGAGCATCCTGCACTGGCAGGGCGGCTACTACCGACCGCATGAGGCGCCGACGCCGGTCGAGGGGATCGAGCTCATCGTCGCGGCGGGGGGCGTCCCCGTGCTCGCCCACCCGGGCGCGCGCGGGCCCGAGCGACGGTTCGACGACCGCCGGGTGCGCGCGCTGCTGGCGGCGGGGCTGGCCGGCGTCGAGATCCGTCATCGCGACAACGCGCCGGCGGCGGTCGAGCGCTGGACGCGCCTCGCGGCGCAGCACGACCTGATCGTCACCGGGTCGAGCGACTACCACGGCCTCGGCAAGCCCAACCGGCTCGCCGAGAACACCACGACGCCCGAGGCGTACGCGGCGATCGTCGACCGGGCGACCGGCTTCGCGCCGGTCGTCGGCTGAGCGGCCCGGGCCGGCTAGGCCGCGGGGGGCGGAGCCGAGGTGCCGCCGCCGGCGCCGCCGCTGCGCCGACGCCGGGTGCGCTTCCGCCGTGCGGGCGTGCTGCCGTCGTGGGTGCCGCCGCCCTCGGTGCGGGCGCCCTCGCGCCCACCGCTGTTCGATCCGCCGCCGGAGCCGCCGGAGCCGCCGGAGCCGCCGCGTCCGCCGCGCGAGCGGCGCCGACCGCCGCCGTCGGACGGCTTCTCGGTGTGCGGGGCCGCGGGGGTGGGCTTGAGCCGGCCCTTCGCGCCCTCGGGGATGTCGAGGTCGCTGAACAGGTGCGGCGACGACGAGTAGGTCTCGGTCGGCTCCGGGATGCCCATGTCGAGGCCCTTGTTGATGAGCGCCCACTTGTGCATGTCGGCCCAGTCGACGAAGGTCACCGCGATGCCGGTCTTGCCGGCGCGGCCGGTGCGGCCCGCGCGGTGCAGGTAGGTGTCCGGATCGTCGGGCACGGTGTGGTTGATCACGTGCGTGACGTCGGTGACGTCGATGCCGCGGGCCGCCACATCCGTCGCGATGAGCACGTCCTTCTTGCCGGCCTTGAAGGCGGCCATCGAGCGCTCGCGCGCCTCCTGGCTCATGTCGCCGTGCACGGCGCCCGCGTTGAATCCGCGGTCGTTCAGCTCCTCGACCAGCTTCGCCGCCGCGCGCTTGGTGCGGGTGAAGATGACCGTCTTGCCGCGGCCCTCGGCCTGCAGGATGCGGGCGACGACCTCGTCCTTGTCGAGCGCGTGCGCCCGGTAGACGACGTGCTTGATGTTCGCCTGGGTGAGGCCCTCATCCGGGTTGGTGGCGCGGATGTGGATCGGCCGGTTCATGAACCGGCGGGCGAGCGTGACGATCGGCCCCGGCATGGTCGCCGAGAACAGCATGGTGTGCCGGGTCGCGGGGGTCTGGGCGAACAGCTTCTCCACGTCGGGGAGGAAACCGAGGTCGAGCATCCGGTCGGCCTCGTCGAGCACCATCACCTTGACGTCGGCGAGCGACAGCAGCCGCTGGCCCGCGAGGTCGAGCAGTCGCCCGGGGGTGCCGACGACGATCTGGCCGCCCGCCTTGAGCTGCTCGATCTGCCCCTCGTAGGCCTTGCCGCCGTAGATCGCGACGACGTCGGTGGCGCGGTTCGAGGTGGCGAGCACGAGGTCTTCCGCCACCTGCACGCAGAGCTCGCGCGTCGGGACGACGACCAGCGCCTGCACGCCGGGGCCCGGCTCGAGGCCGAGACGCTGGATGAGCGGCAGGCCGAAGCCGAACGTCTTGCCGGTGCCGGTCTTGGCCTGGCCGATGATGTCCTGCCCGGTCAGGGCGAGGGGGATGGTCTGGGTCTGGATGGGGAAGGGGTCGATGATGCCCTTGCCCGCCAGGGCGTCGACCATGTCCTGGTCGATGCCGAGATCGCGGAACGTCACTGTGGGAAAGCCCGTCTGGGAGTCGGAAAGAAGTCGTGGGGCGCGGCCGGAAGCGGGCGCGAACGGCCCCGAGTCTACCCGGGGGCGTCCGGATGCCCCGGTCAGGGCCCCCGGCGGCGGGTCCGGGGAGCGGAGGGCCCGGTCGGGGCGGGCCCGCGCGCGGGTAGGCTGAGGCCGTGGTGCTCGACTGGATCCGGGGCCGCGGTTCGCGCCCGACCGCTCGTCCCACGCCGCGCTCGGAGGCCGTCGAGGTGGTGCGGGTCGAACTCGCCGACCTGCGTCCCGAGCCGGTGGCCTACCTCGGTCGGCTCGGCTACCTGTCGCTCGTGCTGTTCGAGAACCTCGGTCGCGCGGTGACCGCGGCACCCACGGTCGAGGCGAAGAACCGGCTGGCCCGGTCCGCCTCGGCGATGCTCGCCATCCACGACGGCGCGGTCGACGCACTGCGCGCCCGTCGCGCCGATGCGTCGGTCGCGATGGAGCCGTCGCGCCGCGAGCTGGACGACTTCCAGCGGCGCACCGCCGGCGCCGACTGGTACGAGGTGCTCGTCACCTGCTACCTCGCCGGCGGGTTCCTGCTCGACGTCTTCGACGGCCTGGCCGCCGGGCTGCCCGACGGGCTCGCCGACCGGATGGAGCGACTGCTCGACGAGCAGGACGCCGAGTCGCCCCTGCTGGCCGAGCTGGGGCCGGCCATCGAGGCCGACGAGCGACTCGCGTCGCGCCTGGCGATGTGGGGCCGGCGACTGATCGGCGACTGCATGCTGGTGGCCCGCGGGTCGATGGTGGTCGGCGACGCCGAGCCCGACTCCGAGCGCACCGAGCCGGTGTTCACCGAGCTGATCGCGGCGCACACGCGCCGGATGGACGCGCTCGGTCTCGCCGCCTGACCGGCCGCTGCCCGTTCGCGGCGCTCAGCGGTCGCGCGGGCCTCTCAGGCTCGGCCGCCGGAGAGGGCGTGCAGTCGCTCGTCGTCGGCGGCGACCCGGTGGCGGCCGATGAACAGCGCGGTGAGCGCCGACGCGACGACGGCGCCGGCGAAGGAGACGAGCCAGATCCACGGCTCGGCCGAGGTCCAGCCGAGCCAGACGAGCGCGACCCAGAGCACGGTCGTCGCGACGAACCCGACGGCGGGGACGAGCAGCAGTCCGTGCGTGCCGCGCCGCGGCACCAGGTAGCGCGCGCCGGTGCCGATCGCGGCGCCGATCACCGAAACCCAGATGAGCTCGAGCCCGGTCATCGGATCAGGCGACGAAGCCGACGCGCCGGGACTCCTCGGCCCCGACCTCGAGGTAGCTGAACGACGCGGTGGGGATGAGGTACACCCGCCCCTTCTCGTCGGCGAGCTTGAAGAACTTGGCGTCCGAGTCGAGCGCGGCGGCGACGATCTTCTCGATCTCGGCCGGGCTCTGCGACGACTCGAAGCCGATCTCGCGAGGGGAGTTGGCGATGCCGATCCGGATGTCCACGTTGTCACTGTAGGGGATGCCGCGCAGCCCGCCCGCCGGGTTCTCTGTCGGCAGAACCCCGGCCCGCAGCCGCGTTCCGCCGGTCTGCGGCGAGGTCGGCGGCACCGCCTAACGTGCTCCCCGTGCCCGCCCCCGCCGCCGCTCCCGAGGTCGATCCCGCGATCGACCTCGGCCGTCGTGCCGTGCTCGCCCTGCCGGACGCGGCGTGCGCTGCGGTGCTCGGGGCCCCCGGCTCGGGCAAGACGACGACGGCCGTCGAGGTCGTGGCCGAGAGGGTCCTCGGCCGCGGGTGGGATCCGGCGGAGGTGCTCGTCCTCGCGCCCACTCGTCTCGCCGCCGCCCGGCTGCGCGACCGGCTGGCCGCCCGCATCCCGGTGCCCACCGACGGCCCCCTCGCCCGCTCGCCGCTGTCGCTCGCGTTCGAGATCGTGGCCGTCGAGTTCGCCGCGGCGGGCGCCGACGAGCCGCGCCTGCTGACCGGGGCGGAGCAGGATGCCGACATCGCGGCGCTGCTCGCCGGGCACCTCGCCGACGCCGCCGGTCCGGACTGGCCGGAGCGACTCGGGGCCGAGGTGCGGAGCACCCGGGTGTTCCGCACCGAGCTGCGCGAACTGCTCGCCCGCGCCACCGAGCACGGCGTCGACCCGGGAGCGCTGGCCGATCTCGGCCGCCGCACCGGGCGCGACGCCTGGACGGCCGCCGCCGCGTTCGCCGCCGAGCACCTCGACGTCGTCGCCGCGGCCCGCCCGTCGCAGCTCGCACCCGCCGAGCTCGCCCGGTACGCCGTGGCCGCGCTCGACGCGGGCGGCGGCCCGTCGGTCGCGCGGCTGCGGCTCGTCGTCGTCGACGATCTGCCCGAGCTGACCGAGGGCGGGCTGGCGCTGCTCGGCGCGCTCGCCCGGCGGGGGGTGGCGGTGATCGCCACCGGCGACCCGGACGTCGCGGCCGACGCGTTCCGCGGCGGCGAGCCCGACGCGCTGCACCGGCTGCCGCAGATCGTCGGCCGCGAGGTCGCGCAGCTGGTGCTGCCGGTCGTGCACCGCGGCGGGCCGGAGCTGCGCGCCTTGGTCTCCGCCGTCACCGCGCGCATCGGCACCGCCGGCGCCGGGCCGCAGCGCCGCGCGGCCGCGGCGGCTGCGCCCGACTCCCGCGTCGCGTCGCGGCCGCCGATCGCGCGGATCGAGGCGCCCACCCCGGCCCGCGAGGCCGCCGCGGTGGCGCGCCTGCTGCGCGAGGAGCGGCTGCGGCACGGCGTCGCGTGGGGCGACCTCGCGGTGGTGGTGCGCTCCGGCGGCGCCGTGCCGCGGCTCGCCCGCGCGCTCGCGGCGGCCGAGGTGCCGGTGCGCACCCTCGCCGCCGGCGTGCCGCTGCGCGACCGCCCCGCCGCGCGCGAGCTGCTGCGTCTCGTCGCGGTGGGGATCGGGGTCGACCCGCTCGACGCCGCGACGGCGGGCCTGCTGCTCTCGGGGCCCTACGGCGGACTCGACGCGCTCGACCTGCGCGGTCTGCGGCGCGAGCTGCGCGCCGAGGAGGTCGCCGGGGGAGGCGATCGGGCGGGCGCCGAGCTGCTCGCCGACGCCCTCGCGGCTCCCGGCCGCCTGGTGACCGCGCGCGGTCGGGCTGCGCGCGCCGCCGACCGGGTGGCGTCGACGCTGCACCGCATCCGCACCGCCCCGGCGCCGGCGGCCGCGCAGGATCTGCTGTGGCTCGCCTGGGAGGGGTCCGGCCGGGCCGACCGCTGGCGCGAGTCGGCGGCCGGCGAGGGTGTCGCGGCGGCGGAGGCCGGGCGCGACCTCGACGCGGTGGTGGAGCTGTTCGCGGTGGCCGAGCGGTTCGCGGAGCGGCGGCCGAGGTGCTCGACGCCGACGTGCCCGACGACTCGCTCGCGCCGACCGCCGCGGAGGACGCGGTACTGGTCGGCACCCCGTCCGCGGTCGCCGGTCTCGAGTTCGCGACGGTCGTGGTCGCCGGTCTCGAGGATGGGGCGTGGCCGAACCGTCGCCCGCGCGGGTCGCTGCTGGCGGCGCCCCGGCTGGCGCTCGCCGCGCGCGGGCTCGACGGCGACATCGACGAGCGGCGGCTGGCCATGGACGGCGAGTTGCGCATGTTCGCCCTCGCGATCTCCCGTGCGCGCGATCGGGTGGTGCTGTCGGGGGTGGCCGACGACGACCGCCAGCCGAGCCCGTTCCTGGCGCTGGTCCCCGGCGGGCCCGAGGCGGTGCCGTCGCTGCCGTCCCGGGCCGATCCGCTGACCCTGCGCGGCGCGACCGGGCGCCTGCGGCGGATCGTCGCCGACCCGCGCACCCCGGCCTCCACCGCCGGAGCGGCCGCCGCGTCGCTCGCCGAGCTGGCCCGCGTCGGGGTGCCCGGCGCGCATCCGGACGACTGGCACGGGCTCGCGGCGCCGACCACGACCGCGCCCCTGTTCGGCGACGGCCCGGTGCCGGTGTCGCCCTCGAAGCTGCGGCGGTTCGAGGAGTCGCCGCTCGACTGGTTCCTCGAGACGGTCGGCGGCTCCCGGCCGACCGCGGCGATGAACGTCGGCACGATCCTGCACTGGGCCGCCGAGTCGGCCACCGACCCGGATGCCGACGCCCTGTGGGCGGCGGTGGAGTCGCGCTGGCAGGAGCTCGTGTTCGAGTCGCCCTGGCTGGCCGAGCAGCAGCGCCGGGCCGCGCGGGTGCTGGTCGACGGGCTGGCCGACTACCTGCGCGACGCCGAGGCGGCGGGCACCGAGCTGGTCGCGGCCGAGGGGCGCTTCCGGTTCGACCTCGACCGGGCGCGGGTGACGGGCGCGATCGACCGGGTGGAGCGCGACCCCGACGGCGGCGTCACCATCGTCGACCTCAAGACGGGTAGCCCGGTGACGTCCCGCGCCCAGATCGCCGAGCATCCGCAGCTCGGGCTCTATCAGTTGGCCTACGCGGCGGGCGCGCTCGACGAGGTGCTCGAGGGCGACCATCGCGCGGCCGGGGCGAAACTGCTGTTCGTCAAGTCGGGGGTGCGCGGCCGCCGCTACCGCGAGGCGGTGCAGCCGGCGCTCGACGCGGAGGCGCTCGACGGCTTCCGGGAGCGCATCCGGCAGGCGACGGTCGGCATGGCCGCGGCGGCGTTCGAGGGCGTGGTCGAACTCGACGCCTACGGTCTCGGCGACGTCGCGGAGCTGGCGCTGCATCGGGTGGGGCAGGTCAGCGGTGAGTGAGACAGGGGTCGCAGTCGGCGCCGTCGAGCGGGGGCCGCGCGGCGAGCGTTCGGGCGGGGCGGGCTCGGCCGGGGTGAGCGCGATCGAGATCGCGGAGGCACTCTCGGTCGTGCGCGGCGAGCCGGTGCCGCTCCCGACGGCGGAGCAGCGGGCGGTGATCGAGGCCGACCCGGGGCCGGCGCTCGTCGTCGCCGGGGCCGGCTCGGGCAAGACGGAGACGATGGCGGCCCGTGTGCTGTGGCTGCTGGCCAACGGCCACGTCGCGCCCGCGGAGGTGCTCGGCCTCACCTTCACCCGCAAGGCGGCGGGCGAGCTGGGCGGCCGCATCCGCGCGCGCATCGCCGAACTGGCGGCGGCGGGGCTGCTGCCCGAGCCCGACCCGCTCGAGGCGCCCGTCATCGCCACCTACAACTCCTTCGCGAACGGGCTGTTCCGCGAGCACGCGCCGCTGCTCGGCCGCGACGGCGACAGCCCGGTGCTCGGCGAGGCGGCGGCGTGGCAGCTGGCCCGCACCGTGGTGCTGGGCAGCGCCGATCCGCGGCTGCCCGATCTCGGCCGGGGTCCGGATGCGGTGACGGCCGCGGTGCTGCGCATCGCCCGAGGCCTGGCGGAGCACGACGGCGACCCGGACGAGGTGCGGCGGATCGCCGCCGAGGGCGCAGCGTTCGCGGAGCTCCCGCCCGGCGGTCGGGGGGAGTACGCGGGCGCCGCCGAGATCGGCGAGCGGATCGCCGCGGTGGAGGTGCTCGTCGACCTCGCCGAGGAGTACGCCGCGCGCAAGGCCGAGCGGGGCGTCATCGAGTACGCCGACCAGGTACACGCGGCGCTGCGCATCGCCGAGGGCGCGCCCGAGGTGGTCGCCGACCTGCGCGCCCGGCACCGCGTGGTGCTGCTCGACGAGTACCAGGACACCTCGGTGGTGCAGGCCCGACTGCTCGCCGCCCTGTTCGGCGGCGGGCACGTGATGGCGGTCGGCGACCCGCACCAGTCGATCTACGGATGGCGCGGCGCCTCCGCCGACAACCTCGCGCGGTTCCCGGAGCTGTTCGGGGCGCGGCGCCGGTTCTCGCTCAGCACCAGCTGGCGCAACGGCACGCGCATCCTCGACGTCGCCAACGAGCTGGTGGGGCGGGCCGAGGCGGGCGTGCCGGTCGCGCCGCTCGGCGCCTCGCCCGCGGCGAGCGGGCACCCGGTCGACGCCGTCGTCGCCGAGACCCTCGACGAGGAGGCCGCGCGCGTCGCGGACTGGCTGGGCGCCCGACTGGCCGACCGGGTCGACGGGGCCCCGCCGAGCGCCGCCCTGCTGCTGCGCACGCGGCGCACCCAGTCGGCGTTCCTCGCCGCGCTGCGCGAGCGCGGCATCCCGTTCCACGTGCTCGGCGTCGGCGGGCTGCTCGCCTAGCCGGAGATCGCCGACCTGGTGTGCGCGCTGCGGGTCATCGCCGACCCGGGTGCCGGCATCGAGCTGCTGCGCCTGCTCGCCGGGTCGCGCTGGAGCGTCGGCGCGGCCGACCTGCACGAGCTCTCCCAGCTCGCCCGGCGGATGCGCGAGCACGACCTGCAGGGGCTCGACGACGCGGCGCGCGCCCGGCTGGTGGCCTCGGTGCTGCCCGTCGAGGGCGGGGCGCTCGGGGACGCGCTCGACGCGATGGCGTCGCTCGATGCGGGCCACGCCTGGGTCGCGGGCTTCTCCGACGAGGGCCGCAGCCGGCTGCGCGACGCGGCGCGCGCGCTCGCCCGGATGCGCCGACGCGCCGGTCTGCCGCTGCCCGACCTGGTCGCGGTGGTGGTGCACGAGCTGCGGCTCGACATCGAGGTCGCGGCCAACCCGCACCGGGTGCTCGGGCCGGCGCCGCTCGACGCGCTCGGCGACGCGGTCGACGGGTATCTGGCGATCGCGGAGCACGCGACCCTGCCGGGCTTCCTCTCCTGGCTGCGCGAGGCGGAGCAGCGCGAAGACCTCTCGCCCCGACCCGAGCTCGCCGAGCCCGGCACCGTGCAGGTGCTCACCGTGCACGGGGCGAAGGGGCTGGAGTGGGACGCGGTCGCCGTGCCGCGCCTCGTCGTCGACGAGTTCCCCGCCCGACCGGTCGAGGGCTACCAGGGCTGGCTCGGGTTCGGGCAATACCCCTGGCCGCTGCGCGGCGACGCGGCGGGGCTCCCCGCCTTCCGGGGCGCCGAGTCGCGCAAGGAGCTGCTCGACGAGCGCGACCGCTTCCGCTCCGAGGTGCGGGCGCACGTGCTCGCCGAGGAGCGCCGGCTCGCCTACGTCGCGGTGACCCGCGCCCGGCACCGGCTGCTGCTCTCCGCATCCTGGTGGGCGACCCAGGCGGCCGCCCGCGAGCCGGCCGTCTTCCTGCGCGAGCTCGCGGACGCGGGCCGCATCCCGCCGCTGCCGGAGGCGCCCGCGCACACCGAGAACCCGCGCGGTGACGAGGCGGCGCGGATGCTGTGGCCGATCGACCCGCTCGGGGCGCGCCGCGAATCGGTGCGCCGCGCCGCCGACGCCGTGCTCGCGGCGGAGCCCGCCGTCGTCGGACCCTGGCGCGACGAGCTCGAACTGCTGCTCGCCGAGCGCGCCGCCGCGCGGCCGACCCGCCCCGGGGCTCCCGCGCGCGTCGCGGCGTCGCGCTTCGCCGACTGGGTGGCCGACCCGGCGGCGCGGGTCGAGGAGCTGGCGCGCCCGATGCCGCGCCGCCCCCACCGCGCGGCCCGGCTCGG
>JBHIXX010000003.1:0-114797 GCA_041984585.1 Pseudolysinimonas sp. | reverse complement strand
CGGGCACGAGCGACCGCGACAACGTCCTCGCGAAACTCCAGCGGATACGGTCCGGGCATGATGACATCCTCCCTCCCAGGGCCAAAACCCTAGAAGTCAGTCGTCACCGGATCTTGCACCAGTCCCGGCTGTCGACTTCATCTGCGATGAGGACCGCGTGGTCTTGCGCGGAGGCAAGTGGCTCAAGTTCAACGAGGACTATCTAGAAGCGCTCAACCAAGCGATACGTCAGATCGAGGTTGAGGACGCCGAGCCCGAGCTTCGGGAGACAAGCCTCTCCGAAGGAGAGTTCAACGTCTCCCTTAGGAAGTTCGGTTACTCGGTAGCCGACAAGGATTTTGAAGTCGTCCAGACGGCAGGCACGGCATTGACAGAGGCGTGGGACGTGAGCAAGGACGACACGGTGTACGCGATCAAGTTCGGAACGCCACAGAAGTTGAACTACGTGGTCGACCAGGCAATGAGCGTCTTGGAGATTCTCGCCAACAAGGCGAACCTGAACCCCGCTCCTGCCTTTTCGCGGTACTGCCTTTGGCTCGGATATCGAGCCAAGAACCTGCCCACGTCGCTCGCCGACAGCGGGTCGATCATTCTGAAACAGAAGGTTGAAGCCTGGTCTCGGGCTTGTTTCGACGAGGGAATTGTTCCGGTGCTCAAGCTCACGCGAAAGCTTCATCCCACTCACGATGCGGATTAGTTCTGTGACCTGGGCTTGGCCTCACTGAAAGTCTCGCGATCGGTGCCCGATCCCGACGGTGAGCGGTTCGAACCGGTCGGCGAGGATGTTCGTCACGCCTTCCTCTGACCGCTCCAGCATCCCGCGCACGACGAGGGCGGGGGAGTCGCGCACGACGCGGCGGTAGCGGCCCCAGACACCCATCGAGCAGATGACGTTGACGAGGCCGTGCTCGTCCTCGAGGTTGAGGAACGTAATGCCGCTGGCGGTGGCCGGCCGTTGGCGGTGGGTGACGAGTCCGGCCACCTCGACGCGGCGTCCGGACTCCGCGGTGCGCAGGTCGGCCGACGACAGGGCTCCGCGTTCCGCGAGCGCCGAGCGCAGGTGCGCCACCGGGTGGTCGCCAGTGGAGACGCCGGTCGACCAGAGGTCGGCGGCCAGGGTCTCCCAGGCGGTCGGGTCGGCGAACAGCGGGGGCTGCACGGCCACGGTCGAGCCGGCGAGGTAGCGCGCCCTATCCTGGGATGCCGCGCCCGCCCGCCACAGCGCCTCGCGCATCCCCAGATCGAACGCCTCGAACGCACCCGCGGTGGCGAGGTTCTCGAGCTGTTGCGTGCTGAGGTCGCAGCGGCGCACCAGGTCTTCCATCGAGTCGAACGGCTCGCGCGTGCGCTCGGCGACGATGCGTGCCGCCACCGCCTCGCCGATGCCGCGCACGTCGGCCAGCCCCAGCCGCACCGCGAAGTTGCCGTCGCGGCGGTGCTCCGCATCCCGGATCGGCGCATCCCGGTCATACGGCCCCACGGGCGGCTGCGAGCGCGCCGCGCACGAGGAGAGCCCGGTCGGCTCGGGCACCGACGCGGGGTCGAGCCGCTCCATCGTGGCCTGCACGTCGGAGCGCAGGATGTCGGGCCGGCGCACGTCGACGCCGTGGCGGCGGGCGTCGGCGGTGAGCGTCGCGGGGGAGTAGAAGCCCATCGGCTGGGCGCGCAGCAGCCCGGCGAGGAACACGCCCGGGTAGTGCAGCTTGATCCACGACGAGGCGTAGACGAGCAGCGCGAACGACAGCGAGTGACTCTCGGCGAAGCCGAAGTTGGCGAACGCCTGGATCTTCGAATAGATCTGGTCGGCCACCTCGCCGGTGAGCCCGTTCGACGCCATCCCCGCATAGAGCTTCTCGCGTAGCGACTCGATGCGCTCCAGCCCGCGTTTGCTGCCCATCGCGCGGCGCAGCAGGTCGGCATCCTCGCCGGAGCACTCGCCGACCGCCATCGCCATCTGCATCAGCTGCTCCTGGAACACCGGCACCCCGAGGGTGCGCTCCAGCGGCGCCCGCAGCTTCGGATGCAGGTAGGTCACCTCCTCCTGCCCGAGCTTGCGGCGCACGAACGGGTGCACCGCCCCGCCCTGGATCGGCCCCGGCCGCACCAGCGCGATCTGCACCACCAGGTCGTAGAACCGACGCGGCTGCAGGCGCGGCAGCAGCCCCATCTGCGCGCGCGACTCCACCTGGAACACCCCGATCGAGTCGGCCCGGCACAGCATGTCGTAGACGCCGGCCTCCTCCTTCGGCAGGGTGCTCAACTCCCAGTGCTCGCCCGTCGCATCTCGGATGAGGTCGAACGAGTACTGCAGCGCCGCCAGCATCCCCAGGCCCAGCAGGTCGAACTTGACCAGCCCCATCCACGCCGCGTCGTCTTTGTCCCACTGGATGACGGTGCGGTCGGCCATGCGGGCGTGCTCGATCGGCACCACCTCGCCCACCGGCCGCTCGGTGAGCACCATGCCGCCGGAGTGGATGCCGAGGTGCCGCGGCGCGCCCAGCAGCTGCATCGCCATCTCCACGACCGGCTTCGGGATGTCGTTGTCGTCGCCGCTCGACAGCTCGGCACCCCATCTTTCGACTTGCTTCGACCACGCATCCTGCTGGCCGGGGGAGTGGCCGAGCGCCTTCGCCATGTCGCGGATGGCGTTCTTGGGCCGGTACTGGATGACGTTCGCCACCTGGGCCGCGTTCTCGCGCCCGTAGCGGGCGTACACCCACTGGATGACCTCCTCGCGGCGGTCGGAATCGAAGTCGACGTCGATGTCGGGCTCCTCGTCGCGCAGGCTCGACAGGAACCGCTCGAACGGCAGCCGGTAGAAGATCGCGTCGACCGCCGTGATGTTCAGCAGGTAGCAGACCGCCGAGTTGGCGGCCGAGCCGCGGCCCTGGCAGAGGATGCCGCGGCTGCGGGCGAACGCGACGATGTCGTGCACGATGAGGAAGTAGCCGGGGAAGTCCTTCTTCTCGATCACGGCGAGTTCGTTCTCGATCCGGTCACGGTCGGCGTCGGAGAGGTCGGGGTACTTGTCGGGCACCGCCTCCCACACCAGGTGGCGCAGCCACGACATCGGGGTGTGTCCGTCGGGCACCTCCTGTTTGGGGAGCGCAGGCTTCACCTTGCGCAGCTCGAACGCGAGCTCGTCGGCCAGCTCGACGGTGCGCTCCACCGCGCCCGGGTAGCGGGCGAAGCGGTCGCGCATCTCCCGCCCGCTGCGCAGGTGCGCCGTGCCGGCGGCGGGCAGCCATCCGTCGGCTTCGTCGAGGCTGCGCCGCGCCCGCACCGCCGCCATCGCCTGCGCCAGGTGGTGGTTTCTCGGGGCGGCGTAGTGCACGTTGCCCGACGCGACGACGGGGAGGCCGCGGTCGGCGGCGAGCGCCGCGAGGGTGTCGTTGTGCTCGTCGTCGAGGGGGAGTCCGTGGTCGATCAGCTCGACGTAGACGTTGTCGCGGCCGAAGAGGTGGGTGAGTTCGTCGATCGCGTCGCCCGCGGCCTGCGCGCCGTGGCGGGTGAGGGCCTGGCGCACGGCGCCCTTGCGGCATCCGGTGAGGATCGCCCACGCGCCGCGGGGCTCGGGGGTGGCGGCGCCGGGTGGGGGCGGGTCGAGGCGGGCGTGCTCGGCGAGCGAGCGCAGGTCGTAGACGGGGCGGCCTTTCTCTTTGCCGCGCAGCTGCCCCTCGGTGAGGGCGGCGGCGAGCCGGTGGTACCCCGCGGCGCCGCGGGCGAGCACGAGCAGGTGGCTGCCCTCGGGGTCGGGCTCGCCGTTCTGCGGGCGGCTCAGCCCGAGCGACAGCTCGGCGCCGAACACGGTCTTCACGTGCGACTTCTCGGCCGCCTCCGCGAAGCGCACGATCCCGTAGAAGCCGTCGTGGTCGGTGATGGCGAGCGCGTGCAGGCCGAGGCGCTCCGCCTCCTCGACCAGCTCCTCGGGGCTCGAGGCGCCGTCGAGGAACGAGAAGCTCGAGTGGGCGTGCAGCTCGGCGTAGGGCAGCGCATCCGCGTCGCGCTCGATCCCCGCGGGCGGCTGGTAGGGACCGCGCTTGAGCGACCACGCGGGGGAGTCGCCGCCGTCGGCGTTCTTCGGCATCCGCTTCGGGCGGCGTTCGTCGCTGAGGGCGCGCTCGAAGTCGCTCCACGGGATGATCGGGTTGTGCCAGCCCACGGCGTCAGCCGCCCGCCGGAGCGCGCCGCGGCATCCGGGGGGAGCGACCTGCCGGGCGCCGCGGCACCCCGCTAGTCATAGCGGCCCTCGGCCCACCAGCCGCGGTCGTCGAGCACGAGCAGCCACGCCTCGCCCTCGGTGTCGACCACCTGGAAGCGCTGCGCGCGGCGGGCGGTGGCGGCATCCCACCACCGCTCCTCGATCGGCCACGGGCCGGCCCACGCGGTGAGGTCGCGGCGGGATCCGGTCTGCGACACGATCACCGCGGGCGCGCCGCTCAGCCGGCCGCGCTCGTCCACCGCCACGGCGTCGCCGCGGGCATCCTCCACCGCGATGCCGCGCGGGATCTCGTAGACCGTCGACGGCCACGGCACCGGCAGCGCCCCCGGCCACGGGCGGGCCGGGTCGCGGCGCACCACCGGACGGTCGCCCCACGGGGTGAGCACCTGCCGCTCGGCGGGCGTGCGACCGCCCGACGGCTGCGCGGTGACGACGCCGTCGTGGCCGAGCATGCCCTGCACGCGCGAGAACCCGGAGTGCACCCCCTCGTCGGGTCCCGTTCCCCACAGCCCGCGCTCGTGCGCGCCGACCGGGTCGACGGCATCCGGGATGATGCGCACCCGCACCACGGGCGACTGCAGCTCGGGCTCGGCGGCACCCTGGTCGCCGCTCGCGCCGCCGGCCGGGCCGAACCCGCGCCCTGCGCGCCGGGTCGCGCCCTCGAGCTGCCAGCGCACCCGGTCGACGATCTCGGCGGCGGTGAACGACCGCGGATGCAGCCACACCCGCTCGCTCGCCTCGCCCTCCTCGCCGACCAGCTCGACGCGCAGCGCCGTGCACACCAGCTTCTGGGCGAGTAGGTCCTGCACGAAGCGGTCGGCCGCCGCCCGCACCCCGAACGCCACCTGGTCGGCGCGGTCGAGCGGCGGCTCGAAGTCGACCACGGCATCCACGTCGCGCGGCGGGATGCGCGGCGTCGCCTGCGACGGGTCGTGGCCGGCGGCGAGTCCGTGCAGCCGCGCGCCGAGCGGCCCGAACCGCGCGAGCACGTCGTCGGGGTCGAGAGCCGCTAACCCCCCGAGGGTGCGGATGCCCAGCCGCGGCAGCAGCGACGTGAGCTCGGGATCCTCGAGCAGCGACACCGGCAGCGGGGCGAGGAACTCGGGGGCGCCGCCGGGCGGCACGATCGTCACCGGGTCGGGCGCGCGGCTCGGCGCGGGGGAGGCGGGGTCGCGGGGCTCGGCGGCCGGCACCCAGCGAGCGGCGCGCTCGGCGGCGAACAGCCCGTCGGCGATGCCGGCGCGGGCATCCGGCACCCCCTGGTCGCGCAGCGTGCCGAGCAGGGCGAGGGCGGCCGCGCGCTCCCCGCCGTAGTAGCGGGCCGGGCCGCGCGCCCGCACCGCCGCCATCCCGGGTCGGATCGGATGCAGTCCCGCCAGCGCGCTCTCCAGCGCGGCGAGCACCGGCTCGAACGCCCGGGCGTCGAGGGTGGCGTCGTAGGCCAGCAGGTGCAGCCCGGGGCAGCGGGCCTGCGCCTCACGCTGCCGCATCCCGCGCGTCACGCCGTCACGGCGCGCGGCGGCGGAGCACGCCCGGATGACGCCCTTCTCGATGAGGGCGACCGGCTCATCCAGCGGGATGCGCTCGGCGCGCGCGTGGGCGACGACCGGCCAGTCCGGCGCCCACAGCACCAGCAGCCTCACGTCGTCCACAACCCATGTTCGAACACATGTTCGAGTGTGTCAAACGCCTCCGACGCGCCCGCGGGTAGCCGAGGAACCTTGCATGACACTCACCGGACGCAGAACGTAAGGTCGCCTCATGGATGATGCGGACCTTGAGCAACGCATCGCGAATGCACGGTGGCGCGCATACTCCCGCGACGCGACCGAGGGTGACTGGCGTGAGCTGGCGGACCTCGAAGCGCTCCGCCAGTCAGTCGACAACGACAACGACAACGAGCCGGCGGACGCTCCTCAGGAGGGAGCGGATGCCGAGCCCACCCCCGCCGTTGCCGCTGCCCCCGGAAAGGACGAACCCTCCAGCTCAACCCCAGCGCGCAGTCCCATCGGGCGCAGAGTCGTCCCGATTGTCCTGGCCGCAGTGCTCGGCCTCGTTGTCGGCTCGGTCCTCGGACCGGCCGTCGGAAACGCGATCGGCGGGAGTGATCGCCCCGACGTCGACGACATGCCGATCGCCATCGCGCTCCGCTACGGCGAGTTGTACGACCACTACCGCGACACCCTCAGACCCTGCCTTGTGGACCAGGGCTACGAGCTGCCCCCGGCTCCCGGGTTCGATGAGTTCCTCGACCGTCTCGAATACGCGCCGTGGGACCCGTTCTCCGAAGCGACCGCCGACATCGAGGCGGGCACCACGGAGTACGCCCGTCTCGAATACGCGTGCCCGCGGTACCCGGACACGTGGTGGGACACCGACACGGTGCCCGCGCTCACACTGTTCACTCTTCCGAAGTCCGACATCGAGCGACCGACCGCGCTGCACGACACCGGGGAACTGATCATCGGAGACGCCCGACAGTTGTGGGCCCAAGACGGCGACGAACTGTGGGGCATCCTCGGGGTCGGGCGCGAGGTCGGCGGACTCGGAGAAGCTCTCCTCTGCCTCGCCTACATCGGACCCGATCAGGATGTCGGGGGCATGAACTGCGCACAGCTCGATGAGTTCACCGAGCGCGGTGTCTGGTTCATTACCACCATGCCCGACGGCACCGCGGTCGAATGTTCATGGTCTCCGACGGGACACGCGCAGATCACCATCACGCGAGGTTCGCACGTCACGGTCGGGACCAACGCCGGCGACCTGCCCTAGCCGACGCCCGATTCCCACCGGCGAACAATCCGGTCGAAGCGGCGCGGGGCGGCATCCGCCTCACCGACTTCCGGATGACCCTCGGTCGCGACGCCGGCGAGCGACGCCCGGGTGCGGCGCGGCTCCGCCAGGGCCCCTCAGGCCCTCCCGGCGACCAGCGCCAGCCGCACCCGCTGCCCGGGGCGCAGCTGGGCGAGCGCGTCGAGCGACGCGCCCACGACCACCGCCGCGACGGGGTAGCCCCCGGTGACGGGGTGGTCGGGGCCGAGGATCGTCGGCGCACCGTCGGGGGAGACCTGGATGGCGCCGGGCAGCATCCCCTCGCTCGGCAGCTCGCGCCGCTCGACCCAGTCCAGCGCGGGGCCGTCGAGCCGCACGCCGGTGCGGTCGGAGCGCGGCGACACGCTCCAGCCGGGGCCGCGCAGCGCATCCCACGCGGCGTCGGTGATCCAGTCGCGGCGCGGGCCGGGGCGGATGCCGAGCACCACCTCGCCGTCCGGCGGCGGGTCGACGGGCACGAGGTCGACGGGCGGCACCGGGTCGGCCGGCTCCGGACCGACGGGCAGCAGGTCGCCCGCGGCGAGCGGCGCCGGGCCGAGGGTGGCGAGCACGTCGCGGGAGCGCGACCCGAGCACGGGCGGCACGTGGATGCCGCCGCGCACGGCGAGGTAGCCGCGGATGCCGTGGGTGGCCGCCTCGAGCTCCAGCTCGTCGCCCGGCTCGACGGCGGTCGCGGTGTGCGGTTCCACCCACCAGTGGCCGCCCCCGTCGGCGGATGCGCCGTGCAGCTTCGCCGGCAGCCACGCGCCGGTGAGGGCGATCCAGCCGTGCGCGCCGAAGCGCAGCCGCACCCCGCCGAGCAGGATCTCGAGCCCGGCCGCGTCATCCGGGTTGCCCACCAGCCGGTTGCCCAGCGCGAGCGCGGCGCGGTCCATCGCACCCGACGCGCCGACGCCCAGATGGGCGCGCCCCGGACGCCCCGCATCTTGCACGAGGGTGAGCGGGCCGGGCTGCACGACCTGCACGGCGCGGCCGTCGCCTGCCGGATCGCCGCCGGTCGGGCCACCGGGGTTGGTCATGTGGCGTCCTCGAAGCGCACGCGGGATCCCGGCCGCAGCAGGGCGGCCGGCTCGCGGTCGAGGTCCCACAGCAGCGCGTCGGTGGTGCCGATGAGCTGCCATCCGCCCGGCGACTCGCGCGGGTAGACCGCGGAGAACCCGCCGGCGAGCGCGACCGAGCCCGCCGGGACGACGGGGCGGGAGGTGGCGCGGCGCGGCAGCTGGGGCCAGTCGCCGTCGGGCACCAGGTAGCCGAAGCCGGGCGCGAAGCCGACGAACCCGCACGTCCAGTCGGTCGCGGTGTGCCGGGCGACGAGCGCCTCGGGGGAGAGTCCCGCGGCCTCGGCGGCGTCGGCCAGGTCGGGTCCGTCGTAGCGCACCGGAATGACGACCGTCTCCCCGGCGTCGATCGGGTCGTCGTCGCGGGAGCCGTCACCGTGCTCACGCAGCCACGACTCGGCCGAGCCGAGCGGCGCGTCCGGAGCGAGACGCACCAGCACCGTCCGCGCCGCGGGCACCAGCTCGGCCACCCACTCGGGACGCGCCGCCGCGAGGCGGCGGGATGCCGCCATCGCCGACGCCAGGTCGTCGTACTCCGCCAGCACGGCGCGGTCGCCGTACGGCAGCAGTCTCATGCGAACGACCGCACCGCGACGTCGGCCTCGGCGAGCGCCGCGCGCACCGCCCGGGCGATGGCCACGGCGCCGGGGGTGTCGCCGTGCACGCAGACCGACAGCGCCTGCACCGAGACGTCGCCGCCGTCGACGTCGTCGACCACGCCCTCCGTCGCCAGACGCACCACCCGCGCCGCGATCGCGTCGGGATCGTGCAGCACGCCACCCGGCACCTCGCGCGCCGCGAGCGTGCCGTCGGCGCGGTACCCGCGGTCGGCGAAGGCCTCGGCGAAGAAGTCGACCCCATGTGCGGCTGCCGAGTGCGCGATGGCCGTGCCGGGAAGCCCGAGGATCGGCAGGCCGGAGTCCGCGGCGGCCGCCGCCACCACGTCGGCTTCGGCGCGATCCCGCGCGATGCGGTTGTAGAGCGCCCCGTGCGGCTTCAGGTACGCGACCTCGACGCCCGTGTCGCGCGCGGCGGCGAGGATCGCGGCGAGCTGCTCGTCGACGTCGCGGCGCAGGGTGGCGGGGTCCACCTCGAGGTCGCGGCGGCCGAACCCCTCCCGGTCGCGATACGAGGGGTGCGCGCCTACCGTGACGCCGTTCTCGGCCGCGAGAGAGAGGGTGGTGCGCATCGTCCACGCGTCTCCGGCGTGGAACCCGCAGGCGACGTTCGCGGATGTCACGAGCGGCAGCAGCGCGGCGTCATCGCCGACGCCCTCGCCGAGGTCGGCGTTCAGGTCGATCACCGCCGCCATGCCCCGAGCCTACGCGCGCGCGGTCGCCGACGGTCGGGCCCGTTCGGTCGCGCTCGGCCCCGCGCGACGTTCGTCGGGGCGCCCGCGGCGCCGGTCAGGCGCCGACGTACTCGGCCAGGTGCTCGCCGGTGAGCGTCGACTTCGCCGCGACCAGATCGGCGGGGGTGCCCTCGAACACCACCGTGCCGCCGTCGTGGCCGGCGCCGGGACCCAGGTCGATGATCCAGTCGGCGTGCGCCATCACCGCCTGATGGTGCTCGATGACGATCACCGACTTGCCCGCGTCGACGATGCGGTCGAGCAGGCCGAGCAGGTTCTCGACATCGGCCAGGTGCAGGCCCGTGGTCGGCTCGTCGAGCACGATCACATCGCCCGCCTCGCCGAGGTGCACGGCCAGCTTCAGCCGCTGCCGCTCGCCGCCGGAGAGCGTCGTGAGCGGCTGGCCCAGCTTGACGTAGCCGAGGCCGACATCCGCCATCCGCTGCAGCACCGCGTGCGCGGCCGGAACCTTCGCGTCCCCATCGGCGAAGAACGGCAGCGCCTCGGCGACCGACATCTCGAGCACCTCGCTGATGTCGCGACCACCCAGCTGGTACTCGAGCACCGAGTGGTCGAACCGCTTGCCGCCGCACAGGTCGCAGGTGCTGCTCACCGTCGCCATCGGCCCGAGGTCGGTCTCGATGACGCCCGCGCCGTTGCACACCGGGCAGGCGCCGGCCGAGTTGGCGGAGAACAGCGCCGGCTTCACCCCGTTGGCCTTCGCGAACGCCTTGCGGATCGGCTCGAGCATCCCGGTGTAGGTGGCCGGATTGCTGCGGCGCGACCCGCGGATCGCGGTCTGGTCGACGGTCACCACGCCATCCCGCCCCGAGACCGACCCGCGGATGAGCGAGCTCTTGCCCGACCCGGCGACCCCGGTGAGCACGGTCAGCACGCCGAGCGGGATGTCGACGTCGACGTCGCGCAGGTTGTTCTCCGTCGCGCCCCGGATCTCGAGCGCGCCCGTCGCGGTCCGCACCTGCGGCTTCACGGTGACCCGGTCGTCGAGGTGTGACCCGGTGAGGGTGTCGGACTTGCGCAGCTCGGCGACCGTGCCTTCGAACACGATCTGCCCGCCGCCCGCGCCGGCGCGGGGCCCGAGGTCGACGACGTGGTCGGCGATCGCGATCGCCTCCGGCTTGTGCTCCACGACGAGCACCGTGTTCCCCTTGTCGCGGAGCCGCAGCAGCAGGTCGTTCATGCGGTGGATGTCGTGCGGATGCAGTCCCACCGTCGGCTCGTCGAACACGTAGGTGACGTCGGTGAGCGCCGACCCGAGGTGGCGGATCATCTTGGTGCGCTGCGCCTCGCCGCCCGACAGGGTTCCCGACGAGCGGTCGAGCGACAGGTAGCCGAGGCCCACCTCGACGAACGAGTCGAGCGTCTCCTGGATGCCCTCCACGAGCGGCGCGACACCGGGAGCGTCGACCCCGCGCATCCACTCGGCGAGGTCGCTGATCTGCATCGCACACAGCTCGGCGATGTTCTTCCCGTTGATCCGCGACGACCGCGCGACCGCGCTCAGCCGGGTGCCGTCGCACTCCGGGCAGGTGGTGAACGTCACCGCCCGCTCGACGAAGGCGCGGATGTGCGGCTGCATCGCGTCGACATCCTTCGACAGCATCGACTTCTGCACCTTGGGGACGAGTCCCTCGTAGGTCATGTTGATGTTCTCGAGCTTCACCTTGCGCGGCTCGCCGTAGAGGAAGTCGTGGCGCTGCTCGGCGGTGAAGTCGCGCACAGGCACGTCCATCGGCACCACCGCGCCGAAGATGCGCACGTACCAGCCATCGGCCGTGTAGCCGGGCACGCGGATGGCGCCCTCGTCGAGCGCCTTGGTCTCGTCGAGCAGCTCGGCGAGGTCGATGTCGGAGACCGCCCCCATCCCCTCGCAGCGCGGACACATCCCGCCGAGGTACACCTCGTCCTCGACGACGACCGTCTCGCCCTTCGTGTTCGTGCGGGTGCCGCTCGTCTGCGTCGTCGGCACGTTGAACGAGAACGCGTTCGGCGGCCCGATCTGCGGATCCCCGATGCGGCTGAACAGCACCCGCAGCATCGAGTTGGCATCCGTCGCCGTGCCGACCGTCGACCGCGAGTTGGCGCCCATGCGCTCCTGGTCGACGATGATCGCCGTCGTCAGCCCCTCCAGCACGTCGACGTCGGGCCGGGCGAGCGTCGGCATGAAGCCCTGCACGAACGCGCTGTAGGTCTCGTTGATGAGCCGCTGCGACTCGGCGGCGATCGTGCCGAACACGAGCGAGCTCTTGCCCGAGCCCGAGACGCCCGTGAACACGGTCAGCCGCCGTTTCGGGATGTCGACGCTGACGTCCTGAAGGTTATTCTCCCGCGCGCCCCGCACGCGGATCAGGTCGGCGGTGTGGGGACTGCGAGCGCTGTCGGTCACGGGGACATCCTGCCCGACCCCGGCGACGACGCGACCGGAACCCGACCACGCGTGCGTCCACCCGGCGACGGCGGCGCGCTGCGACTAGGCTCCGGTGCTCGTGACTGTTCCCAGTGGCAAAGTGCCAACCACTGCCCCGGTCGCCTCCTCCGCCGCGGGGAGCGACCTCTCGGTCCGGCCGGCTCGTCGAGTCGTCTGGGCATCGTTCGTCGGCACGGCTCTCGAGTCGTACGACTTCTACGTGTTCGCCTACTTCGCGGCGTTCTTCGTCGGCCCGCTGTTCTTCGAACCGCTCGGCGCCGCCGGAGCGACCCTCGCGGCGTTCCTCACCATCGCCGTCGCCTTCGTGATCCGCCCGGTGGGCGCGATCGTGTTCGGCCACCTCGGCGACCGGCTCGGACGCCGCCGCACGCTCATCGTGACGATCACGATGATGGGCGTCGCGACCGGGCTGATCGGCGTGCTGCCGACCTACGCCCAGGCCGGCTGGTTCGCCGCCGTCCTGCTCGTGCTGCTGCGTCTCGTGCAGGGCATCTCGCTCGGCGGCGAGTGGGGCGGCGCGGTCGCCCTCGCCACCGAGCACGCGCCCGCCGCGCGGCGCGGCCTGTGGGCGGCGTTCCCGCAGCTCGGCTCGCCCGTCGGGTCGATCCTGTCGGCCGTCGTCTTCCTCGTGATGACCGCGATCGTGTCGACCGAGGAGATGGTGGCGTGGGGGTGGCGCATTCCGCTGCTCACCGCGTTCCCGCTGCTGCTCGTCTCGCTCTACCTGCGCTGGTCGATCGACGAGACCCCCGTGTTCCGTCGGCTCCAGGCCGGCGCCCTCCGCGCGCGGCTGCCGCTCGCCCGGGTGCTGCGCGCACAGCCCGCCGCGTTCGGCGTCGCGATCCTCGCCGCCCTGCTCGGCATCGGCTCCTACTCGCTGATGAACACCTACACGATCAACTACGGGGCATCGGCACTGGGCTTCAGCTACAGCGACCTGCTGACCGCGACGACGATCGGCGGCCTGCTGCAGCTCGTCACCATCCCGCTGTTCGGCTGGTGGGCGACCCGCATCGGGTCCGCGCGCGTGGTCGCGATCGGCGCCGTCGGCACGCTCGTGGTGGCGTTCCCGATCTACTTCGCCCTGCAGTCCGCCACCTTCGGCGTGCTGGTCGGCATGATGATCGTCGGGGGCATCCTGCCCACCCTCAGCTGGGCGGCGCTCGGCGGGCTGATGTCCGACCTGTTCGCGGCGCGCTACCGCTACTCGGCTCTCGCCGTCGCGTACAGCCTCGCCGCGATGCTCACCGCGTTCGTCCCCACGATCACCGAGCTGCTCGGCCAGGCGACCGCCGACGCGTGGTGGCATCCGGGTGTCGTGCTCGCCGTGCTCAGCGTGCTGACCCTCGTCGGTGCGGTGCTCGCGACGCGCCTGCGCGTGCCCGACGAGGAGCGCGTCGTCGACGAGGAGCCGGAGACGGTCGCGGCCTGATCCGCGGCGACCGCGGTCGTCCCTACTCTGTTCGCATGCCGGAGATCGTGCAGCGCGTCGAGAACGGGGCGATCGCGGTCGCCCTGCTGGTGGCCGTCATCCTGTTCGAGCCCGGGTGGTGGTGGCTGCCGCTCGCGCTGTTCCTGGTGTTCGACCTCAGCGCGCTCGGCTACCTCGCCGGGCCGCGGCCGGGAGCCGTCGGCTACAACCTGGTGCACAACTACGTCGGACCAGCGATCGCCGCCATCGTCGCGCTCGCGCTCGGCGCGACCGGGGTCGATCCCACGGCGCTGTTGCTCGTCGCCGCGAGCTGGGGGTTCCACGTCGCCGCGGACCGCGCACTCGGCTACGGGCTGAAGCATCCGGACGCCTTCCAGCACACCCACCTCGGCTGGATCGGTCGCGCCCGCCGCGAGCAGCCGTAGCACTCGATCAGACTCCGGCGCGGGCTCCTAGGGTGGCGCCATGGACGCACCCCGCTGGACGCCGCTCGCCGTCGGCTACCTCTCACTCGCGATCGTCGGCCTGATCGCCACCTGGACGTTCAACATCCTCGCCATGGCGGGGGAGTCGACCTGGTTCGGGGAGTGGTTCTCGAACGGGTTCGCCACCCAGTCGCTGCAGGTCGACCTGCTCGTTCTCGCCGTGGCCGCCGGCATCCTCGTCGTCGTCGAAGGGCGGCGGATCGGGATGCGACACGCGTGGCTGTTCCTGCCGCTCTCCGCCGTGACGGCGGCGGCCTTCGCGATCCCGCTGTTCCTCGCGCTGCGCGAGCGTCGCCTCGCCGCCGGCGAGCCCGGGGTCAGACGTCGAGCAGCTCGAGGGTGAGGTGCACCGGATCGCCCGCCGCGAGGCCCTCGGCGGTGCGCACGGCCTTCTTGAAAGGGAGCACGTAGACCCCTTCCTTGCTGTCGGGGAACACCGACGTCTGCCAGGTGGTGGCGCCGACGGTCACCCGCACGCGCACCGAGCCGAAGCCGCGCTTCTGCAGACCGCCGGCGATGTCGCGGATCTCGTCCGACACCTCGGCGGGGATGCTCGCGAACGTCCACGAGTCCTGCTGGCGACTGTCCCACAGCCACAGCTCCGCATCCACCTCGTACTTCATGCCGTCACGGTAGTCCCGGCCTCCGACGGGTCGCGGGTCGCTGAACGGGGCACGTCACCGGGGGCGTGGCGGCTCACCCGGCGCGGGCCGCGCGCAGGGCGACGGCCTCGGCGCGGGGCTCGACGGCCGCGAGGCGCGCGTCGGCACCCGGCAGCCACAGTCGGCGCGACCGCATCCGCCCCTCCCACGCCCGCGCGGTGGAGGCGACCGTCACCTGCCGTGCGGTGAGGCGGCCGAAGCCGGCGCCGAGCCCCGACCAGGCGCTGTCGGTGACGCGCAGGGCGGCATCCGCCCGCGGCCAGTCGCCGACGCTCACCAGCACCGCCTCGCGCTGCCGCAGCCGCGACGACAGCTTCTCGGCCGCGGCGGGGGAGACGGTCACGCGGCCGTCGCGCCGCGGCGGACGCACCAGCACGACCGACACCACGTCGACGAGAGCGGCGACGACGCCCAGCCAGTGCTCGCCGGGATGCGGCACGAGCACCAGGCGCTCCAGGTCGACCCCGAGGCCCGCGGCCGCCTCGACGCCGAGGTCGGGCATGCCGACCACCGCGCACCAGGCGCCGGCCCGGCTCGGCCCGAGCAGCATGCTGAGGGCGAGCGTCGTCGAGCTGCTCACCACGTACGACCCGCCCGCCTCGAGCGCGCCGCCCGGCAGCAGGTCGGCGAGCGCCGGTTCGGTGGGGATGGCGCGGGTGTCGAGCCGGGTGCGCTGCATGCGCCGGATGCGCTCCTGCAGTTCGCGCACCACCTCGCCGCGGTCGGGGGCGACCTCCGGGGCCGTCGCCACCGGGTCGAGCACGAGCGCCGCCTCGCTCATCGCCGCACCTCACTCTCGAACATGTGTTCGATTGTGCCACCGACCCCCGACGGGCGGAAGCGGCCACCGGGAGAGCGGCCGACACCCTCCGCGACGACCGCGAGCGGCGCGCGGCGATGTCCCGACCGCCGAGCACGACTCACGATGCGGCAGACTGACGGCATGGCGCGCGGACGGGATCGGTGGAGCAAGGTCTCGGAGTCGCCGACCAACATCGGCACCGCCGCGACGAGCGAGCAGCTGACCGCCGAGGACCTGTTCGCCCCCGAGTCGGCCGACGAGCTGCCGCTCGACGAGCAGCTGCGGCAGGCGTACTTCTGGCTGGTCAACCGCGCCGTCATCTCGCCGTACTACGACATCGAGTTCTCGCACGGCGAGCCGCTGCGCATCCCGCTCGGCGACGCGGGCGCGGAGCTGCGGCTGCCCACCGAGCAGTCGTACTCGAGCAACGTGCTCATGCCGCTGCTCACCTTCGCCGTCGGCGGCAAGTGCCTGCTGATCGGCGGACCGGGCCGCGGCAAGACGACCCTGGCCGTGCTCATGGGCGTGCTGGCCGGCCTGCCGTCGCGCGAGGTGCGCCGGATGGTGCAGCAGGGCCAGCCGCAGCTCACCGTCTCCGACCTGGTCGGGATGCCGCTGCCGAAGGACCTGGTCAACGCCGACTCGCTCGCCGACATCCGGATCGCGTGGCGCGACTGGCTGACCGGCCCGGTGAAGATCGTCGACGAGTACAACCGCATCCCGACGAAGACGCAGTCGGCGCTGCTGACGATGGTCGCCGAGGGTTACGTCGAGTCGTACGACCAGATGCAGCGCACCGCGCCCGAGAACGGCGTCGAGGCGTGGTTCTTCACCGCGAACGACGACGCGGGCGGCGGCACGTTCCCCGTCATCCAGGCGCTGCGCGACCGCATCGACGTCACCGTGCAGACCGCCGGGTTCAACATGCGCTTCTTCGACGAGCTGGTCACCCGCATCGAGGCGGGGGAGCGGCCCGAGGACCACGTGCCCGCCGAGCTGGTGTTCTCGGCCGGCGACCTCGCCACCCTGCCGAAGGCGATCCGGTCGGTGCCCGTGCCGCGCGCGGTGCGTCGGCGGCTCGAGTTCTTCGCCGGGCAGTTCGAGTTCGTGCAGCACGGCGGGCGCCGCTTCGAGTACCGCACGAAGGACTCGGTCGCGACCGCCGGCGGCCGGGTGGCGGATGTCATCGGTGCGAACTCCGGCGCCGACCTGCAGGTCGACCCGGGGTCGCAGACCACCACCGGGCTCTCGGTGCGCAACCTGCAGGGACTCATCCTCTACGCGAAGGCGATGGCGTTCTTCCGCGGCTCGGCGGAGGTGACCGAGGACGACCTGCGCGCCGTCGCGCCGTTCGTGCTGCGCGGCAAGCTGCTGCCCAACGACCTGCATCCGGCGTTCGAGTCGGAGACGGGCCGCGAGCTGGCGCTCGACTCGGCCACCTGGGTGCAGGAGCTGTGGGACGCGTCGGTCGCCGAGTTCCGCAAGCTCGGTCTCGACGACGACGACCCGGTCGGCGACCTGCTCGCCGCGTTCGAGGAGGGGCTCGACGGACTGAGCGCGGTGGAGGTGTCGCGGCGGCTCACCGCCGTGGAGTCGGCGATCCGCGCGATCGGCGACCGGAAGAAGCTCTACGGACGCCACTTCGACGACCTGCTCGCCCTGAAGTACCTGCACCAGCGCTACGCCAACTACCAGCGCTGGCTCGCGTCGCGGAGCTGAGCGGTGCGCACCGAGTGGCGCCCCGCCGACGACGTGCTGAGCGGCCTCCCCGATGCGGAGCCGCCCGCGGAGGCCGCCGGTCTCGACCTGCGTCTCGCCGGCGAGCGCGCGGCCGACGCCGGCGCCGACCCGGACGCGTTCGCCCGGCTGGTCGGCGCCGGTATCGCCGCGGCCGGGTCGTCTCCCGACGCGGAGACCGTGCGCTCGGTCGCCGTGGTCGCCGCCTGGCGCGCGGGCGCCCTCGGCTTCCGCGGCGACGCCCTCGCGCGCATCTCCCACGCGCTCGCCGACGACGCCCCGGGCCCGGTCGCGGCGTCCCTCGCGGCCGCCCTCGCCCTCCCCGTGGACGCGCTCTCCGGCTTCGTCGAGGGCCAGCGCGCCTCGCCGTTCCACTGGCCGACGGGCGACGGGGCTCCGCCGCTGCTCGCGATCCTCGGTGGGTTCGCCGGACTCGGCGGGCCGTTCGTCGCGGCGCCCGAGACCACCGGGCGACGCGACGACGACGGTCTGCCCGGCATCCGCACCGCCGAGGGATGGTGGCTGGTCGAGGCCGACGCGTTCGGCCGGCGGATCACCGCGTGCGCCGATCCGTTCACGGAGGCCGACCTCGGCTGGACGGTCGGCGGCAGCTACTTCGTCGAGGTGCCCGCGTGATCCCGCCCGACGACGCGACCGGCGCCGCGCCCGCGCGCGCCCTCACCGCCGAGGAGCGCCGCGCCTGGAACGCCGCGCTCGACCTCTGGCGGGTGCGGATGGCAGACCCTGCGCTGGTCGACGCCCCTCCCGACGTGCCGTCGTTCGCCTGGTTCGGCTTTCCGCCGCGCGTACACGTCGACCCCGACCGCGCCGCGCAGCTCGGCGCCGACGACGAGCTGGAGTCGGTGTTCGCCCACGAGATCGGCCATCACGTGCTCTCGCCCAGCACCCGGCTCGGGTCGCTCACCCTCGCCGCGCAGATGGGGCGCGCCGTGCTCGCCGCGAATGTCTACGGCATCGCCCCCGACCGGATGCAGCGGATGGCGCAGTGGCTGTCGAACGTCTGGTCCGACCTGCTCATCAACACCCGCATCGTCGAGATGCAGCGCCGCCGCGGCGAGCGACCGACCGGCATGGAGCGACTCTGGGCCGCCGTCAACGGCTCCGACGACCCGACCCCGGAGTGGTGGGTTCTGCTGCGGGCCACCGAGATCGCGTGGGGTCGGCCGGCGGGCACCTTCTGTCCGATCGAGCCACCGATGGCCCGCGCCGACGAACCGGTGGCCGGAGTCGACGAGTACCGCCCCCCGACCGACCTGCGCGCCGACGCCGAACTGCTGGTGCGCACGCTGCGCGGGTTCGCCGACGACCCGGTGCGCGGCGCCCTGCGGTTCGGCATGCTGCTCGCCCCATACCTGATGGAGCGGATGCGCGACGGCACGGGCGGTGCCGGCGGCTCGGGCACGGGAGGGGTGCTCTGCGACGGCGAGCCGGATGCCGCCCCCGCCACTGCGGCGGAGCTGGAGCGGGTTCTCGCCGACGCGCGCCTCGCGGAAGCCCCCGTGCACCCGGCGACCGAGGTGCCCGATGCCGGCGGCGCACCCGCCGACGATGCGGACGGAGCCGTCTCCGCGGCGGGCGGGCAGAAGTACGACGTGGCGGAGACCCTGCAGCTGTTCCCGGGCGCAGCGGAGGCCGACGTCGTCTCGGCCTGGTACCAGGCGCGCGCCCGCCCGCACGTGGCCCCACTGGTGGAGCGCGCTCCGGCCCGGCTCGGCGACGAGATCCCCGGGGCGCTGGCGCTGTGGGAGCTCGGCGACGACCCGACCGTCGTCGACTGGACGGCATCCCTCGCGCACTCGATCGACGTGCTGCCCGGCGTGACGACCCGTACGCGCGAGTGGATCGCCGAGGAGCAGCTGCCCGAGGAGCGCGGCGTCGACCTCGACATCTACCTCGACTCGTCGGGCTCGATGCCCGCCCCCTCGGCGGGGTCGCCCGCGGTGCTCGCCGGCACGATTCTCGCGCTGTCGGTGCTGCGCGGGGGCGGGCGCGTGCGCGCAACCTCCTGGTCGAGCCGCGGCCAGGTCGCCGGATCGGAGCGCTTCATCCGCGACCGGCGCGAGGCGCTCGGGATGCTCGCCACCTACTTCGGCGGGGGCACCACGTTCCCGCTCGACCTCTACCAGCGCCGGTACGAGGGACCGCCCGAGCCCGGTCGCCGTCGACACGTAGTGGTGCTCTCCGACGACGGACTCTCGTCGATGTTCGGCGCCGGCCAGGACCAGTTCGCCGACGTCGCCGCCCGGGTCGGACGCACGCTCGACACCGGCACGCTCGTCATCCTCGGCGTGCCCAGCGCCGTCGACGACGAGGCGGCGGCCGCCGGGTACTCGGTGCTGCGCGTCGCCTCGATGGACGACGCCCCCGCGGCCTGCGCGCGCCTCGCCCGCCGCATCCTCGATGCGGGGGAGCCGGCCCATGTCCGCTGACGACGCGGCGGCGCAGCCGACCTCCGCCATGCTGCTCGAGGCCTGGCTCGGACTGGAGCAGGACGAGGAGGGGTTCTGGGCGCGGGCGGTGCCGGGACCGCCGCTGCAGGCGATCGAGGAGCGCCTCACCTCCGTGCCCACGCAGTTCCTCGACGAGCGGGTCGACATCGTCGCGCTGTACTCCGACGTGGTGGGCGCCGCGCCGAGCTGGCTCGCCGTCGCGGCGCGGCATCCCGACGCCCGTCTCGCCGTCGCGATCGGATGCTGGCTCGCCGCCAGCACCGAACTCGTCGGCCCCTTCCACCCGCCGCTCCCGGCGAAGCTGATCCCGCTGTGGATCAGCGCGCTCGCCTTCCGGCTCGCCTCCGTCAGCCCGCCGCGCCAGTGGCTCACCGTCGCGGATCGCCGCGAGGAGGCGGCCCGCACCATCCTGCTGTGGAACATGCTGCTGCCCGCCGGCGAGGACCTCACGACCGCCCGGTCGCTGTTCGACGCGCGCGACTCGCTCGCGCGCAACCGGCTGCTGACCACGGTGGCGGAGGAGTACCGGCACCGGATGCGACTGGTGCGCGAGCTGGAGAAGAAGCGCGCCGCGGAGGCCGCCGCGAGGTACACCAATGTCTGATCACCCGGACGACCCCGACCTCCACGGCGGGGTCGACCTGCCCGAGTACGAGCCGCAGGCGGCGGTCGTGCTCACCGACGCGGAGCGCTGGCCGACCCTCACCCCCGACGGCGCCGCGCGGCTCGACGCCGTGCGCACCCACCCGAGCGCTCCCGCCTGGGTGCACGCCGCCGGCGACCGACTCGACGCCGAGGGGATCGTCGCGGCGGCCACCCCGCTCCCGACCGGCGACTGGCTGCCCGACCACCTCGCGGCCGCGCGAGAGCTGCCCGCGTACCGCGGCATCCGCGACCGGCTGCGGGCGCTCGACGACTTCCCGCTCGTCACCCGCGACGACCTGCTCGCCGACGTCTCGCGGTTCGTGCCGCTCGGCGCCGACCTCGACGGGATCGTGCAGGCCACCTCCTCCGGTACCACCGGCCGGTCGCTCGTGCTGCCCGAGCATCCGGTGGTGATCGCCCGCACCTTCCACCTGCTGCACCGGCTCGCCGCTGACGCCGGCGTCACGTGGGAGCCCGACCCGGCGCGGATGGCGCTGGCCAACGTCATCCGCCAGCGGCAGGCGTTCACCTACGCCTCCGTGCTCAGCGGGTTCCGCCAGGCGACGATGGCGCGGCTCAACCACGACCCCGCCCAGTGGCCCGAAGGGGCGGCGGGACGCGCCGCCTTCCTGCTCGACCACGACCCGCAGGCGTACTCGGGCACCCCGACCAGCCTCGCCGAGCTGCTCGACCCCCGGTTGGTCGCGGGACTGCATCCGCTCGTCATCTTCTCCGGGGCGATGGAGCTCTCGGCCGCCCTGCGCGACGACCTGCGCTCCGCGTACCGGGTTCCCGTGATCGACGTGTACGGACTGCAGGAGACCGGGCCGATCGCGGCGCGCATCGACGACGGCCCGATGACGGTGCTCGACCGCCGCGTGCACGTCGAGGTGCTCGACCCCGACGGGCGGCCCACCGAGGCGCGCGGCGAGATCGTCGTCACCGCGGGGGAGAACCCGCTGCTGCCCCTCGTCCGCTACCGCACAGGCGACCATGCGCGGCTGACCACCCTGCCCGACGGGCGGCTCGCGCTCGACGACCTCGAGGGACGCGCGGCCACCGTGTTCCGCGCGGCCGACGGTCGCGGCGTGCCCTCCGTCGACCTCGTGCAGCACCTGCAGGCGGCGAGCGTGCGCGCGTGGTCGGTGGTGCAGGACGCCTCCGGCGACGTCGTGGCGCGGATGGTGGGCGGCGACACGGCGACCGCGGCCGCCCGCATCGCCGCGCTGCTCGGCCGCGAGGTGCGCGCCGAGGTGCTCGACACCGTCGCCGACCTGGGGGAGGGGAAGCCCCGGCGCTTCCGCTCCGACGCGACGGTCGGCTGACCGCCCGCCCGACGGCGTGTGCGCGAGCGACCCGACGGACCCTCGATAATCGAAGGCATGACGACGTCCGCGCCGCCGACCACTTCCGAGACGACCTGGCGGCAGCGCCTAGAGCGGATCATCGACTCGCCGCTGTTCCAGAACACGGTGCTCGTCGTCATCCTGATCAACGCCGCGACGATCGGCCTGCAGACCGCGTTCGCCCACGACACCGTCGCCTACGAGGTGCTGCACCTCATCGACATGGTCGCCGTCGGGATCTTCGTCGTCGAGATCGCGATGAAGCTCGTCGCCTACGGTCCGAAACGGTTCTTCTCCAGCGGGTGGAACGTCTTCGACTTCCTGGTCACCGCGATCGCCCTCATCCCCGCGAGCGGCCCGCTGTCGGTGCTCCGTGCGCTGCGCGTGCTGCGGGTGCTGCGGGTCATCCGGTTCTTCCCGCAGGTGCGCCGCGTCGTCGATGCGCTGCTGCACTCGCTGCCCGGCATCGCCGCCATCGCCGTGCTGATGGTGATCGTGTTCTACGTCGCCGCCGTCATGGCGACTGTGATGTTCGGCGAGGCGTTCCCCGAGTGGTTCGGCGACCTCGGCAAGTCGCTGTACTCGCTGTTCCAGATCATGACCCTCGAGAGCTGGTCGATGGGGATCGTGCGCCCGGTGATGGAGGAATCGCCGTGGGCGTGGGCGTTCTTCGTGCCGTTCATCCTGATCTCGGCGTTCGTCACGCTCAACCTCTTCATCGCCGTCATCGTCGACACCATGTCGACGCTGCGCGACCCGGCGGCGGATGCCGCGTCCGCCGACTCCGCGGAGGATCCGGCTCTGGGCGCGGACCGCTCCGAGCCCGCACCGAACTAGTCCTCGGCGTCTCACTCGAAGCCCGGCGAGAGCTTCAGAGACGAACGACGACCAGATCGCCTCCGCGCACCTTGTCAGAGCCGCTCGCCGAGCGCGTCCGGTCCGCGACGGAAATGCAGCACCGCGAAGACCTCCGCATGCCGGATCTCAGGGATCACGGAATACCAGACGTGATAGGGGAAACGTCGCATGCTCTCACGTCGTGAGCCTGCGATCAGCTCGGGTCGCAACATCGCGTGGCGTCCGATCGCCGTGAGCGTGGCAGCCAGATCGTCGACGAATCGGTCCGCCTGCTCGGGCGCGAACTCGTCGAGCCACGCGACGACCTGCGCGACGTCGCCGTCCGCATCCCGGTCGAGGACGACGGAAAAGGTCACGCGCTCCGACGGGCGCGAATCCGGCGGATGAACTCGTCGGCGGGAACCGCGTCCGGGTCTGGGCCGGGCCCCTTGCGGGCCATCCGCGCCTCGACGATGGCGCGGATCTCCTCGGGCACCTGCTCGTCGTCGATGAGGCGGTCGATCTCGTCGCGAACCTCGACGAGCGCGGCGAAGTCGAGCTGCCGGAGCGTCTCCAGGAGCGCGCGATCGACCATGGCTCGATGGTAGCCCCGCCATTCCCGATCGGGACGGACCGCGCGGGCCTGTGGAGAACGGCGCGCGGAGCCTCCGACGGCGTGGGCCCACCCCCGGGGACGCTCGCGGCGACCCCGACGTACACCAACGAAAACAGGGCCCCCGAAGGGACCCTGTTTTCGTTCGCGTGCGCGAGGGGGGACTTGAACCCCCACGCCCTATACGGGCACTAGCACCTCAAGCTAGCGCGTCTGCCAATTCCGCCACCCGCGCGAGTGACCAGGGCGCTTGTGACGCCCGGGCCGAGGAGCAACGATAGCACGCCGCGCACCCCGCCGGACGCGTCCTGCGGCCCCTCCGCGACCGAGGCGACGGCATCCGTGGCGGCCGGTCGGGGGCTCTCCCAGGGGGCCGTCGGTTAGCCTCGAATCCATGCCCGCCGAGTCGCACGACGCGACCCCCGAACCGCTCGAGGACACCGCCCGCATCGCGCGCGACCTCATCCGGTTCGAGACGGTCAACTTCGGCGGCGGCAGGTCGCTCGGCGAGACGGAGGCGGCCGAGTACGTGGCCGCGGAGCTCGAGGCGCTCGGGCTACAGCCGCGGCTGTTCGAGTCGGCCGAGCGGCGCACCTCGGTGGTCGCGCGCGTGCCGGGCCGCGATCCGCAGCGTCCGCCGATGGTGCTGCACGGTCACCTCGACGTAGTACCCGCGGTCGCGGCCGACTGGAGCGTCGACCCGTTCGCCGGTGAGATCCGCGACGGGATGCTGTGGGGCCGCGGTGCGGTCGACATGAAGGACATGGACGCCATGATCCTCACGTCGCTGCGCGACATCCTCGGCGCCGGCGAGCTGCCCGCCCGGGAGCTGATCGTCGCGTTCTTCGCCGACGAGGAGAACGGCGGCGTGTTCGGGTCGCACTGGATGGTGGACGAGCATCCGGAGCTGTTCGCCGACGCAACCGAGGCGGTGAGCGAGGTCGGCGGGTACTCGATCGACCTGAACGGCACTCGTGCCTACCTGCTGCAGACGGGGGAGAAGGCGCTCACCTGGATCCGCCTCGTCGCCCACGGGGTCGCCGCCCACGGCTCGCGCGTCATCCGCGACAACGCCGTCACCCGGCTCGCCACCGCCGTCGCCGCGCTCGGTGCGGAGGAGTGGCCCGTGCACCTCACCCCGACGACCCGCGCGCAGATCGCGCGGCTCACAGAGATCCTCGGACTCGACCCGGACACCACGCCGGAGGACGTCGTCGATGCGAGCGGCCCTGCCGCCGGGTTCCTCGCCGCGGGGCTGCGCGTCGTGTCGAACCCGACCGTGCTCGAGGCGGGGTACAAGCACAACGTGATCCCCGACCGGGCGGAGGCGCTCGTCGACGTGCGCCCGTTCCCCGGCGAGGAGGACGCCGCCCTCGCCCGCGTGCGCGAGCTGGTCGGACCCGACATCGAGATCGAAATGGTGCACCACGACATCGGACTCGAGGAGCCGTTCGAGGGCGACCTGGTCGACAGGATGATCGGCGCGCTGCACCGCCACGACCCCGGCGCCCCGGTGCTGCCGTATCTGATGAGCGGCGGCACCGACAACAAGGCGCTCGCCAAGCTGGGGATCACCGGCTACGGGTTCGCCCCGCTGCGACTGGGGCCCGGGCTCGACTTCCCTGCGATGTTCCACGGCGTCGACGAGCGGGTGCCGCTCGACGCCCTCGCCTTCGGTCGCGCGGTGCTGGGCGACTTCCTGCGGGACTGCTGACCGGATGTCGTCCACGCCTCCCGCGCCGTCGCACGCCGCGCACGACCACACCAACGAGACGCACGGGGCGGGGGAGCACGGGCCGGATCACGGCGACGGCCTCCGCGGCGCCCGCGCGCCGGGACGGGTGCGCGCGCTCCTCGCCGGCACGGTGCTGATCGCCGGACTGGCGATCATCCGCGTCGTCGCCCCGGCGACCGGCGGGGTGGAGCTCGCCGACCTGGTGCAGGACTTCGTGACCCTGTCGGTCGCGATCGTCATCGAGTCGTTCCCGTTCGTGATCCTCGGCATCGCGATCAGCGTTCTCGTGCAGATCTGGGTGCCGCGGCGCATCCTGCTGCGGCTGCTGCCGACCCACCCCATCCCGCGACGGTTCGTGATGTCGGTGCTCGGCATCCTGCTGCCGGTCTGCGAGTGCGGCAACGTGCCGCTGTCGCGCGGACTGATCGTGCGCGGCGTGAGCGTGCCCGAGGCGATGACGTTCCTGGTCGCCGCGCCGATCGTCAACCCGGTGACCATCATCACCACCTACCAGGCGTTCGGCTTCGACGACGGGATCCTGCTCGGACGCATCGTCGGCGGCCTCGCGATCGCCAACCTGGTCGGCTGGCTGTTCAGCAAGCACCCCGACCCGCAGTCGCTGCTCACCCGCCGGTTCGCCGCGACCTGCACCGTGGCGCACGCCGAACGCGACGAGGCGCCGGGGCGCAGCCGGGCGCGCCGCTCCGCCGCGCTGTTCGCCGAGGAGTCGACCGACCTGCTGCCCGCACTGCTCATCGGCGCGGCCATCGCCGGCGTGATCCAGGTGGCGGTGTCGCGCGACATCCTCATCGCCCTCGGCGCCAACCCGGTGTGGTCGGTGCTCGCGCTCATGCTGCTCGGCTTCGTTGTCGCGCTCTGCTCGACCGTCGACGCGTTCTTCATCCTCGCCTTCGCCTCGACGTTCTCCCCGGGGGCGATCGTCGCGTTCCTGGTGTTCGGGCCGATCATCGACATCCGGATGCTCGCCCTGCTGCGCACCACCTTCACCGCCCGCGCCCTGCTGCTGCTCACGGCCGTCGTCGCCCTCGCCACGATGGCCCTCGGATTCGGGATGAACCTTGTCTGACCTCCACACGACCACGCGCGCCGATCCGGCCCACCCGGGAGCGGAGAGCCACCGGGAGTGGCTCGTCGACCGCTGGCTGACCCGCTGGCTCGGCGTCACCCTCAGCGTGGTCGGCGTCGTCGCGATCGTCGCCCTCGCCGTGACCGGGCGGCTCGAGCTCTACATCCACCCGCGCTACGTGCTGTTCACGGTGACGATGGCCGTGGTCGCCGGGGCGGGGGTGATCGCCGCGCTCGTGCTGCTGCCGGGGCGCGCGGAGACGACGCATGAGCACGACCAGTCCCGGTCTCCGCTGCGCCGCGGCCTCGCGGTCGCCGGCAGCGCCGCGGTCGTCGTCGCCGCGGTGGTCGGGCTGCTCGCCATCCCGCCGGCGTCGCTCACCTCGGCCACGGCGCAGAACCGCGACGCGTCGACCTCGGCGGTGCTCGAATCCACCGACACCACCGCGCTCGTCGGCGGCGACTCCAGCCAGTTCACCGTGAAGGACTGGGCCGCCCTGCTGCGGCAGAACCCCGGCGTCGACTTCTTCGCCGGCAAGCCGGCCGACGTCTCCGGCTTCGTCTACGGCGACGACCCCGACCTGTTCTACGTCGCCCGGTTCCTGGTCACCTGCTGCGCGGTCGACGCCCAGCCGCTCGTCGTCCCGGTGCACGTTCCCGGCTGGCAGGACCTCTACGAGCTCGACTCGTGGGTGGAGGTCACCGGCCAGTTCGGCTCCAACCCGGATGCCGGCTCGGCCGACCCGATCGTGCTCATGCCCGCCGAGATCACTCCGATCGAGGAGCCGGCGCAGCCGTATGTCTTCTGACCTCCGCGGGCCGGAGCGCATCCGCAGCGCCGCGCGGGCCCGCCGCACGGAGCGGCAGACTCGTCGGTTCCGCCGCACCGTCGCCGCGACGCTCATCGTGCTCGGCCTGGCCGCCGTCGGCACGGGCACCGTCGGGGCGCTCCAGGGTCCGCAGGTGCGGGCGGGGTCGGTCGACGTGGTGGCGGCCACCGAGCGCACCGACCAGCGCATCGTGCTGCGCTTCGACCAGCCGATCGCCGAGGTCGCCGCGGGGGACGTGAGCATCACGCCCGAGGTGCCGATCACCGCCAGCGTCGACGGCACGGTGCTGACCCTGCGGCTGGGCGCCCCGCTCGACCATGCCGTCGACTACACGGTGTCGGCGGATGTGGTCGGCACCGCGACCGGGAGGGCGGGCACGGGGGAGTACCGGTTCACGACCCCGTCGGCGACGATCGCCACGCTGGTCCGCGACCCGGACGGCGACGACCGGGTCGAGCGCCGCGACCTCGGCGCCGCCGAGTCCGAGGTCGTGTTCGCGGCGCCCCGCATCCAGGAGTACGCCCTGCTGCCCGCCGCCACGGCCGCGATCCTGCTGGCCTCCGACGACACCACCACGGTGGTGCTCGACGACGGCGAGGTGCGCGCCGACATCCCGATCCCCGACGAGGGACGCGCGGGCGACCTGCGGTCGTCGGGGCGCTCCGGACTGTTCGCCTTCACCGTGACGGGGCGCACCATCGGCGCCGACGGCGAGCTGGAGTACCTGCAGACGCTGCTGCTCTACGACCCGCTCGACGGGTCCGGCATCCCGCGCACGCTGCCGGGGCTCGACGGCGACCCGCTGCAGGTGCAGGACTACCTGTTCGTGCCCGACACGACGTCGCTCATCGCGAAGACCCTCGACGCCGGGCTGCTGCTGGTCGACACGACGGGCGCGAACCCGCCGGTGCCTCTGGGGGAGCACGACGAGCTGCGCGGGTTCCTGCCCGGCACCACCTCGCTCGTGGTGGCCGACGCGACGGCGGTGTCGGCGATCGACCTCGCCACCGGCGACACCGAGATCGTCGACCTGCCCGACGGCGGCCTGCCGGCCGACACCTACGAGTCGGGGCTCGAGGTCATCGGCGACGGGGCGTACGTCGAGATCGTGAGCCGCGCCGCGAGCGCCGCGACGCCGTTCGACCTGCGGTTCGCCGCGATCGTGGTCGACGACGCCGGAACCGGGGTGCTCTACGACGCCACCGAGACGGCCGCGACGGTGCGCCGCCTGTGCCTCTCCGACAACGGCCAGTACGTCGCCGTCGCGGTCAGCGAGGACGGCGCCGAGTTCGACGGCTACCCCGACGCCGCGTCGTTCTCCGGGATGACGACCTACGTGGTGCGGATCGCCGACGGCGAGCTCGTCGGCAGCGTGCGCGGCGACGCCTCCGACTGGTGCGCGTGACGGATCGCCAGCGGCGTCCGGTGCGCGGCGCACCGGTCGCGGACTGACAGAATCGGCGGGTGGAATTCCTCGAGGCGGCGATCCTCGGCCTGCTCCAGGGGCTGACCGAGTTCCTGCCGATCTCGTCGAGCGCCCACCTGCGCATCTTCGGCGACCTGGTCGGCTGGGGCGACCCGGGTGCGACGTTCACCGCCATCACCCAGCTCGGCACCGAGCTGGCGGTGCTCATCTACTTCCGTCGCCGCATCGCGACGATCATCTCCAAGTGGTTCCGCTCGTTCGGCGCCCACGGCGGGTCGCACTCCGCCGGGATCCAGAAGGGCGACCCCGACGTGCGGATGGGGTGGCTGGTCATCATCGGCACCATCCCGATCGTGCTGGTCGGCTTCTTCGCGCAGGACTACATCCGCACCGCGTTCCGGTCGCTGTGGATCGTCGCGATCGTGCTCATCGTGTTCGGCGTCCTGCTCGGCGTCGCCGACCGTCTCGGCCGGCGCACGAAGGAGGAGGCCGACATCACCTACCGCGACGGCCTGCTCGTCGGCGTCGCGCAGATGCTCGCCCTCGTGCCCGGGGTGTCCCGCTCGGGCGCGTCGACATCCGCCGGACTCGCGCTCGGCTACACGCGGCCCGCCGCCGCCGAGTTCTCGTTCCTGCTCGCGGTGCCCGCGGTATTCGGCGCCGGGCTGTACGAGACCTACACCGGTCTCACCTGCGACCCCGCCGACGACGCCGGCTGCGGGGTCGGCTACGGGATGCCCGAGACGGCACTCGCCACCGTGGTGTCGCTCGTCGTCGGGCTCGCGGTGATCGCGTTCCTGATGCGCTACCTGAAGCGCGGGTCGTTCCTGCCGTTCGTGATCTACCGCATCCTGCTCGGCGGCGTGCTCATCGGGCTGCTGTCGGCCGGCATCCTGCAGCCGTAGGGCTCACGGACCACCCGGCGGACGATCGTCGCCGGCGCGGCCGTTGCGGCGACGCAGGTAGCGCTCGAACTCCTCGGCGATCGCCTCGCCGCTCGCCTCCGGGGCGTCGACGGTGTCGCGGGCCTGCTCGAGCTGGCTGATGTAGGCGCGCATGTCCTCGTCGTCGTCGGCGAGCGCGTCGATGCCGCTCTCCCACGCCGCCGACTCCTCGAGCAACGAGCCGCGGTCGACCTCGACGTCGACGAACTCCTCGAGCCGCTCGGTGAGCGCCAGCTGCGCCTTCGGCGACGGGGCGTTGTGCACGTAGTGGGGGACCGACGCCCAGATCGACAGGGTCGGGATGCCGGCCCGCTCGGCCGCGTCGGCGAGCACCGCGAGGATGCCGACCGGCCCCTCATACGAGCTGCCGTCGAGCTCCCAGCGCTCGCGCACGGCGGTGTTCTCGCTCGACGCGCTCACCGCGATCGGGCGGGTGTGCGGCACGTCGGCGAGCAGGGCGCCGAGCAGCACGATGCCGCTGATCTCCGCCGCCTCGACGGCCTCCATCACCTCGGTGGCGAAGGTCTTCCACCCGCGCGACGGCTCCGTCCCGAGCAGCACGTAGATGTCGCCCGCGCCGGTCGGATCGGCCGGCCCGTACAGGGTCACGCCCGGCCACTCGAGCGTGCGGCGCCCGTCGACGATCACCGCGCTCGGCCGGTTGAACTGATAGTCGAAGTAGTCCTCCGGCTCCAGCTCGACCCGGGCGACGAGGTCGAGCTGGTCCCGCACCGCGCGCGCGGTGCCGCTCGCGGCCTCGCCGGCGTCGTTCCAGCCCTCGAAGGCGACGAGCAGGATGGCCCCGTCGCCGAACGCGCGCCCCGTGGTCATCGACCCAGGATAGGCCGCGCTCCGCGGACACGCCCGCCCGGTATCCGCCCGGGCGTTTCGTCCCCGCGGGCGCGCCCCCGTCGGTGCCCGGCGTCCCGGGGCGGGCGTCCACGCGGCCCGCCTAGACTGATCCGTCGTGACTCCGCCGCCTCCCACCCCCGCCGAGCCGTCCTCGTCGCTCCCCGCCGCCGTGCTGTGGGACATGGACGGCACGCTCGTCGACTCCGAGCCCTACTGGATGGACGCTGAGACCCAGCTGGTCGAGGAGTGGGGCGGCACCTGGACCCACGAGGACGCCATGCAGTGCGTCGGCAGCGGCCTCGAGCGCTCGGCGCTCATCATCCAGTCGCGCGGCGTCGAACTGAGCGTCGACGAGATCATCGCCACCATGACCGACCGGGTGCTCACCCGCATCCGCCAGGAGGTTCCGTGGCGGCCGGGCGCGCGCGAGCTGCTGCAATCGATCAAGGCGGCCGGCGTCCCGACCGCGCTGGTGACCATGTCGATCGGGCGGATGGCGCGGCACGTCGCCGCATCGCTCGGCTTCGACGGATTCGACGTCGTCGTCCCCGGCGACGAGGTGGAACACCCGAAGCCGCACCCCGCTCCGTACCTGCGCGCCGCGGAGCTGCTGGGCGTCGACATCCGCGACTGCGTGGCCCTCGAGGACTCGGAGCCGGGCGCCGCGTCGGCGGTCGCCGCGGGCGCGCGCGTCGTGGCGGTGCCGCTGCACATCCCGCTGCCGCCCAGCTCGCGCTACGAGCTGCGCGACACCCTCGTCGGCGTCACGGTCGCCGACCTCCCGACCGGGGTGCGGACTCCGTGAGCGGCGGGCGCGTGTTCGCGCCGGGGGACCGGGTGCAGCTCACCGGTCCCAAGAACCGCCTGCACACCATCACCCTGGAGCCGGGCGCGGTGTTCCACACCCATCGCGGCACACTCGCCCACGACGCGCTCATCGGGCAGCCTGACGGCTCGGTGATCGCCGCGTCGAACGGCGACCCCTACCTGGTGCTGCGCCCGCTGCTGGCCGACTTCGTCATGTCGATGCCGCGCGGCGCCGCGATCGTCTACCCGAAGGATGCGGCGCAGATCCTGGCTCTCGCCGACATCCACCCCGGCGCCACGGTGGTCGAGGCGGGCGTCGGATCGGGTGCTCTGTCGCTCTGGCTGCTCCGGGCCATCGGTCCCGAGGGACGTCTGGTGTCGTTCGAGCGCCGCGAGGAGTTCGCCGACATCGCGCGCAGCAACGTCGCCGCGTTCCACGGCGAGGTCCCCGCGAATTGGACGGTGCGGATCGGCGACCTCGCCGACGAGCTGCCCGCCGGACTCGCGGCTGCGGGCGCCGAGTCGGCGGACCGGGTCGTGCTCGACATGCTCGCGCCCTGGGAGTGCCTCGACGCGGTCACCGGCGCGCTCGCCCCCGGCGGGGTGCTGCTCTGCTACGTCGCCACCGTGACCCAGCTCTCGCGGGTGGCGGAGGCCATCCGCAACACCGGCGCGTTCACCGAGCCGCAGCCGTCGGAGACGATCGTGCGCGGCTGGCACGTCGACGGGCCCCGACCACCGGATGATCGGTCACACCGGCTTCCTGATCACCGCGCGCCGCCTCGTCCCGGGCGCCGTTCCGCCGGGGCCCACCCGGCGCGGCGCGAAGGCGGAGTTCGACGACGACGACGTCGAGGCGTGGACGCCCGGCGCCGTCGGCGACCGGCAGAAGACCGACAAGCGGCTGCGCAAAGTGGCGCGCGAGGCGCGCTCGATGGCGACCCGCGCGGGGGCCGAGCTCCCCGGCGCGACCGCGTCGGAGAGCCCGGAGGCCGAGACCGCCCCAGGGCCGACGGACCCCCCGCACTGAGACAGTAGAGTTGTCGAGGCCGTGCCGAGTCGCCCGGTCCTCCCGCAGCGAAAGGATCCGCTTCGTGCGTCCCACCCTCCGCCGGGCCACCACGGCCGGATCGGCCGCCCTCCTCGTCGTCCTCGGCGGCGCCGCCCTCACCGGCTGCACCACGCCGATCGCCGGCGGATGCTACGGCGGCTTCGCGGCCGGGTCGGCCTCCGACGCGGTCACCGTCACCGGGGATGTGGGCGAGGTCGACGAGATCGACTTCCCGACGCCGCTGCTCACCACCACGGGCACCCAGGTGACCGTGCTCGAGGAGGGCGAGGGCGACCCGCTGCCGATGTACGGCGTCGCCGATGTCGAGTTCACCATCCTCGACGGCCGCACCGGGCAGGTCGCTCAGGCGTCCGCCTACGGGGAGGGCACCGGGACCCGCCTCACCGTCGGTGACGCCACCGGCGACCTCACCCTCGCGCTGCAGTGCGCACGGGCGGGGAGCCGCATCGTGATCGTGACCACCGGCAGCAACACCGCCACCCTCGCCGCCCGCGAAGACGCGGAGCCGATCGACCCGGCCGACGACCTCATGTACGTCGTCGTGTTCGACGTCGAGGCGACCTGGCTCGGCAAGGCGAACGGCATCAACCAGCTCCCGCTCGACGGGATGCCCACCGTCGTCACCGCGGTCGACGGCACGCCCGGCATCACCATGAACAGCGGTGACGCGCCGACCGAGGGGCGCTCGTCGGCGATCAAGGCCGGCGCGGGCGCCCAGCTCGCCGACGGCGACGAGGTGCTGCTGCACTACCGCACCTGGGGCTGGCCGACCACCTCCGGCTCGAAGGCGACGGTGCAGGGCGGCACGTGGGGCGCGGCCCCGCTCGTCGCGACGCTGGCCGAGGACTCCGTCGTGCTGAGCGACGGCACCGACCTCGGCGCGGTCGCGGCGGAGGCCCTGATCGGCGCCAAGGTCGGCTCGCAGCTCCTGGTCGTCACGCCCGGGGCCGACGGCGCCGCGACGATCGCCGTGATCGACGTGCTCGGCGTCACGAGCGCGGCGTCCGAGTAGGACGAACGCGGGGGAGTCGATGGCGAAGGCCGCGAACGTCCCGGTCGAGGAGAGGCTGTTCAGCCTCGTGCTCGCCCTGCTCGCCACCGAGGCGGGACTGACCAAGGCGGAGATCCTGTCGACCGTGCAGGGCTACCGGCAGCGCTACGCGGCCGGCGGCGACAACGCCAACCTCGAGCGCCAGTTCGAGCGCGACAAGGACGACATCCGCGACCTCGGCGTGCCGCTGGAGACGATCGAGGCGCCGGGTGAGGCGGGCAACAACCAACTGCTGCGCTACCGCATCCCACGCGGCGCGTACGAGCTGCCCGCCGACCTGACCTTCGACCCCGACGAGATCGCACTGCTCAACCTCGCCGCGATGGTGTGGCGCGAGGGCTCGATCTCGGGGGAGTCGCGCCGTGCGCTGCTCAAGCTCCGCTCGCTCGGCGTCGTCGCCGACGAGCCGCTCGTCGGCTACGCGCCGCGGGTGCGGATGCGCGACGCCGCGTTCGAGCCGCTCTCCGCGGCACTCGACCGCGGACTGGTGGTGCGCTTCGCGTACCTCAAGCCCGGCGAGGAGGCCGCGCGGAACCGCGAGGTCATCCCGCTCGCCCTCGTGCAGTACCAGGGCCGCTGGCACCTGTCGGCCGAGGAGTTCGTCGACAAGGGCCGCACGCCTGGCGACCGCAAGACGTTCCTGCTGCGCCGCATCGTGGGCCCCATCACCACCGGCCCCGCCGCGCCGCCCCGCCCGGGCGACCACGCCGCCGAGTCGGTGGCCGCCCTCGAGGCACTGTGGGAGGCGTCGGCCGCGATCGTCGCGGTCGAACCGGGGACGGATGCCGACACCCGGCTGCGGCACCGTCGCGGCACCGAGGAGGTCGGCGACGGCCGACTCCGCCTGCGCTATGTCGACGCCAACATCCTGGCCGACGAGCTGGCCGGGTTCGGGCCCGAGGTCGACGTCGTCGAGCCGGTGGAGCTGCGCGACGCCGTGCGCGGCCGACTGGAGCGGGTGGTGGCCGACCATGGCTAAGCCCCGCCCCCAGCCGGTGCAGGCGCGCGACAAGCTCGCGTTCCTGCTGGCCCTCGTGCCGTGGCTGATCGACCGCGATCGCGCGACCGTCGCCGAGGCGGCCGCCCACTTCGGCGTGCCCGCCGACCAGATCCGCTCCGCGGTGGAGCTGATCGCCGTCAGCGGCGTGCCCGGCGAGACCGACAGCTACCAGCACGAGGACCTGTTCGACATCGACTGGGATGCGTTCGAGCAGGACGACGAGATCGTGCTCACCCATCGGGTGGCCATCGACGACTCGCCGCGCTTCTCCGCGCGCGAGGCGGCCGCCCTCATCGCCGGCCTGCAGTACCTCTCCGCGCTGCCGGAGAACGCCGACCGCGCCGCGATCGCGAGCCTGATGGGCAAGCTCTCCCGCGGCGCGGCGGGCGCTCCCGCCCAGGTGGGCGTGGCCGAGGACCAGGGGCGCGACGCCCTCGCCGGAACGCTCGCCCTCATCCGCGAGTCGGTGTCGCGCGGGGTGCAGCTCGAACTCGACTACCGGTCGAGCGCGGGGGATCGCGAGCGGCGTCGCGTCGACCCGCTTCGAGTCGAGTCGATCGACGCCGACTGGTACCTGCGCGGATGGTGCCACCTGCGCGGCGCGGTGCGCACGTTCCGGCTCGACCGCATCTCCGACGCGGTGCTCACCGGCGACCCCATCGAGCACCGGGCCGACGAGGTACGGCTGCCCGACGTGCTGTTCGAGCCGGCGCCCGACCAGCTCGAGGTGGAGATCGACGTCGTCCCTTCGGCGATGCCGCTGCTCGACGACTACATCCCGGATGGCGCGCGCACCGAGGAGCACGGCACCGGCGCCGCGGCGCGCGTGCGCACCGTCGTGCGAGTGTCGCACTTCCACGGGCTCAAGCGGCTCGTCGCCGGGATGCCCGGCGTGGTGACGGTCGTCGGCCCGCCCGAGGCGCGCGCCGCCGTGCGCGAGTGGGCCGAGGCGGCGCTCGGCCGCTGAGCCGAGTCGCCGGGTCCGCCGGGTGAACCGCACAGGGGACTCCACGGCGGCCCCTTCGGGCCGCGAGGCGTAGACTGGGCGAAACGTCGCAAGGAGAAGCGCTCATGGTGGACCCCCTGTTCGTCAACCAGTGGCAGACCTGGGTCATCATCCTGGCCGTCGTGCTCGTGCTGTTCGGCGCGACGCGACTCCCCGCCCTCTCCAAGAGCCTCGGCCAGTCGATCCGCATCTTCCGCAAGGAAGTGAAGGACGGCGAGTCGAAGGACGCGGAGTCGTCGGACGACGCCTCCGCGAAGTCCGAGACCACCAGCGCCGACAAGGACTGACGGCGTGGCCGCTCCGCGGTCGCGACGCAACCCCGAGAGGCGGATGAGCCTCGGCGAGCACCTCGTCGAGCTGCGCCGGCGGCTGATGTTCGCCGGGATCGGCATCGTGCTCGGGACGATCGGCGGCTGGTTCGTCGCCGAGTGGGTCTGGGATGCGTTGCGCGTGCCCATCGAGGCGATCGCCGACGAGCACAACGCGACCATCAACTACGACAGCATCACCGGCGCGTTCGGCGTGCGGATGCAGATCGCGATCGTCGTCGGCATCGTCGCCTCCAGCCCGGTCTGGCTGTACCAGGTGTTCGCATTCATCGCCCCCGGCCTCACCCGCAACGAGAAGAAGTACGTGTTCGGCTTCTTTTTCTCGGCCGTTCCGATGTTCCTGCTCGGCTCCGTGGTCGGCTGGTTCACGTTCCCGCGCGTGGTGCAGTTCATGGCGCAGTTCGTGCCGCCCGAGGACGCGTCGTTCTACAACGCGTCGTACTACCTCGACTTCGCGCTGAAGTTGGTGCTCGCGGCCGGCATCGCCTTCGTCTCGCCGGTGTTCCTCGTCATCCTCAATTTCGCCGGCCTCATCCGCGGGCGCACCATCCTGCGCGGGTGGCGGTGGGGCATCCTCGCCTCGATCGTGTTCGCGGCGCTCGCCACGCCGGCCGCCGACGTCATCGCGATGGGCCTGCTCGCGGTGCCCCTCGTCATCCTGTTCTTCGCGACCGCCGCGATCGCCATCTGGCACGACCGCGTCGCCGACCGCCGTGCCGCGGCGCAGCTCGCCGGGTCGGATCCGGCGGACGCCCCGGCCGCCGGATAGCCTCGTGAGGTGAGCCCGTCCCCGGCCGAGCGCTACGCCGCCGCGCAGGCGAAGCGCGGAACCCCGCGACTCGAGGAGTTCCGGGAGCGCGTCGGCTTCGACCTCGACGAGTTCCAGATCGAGGCGTGCCGCGCGCTGGAGGGCGGTCACGGGGTGCTCGTCGCCGCGCCCACCGGCGCGGGCAAGACCATCGTCGCCGAGTTCGCCGTGCACCTCGCGCTCGCCGAGCCGCGGGCGAAGGTCTTCTACACGACGCCGATGAAGGCGCTCAGCAACCAGAAGTTCGCCGAGCTCGCCGCCGAGCACGGCGCCGACTCCGTGGGTCTGCTCACCGGCGACAGCAACATCAACAGCGCGGCGCGAGTGGTGGTGATGACCACCGAGGTGCTGCGCAACATGCTCTACGCCGACTCCCCGCTGCTCGGCGATCTCGCCTACGTCGTCATGGACGAGGTGCACTACCTGGCCGACCGGTTCCGCGGGGCCGTGTGGGAGGAGGTCATCATCCACCTGCCGCCGGCGGTGCGGATGGTGTCGCTCAGCGCCACCGTGTCGAACGCCGAGGAGTTCGGCGACTGGCTGCAGGCGGTGCGCGGCGACACGCGCGTGATCGTCAGCGAGGAGCGCCCCGTCCCGCTGGAGCAGCACGTGCTGGTGCGCTCGAAGCTGCTCGACCTGTTCGAGACCTCGGTGCACGGCGACGCGACCGACGGCAGCTCGGCGTCGCGGGTCAACCCGGAGCTCACCCGGCTCGCGCAGGGCGGCGGATCGGGCGGGCGCCCCCGGCATCCGGGTCGCCCCGGACGGGGAGGTCGACGCGACGCGATGCGCACCTCGTCGCGGCAGTCGCAGCAGCGCGGCGGTCCGTCGGGCGACCGCTTCTTCGGCGACCGGCTGGGGCGGGCCGAGGTGGTGCGGATGCTCGAGGACCGCCACCTGCTGCCCGCGATCTTCTTCGTGTTCAGCCGGATCGGATGCGACCAGGCCGTCGGGCAGGTCGCGCGCGGGGACTTCAAGCTCACCGAGCGGTGGGAGCGCGAGGAGATCCGCGCCATCGTCGAGGAGCGCTGCCGCACGATCCCCGACGCCGACCTCGGCGTGCTCGGCTACTGGGACTGGCTCGACGGCCTGCAGCGCGGCGTCGCCGCGCACCACGCGGGCATGCTCCCGGTGTTCAAAGAGGTGGTCGAGGAGCTGTTCCAGCGGAAGCTGCTCAAGGTGGTGTTCGCCACCGAGACGCTCGCCCTCGGCGTGAACATGCCGGCGCGCACCGTGGTGATCGAGAAGCTGGAGAAGTTCAACGGCGAGGCCCGGGTGCCGATCACGCCGGGCGAATACACCCAGCTGACCGGGCGCGCAGGGCGCCGCGGCATCGACGTCGAGGGGCACGCCGTCATCCAGTGGTCGGGCGGCCTCGATCCGCGCGCGGTGGCCTCGCTCGCCTCCCGCCGCTCGTACCCGCTGGTGTCGTCGTTCAGCCCGACCTACAACATGGCGGTCAACCTCATCGAGCAGTTCGGGCGCGCCCGGACGCGCGAGATCCTGGAGAGCTCGTTCGCGCAGTTCCAGGCCGACCGGGCCGTGGTGTCGCTCGCCCGCAAGGTGCGCAGCCAGCGCGAATCGCTCGACGGCTACGCCGAGGCGATGCGCTGCCACCTCGGCGACTTCCGCGAGTACTCCGGCATCCGCCGCGAGGTCTCCGACCTCGAGCGCAAGGCCTCGTCGTCGCGGGGCGAGTCGCGCAGCGAGCAGGACCGGCGGCAGAAGCGCATCGCGACCCTGCGCACCCGGATGAAGCAGCATCCGTGCCACGCCTGCACCGACCGCGAGGCGCACGCCCGCTGGGCGGAGCGCTGGTGGCGGCTGAAGCGCGAGACCGACGGGCTGGAGCGGCAGATCGCCGGTCGCACCGGCGCCGTCGCCCAGCGCTTCGACAAGGTGAGCGAGGTGCTGCTCGAGCTCGGCTACCTCGAGCCGGCCGACGGCTCCGCGGCGGACGCCGACGGCCCTGAGAGGCGGCGGCGGCGCGAACTTCAGGTCACGCTCGACGGGAGGCTGCTGCGGCGCATCTACGGTGAACGCGACCTGCTCGTCGCGGAGTGCCTGCGGCGCGGGGTGTGGGACAAGCTCGACGCCCCCGGACTCGCCGCGCTCGTCGCCACCCTGGTGTACCAGCCGCGGCGGGAGGGCTCCGACGCGGGGGAGGGACGGATGCCGCGCGGCGCCTTCCCGGCCGCGCTCGACGCCACCGACGACATCCGCGCCGAACTGGCCGTGCTCGAGGAGCGTCACCGGCTGCCCGAGGGCGCGCCGCTCTCGCCCGGCCTGGCCCTCGCCACCCAGCGCTGGGCGCAGGGCGGGTCGCTCGACGGCGTGCTGCGCGACGCCGACCTTCCCGCCGGCGATTTCGTGCGCTGGATGAAGCAGGCGATCGACCTGCTCGACCAGATCTCGCTCGTCGCCGAGGGGGAGACCGGTCGGCGTGCCCGCTCGGCCATCGACCAGATCCGGCGCGGCATCGTCGCCTACTCGGGGCTCTCGTGACCGCCGTCGTCGCCGAGTCGCCGGCCCGCGCCCTGGTGCGCCCCGTGCCCGCGCGCGCCGCCGCCGGGCGGCTGCCGCTGCCGGTCGCGGTGCTGGTCGCCCTCGGCGCCGGACTCGTGTTCGACGCCGCGTTCCCCGACCGCGGCTGGTGGCCGCTCGCGCTCCCCGCCCTCGCCCTCGCGCTGTGGGCGCTGCGCGGCCGGGGCTTCTGGGCAGGGGTGCTCGTCGCCCTCGTGTTCGGCGAGACGTTCTTCCTCGTGCACATCGAGTGGGCCACGACGTTCCTCGGCCCGCTGCCGTGGGCCGCCCTCGCCACGGTCTCGGGCCTGTACACCGCCGTCTCCGGCGGGCTCATCGCCCTCGCCTACCGCTGGGTGCCGCGCGCGTGGCCCGGCCCCGCAGGCCGCCTGCTGCTGGTCCCGGCCGTGGTCGCGGGGCTGTGGATCGCGCGGGAGGGCCTGCTCAGCGTCTGGCCGTACGGCGGCTTCTCGTGGGGCCGCGTCGGGTTCTCCCAGGCGGAGGCCGTCTGGGCGCCCGCCTTCGCGTGGCTCGGCGTGGCGGGCGTGGGATTCGCGCTCGTGTTCGTCGCGGCGCTGGCCGTCGAGGCGGCGGCTGCGGCGCTGGCCAACCCGGGCGCTCCGGGCGAGCGGTCTCGGCCGTCGCTGGCGCGCCTCGCGCTGCTGGTGCTGCTTCCGTTGCTCGCCCTGGCCGGGCTCCCGTCGTGGACGGCGATGCCGGGGGCGTCGGACAACGCGGCCGGTCCGGCGACGCTGCGCGTCGGCGCGGTGCAGGGGAACACCAAGGCGGGCTACTTCGACCCGCCCGAGAACGTCGGTGACAACCTGCTGGCCCAGGCGGCCGCGACGGAGCCGCTGTTCGACGAGGACGTCGACGTCATCGTCTGGCCGGAGGGGGCGTCGGACCTCGACCCGCTGCGCGTCCCCGGGGCCGCCCGGGTGTGGGACGAAGTGTCGGCGGCGGCGGGCGCGCCGATCGTGGGAGGCACGATCACCGCGCGGCCGGGGAGCGCCGCGTCCGGGGTGGAGACCGAGTACTTCAACACGGGACTGCTCTGGGATGCCGGGCGGGGCGCGCTCGACTACTACGACAAGAAGCACCCCGTCCCGTTCGGCGAGTACGTGCCCGACCGCGCGTTCTGGCGTCAGTTCGCCCCCGACCTCATCGACCTCATCCAGCGCGAGTACACGCCGGGCACGACGGATGCCGTCGTCGACCTCGGGGCGGGAGACCCCGACTCCCCGGTGAGCGGGGTGCTGGCCGGCGTCGCGATCTGCTTCGACATCGTCGACGACCAGCTGCTCACCGAGATCGTCGAGCAGGGCGGCCAGGTGGTGTTCGCGATCACGAACAACGCCGACTTCGGCCGCACCGACGAGAGCGTGCAGCAGCTCGCGTTCGCGCAGATCCGCGCGATCGAGACCGCGCGCACGGTCGTCAACATCTCCACGGTCGGCACGAGCGCGATCATCCTGCCGGACGGGACGATCGAGCAGCGGTTGCCGACCTACGAGGTCGGCGTCCTCCTCGCGGACGTCCCGCTGTCGACGACCATCACCCCGGCGGTGCTGGCCGGTCGCCAGCTGGAGTGGTTGGCCGTGTTCGTCGGCCTCGCCGGCCTGGTCGTCGGGTTCATCGGGTCACGCCCGGGAGGGCGCGGCTCCGAACGCTGACCCGGCGGGACGCGTCCGGTCTGCCGGACGGTGCGGTCCCGGGCGTCAGGCGGTCTTGCGGCCGTCGTCGAGGTCGATCTGCCCGCGGCGGGCGCGCAGGTACTCGAGACGCTCCTGGAGGATGACCTCCAGCTCGGCGCGGGTGCGGCGCTCGAGCAGCATGTCCCAGTGGGTGCGGGCCGGCTTGACGTCGGCGACCTCGGTCACCATGTCGTTGCCGTCCTCGTCGATCAGACGGCCCTCGCGACCCGACTTCGGCGACTCCCAGATCTCGGGGATCTCGGCGTCGGCGGCGAAGATGACTTCGAAGGTCTCCCCGTCCTCGGTGCGGTAGGTGCTCTTGCGGCGCGACGCGAACTCGACCCCGTCCTCACTCTGGAGGCTGGTGGCACCGAGTCGCATCCCGCGGAGGTTTCGATCTGCCATCGTGTGGCCTTTCGTGCGGTGACGGGATGACGCGGGGTGCGCGCCATCCGTGGTGGCGAAACAGGTATAACGACAGGGTGGCGATGCGCATGCCCGCGCCCGGCCGTTCCCAGTGCATTCACAGCGGCTTCAACAGGGATCCGAAGCGGGGGAGCCCGAGACCCGAGAACGGCTCAGGGACACGTCACATTTCTCGCCGATCGGCCCGGCGACGGCGGGACCGGGGAACGGCCGCGGACGTCGTCAGCCGACCCCGCGCGACCGGAGCAGACCGACCGCCAGGTCGGCCCGGTCGGTCACCAGACCGTCGACGCCGAGGTCGAGCAGCCGGGCCATCTCGTCGGGCTCGTTGATCGTCCAGGCATGCACCTCGACGCCCGCGTCGTGGAAGCGGGCGACGCTCCCCGCCGTGAGCGTCGCGACACGGCCGACCCGCGGCGGGATCTGCACCGCCTGCACACCGACCAGAGCGCGGCGCACGGCGGGTCCGATGCCCGCACGAGCCGCCAGCACGGCGGCGCGCGCCGAGGACGACGACGCCGACGTCGCGACGCCCGGCAGCGCGTCCACCACCCCGCGTCGTCGCGCGTCGGAGAAGGAGCCGATGAGCACCCGGTCCGTCGCGCGCGCGTCGCGGATCGCGGCGATCGTCCCCGGGATGGCGGAGGCGGCCTTCACGTCGATGTTCACCCGGGCCTCCGGGAAGGCGTCGAGCATCTCGGCGAGCGAGCAGTAGCCCTGCCCGGAACCGAGCGCGACGCGTCGCAGCTCGTGCGAGGTCAGCTGGTCGATCCGCACCGAGCGCCCCGCCATCCGCACCAGGTCGGGGTCGTGGCTCACCATGGCGACGCCGTCCGCCGAGCCGTGCACGTCGGTCTCCAGATGGGCGACACCGGCGTTCAGCGCCGCGGCGAAGGCGAGCAGGGTGTTCTCCGGCGCGTCCAGCGCCAAGCCGCGGTGGGCGAGCACCCGCGGGGGAGCGGGCGTGAAGTACTCCGACACGGAGGCGGCTACTTCGCCGGCGGCTGCGGGCCGCGCGGGGCGAAGAACCCCTCGCCGATCCCCTTCAGCGCCTCGGTGAGCTCGCTCGGGATGATCCACATCTTGTTCGCGTCGCCCTCGGCGAGCTTCGGCAGGGTCTGCAGGTACTGGTAGGCGAGCAGCTTGCTGTCCGGGTTGCCGGCGTGGATGGCGTGGAACACCGTCTGGATGGCCTCCGCCTCGCCCTGGGCGCGGAGCACCGCCGCCTTCGCGTCACCCTCCGCCGCGAGGATCGCGGCCTGCCGCTGACCCTCGGCCTCGAGGATCTGCGACTGTTTCGAGCCCTCGGCGGTGAGGATGGCGGCGCGCCGGTCGCGCTCGGCGCGCATCTGCTTCTCCATCGAATCCTGGATGCTGACCGGCGGGTCGATCGCCTTCAGCTCGACCCGTCCGACGCGGATGCCCCATTTGCCGGTCGCCTCGTCGAGCACCGCGCGCAGCTTGGTGTTGATCTCGTCGCGGCTGGTGAGCGCCTCTTCGAGCGTGAGGTCGCCGACCACGTTGCGCAGCGTCGTCGTGGTCAGCTGCTCGACCGCGCCGAGGTAGTTGGCGATCTCGTAGGTCGCGGCGCGGGCATCCGTCACCTGGAAGTAGACGACGGTGTCGATCGAGACCACCAGGTTGTCCTCGGTGATCACCGGCTGGGGCGGGAACGAGACGACCTGCTCGCGCATGTCGACGAGCGGGCGCAGCCGGTCGATGAACGGCACCAGCACGTTCAGCCCGGGGGAGAGGGTCTTCTGGTAGCGGCCGAGCCGCTCGACGATGCCGGCGTAGGCCTGCGGGATGATCCGGATCGCGCGGAACAGCACGGTGAGCACGAAGATCGCGACGACCGCCAGCAGGATGATGAGGAGGACGTTGCCGAAGATCTGACCGTCGGTCACGCGAGGCTCGCTTTCTGGGGGACGGGACCGCGCGTCAGGCCGACGCGGGGGGTGCGGGGGAGACGGCCGTCGTCACGACCGCGGTGGCGCCCTCGATCGCCGTGACGACGACCCGGGTGCCCTCGAGGAGCTCGTCGGCCTGCGGGCCGACGGTGGGGAGCCGCGAGGACCAGGTCTCGCCGTTGTCGAGCTTCACCTGACCGCGGCCGTCGTCGAACGCGACGACGACGACGCCTGAGATGCCCAGCAGCGCGTCGATGTTGCTGCGCGCCGGGTCGGCGTCGCGATGCAGGCGCCGATGCAGCCATGGTCGGAGCGTGAACAGCAGCAGCAGCGAGAGCACGGCCGCGAGCAGGATCTGCGCCCACCACGGACCGTCGAGGAAGGAGAGCACCAGGCCGCCGACGCTGCCGACGGCGATCATCAGGAAGGTGAACTCGCCGGTGGTCACCTCGACGGTGATGAAGACCAAGATCAGGCCGAGCCAGATCAGCCAGGCCCAGTCGGCGACGAACGCCTCGAACATGGTTCGAAACTAGCAAACCCCCGCTCCGGTAGGGTCGGGAGACGTGAACGACCCCGTCCTGCCCGCCGGTTCCCTCGCCGGCCGCCGTGCCCTCATCACCGGATCCTCCCGCGGCATCGGCGCCGACACCGCGACCTATCTCGCCGCCGCCGGCGCCAAGGTGGCGATCAACTTCCGCAACAAGGAGGTGCGTGCGCTCAAGGTCGCCGACGCCATCCGCGAGGCGGGCGGCGAGGCGATCACCGTCGGCGGAGACCTCACCGACCCGGCGTCGGTCGCCGCGATGTTCGACACCATCCGGTCGGAGTGGGGCGGGCTCGACCTTCTCGTGCTCAACGCCTCCGGCGGCATGGAGGGCGGCATGGCCGAGGACTACGCCATGAAGCTCAACCGCGACGCCCAGGTCGGTGTGCTCGACGCCGCGCTGCCGCTGATGGCGTCCGGATCGCGCATCGTCTTCGTGACCAGCCACCAGGCGCACTTCATCGACGAGGTGCCGACCCTGCCCGAGTACGTGCAGGTCGCCAAGTCGAAGCGGGCCGGCGAGGACGCGCTGCGCGCCCGCATCCCGGAACTCGCCGAGAAGGGGATCGAGTTCGTCGTCGTGTCCGGCGACATGATCGAGGGCACCATCACCGCGACGCTGCTCGAGCGGGTGCGCCCCGGCGCGATCGACTCGCGTCGCGAGGCCGCCGGCAAGCTCTACAGCGTCTCCGAGTTCGCGGGCGAGGTCGCGCAGGCGGCCGTCGACCCGATCCCGGAGGAGAACCTCCGCCTCGTCGGCGACGTGAGCTACTTCACCGAGTATGGGTCCCACCGCTGAGCGGCACCGCCGGAGTGACCATGCCGGGCGCGTCGGGCCGGATCCGCGGATGACCTTCCGCGCCACCTCGCGCGTGCTGCTCTACGACGAGCGCGACCGGGTCCTGCTGTTCCTGCACTACGGCAAGAGCCACCGGGTCCCGCCGCGCTGGATCACGCCCGGTGGGGGCGTCGACCCGGGGGAGGACCACGACGCGGCCGCGATCCGCGAACTGCGCGAGGAGACCGGACTCGAACTCGACTCGGTGCCCGCGCCGTTCCTCGACGAGGACTTCGACCCCGACCAGCGGTGGCATCCGTACGACACCGGCCACTGGACCTGGTACGCGCTCCGCGTCACCGGGTTCGAGGTCGACCGCTCCGGCTGGACCGACGAGGAGCTGCAGGACATCGTCGACATCCGGTGGATGACGCCCGCCGAGATCGCCGCCGACCCGCACGAGTGCGAGCCGGCCCACCTGCCCGACCTCGCCACGGCTCAGCTCCCGCCGCGCTGAGGCGGACGCGCCGAGCCGGAGGCAGTGAGGCGGATGTGGAAACGCCCCGGACCTCGCGGCCCGGGGCGCTCCCGTCAGGTGATGCGACTCAGCCGAGCGGCGCGGCGGGAGCGTAGCCCGTGCCGTTGTACTCGATGAGCTGCAGACCGGTGATCGCCGGCTCGGTGTCCGACGTGGTGTCGACCGTGATGCCGTCGAGCAGCATCGGGGCGGCGAAGCCCGAGATCGACTTCAGCGACTCCATGAACGACGCCCGGGTGGGCTCCGTCATCCCGGCGAAGGCCTGCTCGAGGATCGCGCCCTCGGCGTAGCTCCACGCGCAGTGCGGGGTGAAGGTCGTCGTGATCGACGAGCCGTAGGCGTCGAACGCCTCGTTGTAGGCGATGACGTCGTCGTCCTCGGCGAATGCCGGCGACGCCGGCACCTTCGAGAGCGAGGTGGAGTAGACGCCCGGGTACGCGGTCGCGTTGCCCGGCTCGAGGATCGTCGCCGGCGTCGAGGTGTTCGACGGCAGGAAGATCCGCGGCAGCCAGCCGAGCGACTGCGCCTTGGTGAGCACGCCCACCTGCAGCGGCGTGACCGACACGGCGCTGAGCAGCGCGTCGGCCCCGGTCGCGGCGAGCTCGGTCACCTGGGCGTCGAGCGACTGGTCGGTCGGCTCGTAGGTGGCCTCGCCGACGACCTCGACGCTCGTGCCCTCGATCGCGTCGAGGAACCCCTCGACGTAGCCCTTGCCGTAGTCGTCGTTCTGGTACAGCATCGCAACTGTCAGCGGCTCACCGGCTCCCGCGAGGAGCTCGCCGAACTGGGCGCCCTCATCCGCGTAGGTCGGCAGCATGCCGAGCGTCCAGTTGTTGGTCGCCTGGTCCTCGGAGAAGTTGCCCGCGCCGGTGATGAGCAGCACCTGGGGCACCTCCTCCTCGGTCGCGATCGGCATGATCGCCAGGTTCGTCGGCGTGCCGAGCGCGCCGACGTAGGCGAACATCCCGTCGTTGAGCATCTGGCGGAAGTTCGCCACCGCCTTCGCCGGGTCGTAGGTGTCGTCGAGGTAGGTCAGCTCGACGGTGCGGGTCTTGCCGTCGCCGAACTCGAAGCCGCCCGCGGCGTTGCCCGCCTCCAGGTAGCTGTAGAGGCCGGCGACCGAGCAGGAGCCCGGACCCGCGACGGGGCCGCTCAGCGGGCTGCTGATCCCCAGGCTGAGGGTCTCGTCGGTGATGCCGGGGCTGGCGTCGCCGCCGCCGTCGCCGCCACGGGTGCAGCCCGTGACGAGCAGCGCGGCGATGCCGACCGCGGCGATCGCGCCCGAGGCGCGGGACGCATTACGGAAGTTCATCATTGAGACTTGCCTCTTTCCTTCACTTGTTCTCGGTGGACCCCGGAGCGCTCGCGGCCGGAACCGCGGGGTCATCCGGAGCGTCGGGGGAGCCCGGACGCCCGAGCCTCGCGCGGAGGCTGCGGACGAGCTGGCCGAGTCGACGGGGGAGCGACACGATGCCGCCGGGGAGCACGAACAGCACCGCGAGCAGCACCGCCCCGGAGATGAGCGCCGTCCGGGACGAGTTGACGGTGCCCGCGAGGGCCGGAACGGCGACGTAGTAGACGGCGCCGATCACCGTGCCGAGGATGCTCGCCGCGCCGCCGATCACCATCGCCGCGACCAGGTTGATCGAGGTGGCGAAGCTCATCGTCTCGGGCGAGGTGTACTGCACGATCACCAGGTACAGGAATCCGGATGCGCCGCCGAAGATCGAGGCGATGGTGAACGCCATCACCTTGGTGCGGTACGGCGAGACCCCCATCGAGATGGCGACGTTCTCGTTGTCCTTGACGATCGCGAACGCGCGTCCGATCCGCCCGCGGACCAGGTTGCGGCCGAGGAGGAAGAACACGACGGCGATCGCGACGACGACGTAGTAGCGGTACTGGTCGTCGTCGAGTCCGATCCACTCGGGAGCCTTCATCCAGCTGACCGTGACGCCCTGCGCGCCGCCCGTGATCTCGGGGAAGCGCTTGGCGACCGGGATGCCGATGATCGGCAGGCTGATGGTCACCATCGCGAGCGCCAGGCCGCGCAGGCGCGCCGCGGCGAGGGCCACCAGCATCCCGATGACACCGGGCAGGATGCAGGCGAGCAGGAAGGTCAGCGGGATCGGCCAGCCATGGGTGACACCGTAGGCGGTCACGTAGGCGCCGATGCCGATGAACGCGCTCTGACCGAGCGAGACCTGGCCGGTGTAGCCCATGACGATGTTGAGACCGAGCAGCGCGACCGCGTACACGGCCATGATCGAGAGCTGATAGTTGATGTACCGGTCGGAGACCAGGGGAGCGACGACCAGGAGCACGGCCGCGACCACGACGAGCCCGAGCCGGACCCAGCGGTTGGCGAAGAGAGCGGACATGGCGTTCATCAGACCCGGACCACCACCTTCCGACCGAACAGGCCCTGCGGGCGCACGATGAGGATCACGATCATCGCGATGAACGGCACCGCGATCTTGAGGTCGTCGCCGAAGAACTCCAGGTAGGCGCCCGCCAGGTTCTCGGTGACGCCGATCAGCCAGGCGGCGACGACGGCGCCGAGCGGGCTGTCGAGACCGCCCAGGATCGCCGACGCCAGCGCGTAGACGAGCACGAAGTCGAGCATCCCGGGGGAGATGAACAGCTGGGGCGCCACCAGCACGCCGGCGATCGACCCGAGCGCCGCGGCGAGGCCCCAGCCGACCATGAGCAGGCGGCTGACCGGGAGTCCGGAGAGCGCGGCCGACTGCGGGTTGTCGGCGACGGCGCGCATCGCCAACCCGAGCTTCGTGGCGCGGAACAGGAACTGCAGGATCGCCATCGCGATCAGCAGCACCACGATGTTGCCGAGCGACCGCACGCTGATGAAGACGCCGAAGACGTTGATCGTCTCGAGCGGGAAGAGCGACGGGAAGGGGACCGGGTCGTAGCTCCAGATCGCCGCCGAGATGCCGGTGACGAGCACGAACAGCCCGATCGTCACCACCACGGCGGTGTCCGGATCGCCGCCCTCGAACTTGCGGATGAGCACTCGCTCGACGGCCATCCCGAACGCGAAGGCGAACGCGAAGGCGAAGAGCATCGCCACGATCAGCGGGACGCCCCAGAGCGTGAGCTGGAACGCGACGAAGGTCGACAGGACGGCCATGCCGCCCTGCGCGAAGTTGATCATGCCGGTCGCGCGGTTGACAAGGACGATCGCCAGCGCGAGCGCACCGTAGATCGATCCGGTGGCGAAACCGTCGACGACGAGCTGGATGAAGTACGCCACGGTCAGCCTCCCAGGTACGCGCGACGTACCTCGTCCATGCCCATGAGCCGCTCCCGGCTGCCCTCCAAGGCGATCTTCCCGGTCTCGAGGACGATCGCGTGGTCGACGACGGTGAAGGCCAGCACCGCGTTCTGCTCGACGACCACCATCGACACCCCGGCCTCCTCGCGCAGCCGCTTGATCGCGTCGTAGACGCGGTGCGCGGTGCTGGGGGCGAGGCCGAGCGACGCCTCGTCGAGCAGGATGAGGCGGGGCTTGGCCATGAACGCGCGCGCGACGGCCAGCATCTGCTGCTCGCCGCCGGAGAGCGCCGACGCGTTGCTGCCGATGCGCTCGCGCAGGTTCGGGAAGAGATCGAGGCAGTACTCGATATCCTCTGCGACACCGGCGCGGTCGCGCCGCTGGTACGCGCCCACCCGCAGGTTGTCGCGGACGCTGAGGTCGCCGAGGGTGCCGCGACCCTCGGGCACGTGGGCGATGCCGAGCCGGGCGATCTTGTCGGGGCGCATGCCGGTGATGTCGCGTCCGTCGAACGTGATCTTGCCGCGGGTGGTCACCATCCCGGTGATCGCCCGTAGCGTCGTCGTCTTGCCCGCGCCGTTCGCGCCCAGGATGCCGAAGGCGTCGTTCTCGTCGAGGCGGAACGAGACGCCGTGCAGCACCTGGGCGTGCCCGTACGACGCGTGCACGTCCTCAAGCTCCAGCAGGCTCATCGTCGACCACCTCCTGTCCGAGATAGGCCGCGATCACGCGCGGGTCGGACTGGGCCTCCGCGGCCGTGCCCTCCATCAGCATCTGCCCGTGGTCGAGCACCACCACCCGGTCGGTGAGCGCCGAGATGAGCCCCATGTGGTGCTCGACGATGACGACGGTGAGGTCGAAGTCGGCCCGCATGGAGCGGACGCGCTCGATGAACGCCTCCACCTCGGCGTGGGGGAGACCGGCAGCCGGCTCGTCGAGCAGCAGCAACCGGGGGCGGGTCATGAGTGCGCGGCACAGCTCGACGCCCTTGTGCAGTCCGTGCGACAGCTCGTCGGCGCGACGGTCGGCGGCCCACCCGAGGCCGAAGCGCTCGAGCAGCTCGCGGGCCTCAGCGCGGGCCTCCTTCTCGCGCGACACCGTGGGCGGGATGCGGAGCGCCCAGCGCACCGGTCCGCCCGGCAGGTGCGAGTGGGCGCCGAGCAGCACGTTCTCGAGCACCGTCGAGTGCAGCTGCAGCGCCGGATGCTGGAAGGTGCGCGCCAGCCCGCGCCTGGCGAGACTCGACGGACGCGCCGAGAGCACCTCGACGTCGTCGATCAGCACCGAGCCGGAGGTCGGGCGGTAGTGCCCGCTGATGCAGTTGAACAGCGACGTCTTGCCGGCGCCGTTCGGTCCGACGAGGCCGAAGATCGAGCCGGGCTCGACGTCGAACGACACGGAATCCAGCACCTGGATGCCGCCGAAGCGCAGATTGACATCACGCAGGGTCAACCGAGCGCCCATGTGTCGCACCTCTCCGCGTCATCGTCAGAAGATCGTGCGGACGCCGTCATCATCGCCGGGTCGGGGCCTGTGGTGGTGGCGTTCGACTTGGCGCAACCGTAAGCCGGGTCCAGGAAATCGTCAACATTTTCGTCTGAGCGATTTCATACACCGTGGTCACGGCCGCGATGACGGCGCATCGCGTGCGGGAAACCTATGCCGACCCGCTGCGCGTCATCCCGGGACTTCCATTCAGCGGCAACCGTACGCTGTCTCGCTCGCCGACGCGGAGGTCTTCCGGCAGAAGGCGGATGCCTGGCCGTCCCTCGAACTCCGGGTCGGCTTCTCGATCCGATAAGCGCGATTATGTCAGTTCACTCGAGCGGCGCGCCTGGGGCAACGTTCCCCCGCCACCGGCCGAGCCACGACGGGCAGCACCCGGCTCCTCTCCGCACTCGACCGCGTCCGGAGAGGCGTAGTGTTCCGCGCGTGCCACCTGTGCGCGCGAGACTTCGCGTGTTCCGCCGGCCTCGGCCGGCGCGGACGATTCTCATCGGGTTCTTCACAGCCGGCGTCCTCGGAGCCGCTCTGCTGATGCTGCCGTTCGCCAAGGCCGGGCCGGGCGCTGCCTCGCCGCTCGAGGCGGTCTTCACCGCGACGTCGGCGCTGTGCGTGACCGGCCTCGTCGTCGTCGACACCCCCACGTACTGGACCGGGTTCGGTGAAGTCGTGATCCTCGGTCTCATCCAGGTCGGCGGCTTCGGCGTGATGACGTTCGCCTCCGTCGTCGGCCTCGCCGTGCTCCGTCGGATGTCGCTGCGCGGCCGCCTCACGGCGGCGATCGAGACCCGTTCCGGGGCGCTGCAGGACGTGCGCTCCGTCGTTCTCGGGATCGTCACGATGTCCCTGTCCGTCGAGGTGGTGGTGGCGACGATCCTCGCGCTGCGTTTCGCAGTCGGGTACGGGGCCTCCCCCGCGCAGGCCGTCTGGTCGGGCGTCTTCCACTCGGTCTCCGCCTTCAACAACGCGGGATTCGCCCTGTACTCGGACAACATGATCGGATTCGCCTCCGACCCGTGGGTCTGCCTGCCGATGTGCGCGGCGACGATCATCGGCGGTCTCGGTTTCCCGGTCCTGGTGCAGTTGCGACGTCACCTGAGAACTCCCCTGCGCTGGTCGATGAACACGCGGCTCGTGCTCTGGGGGACGGCGATCCTTCTGGTCGGCGGCACCGTGATGTTCGCTCTGTCCGAGTGGGGCAACCCGCGCACGTTCGGAGCGCTCGACCCGGGGTCGCGACTCCTGGCGGCCTTCTTCCAATCCGTGCAGACCCGCACCGCCGGCTTCAACAGCATCGACACCGGCCAGCTCGATCCGGTGACCCTCCTCGGCACGGATGTACTCATGCTGATCGGCGGCGGACCTGCCGGCACGGCCGGCGGAATCAAGATCACCACGTTCGCCGTGCTCTACTTCATCCTCGTGGCCGAGATCCGCGGCGACGGCGCGGTGAACATCTTCCACAAGCGCCTGTCCCGCGCCGTGCACCGCCAGGCGCTCGCGGTGGTCGTTGTGGCGATCGGGCTGGTCGTGCTCGGGGCCGCCTTCCTGCTCGTCATCACCGACTTCACGCTGGACCGCGTGCTGTTCGAGGTGATCTCGGCCTTCGCCACCGTCGGACTGTCGACCGGCATCACCGCCGATCTCCCTCCGGCCGGCCAGATCCTGTTGATCGTCCTCATGTTCCTCGGTCGCCTGGGCCCGATCACCTTCGCGACCGCTCTCGCCCTTCGCGACCGCCGACTCCTCTACGAGTTCCCCAAGGAGCGGCCGATCATCGGCTGACCGGAAATGCCGGCCGTTCAGCCCGGCAGATGGGCCCGCACATAGGCGACGACCGCGTTCGCGTGGCCGTGGCCCATGGCGTGCTCGGACTTCAGCCGGTCGACCACCGCCATGTGCGGCTCCCCCGCCTGGATCCGCTCTGCGGCGAGGTCGAGCCAGTGCTGCATCGGCTGCCCGTAGGTGCGCTCGATGCTGCGGAAGTAGGAGGCGGGGCCCTTGATGGTGCGCCCCTCCGAGATGTCGGGCGCCGGGACCGGATGGTCGGACATGGGCGTCACGTTACCGCTCCCCCACGACGGAGCCGGCCCGACACTGGTGCCCGCGGACATGGGCATGATTCACTTTTCCTGTGACCACGGATGGCCCCGAGACTCGTGCCGACCCCGAGACCGAGCCCGCAGCCGGGAGCCTCGACCTCACACCTCCGGCCCCTCACACCGTCGCGCCCGCCGACGGCCCGCCGTCCGCCTCCACGGCCGATGAGGCGGGCGCCCCGCCGGTGAAGCGTCGCCGGCCGGTCGCCGTCATCATCCTCTCGATCGTCCTCGGCCTGACCGTCGTCGCCGGCGCGTGGGCCGGGGTCGAGCTCTGGTTCGCCCTCGCGAAGGTCGACCAGCAGGAGTCGGAGATCGACGACCTGACCGAGCTGCTCGACGAGAAGGAGGAGTTCGGCGCGGCGATGGGGTCCCTGATGGACACCGCCGCGCTCTTCGACGGGCTCCCCTACGCCGACTTGGTGCCCTTCGACGAGTACGAGGACCTCGCCCAGAGGGCGTGGGTCGACCGCTGGGATGCGGGGCTGGTCTCGACGCGCACGGCCCAGGCCGTGGGCTACCAGCTCGAGCTCGAGCGCCTCGCCGAGGCGGCTGACGACGAGCGCGGTGACAACGCCACGCGATCCGAAGCGGAGCGCGTACTCGACTCCATCGGGAAGGGGTTCACGACGGTCGTCTTCGACAACGCCGACGTGGTGTGCGAGACCGACGCCATCGGATGCGTCCTCGGCGACGAGCCGTACGTCGTGCACCTGGACAAGGCCGACTTCGCGCACCCCTCGACGGATGAGTGGGGCGAGCGCCTCATCACCTATCACGAGTTCGCGCACGTCCTTCAGATCACCAACGCGGAGGCGACGGATGCCGTCGTCGACTCGTTCGGCGGCGACTGGGAGTTCATGGCCGACTGCTACGCGCTCGTGAAGACGAACAGCACCACGCTCGACCATCGTGTCTGGGTGAGTTCCTACCAGTACTGGGACGTCTCCTACGGGTACGGCAAGGTCTGCTCGTCGGCGCAGCGCGGGGTCATCCGCGACTGGATCGACGCGGTCGGCGTCGAGTACCGCCCCGTCTCCCAGTAGGTCGCGCTCCCCCGCCGGATGCGGGTGACCCGGACCGCTGCCCCGATCGCGGCCTGAGAGGCCGCGATCCGACCGCCAGAGCGTTCAGCCCGCGGTCGCGGCGGCCCAGGCGTCGAGCTTCGCGATCGCGGCGCCCGAGTCGATCGTCTCGGCCGCGACGGCGATCTTCTCCGCGAACCGCTCCCGGATGTCGCGCTCGACCTGGGTGTGGTCGTGGGCGAGCTCCCACGACACCAGCCCCGCGGCGGTGTTGAGCAGCACGATGTCGCGCACCGCCGCCGAGCCCCCGCCGCCGAGCACGTCGCGCGCGATGGCCGCGTTGAAGGCCGCGTCGCCGCCGCGCAGGTCGTCGAGCGTCGCGCGGGCGAGGCCGACATCCGCCGGATCGAGGTCGTGCTCGTGCACGTCGCCGCGCGAGACCTCCCACAGTCGGTTGTGTCCCGTGGTCGACAGCTCGTCGAGGCCGTCGTCGCCGCGGAAGACCAGCGCCGTCGCACCGCGGGTGCGGAAGACGCCCACCACCAGCGGCACCTTCTCGAGAGCGGCGACGCCGACCGCCGACGCCTCCGGACGCGCCGGGTTGCACAGCGGTCCCAGGAAGTTGAACACCGTGGGGATGCCGAGCTCGGCCCGCACCGGGCCGGCATGGCGGAAGCCGGGGTGGAACAGGGCCGCGAACACGAAGGTGATGCCCACCTCGTCGAGCACGGCGGCGACCCGCTCCGGCGGCTGCTGCAGGTCGACCCCGAGTGCCGCGAGCACGTCGGAGGATCCGGATGCCGAACTGGCCGCCTTGTTGCCGTGCTTGACCACGCGGGCCCCGGCGGCCGCGGCCACCACGCTCGACATGGTCGACACGTTGACGGTGCCGGAGCGGTCTCCCCCGGTGCCGACGATGTCGAGCGCCATCGCGTCGACCGCGAGCGGCTGCGCGTGCCCGAGGATCGCGTCGCGGAAGCCGACGATCTCGTCGATGGTCTCGCCCTTGGCGCGCAGCGCGACCAGGAAGGCCGCCAGCTGGGCCGGCGTGGCGCGCCCCTCCATGACCTCCTCCATCGCCCACGTGGCTTCGGCGATGGAGAGGTCCGCTCCGGCGAGGAGCTCGGTGAGCACGGCGGGCCAGGTCAGTTCCGTCGGCATGGCGTCGATCGTACCGACCTACCGGGTACGCCATAATGGGAGCTGTGACCTCCCCTTCGATTTCGACCTCCTCCGGAGCGGGGGTGATCACCCGCCCGAACACCGTGCAGGTCGGCACCATCGTCTGGCTCGGCAGCGAGGTGATGTTCTTCGCCGGACTGTTCGCCGTCTACTTCACGCTGCGCTCCACCTCGCCCGAGCTGTGGAACGAGCAGGCGTCGCTGCTGAACATCCCGCTCTCGCTCACGATCACGATCATCCTCGTGTCGTCGTCATTCACCGCACAGTTCGGCGTGTTCGCCGCGGAGCGGCTGCAGAAGTCCCGCACCGGATCGCTGCTGCAGTTCTGGAAGTGGGGCGTCGTCGAGTGGTTCTACGCCTCGTTCGTCCTCGGCGCGCTGTTCATCATCGGCCAGGTCTACGAGTACGCGCTCCTCGTCGAAGAGGGCGTCGGCTTCACCATCGACTCCTACGGCTCGGCGTTCTTCATCGCCACCGGCTTCCACGGTCTGCACGTGACGGGCGGTCTCATCGCCTTCCTGCTGACCATCGGACGGTTCTTCGCCGTCAAGAACTTCACCCACAAGGAGGCGACGACCGCGATCGTCGTGTCCTATTACTGGCACTTCGTCGACGTCGTGTGGATCGGCCTGTTCCTGGTCATCTACGTGCTGAAGTAGGCAACGAGAGAGTTATGACCCGCACGAAACGCACCGGCCGACGGTCCCCGCTGACCTCGGTCTCCCTCCTGCTCATCGGGCTGCTCGCCACCGGCGGCGCCTACGCGCTCGTCACCACGAGCGCCACCGCCGAGACCACGGCATCCGCGGAGGCCCAGATCGAGGAGGGCGCCAAGCTCTTCGCCGCCAACTGCGCCAGCTGCCACGGTCTCGAGGCCGTCGGCACCGGCGACGCGCCCACGCTGATCGGAGTCGGCGCCGCCGCGGTCGACTTCCAGGTCGGAACCGGCCGGATGCCGATGGCCGCCTCCGGCCCGCAGGCCGAGGCGAAGCCGGTGCAGTTCACCGACGAGCAGGTCAAGGCGATGGCGGCCTACGTCGCGTCGCTCGCCCCCGGCCCGGCGATCCCCGACGACCGCTACCTCACCACCGAGGGAGCCGACGTCGCCGTCGGAGCGGAGCTGTTCCGCATCAACTGCGCCATGTGCCACAACGTGGCCGGCGCCGGCGGTGCGCTCACGGAGGGCAAGTTCGCCCCCGACCTGCACAACATCGACCCGGCGCACATCTACGAGGCCATGGTCACCGGCCCGCAGAACATGCCGGTGTTCAACGACCTGAACATCACGCCCGAGGACAAGCAGAACATCATCGCCTACCTCGTGTACCTCGACGAGAACCCCTCGCCCGGCGGCCTCGAGCTCGGCAGCCTGGGCCCGGTCTCCGAGGGCCTGTTCGTCTGGATCTTCGCACTCGGAGCCGTCGTGGCCGTGACCGTCTGGCTCACGTCCAAGGCGAACTGACCGGCGAAACGCACCCGAGGAGAAAGCGACTCATGGCCTCCAGCCAGAAGCCCGGAAGCGACGTCGAGCGCGTCGAGGTCCCCGAGCCGTCGACCGGCATCGCGGTGATCTCGGACGACCGCGTCGAGAACCCCGGATTCCCGCCCGAGCGTCCGCGCATCTCGGATGTCGACCCCGCCAAGGAGCGCGCCAACGAGCGGCGCGTCGCCTGGTGGTTCTGGGCGTCCATCATCGGCAGCGTCGGCGCCATCGCGGCCTACGTCGCGATCCCGATCACCGAAGACCCGGGCACGGTTCGCCTCAGCAACTGGCTGCTCGGCCTCGGCATGGCGCTCGCCCTGCTCGGCATCGGCTTCGGCGCCGTGCACTGGTCGCGCACCATCATGGGGGGCCACGACCTGGTCGAGGACCGCCACGCGCTCCACCCGCCGGCCGAGATCCTCGAGACGCGCAAGGGCGCCGCGGAGGTCTTCACCGCCGCCAACAAGGAGACCGGGTTCACCCGTCGCGGCCTGATCCGCAACTCGCTGATCGGCGCCCTCGTCGTGTTCCCGCTGCCCGCGGTCGTGCTGTTCCGCGACCTCGCGCCGGCCGAGGATCCGGTGGCCCTGCTCAAGCACACGCTCTGGGACGAGGGCGTGCGCCTGACGCTCGACCCCGAGGGCACCACGCCGATCCGCGCCGCGGACGTGACGATCGGCTCGGCGTTCCACGTCGTGCCCGAGGGCTACCGCGAGTCGAGCCACCCGCTCGAGGAGAAGGCGAAGGCCGCCGTGCTGCTCATGCGGCTCAACCCGGCCGAGCTGCAGGTCTCCGAGGGTCGCGAGGACTGGAACTACGACGGCATCGTCGCGTACTCCAAGATCTGCACCCACGTCGGCTGCCCCGTCGCCCTCTACGAGCAGCAGACGCACCACCTGCTCTGCCCCTGCCACCAGTCGCAGTTCGACATCAAGGAGGAGGCGAAGGTGATCTTCGGCCCCGCCAAGCGCCCCCTCCCCCAGCTGCCCATCACCGTCGACGACGAGGGCTACCTCGTCGCGCGGAGTGACTTCACCGAGCCCGTCGGGCCGAGCTTCTGGGAGCGTTCGCTGTGAGCACCGCCACCACCGAGACCCCCGCCACGACCTCGTCGTCCGACCTGGGGCGCGGGATGCGGTTCACCAACTGGGCCGCGTCGTACGTTGACGAGCGGATGCACCTCTCCGGGTGGATCAAGAACTACGGCCGCAAGGTCTTCCCCGACCACTGGTCGTTCATGCTCGGCGAGGTGGCGCTCTACAGCCTCGTCGTCGTGCTCATCTCGGGCACCTTCCTCACCTTCTTCTTCCAGGCGTCGATGACCCCGGTGCACTACGAGGGCTCCTACGTGCCCCTCAAGGGCGTCGAGATGTCGGCCGCCATGGCGTCGGTGCTCGACATCTCGTTCGACGTGCGCGGCGGACTCCTGGTCCGCCAGATCCACCACTGGGCGGCGCTGCTCTTCGTCGCGTCGATCGGTCTGCACATGCTCCGCGTGTTCTTCACCGGCGCGTTCCGCAAGCCGCGCGAGCTCAACTGGTTCACGGGCTTCGTGCTCTTCGTGCTCGCGATGGCTGAGGGCTTCACCGGCTACTCGCTCCCCGACGACCTGCTCTCGGGCAACGGCCTCCGCATCATCGACGGCATGGTGAAGGGCGTCCCGGTCGTCGGCACCTGGATCTCCTACCTGCTGTTCGGCGGCGAGTTCCCGGGCGAGACCGTCGTCGGCATGTTCTACGCCCTGCACATCCTGCTGCTGCCCGCCATCCTGGTGGCCCTGGTCGGTTGGCACGTGCTCATGGTGTTCGCCAACAAGCACACCCAGTTCGCCGGCCCCGGCCGCACCAACGACAACGTCGTGGGTGTTCCGGTCATGCCGGTGTTCGCGGCGAAGGCCGGCGGCTTCTTCTTCATCGTCTTCGGCATCATCGTGCTGGTCGCGGCGAACGTCACGATCAACCCGGTGTGGAACTACGGTCCGTACGACCCCTCCCCCGTGTCGGCCGGAACGCAGCCCGACTGGTACATCGGCTTCGCCGACGGCGCGCTGCGCCTCGTCCCGCCGGGCTGGGAGTTCGAGCTGGCGGGCTACACGGTCTCGCTGAACGTGCTGGTGCCGATCACGGTGATCATGCTGTTCCTCGCCGCGGTCGCGTTCTACCCGTTCCTCGAGGCCTGGGTCACGGGCGACAAGCGCCACCACAACATCGCCGACCGCCCGCGCAACGCGCCGTTCCGCACGGCGATCGGCTCCGCCGGTGTCACGTTCTATGCGGTGATGTGGGCGGCGGCCTCGTCCGACCTCATCGCCACGCACTTCCGGCTGTCGATCGAGGGCGTGACCCACGCGTTGCAGGCCCTGCTGTTCGCCGGCCCGATCGTCGCGTTCTTCGTCGCGCACCGCATCTGCATCGCGCTGCAGAAGAAGGACCGCGAGATCGCCCTGCACGGCTACGAGAGCGGACGCATCGTGCGCCTCCCCGGCGGCGAGTACGTCGAGGTGCACAAGCCGCTCGACGAGTACGAGCGCTGGCGCCTGGTGTCCTACGAGGACTACAAGCCGCTGATGGTGCGCCCCGACGCCAAGGGCCGCATCACGCTGCGGCAGAGGTTCCGCGCGGGCCTCTCCCGAGTGTTCTTCGAAGACCGCATCACGCCGGTCACGAAGAGCGAGCTCGAGGCCGCGAAGCACGACCAGCACTGACGCGAGTCGGTCGAAACGCCCCCGCGCCGCCCGGCGGCCGGGGGCGTTTCAGCTCCCCCACCCGCGCACCTCGTGCACCGTGGCGGTCTTCGGGTACGCACCGGCCGGCGCGCTCAGCTGGAACAGGTCGACCATCAGCACCAGCGGATACGACGGCGCCTGGGCGACACGGCGCAGCACCCGGCCGTCGCATCCGATCACCGTGCCCTCCGGACCCCACACGGCCGTCCAGGTGCGCGGACGGTCGACGCCGTCGACGACCTCCACCTCGGCCATGTCGGTCACCAGGCGCGGGTCGTGGTGCGCCTTCACCCCGCAGCGCACCGTCGTCGTCTCGGCGGCGGGCTGGCGTCCGTCGATCTCGACCACGCAGATCTCCCCCGAATGGGCCGGATCGTCGACCTCGGCGCCCACCAACCACACGGCGGCCATGCAGCCCGGGTCGGATGACGCCGTCAACGTGACGTCCACCCGCCCGGCCGACGGCGCCCACAGCATCCGGGTCGGCGTGGCGGTGCGCACGCGCAGGTCGTCGCGGTGGCGATGCGTGCCGCGGGTCGAGCCCACCGGCCCGGCGAACACCCCGGTCTGCAGGTTGGAGACCCGGAGCGGCGCGTCCTCGGGGCGCCACAGCGGCTGATCCGCGTCGATCCGCAGCAGCAGCCCGTCGTCGACGCGCTGCCAGCGCGCGGCGGCCCGCTCGGGCGTCGTCCAGTGCGGCAGGTAGGCGGGGATCCAGAGGTCCGGATCGGGTCCGCGCTCGAAGCGGTCGAGCACGTCGGGCTCGCGCGCGGGAGGATCCGGCAGCAGGTCCCGCACCCTCGCCTCCCGGCCTCAGAAGAAGCGGCGCATGTACTCCGCGGCGTCGGTGAAGCCGAGCCGGTCGTAGAAGCCGCCGGCACGCCGGCTGGCCACGGTGAGCTGGGTGACCCCGCGCTTCTCGCACTCCGCCTCGACCGCGCGCACCAGTAGCGTGCCGTAGTCGCGGCCGCGGGCGTCCTCGTGCACGACGATCTCCTGCAGCTGCGCCGACGGACCGTTCGTCGCGAGCAGCGGCACGATCGTGGTCAGCGCGTATCCGCCGAGCCCCCCGGGGACATCCGGAGTGTCGACCACGAGCAGGACGACGCTCGGATGCCGCCCCTCCGCGTACTCGGCGATGGTGCGGTCGAACGCCGCCCGGTCGGGCGGGAAGGCGTGGCCGAGCTGCTCGACGAGGCCGTACAGCGCGTCCTCGTCCCCCGGACGGGACTCCCGGATGGTCGCCGACACGCGCGCTCCCCGATCAGCGGGCGAAGTTGCCGCGGTAGTACTCGTAGTTCCAGCCGATGACCGCGATGATCACCAGCGGCGCCCCGATGAACGTGATCCAGATGCCGACGGCGAAGCCGAGGAACATCAGGCCCAGGCTGAAGGCGAGCACGAACGGCCACCAGCTCCACGGGCTGAAGTGCCCGATCTCGGGGTCGCCGTCGTCGACGACCGCCTCGAGCCGGTCCTCGGGCAGCGTCCCGCCGGTCGCCCGCTGGGTGATCGTGATGTAGAACGCGAGGAAGGTGGCCAGCACCCCGGAGAGGGTGATGGCGACGGTGCCGATCCACTCGACGCCGCTCGTCGCCTGCGTCGCGTAGAGCACCTCGCCCGCGTTGTGGTCGATGATCGACCACACCGTGTAGAGCGCGGCCGCCACGTAGAAGAACGCGGCGAGGATCCAGAACAGGCCGGCGTTGGTGCGCATCTACTTGACCTTCCCTTCGGCGACATCGAGCACCGGGGCGTCGGGCGCGTCCTTGGCCGGACCGATGCCGATCGGCACACCCACCTCGGGGTGGTGCAGGTCGAACGCCGGCGACTCCGAGCGGATGCGCGGGATGGTGACGAAGTTGTGCCGCGGCGGCGGGCACGAGGTGGCCCACTCGAGCGACCGCGCGTTGCCCCACGGGTCGTCGACCGTGACCTTCTCGCCGCGCCGGGCGGTGATCCAGACGTTGAGCACGAACGGGATCATCGAGGCGGCGAGGATGATCGACCCGACCGTCGAGAGCTGGTTCATCCAGGTGACGCCGTCTTCCGGCAGGTAGCTCCAGTAGCGACGCGGCATGCCGACGACGCCGATCCAGTGCTGGATGAGGAACGTCGTGTGGAACCCGATGAACAGGATCCAGAAGTGCCACTTGCCGAGCGTCTCGTTGAGCATCTTGCCGGTGAGCTTCGGCCACCAGAAGTAGAAGCCCGAGAACATGGCGAACACCACGGTGCCGAACACCACGTAGTGGAAGTGCGCCACCACGAAGTAGCTGTCGGAGAGGTTGAAGTCGAGCGGCGGGCTGGCGAGGATGACGCCGGTCAGGCCGCCGAAGGTGAACGTGACGAGGAAGCCGATCGCCCAGATCATCGGGGTCTCGAAGGTGACCGATCCGCGCCACATCGTGCCGACCCAGTTGAAGATCTTCACGCCGGTGGGTACGGCGATGAGCATCGTCAGCAGGGCGAAGAAGGGCAGGAGCACCGAGCCGGTCACGTACATGTGGTGCGCCCACACCGTGATCGACAGCGCCGCGATCGCGATCGTCGCGTAGACGAGCGTCTTATAGCCGAAGATCGGCTTGCGGCTGAACACCGGGAACACCTCGGAGACGATCCCGAAGAACGGCAGCGCGATGATGTACACCTCGGGGTGCCCGAAGAACCAGAACAGGTGCTGCCAGAGGATCGCCCCGCCGTTGGCCGGATCGAGCAGGTGGGAGCCGAACACGCGGTCCGCGCCGAGGGCGAACAGGCCGGCCGCGAGCACCGGGAACGCCAGCAGCACCAGGATCGACGTCACCAGGATGTTCCAGGTGAAGATCGGCATCCGCCACATGGTCATGCCGGGCGCGCGCATCGTGATGATCGTGGTGATGAAGTTGACGGCGCCGAGGATGGTGCCGAATCCCGACATCGCCAGTCCGAACACCCACAGGTTGCCGCCGAGGCCGGGCGTGAAGGTGGTCGACGACAGCGGCGCGTATGCGAACCAGCCGAACGAGGCAGCGCCCTGCGGGGTCAGGTAGCCCGCGACGGCGATGATGCTGCCGAACAGGTAGAGCCAGTAGGCCAGCGCGTTGAGTCGCGGGAAGGCGACATCGGGCGCGCCGATCTGCAGCGGCATGATCGCGTTCGCGAAGCCCGCGAACAGCGGCGTCGCGAACATGAGCAGCATGATCGTGCCGTGCATGGTGAACAGCTGGTTGTACTGCTCACCGGTCGCGACGAGGGTCTCCCCCGGCGTGAACAGCTGGGCGCGGATGATCAGCGCCATCACGCCGCCGACCAGGAAGAACAGGAACGACGTGATGAGGTACAGGTTGCCGATGGTCTTGTGATCGGTGGTGGTGATCCACTTCACGATCACGTTGCCCTTGCGCTCCGCACGCGCAGAGATCGCCGGGTTCGCGGTGCTCATTCGTCGCCCTCGCTCGCGCCGGTCACACCCGGCAGGTTCTGGTTCACGTTGTACTCGGGTCCGAGCTGACCGGTGTTGCCGGCGTCGCGGAGGCTCTCGATGTAGGCGTCGTACTCGGCCTGCGACACGACCTTCACCTCGAACAGCATCAGGGAGTGGTACTCGCCGCAGAGCTCGGCGCACTTGCCCTGGTACGTCCCCTCCTGGGTGGGGATGAAGTACATGTAGTTGGTCTTCGCCGGGATCATGTCCTTCTTGTAGAGGAAGTCGATGATCCAGAACGAGTGGATGACGTCGCGGGACTCGATCCGGATCTCGACCTTCTGGTCGACCGGGAGGTAGAGCACCGGGAGCTGGTCGGTGTCGACGCCGCCCTCGCCGTCGAGGCGCTCTTGCGCCTGGATGCCGGCGTAGTAGACGTCCTCGTCGACGTAGTTGAAGTCCCACGCCCAGCGCTTGCCGTAGACCTCGATGGTCACGTCGGGGCCGTCGTCGAACGGCGCCTCGATGTCGGCCTGCTCGCGGGCGGTGAAGGCGAAGAAGCCGATCACGAGGATCAGCGGCACGATCGTGTAGAACACCTCGATCGGCATGTTGTAGCGCAGCTGCACCGGGAAGCCGGTCTGGCCCTTGCGGCGGCGGTAGACGACGGCGGCCCAGAGGATGAGCACCCAGGTCACCACGCCGACCGCGAGCAGCACGATCCACGAGTTGACCCACATCGAGATGATGTCGCCGGTGTGGTTCGTCACCTCGGGGCTGCCGGGCAGGAAGCCCTGCATCTGCTGCTGGGTGCAGCCGGCGAGGATGGTCGCGACGGCGACGCCGATCGGCAGCACCGCCCACCGGGCCATCGTCGAGCGACGGAGCTTGCGTTGCGGGCGGTTGGAGCGCACGGGTACCTCTCGGATCGAGACTGAATCTCTCAGCTCATCCTAGGGGACGCACCGCGGCGCGGGGCTCGCCGCCACGCGCCTGCCGGCGCCCCTGGCGAGCCGGAACGGGTCGGCTCAGTGGAAGCTGTCGCCGCACGCGCACGAGCCCTGCGCGTTGGGGTTGTCGATGGTGAAGCCCTGCTTCTGGATGGTGTCCTCGAAGTCGATCGAGGCGCCGTCGAGATAGGGAACGCTCATCTTGTCGACGACGACCTCGACCCCGTCGAAGTCCCGCGTCGCGTCGCCGTCGAGCAGGCGCTCGTCGAAGTAGAGCTGGTAGATGAGACCCGAGCAGCCGCCCGGCTGCACGGCGACGCGCAGACGCAGGTCGTCGCGGCCCTCCTGGTCGAGGAGGCTGCGCACCTTGCGGGCGGCCTCATCGGTGAGGGCGACGCCGTGGGTCGCGACGTCGGTCGACGTGGAGAGGGTGTCGGTCATGCGCACCAGTGTACGACTCCTCCCGCACGGGTGTCGGACCACGCCGGGGGCGCGCCTCATCCCTCCCGGGCGTTGAGTCGGTCGAGCAGCAGCGCCTCGGCGAGGATGGCGCGCTGCAGGGTGGGCAGATGCAGCGACTCGTTGGGGCTGTGCGCCCGTGAGTCGGGATCCTCGACGCCGGTGATCAGGATCTGCGCCTCGGGGAAGCGTTCGACGAGATCGGCGATGAACGGGATCGATCCGCCCGCCCCGATCTCGATCGGGTCGGCGCCCCATCCCTCGCGCATCGTGTCGAGCGCCTCGGCCGCCGCCCAGCCGCCGGCATCGACGAGGAACGGCTCGCCCGTGTCGACGTCTTCGATCTGGATCTCGGCGCCGTACGGCGCGTGGGCGAGCAGATGGGCCTCGATCGCCTCGAACGCCTCGCGCGCCGACTGCCCGGGGGCGACGCGCGCGCTCACCCGGGCGCGCACGCTCGGCACGAGCGTGTTCGACGCGTTGCGGACGTTCGGGATGTCCATGCCGGTGATCGTGATGGCCGGCTGGTACCAGATGCGATGCAGGATCTCGCCGCTGCCGATCTGCTGCGCGCCGTCGAGCAGCCCGGTCTCGGTGCGCAGCTGCGCCTCTCCGTACTCCGGGGTCTCCTCGGCGTGGGAGCGCAACCCCTCGACGGCCACGGAGCCGTCGGGGTTCCACAGCGTCGCGAGCATCCCGATCGCCGCCTGCACGGCATCCGGCACCGCTCCCCCGAACATCCCGGAGTGCGAGGCATGCGCGAGCGTGGTGACCCGCACGTTGAAGGCGACCGCGCCGCGCAGCGCGATGGTCAGCGCGGGGGTGTCGAGATCCCAGTTGCCGGAGTCGGCGACGACCATGACGTCCGACGCCAGCTCGTCGTGATACCGGCGGAGGATCTCGGGCAGCGACCGGGAGAGGAACTCCTCCTCGCCCTCGACGAACAGCACGATGCCCAGGTCGGGGTCGCCGACCGTGTCGACGAGCGCGCGGATGGCGGTGAGGTGGGCGACGACGCCCGCCTTGTCGTCGGCGGCGCCGCGACCGTAGAGGCGATCGCCGCGCAGGGTCGGCTCGAACGGGCGCGAGTCCCAGTCGTCGTCCTCCCCCGGCGGCTGCACGTCGTGGTGCGCGTAGAGCAGGATCGTCGGGCGACCGGCGCGGGCCGGCCGTCGGGCGAGGACCGCCGGGAGGCCGAGCCGTCCGGTGTCCCCGATCGGCACCCGCAGCACGTCGACCCGCTCGAACACCCCGGTCTCCCGAGCCAGCCGGGCGACCTCCTCGGCGCTGCGCGCGACCTCGTCGGGGTCGAAGCCGTCCCACGACACGGACGGGATGCGGACCAGGTCGGAGAGGGTCGCCACCGCGGTCGGCATCGATGCGGCCACCGTCTCGCGGAGGGCCTCGGCGTGCGGACTGGTCGACGGCGGACGGACGGCATCCGAGGGCTGCGCGGGCATACGGGTAACCTAGCTCCGTGGCCCGCAGCTCCTCCCCCGACCCCTCCGACACCGCCGACGACGCGACCGAGGGCGGCTCGGGCGCGTCCGGCAAGGGGCACGCGACCCCGAGCCGCAAGGAGCAGGAGGCGGCCCGGCGTCGCCCGCTCGTGCCGAGCGACCGCCGCGAGGCCGCGCGCCAGAACCGCGCCCAGCAGCAGTCGGAGCGCGAGAAGGCGCGCCTGGGCATGGCCCGGGGCGACGAGCGCTACCTGCCGATGCGCGACAAGGGACCGCAGAAGCGCTACGTGCGCGACTTCGTCGACGCCCGCTGGAACGTCGGCGAGATCCTGCTGCCGCTGCTGGTGCTCGTGCTGTTCACCTACTTCTTCGAGTGGCTCGCCGTGTACGCCCTGATGGCGGTCTGGGCGTTCATCCTGCTCGTCGTCATCGACTGCATCTGGCTCGGCTTCCAGGTGCGGCGCAAGCTCGCCGACAAGTTCGGCGCCGACAAGGTGGAGCGCGGCGTGCGCTGGTACGCGGCGATGCGCGCCATCCAGCTGCGTCCCCTGCGCCTGCCGAAGCCGCAGGTGAAGCGCGGCGCCTACCCCGCCTGAGCGCGCCGAGCGGGGAGCACGGAACGGTCGCCGACCGAGCCCTCAGCCGCCGCGGGTGACCCGACGGGCCCAGCCCGGTCCCTCGTAGACGAACGCGGTGTAGCCCTGCACGAGCGTCGCCCCGGCCGCGAGGCGACGCCGGAAGTCCTCGGCCGTCTCGACGCCCCCGACCGAGATCACGCACGCCTCCGCCGGGAGGGCCTGCCGCAGCACGCCGAGCAGCTCGAGCGACCTCGGCGCGAGCGGCGGCCCGCTGAGTCCGCCCTCCCCCGCGGCCTCGACCACGTCGGCGGGACTGACCAGGCCGGTTCGGCCGATCGTCGTGTTGGTCGCGACCACCCCCGCGAGCCCCAGCTCGACGACGAGCTCGGCGATGCGGATCGCCTGCTCGTCGGTGACGTCGGGCGCGATCTTCACCAGCACCGGCACCGCGCCGGCCTCGTCGCGCACCGCGGTCAGCAGCGGCGCGAGCAGGTCGAGCTCCTGCAGTCCGCGAAGGCCCGGCGTGTTCGGCGAGCTGACGTTGACGACCAGGTAGTCGGCGACCGGCGCCAGCATCCGGGTGCTCATCCGGTAGTCGTCGACGGCGTCGTCGACCGCGACGACGCGCGACTTGCCGATGTTGACCCCCACCACCGGGCGGGCGGGATGGTCGCGCAGCCGCTCCAGCCGACGGCGCACCGCCTCCGCGCCGCCGTTGTTGAACCCCATCCGGTTGATCAGCGCCCGGTCCGCGACCAGTCGGGCGAGGCGGGGCCGCGGGTTGCCCGGCTGCGGGCGCGCGGTGACGGTGCCGATCTCGACGTGGCCGAAGCCGAGCGCGGCGAGGCCGAGCACCCCGCGGGCGTCCTTGTCGAAGCCGGCCGCGAGCCCGAACGCCGACGGGAACCGCAGGCCGAGCGCCCGCACCTCGGATCCCGCGGGCGCGCGGGTGATCCGGCGGGCGATCGCGCGGATGCCGGGGAGCCCGAGCAGGCGGATCACGAGGAAGGCGAGGTGGTGCGCCCGCTCCGCGTCGAGACGGCGGAGCACGTGGCGGAAGAGGAGGGGGTACATGCCGCGCCCAGGCTATCCGGGCGGCGCGAGCGCCGACGACACGCGCGCCGACGACCCCGCCGGGCGCCGCGCGGTCAGGACTCGGAGCCGGGTTCGCGCGCCGCCTCGAGCTCGCCGGTGGCGTTCTCGACCCGCAACAGGGCGATCGCGGTCTCGAAGTCGTCGAGCGAGTCGAACGCCTGGTAGACGCTCGCGAAGCGCAGGTAGGCGACCTCGTCCAGCTCGCGCAGCGGCGGCAGGATCGCCAGGCCGATGTCGTTCGCGTCGATCTGCGAGACGCCCGTCGCCCGCACCGACTCCTCAACCCGCTGCGCCAGCTGGGCGAGATCGGAATCGGTGACCGGGCGGCCCTGGCACGCCTTGCGCACGCCGGCGATGATCTTCTCCCGGCTGAACGGCTCGGCGACCCCGCTGCGCTTGATGACGCTCAGGCTCGCCGTCTCGGTCGTGCTGAACCGCCGCCCGCACTCCGGGCACTGGCGGCGCCGGCGGATGGCGAGGCCGTCATCGCTCGTGCGCGAGTCGATGACGCGGCTGTCCGGATGCCGGCAGAACGGGCAATACATGGTGCGACCAGGATAATCGCCCGGCCGCGATCAGTCCCGGAAGCGGGCGTCGACCGCGTCGCCGTGCGCCGGCAGGTGCTCCGCGTCGCTCAGCGCCCGGATGTGCGGGCGCACCGCGCGCAGCGCCTCGGCGTCGTACTCGACGATCTGCTGCGGCCTCAGGAACGTCGCCGACGTGATGCCCGACGCGAAGCGCGCCGTGCCGCCCGTGGGCAGGATGTGGTTCGACCCGGCGAGGTAGTCGCCGAGGCTCACCGGGGCGTCGCGCCCGAGGAAGATCGCGCCGGCGTGCGAGATGCGGTCGAGCACCGACCCCGGGTCGGCGGTCTGGATCTCGAGGTGCTCGGGCGCGTAGGCGTCGCTCACCGCGGCGGCGACGCCGAGGTCGTCGACCAGGACGATGGCGGACTGCGGACCGCCGAGCGCCGCGAGGACGCGGGTGCGCGCGGCGGTGGTCGCCGTCTGGCGCTCGAGTTCGGCGCGCACGGCGCCGGCGAGCGGCTCGTCGTCGGTCACCAGCACGGCGGCGGCCGACTCGTCGTGCTCGGCCTGGCTGATCAGGTCGGCCGCCACGACAACGGGGTCGGCGGTCGCGTCGGCGATCACGAGCACCTCGCTCGGACCGGCCTCGGCGTCGATCCCGACGTCGCCCTGCACGATGCGCTTCGCGGCGGCGACGTAGGCGTTGCCGGGCCCGGCGACCACGTCGACCGGGTCGAGGGCGAGCGACGGGACGCCGTAGGCGAGGGCCCCGATCGCCCCCGCTCCGCCCATCGCGTAGACCTCGTCGACGCCCAGCACCCCGGCGGCACCGAGGATGAGCGGGTGCACCGCGTGGTCGTGGTCGGCCTGCGGCGGAGAGGCCAGCGCGATCGACCCGACGCCGGCCACCTGCGCGGGGACGACGTTCATGACCACGCTCGACGGGTAGACGGCCTTGCCGCCGGGGATGTAGAGGCCGACGCGGTCGACCGGGTGCCAGCGCTGCGTGATGCGCGCGCCCGGCGCCAGCTCGGTGACCGCGGCGGGGGGCACCTGGGCCCGGCTCGCCTCCCGCTCCCGGGCGATCGCCTCGTCGAGCGCGGCCCGCACCTCGCGCGGCAGCGCGGCGGCCGCCGCCGTGATCGCCGCCGGGTCGACCCGGATGGCGGTGGCCGTGCCGCCGTCGAAGCGCGAGGCCTGGTCGTCGAGGGCCTCCGCGCCGCGCTCGCGCACGTCGGCGATGAGGTCGCGGGCGACCGGGGTCGCCGCCGAGACGTCCACCTCGGCGCGATGGACCACCGTGGCCAGCTCGGTGCGGGAGAGGCGGCGGCCGCGGAGGTCGAGGGTCGTGATCATGGCCGGTCAAGCCTACGCGGAGCGTCGGATGCAGGATCGCCGGGACGCGGGATCACCCCGACGCGGGAATGCCGGGCCACGGCATCCGGTTGGATGGAGACGTGCAGGATGCGAGTGCCGACGGCGACATCGAGGCCTTCCGTCTCGCCTTCCGCCGTCACGCCGCCGGCGTCGCGGTGGTGACCGCGCGCGACCCGGGCGGAGCCCCCGTCGGCTTCACGGCGACGTCGCTCGCCTCGCTCGCCGCGCGTCCGCCGCTCGCGACGTTCAACATGGCGCGGGTGTCGACGGCCTGGCCCGCCGTGGTCGGCACCGACCATGTGCTCATCCACCTGCTCGGGCGCCGCAACCGCGCCCTCGCCGAGCGGATGGCCGGCGACCACGACGCCCGCTTCACCGGCGACCACTGGTCGCCCGGGCCGCTCGGGCTGCCGCTGCTCGCCGACGTCACCGCCTGGATGCTCGGCCGCATCGTGGTGCGCGAGCCGGTCGAGGAGAACGCGGTGGTCGTCGTGCGCATCGAGGACGGCGGGCTGGGCGACCCCGACGTACCCCTGCTCTACCACGAGCGCGCGTACCACGTGCCGGGCGACCTCGCCTGAGGCTCGACGCCGCGACGAACGCGCCTCGGCCCGTCACGGACCGGCGTCCGCCCGTCAGGTGACGATGCAGTTCGGCCCGAGCAGGCTCTTCAGCTCGCCGTAGAGGTCGGCGGTGACGCTCACCGGGTACGGGATCTCGAACATCCGGGCGTTCTCGCCGCGCACCAGGCGCAGCCGAACCTCGTTCTCGCCGCGGTGCCGGATGAGCACGTCGTTGAGCCGCGACACCACCTCGGTGGTCGCCCGGTTCTCGGCGACCGAGATCACCAGCGGACCCGATCCCAGGCTCTGGCCGGTGTCGGGGATGAACAGGCTCACGGCGTGCAGCGCCACCCCGTCGTCGCGCACCTGCACCCGCCCCTTGATCACGGCGATCGAGTCCGACTCCAGCGCGGGCGAGAACTCCTGGTACGCCTTGCCGAGGAACATGACGGTCACCTCGCCGCCGAAGTCCTCGACCTGCACGATGCCGAAGCCGTTGCCGGAGAGCCGCGCGGTGCGGTGCTGCACGCTGGTCAGCAGCCCGGCGATCGTCACCGTCTCGCCGTCGGATGCCGACTCCCCGCCGATCAGCTCGGCGATCGAGATCGTCGCGTGCTTCGCGAGCGTCAGCTCGAGCCCGGCGAGCGGATGGTCGCTCACGTACAGGCCGAGCATCTCGCGCTCGAAGGCCAGCTTGTCGCGCTTCACCCACTCCGGCCGCGCGGGGACGGCGTCGACCGCCTGGTCGGGCTCGTCCCACAGCGAGTCGAAGTCGAACCCGACCTGCCCGTTGGCCTCGTTGCGCTTGTCGCTCACCGCGCGCTCGACCGCGCCCTCGTGGATCTCGACCAGCGCCCGCCGCGTGTCGCCGAGGGAGTCGAAGGCTCCGGCCTTGATGAGCGACTCGACGAGGCGCTTGTTGGCCGCCTGCAGCGGTACCTTGCGCAGGAAGTCGTGGAACGAGGTGAAGCGGCCCTTCTCCTCGCGGGCTGCGACGATCAGGTCGACGACCGCGTGCCCGACGTTGCGCACCGCGCCCATCCCGAACCGGATGTCGTCGCCGACGGCGGTGAAGTCGCCGGCCGACTCGTTGACATCCGGCGGCAGCACCTTGATGCCCATCCGGCGGCACTCGTTGAGGTACATCGCGAGCTTGTCCTTGGAGTCGCCGACGCTGGTCAGCAGCGCCGCCATGTACTCCGCGGGGTGGTTCGCCTTGAGGTAGGCCGTCCAGTACGACAGCACCCCGTAGCCGGCGCTGTGCGCCTTGTTGAACGCGTAGTCCGCGAACGGCATGAGGGTGTCCCACAGCGTCTGCACGGCGCCGTCGGAGTAGCCGTTCGCGGTCATGCCCGCCTTGAAGTCGACGAACTGCTTGTCGAGCTCCGACTTCTTCTTCTTGCCCATCGCGCGCCGCAGCACGTCGGCCTGCCCGAGCGTGAAGCCGGCGACCTTCTGCGCCACCGCCATGACCTGCTCCTGGTAGACGATCAGGCCGAAGGTGGTGTCGAGGATCTCGCGCAGCGGCTCCGCCAGCTCCGGGTGGATCGGCTCCGACTGCTGCAGCCCGTTCTTGCGGAGCGCGTAGTTGGTGTGCGAGTTCATGCCCATCGGGCCCGGGCGGTACAGGGCGATGACGGCGGAGATGTCCTCGAAGTTGGTCGGCTTCAACTGGCGCAGCAGCGAGCGCATCGCCCCGCCGTCGAGCTGGAACACCCCGAGGGTGTCGCCCCGCGAGAGCAGGTCGTAGGTGGCCGCGTCCTCGTCGAGGTCGAGCGCCTCGATGTCGAGCCGCTCCCCCGTGTTCCGCTCGATCGCGGCCAGGCAGTCGGTGATCACCGTGAGGTTGCGCAGCCCCAGGAAGTCCATCTTGAGGAGGCCGAGGTCCTCGAGCGGCGGCTGGTCGAACTGGGTGATGATCGCGCCGTCGTCCGGGCGCTTCATCAGCGGGACGACGTCGATCAGGGGCTCGGCCGACATGATCACGCCCGCCGCGTGCACCCCCCACTGGCGCTTCAGGTTCTCGATGCCGCGCGCCGTCTCGAAGACCTTCGCGGCCTCCGGATCGGTCTCGATGAGCGCGCGCAGGTCGCCGGCCTCCTTGTAGCGCTCCGCGTCGGGGGTCACGACGTCCTCGAGACCCATGTCCTTACCCATCACGGCCGGGGGCAGCGCCTTGGTCAGCTTCTCGCCGACCGAGAACGGCATCCCGAGCACGCGGGCGGAGTCCTTCATCGCCTGCTTGGCCTTGATGGTGCCGTAGGTGACGATCTGGGCGACCCGGTCGTCGCCGTACTTCTCGGTGACGTAGCGGATGACCTCGCCGCGCCGCCGGTCGTCGAAATCGACGTCGACATCCGGCATCGAGACGCGCTCGGGGTTGAGGAACCGCTCGAAGATCAGGCCGTAGGGCAGCGGGTCGAGCTCGGTGATGCCCATCGCGTAGGAGACGAGCGACCCGGCGGCCGAGCCGCGGCCCGGGCCGACGCGGATGCCCTGCTCCTTCGCCCAGCGGATGAAGTCGGCGACCACGAGGAAGTACCCCGGGTAGCCCATCTGCTGGATGACGCCGATCTCGTACGCGGCCTGGGCGCGGTGCGCGTCGGGCACCCCGCCCGGGAACCGCCGGGCGAGGCCCGCGTCGACCTCCTTGGCGAACCAGGTCGCCTCGGTCTCACCGTCGGGGACCGGGAACCGCGGCATGAGGTCGCGCTTCTCGAACGAGACCTCGCAGCGCTCGGCGATGAGCAGCGTGTTGTCGCACGCCTCCGGGATCTCGCGGAAGATGCGCCGCATCTCCTCGGCGCTCTTCAGGTAGTACTCGTTGCCCTCGAACTTGAACCGGTTCGGGTCGTCCATCGTCGACCCGGAGTTGATGCAGAGCAGGATCTCCTGCGAGGTCGAGTCCTCGGGCTTGATGTAGTGCAGGTCGTTGGTGGCCACGTAGGGCAGCCCGAGGTCCTTCGCCAGCCGGTAGAGGTCCTGCTGCACCCGGCGCTCGAGACCGAGCCCGTGGTCCATCAGCTCGACGAAGTAGTTGCCCTCGCCGAAGATGTCGCGGTAGTCGGCGGCCGCCTGGCGCGCCTCCTCGTACTGGCCGAGCCGGAGCCGGGTCTGCACCTCGGAGCTCGGGCATCCGGTCGTCGCGATCAGCCCGGTCGCGTACTGCGAGAGGATCTCGCGGTCCATCCGGGGGTTGAAGTAGTAGCCCTCCATCGACGCGAGCGACGACAGCCGGAACAGGTTGTGCATCCCCTCGGTGCTCGACGCGAGCATCGTCATGTGGGTGTAGGCGCCGGAGCCGGAGACGTCGTCCTCACCGCCGTTGCCCCACTTGACGCGCGTCTTGTCGCTGCGATGGGTGCCCGGGGTGAGGTAGGCCTCGACCCCGATGATGGGCTTGACGCCCATCTCGGTGGCCTGCTTCCAGAAGTCGTAGGCGCCGAAGTTGTTGCCGTGATCGGTGATCGCGATCGCCGGCATGTTCTGCAGCACGACCTCGGTCATGAGGTCCTTCACGCGCGCCGCGCCGTCGAGCATCGAGTACTCGGTGTGCACGTGCAGGTGCACGAAGGAATCGCTCGTCACGCCGTCTCCGAAGGGTCGACCCCCACGATAACCAGCGTCGGGCGACGGCACCTGCCGCGGCGGCGTGTCGTGCGGAACTCGACCCGGGAGCGCGCGCTCAGGCGTCGGCGCGCAGCAGGTCGAGGGCATGCTGCAGGTCGTCGGGGTACTCCGACGCGTACTCGACGTCCTCCCCGGTGCCCGGGTGGCGGAACCCGAGCCGCACGGCGTGCAGCCACTGCCGGGAGAGCCCCAGCCGCGCCGCGAGCTTCGGGTCGGCGCCGTAGAGCATGTCGCCGACGCACGGATGCCGCTGCGCCGCCATGTGCACGCGGATCTGGTGGGTGCGCCCCGTCTCGAGGTGGATCTCGAGCAGCGACGCGCCGCGCATCGCCTCGAGCGTCTCGTAGTGGGTGATGGCGTGCTTGCCGTCGGCGGTGACGGCGAACTTCCAGTCCGCGCCCGGATGCCGCCCCACCGGCGCGTCGATGGTCCCGGCCAGCGGATCCGGATGCCCCTGCACGACGGTGTGGTAGATCTTGCGCACCTCGCGGTCGTGGAACGCGCGCTTCAGCGCCGAGTAGGCGCGCTCGCTCTTCGCGACCACCATGAGGCCGCTCGTGCCCGCGTCGAGGCGGTGCACGATGCCCGGCCGCTCCGCCGGGCCCGAGGTGGAGATGCGGAACCCGGCCGCGGCGAGCGCGCCGAGCACGGTCGGACCCGACCAGCTGACGGCGGGATGCGCGGCGACGCCGACCGGCTTGTCGATCACCACGAGGTCGTCGTCGTCGTGCACGATCCCGAAGCCGGCGACGGGCTGCGGCACCACCTCGGGGTCGCGCTTCGGCTCCCACGACACCTCGAGCCAGCCGTCGGCCCGCAGCCGGTCGGACTTTCCGAGCACCGCGCCGTCGAGACTCACTCCCCCGGCATCGGCGACCTCCGCCGCGAAGGTGCGCGAGAAGCCGAGCAGCTTCGCGAGCCCCACGTCGACGCGCTGGCCCGCGAGCCCGTCGGGCACGGGCAGGGCGCGGTGATCCACGTCAGTCCCCGGAGGCGCCGTCCGGCACCGCGGCGGCGGAGTCGTCGGACCGGGACGGCGCGTGCCGCGAGCCGTCGAGACGCACCCCGCGCAGCGAGAGCAGGATGAACAGCCCCATGCCGCACACCACCGCGATGTCGGCGACGTTGAAGATCGCCGGGAAGCCCCAGACCTGGATGAAGTCGACGACGTGCCCCATGCCGAAGCTCGGCGGACGGAACAGCCGGTCGGTGAGGTTGCCGAGCGCGCCGCCCAGCACGAGCCCGAACATGGTCGCCCAGGCGAGCGACCGGATTCGGGCCGCGAACACGATGATCAGCACGACCACGCCGGACGAGACGATCGACAGGATCCAGGTGAACCCGCTGCCGAGCGAGAACGCGGCGCCCGAGTTCGTGACGAAGTGCAGCTGCAGCACCTCGCCCAGCAGGGGCACGATCTCGCCCTCGCGGAGGTTCTCGGTGATGAGCGCCTTCGCCAGCTGGTCGAGTCCGTAGGCGACGAGGGCGACGAGCAGCAGCAGGCCCAGCGCGGCGAGACTCAGTCGGCCGCGCGGCCCTCCGACGACCCGCTCAGTTGGCGGCGCCAAAACCCGGGTACTCGGTGGGGTAGCCGTTGTACCCCTGCTGCGGCGCCGGGTAGGCCGGTCCGGCCGGCTGGTACTGCGGCTGCGCGGCCTGGTACTGCGGCTGCGCGGCGGGCTCCGGCTCGGCGGCCGACGGGCCGGCGGTCACGGCCGCGGGCTGCGAGGCGCCGCCGGGCATCGCCGACGTGCTCTCGAGCTCGCGCAGCTGCCCCTCGATGTAGCCCTTGAGCTTCGCGCGGTACTCGCGCTCGAAGCCGCGGAGCTCGTCGACCTTGCGCTCGAGCTCCTGGCGCTCCTGCTCGAGGCGGCCGAGCTGCTCGCGCTGCGACTGCTCGGCCTCGGAGACGACCCGCGCGGCGGTGGCGTGGCCCTCGGCGATGAGCTGGTCGCGCTTCTCCATGCCCTCACGCACGTGCTCCTCGTGGAGGCGGCGGGCGAGCTGGAGCAGGTTGTTGGTGTTGCCCGGGTCCATCGCGGCCGGGTCGAAGCCCTGCTGGGCGAACGCCGGCTCGGGGGCGGCGACCGGCTCGGGGGCGGGCGGGGCCATCTGCTGCGGCGGCGCCATCGGCTGGGGCTGCGCGGCGGCGGCCTGCTGGGCGGCCTGGAGCTGACGCTGCAGCTCCTGCACGCGCGAGTCGCTCGCGACGAGGCGCTGGCGCAGCTCGTCGTTCTCCTGGTTCAGGCGCCGCAGCTCGACGACCACCTCGTCGAGGAAGTCGTCGACCTCGTCCTGGTCGTACCCCTCGCGGAACTTGGTGGGATTGAACCGCTTGTTGACCACGTCTTCCGGCGTGAGTGCCATGCCTGTCACCTCGTCATTGCCCCGAATCAGCCTTCATCCCCAGGATGAGACTCCTGGGTCCAGCGTACATCCCCGGTCAAGGGGTCCCCACCTGTTCGAGGGCCGTGCGCCGGGTTCGGATCGAACGCACAGCCAGGCGTCGCCGCCGAGGTGCGCGGCACGGTCAGTCGCCGAAGAAACCGGCGTCGACGTCGGTCTCGTGCTCGGCCTGCTCGCCGCTCACCGCGACATGCTCGGGGGAGAGCAGGAACACCTTGTTGGTCACCCGCTCGAGTCGGCCGTAGAGACCGATCGCCAGTCCGCTCGCGAAGTCGATGAGGCGACGCGCCTCGGCATCCGTCATCTGCGACATGTCCATGATGACCGGAACGCCCTCGCGGTAGCTCTCGCCGATCGAGGCCGCCTCGGCGAAGCCGCGCGGGCGCACCGTGACGATCTCGTTCATCGACGGGGCGACGTGCTTCGACGGCGCCGGGCGGCGCAGCGGCGTCACCGGGGCGCGGCCGGCGCTCGGGGCGCTCGGGGCCGCGGGCGCGACCGGCGCCGACGGCATGACCTCGTCGTAGTCGTCCTCGGCCAGGCCCAGGTAGACCATCGTCTTCCGCAGCGGGTTCGCCATCTCGTCCTCCGGAGAGCTCAGGTCCGCGGTCGCAGCGCGGCATCCGGTCCGAGGTTAACCGCGGTCGGGCCGCTTTCCGGTGATTGCCGTGCCGATGCGAAGGTGTGTCGCGCCCTCGGCGATCGCCTCGGCGAAGTCGCCCGACATCCCGGCGGAGATGGCGGATGCCTCCGGCGCCACGGTGCGGACCCGCTCGGACACCTCGCGCAGGCGCGCGAACGCGGGGCGCGGCTCGGCCCCGAGCGGGGCGACGGCCATCACCCCGAGCAGCTCGAGTCCGGGGCTCGCGACGACCCGGTGGGCGAGGCGCTCCGCGTCGGCCGGGTCGGCGCCGCCGCGCCCGGGCTCGCCGGAGAGGTCGATCTCGAGGAAGCAGCCGAGGGCGCGGCCGTCGTCGGAGGCGAGTGCGTCGACGAGCGACGGCCGGTCGACCGAGTGCACCGTCGCGGCGTAGCGCCGCACGGCGCGGGCCTTGTTGCTCTGCAGCTGCCCGACGAAGTGCCAGCGCAGCCGGGGGTCGTCGACCTCGGCCGCCTTGGCCGCCGCCTCCTGGTGGCGGTTCTCACCCACGTCGCGCACGCCGAGCGCGGCGAGGTCGCGCACCAGCCGTGCGGGGTGGAACTTGGTCACCACGATGCGCACGATCTCGGCGAGGTCGCGGTCGGCGGCCCGGACGGCGGCGGCGATCCCCTCGTCGACCGCCGCGAGCCGTTCGGCGAGTGCCGGATCGGGCGGCGGCTCGGCGGCGCTCACGCGCGGGACCGGGTCACTTGAGGAAGTCGGGGACGTCCAGGTCGTCGTCGTCGACGTCGAGGTCGCGATCGACCGGGGTCACCGCGGGCGCGTCGGGCTCGGCCGACCAGCCGGCATCCGTCGTCGCCTCCGCGCCCACCGCGACCGGCAGCGGGGCGTCGACGAAGCTGCTGCGCCGATCCTTGGCGACCTTGGTCGGCTCGCCGCCGTCGAAGCCGGCCGCGATGACGGTGACCCGCACCTCGTCGCCGAGGGTGTCGTCGATGACAGCGCCGAAGATGATGTTCGCCTCGGGGTGCACGGCCTCCTGCACGAGGCGGGCGGCGTCGTTGATCTCGAAGATGCCGAGGTTCGATCCGCCCTGCACCGAGAGGAGCACGCCGTGCGCCCCGTCGATGCTCGCCTCGAGCAGCGGGCTCGCGACGGCGAGCTCGGCGGCCTTGATGGCGCGATCGGCCCCGCGGCTGGCGCCGATGCCCATGAGCGCGGACCCGGCCCCCTGCATGACGCTCTTCACGTCGGCGAAGTCGAGGTTGATGAGCCCGGGGGTGGTGATGAGGTCGGTGATGCCCTGCACACCGGCGAGCAGCACCTGGTCGGCGGTGGCGAACGCCTCGAGCATCGAGATTCCGCGGTCGCTGATCTCGAGCAGACGGTCGTTGGGCACGACGATGAGGGTGTCGACCTCGTTCTTCAGCGCGACGACGCCCGACTCGGCCTGCTGCTGGCGGCGCTTGCCCTCGAACTCGAACGGCTTGGTCACGACGCCGATGGTGAGCGCGCCGATCGACTTCGCGATCCGGGCGACGACGGGTGCACCGCCGGTGCCGGTCCCGCCGCCCTCGCCCGCGGTCACGAAGACCATGTCGGCGCCTGCCAGCGCCTCCTCGATCTCCTCCGCGTGGTCCTCCGCGGCGCGGCGCCCGACCTCCGGGTCGGCGCCGGCGCCGAGTCCGCGCGTGAGCTCGCGGCCGACGTCGAGCTTGACATCGGCGTCGCTCATCAGCAGGGCCTGCGCGTCGGTGTTGATCGCGATGAACTCGACGCCGCGCAGCCCGAGCTCGATCATGCGGTTGACCGCGTTGACCCCGCCGCCGCCGATGCCGACGACCTTGATCACCGCGAGGTAGTTCTGGTTCGACGTCACGTTCCGGCCCTTGCTCGTCGGGAAAACCTTCAAGTTCAAGTTGAACTTTGGACTTTTCCTCAGTACCCTGGTTCGTCCCCACGGTAAGCGCGCCGTCCCCCGCACGGCCGCAGGCGGGTGCGCGTGTCGCGACGCGACGACCCCTCCGTCGCGTCCGGGATGGTCTGCGGGCCCACTCAGGCGTCGGGGCGGAACACCGCGGCGCCGGGCGCGGACACGTCGTACTCCCCCGCCCCCGCCGAGCCGTAGCGCTCGAGCAGGAACGCCAGCGCCGCCGCCTTGCGCTCCGAGTCGTCCGCCGCGCCCCAGACCACGCGCTGGTCGGTCCCGGCGAGCAGCAGCGTCACGTCGTCCCGGGTCCCGGCGGTGATGCGGTCGACCCGGGCGAGCACGTCGTCCGGGAGGGCGAGCAGCACCTCCGCCATCGAGCGGAAGCCGACCCCCTCGACCCCGTCTCCGTCGGGGACGATCACCGGCACCCCGTCGGGCCGCGTCGGCACCGACTCGATCACCACGCCGGCGGGGTCGACCACGTCGAACCCGGATGGCGTCGCCACCACCCCGATCGGGTCCCGCTCGACCACATGGATGACGAGCGTGTCGGGCGGGACCAGCTCGGTCGAGTAGCTGCGGATGAGGGTGAACGTCGCGAGGTCGTCGCGCAGTCGCCCCTCGTCGAGCAGCGCGAGCGGGGTGCCGAGCTGCCCGCCCACGGCGTCGGCGACGACCTGCGGATCGAGCCGCTCCGTGCCGTCGACGACGATCGTGCGCAGCGCGAGGACCGGCGAGAACACCGCGACCGCGATCAGTCCGAGCAGGGCCCCGACCACGCCGACTCCCGCGAGCACGCCGATGCGCCGCTGCCGGGCGCGGCGGGTGAAGCGCTTGACGACCGCGCGCTCCTCCCGCTTGCGGGCGCGGCGCGCGGCGCGCACCTCGGCGCGCGGGACGCGGGCAGAGGCCGGAGGGGGCGCCGTCGGGGGCGAGCCACCCCGACGCGAGGCCCCCGGACGCGAGGCACCCGGCCGGTCCCGCGACGCCGGCGGATCGGCGGCGGACCGACCGGCGCGGGCGGTGTTCGGCGACTCAGCGCGGGTCGACGGGGCCGGGCTTCGACGCGGCGCGTCGGACCGGTCGGCGGAGGCCCCGCGATCTCGGGAGCCGGATGAGACCCCGCGGGACGCGGGTGCGGCGGCGCGGCCCGAGTCCGAGCGCGACCCGAACCCCTCCGGGCGCTTCACGATCCCGGCGGCGCCTCGTCGGCGGCGCCGAGCGCCTCGACGATCTGCGGGATGATCCGGTACACGTCGCCGCAGCTGAGCGTCATCACGAGATCGCCGTCGCGAGCCACCGCCGCGACGTGGTCGGCCGCGCTCTGCCAATCGGGCAGGTAGGCGACCCGGTCGGCGTCGCGGAACCGCTCGGCCACGAGCGCGCCGGTCACCCCCGGGATCGGGTCCTCCCGGGCGCCGTAGACGTCGAGCACGACCGTGTGGTCGGCGCCCTGCTCGTAGACCTCGGCGAACTCGCCCGCGAGCCGCTGCGTGCGGCTGTAGAGGTGCGGCTGGTGCACCGCGATCACGCGCCCCTCCCCCGCGACCGAGCGCGCCGTGGCGAGCGCGGCCTCCACCTCGGTCGGGTGGTGGGCGTAGTCGTCGTAGACGCGCACCCCGCGCACCGTCGCGTGGTGCTCGAAGCGGCGCCCGGTCCCGGTGAACGCGGCGAGTGCCGACGCGACGGCATCCGGATCGTGGCCCAGGCCGACGAGGGTGGCGAACGCGACCGCGCCGTTGAGCGCGTTGTGCGGTCCCGGCACGCCGACCCGCACGCGGTGGGCCCGTCCGTTCCAGGTCGCGGTGAACGCGACGGTGTCGCCCGCGTCGACCTCCGAGACCCGCACGTCGGCGTCGTCCGCCACGCCGACCGTGAGCGTCGGAACGCCCTCCACCTGCGCGAGCACCCGCCGCACCACCGGGTCGTCGGCGGATCCGACCACCAGTTCCGTGGCGCCCGTCGCGAAGCGGGTGAACGCCTGCTCGAGCCCGGCGGCGTCGCCGTAGGCGTCGAGGTGGTCGTCGTCGATGTTGGTGATCACCGCGATCGCGGTGTCGTACAGCAGGAACGAGCGGTCCGACTCGTCGGCCTCGATCACGAACAGGTCGCCGCCGCCGCGCTGAGCCGACCGGCCGTAGGCGGCGATCACCGCGCCGTTGACGAAACTCGGATCGACGTCGAGCCCGCGGAGCGCGGTGACGATCATCGCCGTCGTCGTGCTCTTGCCGTGCGCGCCCGCCACCGCGAGCACCCGTTCGCCGCGGGTGAGCCAGGCGAGGGCGTTGGCGCGGTGCAGCACCGGGATGCCGCGACGCAGCGCCTCGACGTACTCCGGGTTGTCCTCCCAGAGCGCCCCCGTCACGACGAGCGTGTCGGCGTCGCCGACGTGGGCGGCGTCGTGGCCGATCGCGACCTCCGCGCCGAGGCGGCGCAGCTCGTCGACGGCGGCCGACCCGCTGCGGTCGGACCCGGTGACCCGGATCCCGGCGTCGAGGAACATGCGGGCGATGCCGCTCATCCCGGATCCGCCGATGCCGACGAAGTGCACCCGGCCGAGGTCGTCCGGCGGCACCAGATCGAGGTCCGGCGTGATCATCGCGACAACGCTACCCGGCGTCGGGCGTCGTGTCCGGGCGCGCCTCGCCGTCGACCGCGGCCTGCACCAGGTCCACCATCCGATCGGCGCCGTCGCGCACCCCGACGGAGGCCATCCGGGCGGCCATCCCGGCGATCCGGGGCCGGTCGGCCAGCAGCCCGGGAAGCTCGGCCTCGACGAACTCCGGCGTGAAGTCGGCGTCGCGCACCAGGATCGCTCCCCCGGCATCCACCGCGCCGCGGGCGTTCAGCGCCTGCTCGCCGTTGCCCACCGCGTAGGGCACGAGAACGGCCGGCACGCCCACCGCCGCGAGCTCGCACACCGTCGCGGCGCCCGCGCGCGACACGGCGAGGTCGGCGGCGGCGAGGGCCAGCTCCATCCGGTCGCAGTACTCGAGGATGCGGTAGCCGTCGAGCCCCGGATCGTCCACCGGCGTGCGCGACCCGGTGATGTGCAGCACCTGCCACCCGGAGCCGAGCAGCGCGGCGACCGACGACGCGACCGACAGGTTGATCTGCCGGGCCCCGGTCGAACCGCCTGTGACGAGCAGCAGGGGGCGGCGCTCGTCGAGGCCCCAGAGGCGTCGCGCCTCGAGCCGCGCGGCGGCCCGGTCGAGCCGCTCGACCTCGCGGCGCAACGGCAGCCCGACGAGCTGCGCGCCGCGCAGGCGGGTGCCGGCGAAGGTGACGCCGACGTGTCGGGTGAGGCGGGCGCCGAGCCGGTTCGCGAGCCCCGGCTTGGCGTTCTGCTCGTGCAGCGCGATCGGCACCCGCTCGGCGCGGGCGGCGAGGTACGCGGGCGCGGAGGCGTAGCCGCCGAAGCCGACGACGACGTCGACGGCGCGGTCGCGGAGGATCTCGCGCACCCCCGCGACGGCGGCGCGGTACCGCCCGGGGAACCGGAGGGCGTCGCGGCTGGGGCGTCGCGGGAACGGCAGGCGCGGCACGGTGAGCAGCTCGTACCCGCGCTCGGGCACGAGGCGCGCCTCGAGCCCCTCCGCGGTGCCGAGCACGAGCACGACCGCGTCGGGCTCCCGCTCGCGCAGGCGGTCGGCGGTGGCGAGCAGGGGATTCACGTGGCCGGCGGTCCCTCCGCCGGCCAGCAGGTAGGTGGTCATCCGCGGGCCGTCCCGGGGCGGCGCGCCACGGGCGCCGGGTCGACCGGGCGATGGCGGGCGAAGGAGAGCACGACGCCGATCGCGGCGAGGGTGGTGATCAGGGCGGAACCTCCCGCGGAGACCAGGGGCAGGGGTACGCCCAGCACGGGCAGCACTCCGAGGACGACGGCGATGTTGACGAACGCCTGTCCGACGATCCAGACCATCGCGGCGCTGGTGGCGATCTTGGCGAACGGGTCGCGCGACATCCGGACGATGCGCACGAAGCACACGGTGAGCACCGCGAACAGCGCGAGCACGAGCAGGGCGCCGAGCATGCCGAGCTCCTCGCCGATGATCGCGAAGATGAAGTCGTTGTGGGCCTCGGGGATCCAGTTCCACTTGCCGGTCGAGTTGCCGAGTCCCACGCCGACGAGTCCGCCGTGGGCGAGCGCCTGCCAGCCGTGCACCGTCTGCCAGCAGTCGCCCGAGTAGTCCGCGGGGTCGGCGCATCCGCTGAGCCAGGCGTCGATGCGGGCCCGCCGCGAGTCGCTGGCGACCGCGAACACGGCGCCGACGAGTGCGATGCCAACGCTGGCGAGGGCGATCCAGCCCAGGCGCACCCCGGCGTAGAACAGCGCACCGAGGGTCGTCATCAGCAGGATGATCGCGGTGCCGAGGTCGTTGCCGGCGAGCACGAGACCGATCGCCACGGCCACCACGGGTCCGATCGGCAGCAGCACGTGCCGCCAGTCGTTCAGCAGGTCGGCCTTGGTGGTGAGCACCCAGGCGAGCCAGATGACGAGGGCGAACTTCACCAGCTCCGACGGCTGCGCGGTGATCGAGCCGAGGGAGATCCAGTTGCGGTTGCCGCCGGTCTCGTAGCCGAGCGGGGTGAAAACGAGGAACTGCAGCACGACGGCGAGGGCGATCGCCCAGCCCGCCCAGCGCTTCCAGAACACGATCGGGGCGCGGGCGGCGATGAGCATCACGGGCAGGCCGATAGCGGCGAACACCGCCTGCCGCGCGGCGACGGCGAAGAAGTCGCCGTCGGAGGCGCGGGACTCGATCGACGACGACGAGAGCACCATCACCAGGCCGAACAGCACGAGGAACAGGGTCGTGCCGAGCAGCACGAAGAACTCGGGGGTCTCGGCGCGGAACAGCCGCTGCACGGCCGCCACCGCGGCACGGGGCGGGCGCGCGCCGGGGTCAGCGGGGCGTCGACCCTGGGTCGTCGTCATCCGGACCTCCGTGCTCCGCAGGACCGTCGCCGGCCCCCGCGAGGTCGCGCGCCGCCGCCGCGAAGCGTCGACCGCGATCCGCGTAGTCCGTGAACTGGTCCATGGACGCCGCCGCCGGGGCGAGCAGCACCACGTCGCCCGGGAGGGCGAGCGACGCCGCCGCACGGACCGCGGCGGGCATCACCCCGTCAGTCTCCGCCTCCGCGATCTCGACCACCGGGACGCCGGGCGCGTGTCGCCGGAACGCCTCGCGCAGCGCCTCGCGGTCGACGCCGACCAGCACCGCGGCGCGCAGCCGAGCGGCGTGCCGCGCGACCAGCGGATCGGGGTCGACCCCCTTGAGCAGACCGCCGGCGATCCAGACCACCGACTCGAAGGCGGCGAGCGACGCCTGCGCGGCGTGCGCGTTGGTCGCCTTCGAGTCATCCACCCAGCGGATGCCGGCCCGCTCGATCACCAGCTCGGTGCGGTGGTGGTCCATGGAGAACCCGCGGATCGCGTCGCGGATGCCCGCCGGGGCGACGTCGGCCGCGCGGGCGAGCGCCGCGGCGGCGAGCACGTTCTGCACCGCGTGCGGGGCGGTGAGGCCGGAGTCCGCGAGGTCGTCGAGGGTCGCCAGCTCGAGCGCCGAAGTGCGCCGGTCGTCGAGGAACGCCCGGTCGACCAGGATCCCCTCCACGACGCCGAGGTCGCTCGGACCCGGCACTCCCAGCCCGAACCCGATCGCGCGGCACCCCTCCTGCACGTCGGCGTCCTCGACCATGCCGCGCGTCGCCTCGTCGGCGAGGTTGTACACGCAGGCGACACGGGTGTTCGCGTAGACCTTCGCCTTCGCGTCGCGGTAGCCGCGGGCCGACCCGTGCCAGTCGTAGTGGTCGTCGGCCAGGTTGAGGCAGACGGCCGCGAGCGGCGCGACCTCTCCCCCGGCGTTCCGCTGCATCCAGTGCAGCTGGTAACTGGAGAGCTCGACGACGAGCACGTCGAAGCCCTGCGGGTCGCGCACGGCGTCGAGCACCGGCACGCCGATGTTGCCGCACGGCGCAGCGCGCAGGCCGACGGCGACGAGCATCGTCGCCGTCAGCTGCGTCGTCGTCGTCTTGCCGTTGGTGCCGGTCACCGCGATCCACTCGGCGGCGCGCACCTTGTCGCGCACCCGCCAGGCCAGCTCGATGTCGCCCCACACAGGAACGCCCTCCGCCTCGGCCCAGGCGGGCAACGGGTGGTCGGGGTGGTAGCCGGGCGACACCACGGCCAGCTCGGCGCCGAACCCGCGCAGTTCATCGGGCACGTCGTCGGCGAGCACGAGACGGGCGCCGATCACCTCGAGCATCGCGACGTGCTCGTCGGACGCGCGGCCGGCGACCACGAGCACCTCGGCGCCCAGCTCGCACAGGGTGTCCGCGACCGAGAAGCCGGTCACCCCGACGCCGAACACGGCGACCCGCAAGCCCGCCCAGTCGGAGCGCCAGCTGGTGAGCGCCGCGAGGTCGCGCCCCCCCTCGGCGGCCGACGTGCTCAGCGGCTGACCCATTCGAGGTAGAACAGGCCGACGCCGAGCGCGACGAACAGCGCCCCGATGATCCAGAACCGCACGACGACGGTGACCTCGGCCCAGCCCTTGAGTTCGAAGTGATGGTGCAGCGGACTCATCAGGAAGATGCGTTTGCCGCCGGTGACCTTGAAGTACGCCCGCTGCAGGATCACGGAGCCGGTGACGATCACGAAGAGTCCGCCGATGAGCACGAGCAACAGCTCGGTGCGGCTCAGGATGGCGAGGGCGGCGAGGGCGCCGCCGAGCCCGAGCGATCCGGTGTCGCCCATGAAGAGCTGCGCGGGCGACGTGTTCCACCAGAGGAATCCGATGAGCGCGCCGACGATCGACGCCGCGACGACGGCGAGCTCGAGCGGGTCGCGCACGTCGTAGCACTTGTAGGCGACGTTCGGATCGAGGGCGGGATTGACGCAGGACTGGTTCGCCTGCCAGAAGCCGATCAGCAGGTAGGCGCCGATCGCGAAGATCGAGGCGCCCGTCGCGAGGCCATCGAGGCCATCGGCCACGTTCACCCCGTTGGACACGCTCACCGTGATCAGGTTCGTCCAGATCACGAACAGCAGGATGCCGACGATCGGGCCGAAGGCGAACAGGTTGAGCCAGTCGATCTCGCGGATCGCGGAGATGAAGACGCTCTGCGTGCCGTCGGCGTTGATGATGCCGGCCGGGGTGAGCCCGTTCTCGTCGGGGAAGTTCACCGCGAGCACGGCGAACACCGTCGCGACGATCACCTGCCCGGCCACCTTCGACCAGCCGCCGAGTCCGAGGCTGCGCTGCTTGCGGGTCTTGAGGAAGTCGTCGAGGAAGCCGACCAGGCCGAGGCCGGCCATCATCCCGTAGACCAGCACCGCGACCCCGGTCCACGGCGCGGCCCCGGCGACGAGGTGGCCCACGAAGTAGCCGAGGATCGCGCCGGTGAGGAACACGATGCCGCCCATGGTCGGCGTGCCGCGCTTGGTGTGGTGGCTCTGCGGACCGTCGTCGCGGATGAACTGCCCCCACGACAGCCGCTTGAACAGCCGGATGAACAGCGGCGTCATGAACAGCGTGAAGGCGAGGGAGAAGCCGCCCGCGACGAGGAGGGCGATCATCCGGCGATCGCCTCCAGGCGGGCCGCGAGTCCGGCGAGCGGGGAGGTCACGAGGACCACGTCGTCCGGCCGGAGGAAGTCACACAGGGCATCGTAGGCCGCGTCCGCGTCGTCGACGATGACCGACTCCCCGTCCCACGAACCCTCGAGGCCCGCCGCCGCGTGCAGGTGCCGCGCGCCGTCGCCGACGACGACCAGCAGCTCGATCCCGAGGCGCACGACGAGACGCCCCAGGCGGTCGTGCGCGTCGACCACCGTCTCGGCGCCCGGATCGACCGGACCCAGCACCGCGATCGCGCGGTGGCCGACGGATGCCGCGGCGAGGTCGCGCAGCGCGGCCGCGGTCGAGTCCGCCGTCGGCGACGCGACGGGGTCGACGAGGATCGTGGGGCTCACGCCCACCCCGCATCGCGCAGCGCCGAGCGGGCCAGTTCACGCGCCGAGTAGGGCGTGCGCACCCCGCGGATGTCGCGGTAGTCCTGATGGCCGGGTCCGGCCCAGAGGATCGAGTCGCCCTCCCCGGCGAGGCCGACGGCGAACCGGATGGCCTCCTCGGGCGGGCTCACCTCGTGGATCTCGGGCTGGTGCTCGGCCAGCGCCGCGCCTTCGAGCAGCGTGCGCCGGATCGACGCGGCGTCCTCGAAGCGCGGGTGGTGGTCGGTGATGACGAGGATGTCGCATCCCTCGGCCGCCACCCGGCCCATGTCGTGCCGCTTGGTGGCGTCGCGGTCGCCGTCGGCGCCGAACAGCATGATCGTCTTGCCGGTGGTGAACTTGCGCACCGCGGCGAGGGTGTTCTGGAACGCGTCGGGGCTGTGCCCGAAGTCGACGTAGACGCTCGGTCCCCGCTCGCCCGAGACCCGCTCGGTGCGGCCGGGGAGGTAGGCGCGGATGCCGCCGTCCGCATCCAGGGCGGCGCCGATCGCCTCCAGCTCGAATCCCGCCTCGACCAGCATCACGATCGCGAGGGCCGCGTTGGCGGCCATGTGCCAGCCGATGAGCGGCTCCCGGGTGACGAGGCTGCGCCCCTCCGGCCCGGTCAGCCGGAACTCGGTGTACGCGGCGGTCTCGTCGAGCACCTCGACCCGCCAGGCCGCGTCGGCGTAGTCGTCGTCGCTCGCATGACCGGCGGTGGCGATGGTCGTGACCGGGATGCGCGACGACTCCACGACACGGCGCCCGTAGGGCGAGTCGAGGCAGACCACGCCGCGCTTGGCGAACTCCGGCTGGAACAGCGGGAGCTTCGCGGCGAAGTACTCCTCCATGTCGGCATAGTCGTCGAGGTGGTCGTGGCTGAGGTTGGTGAAGGCCGCCACGTCGAACACGATCCCGTCGACGCGGTGCCGGGAGAGCGCCTGCGCGCTCACCTCGACGGCGACGGCCCGCACGTCGGACTCCCGCATCCGCGCGAGCAGCGCGTGCATCTCGCTCGCCTCGGGCGTGGTCAGGCGGCTGACCACGGTGAGGTCGCCGATGTGCCGCTCCGAGGTGGAGGAGAGCCCCGTGACGAGCCCCAGCTGCCGCAGCACGGCCTCGAGCAGGTACGAGGTGGAGGTCTTGCCGTTGGTGCCGGTCGTGCCGAACAGCAGCGGCGGGTCCTCGCGAGTGCGGTACACCCAGGCCGAGATCTCGCCGAGCGCGCCGCGCGGGTCGTCGACGACGAGGATCGGCAGCCCGGCCTCGGCGGCGAGGCTCGCGCCCTCCTCGTCGGTCACCAGCGCGACGGCGCCGCCGTCCTTCGCCTGCTCGGCGTACTGGGCGCCGTGGCCGTGCTGGCCGCGCACCCCGACGAACAGGTCACCGGGATGCAGGTCGCCGGTGCTGAGGGTGACGCCGGTCACCTCGACGCCGTCGAGCGATCCGCGCACCGGGATGTCGAACTCCTCGGCGAGCGCCGACAGCGGACGCGCCGAGGGATGCTCCGGCCGGAGCACCGGAGGGTTCCGGGATTCCACACCCGCCTCCTGTTCGCTCCGGGTCGATCTCGGACCGACCGGGTTCGTCACCAGGTGAGCGGGAAGCTCGCCGGTGCGCTGTTCGACGGGGCGATGCCGGCGGTCTTGATGACCTGCTTGACGATCTCCGTGAACGCCGGGGCGGCGGCCGAGGACCACTTGATCGTAGCGGGCTTGGCGAAGGTGACGACAACCGCGTACTGCGGGTCGTCGGCCGGCACGAGCCCGGCGACGGAGATGATCCGGTCGTCGGTGTAGACCCCGCCCTCGGCCACCTCGGCGGTGCCCGTCTTGCCGGCGATCCGGTAGCCGGGGATGTTCACCAGACCCTGCAGGGTTCCGGAGGTGACCGTCGATTCCATCATCGCGACGGTGGTGTCGGCGGCGTACTCGCTGACCACGCGCACGCCCTCGGTGTCGGGCAGGTCGGTCCAGCTGCCGTCCGGCAGCTCGCAGCCCGCGACGAGCGTCAGCGGCATCCGCACGCCCCCGTTGCCGAGCGTCTGGTACATCGACACCAGCTGCGCGCTGGTGGCCGTCATGCCCTGGCCGAACTGCTGGGTGACGGCGGTGATCGAGTCGACCGTGGCGGGGTCGGCGACGAATCCGGAGTTCTCCACCTCGCCGAGGAAGTCGACCGCCGTCGCCGAGCCGAAGCCGAACGCCTCCAGATAGGCCGACCGGGCCTCGACGTCGAGGCGCTCGCTGAGCACCGCCGTCCCGGTGTTCGAGGAGTTGGCCAGCACGCCCGCCGCGGTGTACCGCAGGTCGCCGTGCGCGGTGGAGTCGCGGATGAAGTAGCCGGCGGGCAGCCCGGTCGTGTACCGGTCCCCGGCGATCACCTGCGTGCCCGGCGTGATGACGCCCGCGTCGAGCAAGGAGGCGAAAGTGGCCGGCTTCATGATCGAGCCCGGCTCGAACGGGGCGACGAAGCTGCGCGCGCCGGCGTCGTCCGCGGCGACCGAGTTCAGGTCGTTCGGGTCGATCGACGGCCAGTCCGCCGCCGCGACGATCTCGCCCGAGTCGACGCGCACGATCATCGCCGTCGCCCACTCGGCGCCCAGGCGGCCGCCCTCGCGGGCCAGCACCTGCTGGGCGTACCACTGGAGGTCGCTGTCGATGGTGAGGTGCAGCGTGCCGCCGTCGACCGGCTCCTCCTCGACGATCGTGCTGCCCGGGATGCGCACGCCGTCGGCGCCGCGCTCGTAGCTGGTCGAGCCGTTCTCCGCCGCGACGCAGGCGTCCTCGGAGCGCTCGAGCCCGGCGAGCGGCTCGTCGGTGCCCTCGAACCCGACCAGGTTTCCGGCGACGGCGCCGTTCGGGTAGGTGCGCGCGGGGTGGGGCTCGGAGTACACCCACGAGATGCCCAGAGCGCGCACCGCGTCGAAGGTGGCCAGGTCGACCTCGCGCGCCAGGTAGGCGAAGTTCGACTCCGGATCCTCGGTCAGCACGGCGAGCAGCTCGGCGGCCGAGACCCCGGTGAGGCCGGCGATCGCGGCGATCGCCTCGGCGGTCGGCACCTGCGCGCGCTCGCCGTCGACCGTCATCCAGGTGATCTCGAGGTCGACGTTCTGCGGCGACGCGGTGATGTCGAACCGGTCGACGCTCGACGCGAGCACGGCGCCCTCCGCGTCGACGATCGCCCCGCGCGTGCCGTAGGTGGTCACCGTGATGTCGCGCCGCGAGTCCGCCTGAGCGGTCAGCTCCGCGGCGCGCACCACCTGGAGGTCGACCAGGCGGATGCCGAACAGCACGATGACGGCGAAGACGACGAGCACGGTCACCGAGAGTCGGCGGCCGGTCGAGCGGGGGGCGATCACCGGGACCTCAGTGGGTGGTCGGCGAGGGCAGCAGCCCCGGCTGGCTCGGGGCGGACGGGGAGGTCTCGGTGCCGGACGACGCCGATCCGGACGTCGCGGTGCTCGACTGCGGCTCGGTGCTCGACAGGGGCTGCGACTCGGCCGCTTCGGCCGCGGCGCCGAACGCGGCCGCGTCGGCGGGGTCGAGCAGCGAGTTGCCGATCAGGTTGGAGCCCACGGCGCCGCGCCCGGCGGCCTTCGCCGACCCGGTCGCGGTGCCCGCCGCGAGGTCGAGGAACACCGGCGAGCCGCTGGCCACCATGCCGAGCTCCGCGGCGCGGGCGATGAGGCTCTGCGTCGACCCGGCGAGGTCGAGCTGCTCGGTGAGGGCGTTCTGCGACCGCTCCAGCTCCACCTGCGCGGCCTGCAGCGACGAGATGCGGTAGGTGCCGTCGGCGAGGGCGATGCTGAGCGCCAGCTGGCCGAGCAGGATGACGCCGATCCCGGCCAGCGTGAGCACGGCGTGCGCGAGGCGCGGGCGTCGGCGCACGGCCGGTGCGGGTGCGGGACGCAGGTGGCGCCGCGGCGGCGCCGTCGGCTCCGGACGGAGCGCGCGGGCGGTCGCGCCGCGGGTCGCGGCCGCCGGGGTGCCGAACGTCGGTCGACGGCGGCCGGCACCCATTGAGCCCGCGCCCATCGGCGCCGCGCCCGGACGGACCGGACGGCGCACCGGGTGGCTCTCGGCGGGCAGCGCGCTCATGCGGCCCCCCGCAGCTTCTCGACCGCGCGCAGCCTCACGGGCGCCGAGCGCGGGTTCTCGGCCCGCTCGGCGTCGGAGGCCAGCTCCGCGCCGCGCACCAGCAACCGCAGCTCGGGACGGTGCTCCGGCAGCTCGACCGGCAGGCCGCGCGGTGCGGTCGACACCGAGCGGGCGGCGAACTCGCGCTTCACGATGCGGTCCTCGAGCGACTGGTAGGCGAGCACGACCATGCGGCCGCCCACCTCGAGCGCGTCGATCCCGGCGGGGATGGCGCGCTCCAGCACGGCGAGCTCCTGGTTGACCTCGATGCGCAGCGCCTGGAAGACCCGCTTCGCGGGGTGGCCGGCGCGCTGCACCGCGGCCGGAGTCGCGGCGATCAGGATCTCGACGAGGCGCTCGGAGGTCTCGATCGGGGCGACGGTGCGCTCCTCGACGATGCGCCGCGCGTAGCGGCCGGCCAGCTTCTCCTCGCCGTAGCGCTCGAAGATGCGGCGCAGATCCCCCTCCGCGTACTCGGCGACGACGCGCGCGGCCGTGAGCGGCGAACCCGGGTCCATGCGCATGTCCAGCGGCGCATTCCGGGAGTAGGCGAACCCGCGCTCCGCGACGTCCAGCTGCATGCTCGAGACGCCGAGGTCGAACAGGATGCCCGCGACCTCGGGGATGCCGAGCCCGGCGAGCACGTCGGCGATGCCGTCGTACACGGTGTGCACGAGGTGGACGCGGTCGCCGAACGGGGCGAGCCGCTCCCCCGCGCGGCGCAGCGCCTCGGGATCGCGATCCAGTCCGACGAAGACGAGCCCGGGGAACCGCTCGAGGAACGCCTCCGCGTGTCCGCCGAGGCCGAGGGTGGCGTCGACGAGCACCGCGCCGTCGCGCTCGAGCGCTGGCGCCAGCAGCTCGACGCAGCGGTCGAGCATCACGGGGATGTGGCGGGGTTCGGTCATGGTGTCGGCGGGTGCTCCCGGTGGGGGCGATCCCGGGGCCGGATCCCCATCCGCGTCACCTGACCCCGGGGAAGGTGGGTCAGGGGGCGCGGCTGAGGGTCGGGCCCGAGGATCAGAACAGTCCCGCGATCACCTCCCCGTCGGCATCCGCGTAGCCCTGCTCGGTGCGGGCGTAGAAGTCGTTCCAGGCGGCGGTGTCCCAGATCTCGGCGTGGTCGCCGGCGCCGATGACGGTGAGCTCGCGATCGAGGGCCGCGTACTCGCGCAGCATCGGGGGGATCGTGACGCGGCGCTGCTTGTCCGGGATCTCCTGGGTGGCGCCGGAGAGGAACACGCGCCGGAAGTCCCGGCCCTCCTTGGTGGTGACCGGGGCGGCGAGCATGCGCTCGTGCAGCTGCTCGAACTCGCGCTCGCTGTAGACGTACACGCAGCGATCGACGCCGCGGGTCATGACCAGTCCGCCGGAGAACTCGTCGAAGAACTTGGCCGGAAGGATCAGGCGGCCCTTGTCGTCGAGCTTGGGCGCGAACGTGCCGAGCAGCATGGGCCACCCCCTCCCGCGTTCCGGCCGACGTCAGGTATTCCTCCACTTTACTCCACAAGCCTCCACTTTCAAGCACATTTGCCCCATTTTGGGGTCATATCGCCCCACTTCGCGCCCGCATGCGCCCCAACGGCTGGCCGAGATCCCTGGAATTCCAAGGAATTCGGCACCGACGACTGCCCGGGGTGCGCGGTGGAGCGGAGTGGAGGACGGCGGAGCGCGGAGGACCGTCGCACGCGCGGGCGGGCGGGCGAGGAGGCGGCGGTCGACGCGAACGAGGCGGGGTGGGCGCGGGCGCGCGCAGGCGGGCAGAATCGGATGCCGACCCGAACGAGGCGGCGTGGCCGCGGGCGCGCGCAGAAACGCCGCGAGCCGGCGCTCAGGCCGGCTCGGAAGCGATCACGCCGCTCACGCGGCGCGGGGAACGAGGGGAACGGAGGGGAGCGTCAGTCCTCGTCGCGGCGCTCGAAGCGCTCGTTGAGGCTGTCGAAGAAGCCCGGACGGGCGCCCTCCTCGACCGGGACCGTGAAGCGGCGCGGCGGCGCGATCGCGAACAGCGCACCGCCGAACATGAGCACGAAGCCGAGCAGCCCCACGATCGGCTGGCGCACGACGACGCCCACCACGAGGAGGGCGAGTCCGGCGATGCCGGCGAGGATGCCGAGCAGGATCGCGGTGTAGCTGGCGCGGGCGCGCCCGCCCACCGTCGTGACGTCGTCCGCGTCACCACGGTAGAGGCTGCGCTCCATCTCTTCGAGGAGGCGCTGCTCGTGCTCGGAAAGCGGCATCTGTGCTCCGGTCCATCGACGACGCGCTCCGACGGCGCGGCCGATGCTCCGATTGTACGGCGTGGCGCCTGAGTAGGCTAGGAACGTGGTCGCTGGGACGAAGCTGGTCGACCTGGTGCAGGACCGCATCGCCGCGTTCCTCGCCGAACGGCGACGGGATCTGCTCGAGGTCGCTCCCGATCTGGAGGTCGTCGCCGACGCGGCGGACGACTTCCTCGACGGCGGCAAGCGGTTCCGCGCCCGGTTCTGCTACTGGGGCTGGCTGTCGGTGGCCGGCATCGCCGGAGCCGACGACGCGGACCCCGAGGAGCTCGGGCTCGACGTCGTCGTCGATGTCGCCGCGGCCCTCGAGGTGTTCCACGCGGCGGCCCTCGTGCACGACGACATCATGGACAACTCCGACCGGCGGCGGGGCAAGCCGAGCGCGCACGCGGCGTTCGCCGAGCACCACCGCCGCCAGGGCTGGGAGGGGTCGGCCGTCGACTACGGCGCCGCGACGGCGCTGCTGCTCGGCGATCTGCTGCTCGGCTGGAGCGACGACCTGATCGAGGCCGGCATCCGTCGACTGCCGGTCGCCGATCGCGACGCGACCCGCGCCGAGTTCTCCCGGATGCGCACTCAGGTCACCGCCGGCCAGTACCTCGACATGGTCGAGGAGTCGTCGTGGCGCACCCGCGAGTCGGCCGAGCTGCTCCCCCGCGCTCAGCGCGTCGTGGTGTTCAAGTCGGCCAAGTACTCGGTGGAGGCCCCGCTCGCGATCGGGGCGTCGATCGCCGGCGGCTCGCGCGAGCAGATCGCGGCGCTGCGGGCGTTCGGGCTGCCGCTCGGCGTCGCCTTCCAGCTGCGCGACGACCTGCTCGGGGTGTTCGGCGACCCGGAGGTCACGGGCAAGCCCGCGGGCGACGACCTGCGCGAGGGCAAGCGCACGGTGCTGGTCACCCTGACGCGGGAGCGGCTCCCCTCCACGGCCGCGCACCTGTTCGACGAACTGGTCGGCGACCGCACCCTCGACGGATCGCAGATCACGATGCTGCAGACCGCCATCCGGGACAGCGGGGCGGTGGAGCGGGTGGAGCAGGCGATCGCGCACCACGTCGGACAGGCGCGCGCCGCCCTCGCGGAGGCGCCGCTCGCCCGCTCCGCGCGGGACGAGCTCGCGGCGCTCGCCGAGCAGGTCGCGCGCCGCGACTCCTGAGCCCGGTCGACTCAGAGTCCGGAGCCGGTCGACTCGACTCCTGAGCGCGGGTCGCGTCAGAAGGCCAGCGACTGGGCGACCCGGCGCACCTCGGCCCGTCGGCCCGCACGCAGCGCGTCGATCGGCGCCGCACCGAGCGTGTCGTCCTCCCCCAGCAGCCACTCGAGCGCCTCGTCGTCGGTGTAGCCCGCGTCGTGCAGCACGACGACGGTGCCCCGCAGGTCGCGCACCGGGCCCTCGTCGTCGAGGAAGTCCTCGGGAACCCGCAGCACGCCGTCGCGGCGCACCGCGAGCAGCGCGTGCTCCTCGATCAGCCGGTGCACCTTGCCCGGCGGCAGCCCCAGCCGCTCGCCGACGTCGGGGATGGTCAGCCAGTTGCGGCTCTCGGTCACGCCCCCAGCGTGCCACGAAACGATTGTTACAGGCATGTAAACTCCCGCCACATCCGTCACAGTGGTTGACTCCACGCCCGCGGGATGCCACGGTGGGAATCGGGGGAATGCGCCCGGATCCCGGGCCGAGCGTCGGAGGGCATCGCGAGATGAGCGCGGAGATCGAGAACGGCGGCGTGCCGCCGTTCCCCGGACTGCGTCCGACCCCGCTCCCCGAGCCGCCCGCCCGCGCCGCCTCACGGAACCGCGCCTGGCGCGTCACCCTGCCGTTCGTCGTCGCGAGCGCCATGACCGTCAGCCTCGGGGCCACCGGCGTGCAGCCGGCCTACGCGACGGCGAAGAAGCCGGCCAAGCCCAAGTCGAGCCTCGGCACCGGGGCCCGCACCGTCACCCCGCCGAGCGGTGTCGCCACGAGCGCGGACGCCCCCGCGCTGCCGGCGAGCCACACCGTCACGGCCGGCGACACGGTCGCCTCGATCGCGTCGCAGTACGGCATCGCCACTGCCTCGCTGCTCGCCGCCAACGGGCTCGGCTGGAAGACGCAGATCCACCCCGGTCAGGTGCTGCGCCTCACCGCCACGCGCTCGGCGCCCGCCGCGGAGGAGATCACGACCCGCAGCGAGGCGACCCCGCGTCCGGCGGCGGCGCTCGACGAGGGCCGCTACACCGTGGCGGCCGGCGACACCCTGGCGCGCCTCGCCGACCGCTTCGGCGTCAGCATCGAGGCGCTGCTCGAGACCAACGGGCTCACCTGGTCGAGCATCCTCTACCCGGGGCTCGTGCTGCAGGTTCCCGACGGGGGCACCACCGGGGCGTCGGCGCCCGAGGCGCCCGTGGCCGACCCGCCCGCAGCGCCCGAGCCGACGCCGGCGGCGACCGCGGCATCCGCCCCCGCCCCGACCCCGCGCACCTACGTCATCCGCGCCGGCGACTCGATCTCGTCGATCGCTTCGAAGTTCGGCGTCAGCACGAGCGCCCTGCTCGCGGCCAACGGACTCGGCTCGTCGAGCATCATCTACCCCGGCAGCACGCTGGTGATCCCGACCGGTGGCAGCGCGCCCGCCTCGAGCGGCGGGTCTTCCGGCGGCTCGAGTGGCGGCGGCTCGAGTGGCGGCTCCTCCAGCGGCGGATCGGTCACCTCGCTCAACTCCGAGCAGGCGGGCAACGCGCGCATCATCATCGAGGTCGGCCGCTCGCTCGGCGTGCCGGACTACGGCATCATCATCGCCCTCGCCACGGCGATGCAGGAGTCGAGCCTGCGCAACCTGAACTGGGGCGACCGCGACTCGGTCGGACTGTTCCAGCAGCGTCCGAGCTCCGGCTGGGGCACGGTCGCCGAGCTGACCGACCCGTACCACGCCACCTACCTGTTCTTCCACGGCCGCTCCGGCTACACCCGCGGGCTGCTCGACATCTCCGGCTGGCAGTCGATGGCGCTGACCGTCGCGGCCCAGAAGGTGCAGATCTCGGCCTACCCTGACGCCTACGCGAAGTGGGAGACCAGCGCCCGCGCCTGGTTCGAGCTCTACGGCTGACCGGCCCCTCCGAGCCCCCGTGTTCCTCCCAGGAACCCCGGGATCGCGTGCCTAGACTCGGCTCGTGAGCGTGGGTACGACCGACCCGCTGATCGGCCGCCTGGTCGACGGCCGGTACCAGGTGCGCTCCCGCATCGCCCGCGGCGGGATGGCGACCGTCTACCTCGCGACCGACCTGCGCCTCGAGCGGCGGGTGGCCATCAAGGTCATGCACGGGCACCTCGCCGACGACACCCAGTTCCGCGAGCGGTTCATCCAGGAGGCGCGCAGCGCCGCGCGGCTGGCCCACCCGAACGTCGTCAACGTGTTCGACCAGGGCGAGGACGCCGACTCCGCCTACCTGGTGATGGAGTACCTGCCCGGCATCACGCTGCGCGACCTGCTCGAGGAGTACGGCTCGCTCACCCCCGAGCAGACCGTCGACATCACCGAAGCCGTGCTCTCGGGTCTCGCGGCCGCGCACAAGGCGGGCATCATCCACCGCGACGTGAAGCCCGAGAACGTGCTGCTGGCCGACGACGGCCGCATCAAGCTCAGCGACTTCGGCCTCGCGCGGGCGGCATCCGCCAACACGGCGACCGGTCAGGCACTGCTCGGCACGATCGCCTACCTCTCCCCCGAGCTCGTCACCCGGGGCGTCGCCGACACCCGTTCCGACATCTACGCGGTCGGCATCATGATGTACGAGATGCTCACCGGCGAGCAGCCGTTCACCGGCGAGCAGCCGATGCAGATCGCCTACCAGCACGCCACCGAGGCGGTGCCGCCGCCGAGCAGCCGCAAGCGCGGCGTGCCGAGCCAGCTCGACGAGATCGTGCTCTGGGCCACCGACCGCGACCCGTCGCGGCGCCCGTCCGACGCGCGCGCCATGCTCGAGCAGGTGCGCGGCACCGAGAGCGAGCTCGCGCCGATCACCACCGCCCGCGGCATCCCGCAGAAGACCGTCGTGTTCCCCGCGGCCCCGCCGCGCACGGGCTCCCCGACCGATCCGGCCCTGGGCGACACCGCCCCGGTCGGCGACCGGCCCGCCGGCGGCCCCACCGGCCGCATGGGGGCCGACGCCCCGACCGACGTGCTCGGCCCGCGCGGCGGCGGACTGGTGCCCGTCCCGCCCGCGCCGCCCGCCGACGGGGAGCCGCCGCGCCGCCGACGCCGACGGTGGATCCCGATCACCGCGATCGGGCTCGTCGTGGTCGCCGCCGCCGTGGTCGCCTGGTGGTTCCTGCTGGGCCCCGGCGCACGGGTCACCATCCCCGACGCCGTCGCCGGGATGACGGTGGCCGAGGCACGGGAGACGCTCACCGACCTGGGCTTCGTCGTCGCCGAGCAGACCGGCGAGACCGATTCCCCCACGATCCCGGTCGGCGATGTCGCCCAGACCGACCCGGCCATCGGCGAGGCGGTGGAGAAGGGCGCGAGCGTGACGCTGCTGGTCTCCACCGGGCCGCGCCCGTATGCGATCGCCTTCACCCGCGGCATGCCGCAGGCGCAGGCCGAGGAGATGGTCGAGGAGCACTTCCGGCTCGAAGCGACCGACGTGCGGTTCGACGGCGAGGTCCCGGCGGGGCAGCTCATCGACGCCCTGGATGCCGACGGCGAGACGCTCATCGGCGTCGCCGAGTACGGCGATCAGCAGCCGATCACGCTCGTCGTGTCCGCCGGCCCGCTGCCTGCCGTGGCCGGCGAGACCGTGCAGGCCGCGACCGACGCGCTCGCCGCCGTCGACCTCGACGTGCAGCTCGGCGAAGAGGTCTTCCACAACGACATCCCCGCCGGCAACGTGGTGCGTATCCAGACCACCGACGCCGACGGCTCGGCCCTGGTGATCCGTCCGGGCGACACCGTGCTGCTGACCCTGTCGAAGGGCCCCGACCTGGTGCAGATCCCGGGGAACATCGAGGACCTCACCCTCAACGACGCGATCGACGCGCTCGAGGCGCTCGGCTTCGAGGTCGACGTGAACACGAACATCCCCGAGGTGTTCTGGGACCTGCCCGCCTCAGAGGTCGACGACTCGAACCCCGGTCCGGGCGAGTTCGCCATCCGCGGGTCGACGGTCACCCTGACCGCGAACGCCTGACCGCGACAGCCTGACCACCAACGCCTGACCACGACCGCCCCGACGGCGGACGCCAGAGCGCGCACGCCCAACCGCTGTCAAGCGAGTCGCGGCCGGCGTCGGCCTACTTGGCGGCGGCGAGCTCCTCGGCGACCAGGAACGCCAGCTCGAGCGACTGCATGTGGTTGAGCCGCGGGTCGCAGAGCGACTCGTACCGGGTGGCCAGCGACTCCTCGTCGATCATCTCGGACCCGCCGAGGCACTCCGTCACGTCGTCGCCGGTCAGCTCGACGTGGATGCCGCCGGGGTGGGTCCCCACCGCGCGGTGCGCCTCGAAGAACCCGCGCACCTCGTCGACCACGTCGTCGAACCGGCGCGTCTTGTAGCCGGTCGGCGTCGTGATGCCGTTGCCGTGCATCGGGTCGGTCACCCAGAGCGGGTTCGCCTCCATGCCCTGGATCGCCTCCAGCAGCGGCGGCAGGGCGTCGCGGATCTTGCCCGCGCCCATCCGCGTGATGAACGTCAGGCGGCCCGGCTCGCGCTCGGGGTCGAGCTTGTCGATCAGCTTCTCCATCGTCTCGACCGTCGTCGTCGGGCCGAGCTTCACCCCGATGGGGTTGCGGATGCGGGAGAAGTAGTCGATGTGCGCCCCGTCGAGGTCGCGGGTGCGCTCCCCGATCCAGAGGAAGTGCGCGCTGGTGTTCACCGGCGTGCCGTTGCGCGAGTCGATGCGGGTCATCGGGCGCTCGTAGTCCATGAGCAGGCCCTCGTGGCTGACGTAGAACTCCACGCGCCGCAGCTCGTCGAAGTCGGCGCCCGCCGCCTCCATGAACTTGATCGCGCGGTCGATCTCGCGCGCGAGCCCCTCGTAACGCTGGTTCGCCGGGTTCTGCGCGAACCCCTTGTTCCACGAGTGCACCATCCGCAGGTCGGCGAACCCGCCCTGGGTGAAGGCGCGGATGAGGTTCAGCGTCGAGGCGGCCGTGTGGTACCCCTCCACCATCCGGCGCGGGTCGGCGGCGCGCGACTCCGGGGTGAAGTCGTACCCGTTCACCAGGTCGCCGCGGTACGCGGGCAGCGTGATGTCGCCACGGGTCTCGCTGTCGCTGGAGCGCGGCTTGGCGAACTGCCCCGCCATCCGGCCCATCTTCACCACCGGCATCGACGCGCCGTAGGTGAGCACGACGGCCATCTGCAGCAGCGTCTTCACCCGGTTGCGGATGGCGTCGGCGGTCGCGCCCGCGAACGTCTCGGCGCAGTCGCCGCCCTGCAGCAGGAACGCCTCGCCGCGCGCGGCGCGCGCCAGCTTGTCGCGCAGGATGTCGACCTCGCCCGCGAACACCAACGGAGGCAGGGTGGAGAGCTCGGCCGACGCCGACGCCGCGGCGACCGGGTCGGGCCAGACCGGCTGCTGCTTGATCGGCAGCTCGCGCCAGGCGTCGAGTCCGGCGATCACGCTCGGGTCGGCGGCCACCTGGGGTTCGGTCGGGTCGTTCACGAAGGGCTCTCTCGTCATCCGGATGCCGCCGGCGGCGGCAGGGACCGCGGGGGTCCAGCGGATCAGCCTACGGTGTCCTCAGGCGTCGCGCCGAACCGGGTCCCGTCGACCGGCCCGGGCGCTGCTCGCGTAGACGTCGACGTACTCCTGACCGCCCAGCCGGGCGATCTCGTGCATGATCTCGTCGGTGATCGAGCGGAGCACGAATCGGTCGTCGGCCATCCCCTCGAATCGGCTGAAGTCCATCGGCTCGCCGAAGGCGACACCGATGCGGTGCACCCGCGGCATCCACGACCCCTTGAGCAGCACCTTGTCGGTGTCGATCATCGCCACCGGCACGAGCGGGGCGCCCGACTCGAGCGCCAGCCGCGCGACGCCGGTGCGGCCGCGGTAGAGGCGGCCGTCGGGGCTGCGCGTGCCCTCCGGGTAGATGCCGAGCTGACGGCCCTGGGCGAGCACACCGAGCCCCGTGGTCAGCGACGCCTCCGAGGCCTTGCCGCCGGAGCGGTCGATCGGCACCTGGCCGACGCCGCTGAAGAACATCCGGCTCAGCCAGCCCTTGATGCCCTTCCCGGTGAAGTACTCGCTCTTGGCGAGGTAGACGATGTGCCGGTCCACCTCGATCGGCAGGAACATCGAGTCCATGAACGAGAGGTGGTTGCAGGCGAAGATGACCGGGCCCGACTCGGGCACGTTGGCGGCGCCCTGGACGACCGGCCGGTACACCGACTGCACGAGCGGTCCCCACAGGACGAACTTCATCAGCCAGTAGAGCGGGGGCACGTCGCACGAGTGTACCCGCGCCGGGTCGGCCGCCCGAGTGGCGCGGGTCAGCCGCCCGAGTGACGCAGGCGTGCGAGGTCGGCCGCACCGACGACGCCGGCGTCGTTCACCAGCTCGGCGACGGTGAACGTCGGCTCCGGGTGGAAGCCGCGCGCGGGCAGGTGGGCGAGGTACGCCTCGCGCACCGGATCGAGCAGCAGGTCCCCCGCGACGGCCACCCCGCCGCCGAACACGAACACCTGCGGGTCGAGCACCGCGCCGATCGAGGCGCAGCCCTGCCCCAGCCAGCTCCCCAGCTCGCGCAGCGCCGCGAGAGCGCCCGGGTCGCGCTCCTGCAGCAGGCCCGCGACGATCGTGCCGTCGAGCGCGCCGGCGGCCTCGCGCGCCTCGGCCAGCGACTGCCCGATCCCGCCGGCGTCGGCGATCCCCTCGGCGAAGCGCAGCAGCGCCCGGCCGGAGCCGTACTGCTCCAGGCAGCCCTTCTGCCCGCATCCGCACGGATGTCCGCCCGGCACCACGCGCAGGTGCCCGATCTCGGCCGCGGCGCCGAATCCGCCGCGCAGCAGGTGTCCGTCGACGACGATCGCGCCGCCGACGCCCGTGCCGATGGTCAGCATGGTCATGTCGGTGGTGCCGCGGCCCGCGCCGAACCGGTACTCCGCCCATCCGGCGGCATTGGCGTCGTTGTCGATCGTGATCTCGCGCCCCGGCAGGCGGGCGACGAGGTCGTCGCGCAGCGGCTCGGAGCGCCAGTTGATGTTGGGCGCGTAGTAGACCGTCGACTGCTCCGCGTCGATGAAGCCGGCTGCCGCGACGCCCACCGCCGGGATGTCGGCGCCGGCGGAGAGCTCCGTCACGAGGTCGACGACCGCGTCGACGATCGCGGCCGGGTCGCCCGCCGGGGTCGGTCGGCGCAGGGTGCGCAGGATGCCGCCGTCGTCGCCGACCACCGCTCCCGCGATCTTGGTCCCGCCGATGTCGATGCCGATCGCGTCCACCCCCCGAGCCTACGGGCGCGCCGGGTCCGCCGGGTCCGCCCGGCGGGCCCCGGGCGGCCGGGCGATCCCGGATGCCGACGACCATCAGGGCCGGGTGGGGGAACCGTCAGTGACTTAGACTGAGAAGACACCAATGTCGGCGCCGACGCCGTCGCCGATGCCGAAGGAGCCACCCATGGACGAGTACTTCACCCCGCCCGTCGTCGAGGCGGACCCCGACGCCAACATCACCGATCTGCTCGAGGATCGCGTCGCCGCCACCCCCGATCAGGCCCTGTTCGGTTTGCCCACCGCCGACGGCGGCTGGTCCGACCTCAGCGCCGCCGAGTTCCGCGCGCAGGTCGTCGCGCTGGCCAAGGGCTTCGTCGCCGCCGGTGTGCAGCCGGGCGACAAGATCGGCTTCATCTGCAAGGTGCGCTACGAGTGGACGCTCATCGACTTCGCCGTCGCGTACGCCGGCGCCGTCGTGGTGCCGGTCTACGAGACCTCGTCGCCGTCGCAGATCCAGTACATCCTCGACGACTCCGGCGCCGTCGCGCTCATCACCGACACCGCCGAGCAGTTCGCGCGGTTCGACGAGGTGCGCAGCGAGCTCCCGAAGGTCACGAAGACGTGGCAGCTCGGGCTCGGCGACATCGACAAGCTCGTCGAGGGCGGCTCGGGCGTCTCCGACGACGACCTCGAGAAGCGCCGCACCGCGGCGGTCGGCAAGGACCTCGCGACCCTCATCTACACCTCCGGCTCGACCGGCGTGCCGAAGGGCTGCATCCTCACCCACTCCAACTTCGTCGAGCTGAGCCGCAACTCGGCCACCGCGCTCGCCGAGGTGGTCGCGCCCGGCGCCTCGACGCTGCTGTTCATCACGACGGCGCACGTGTTCGCCCGGTTCATCTCGATCCTGGCGGTGCACGCCGGTGTCAAGGTGGGCCACCAGGCCGACACCACGCAGCTGCTCCCCTCGCTCGGCTCGTTCAAGCCGACGTTCCTGCTCGCCGTGCCGCGCGTGTTCGAGAAGGTCTACAACTCGGCCGAGCAGAAGGCCGAGGCGGGCGGCAAGGGCAAGATCTTCCGCGCCGCGGCCGACGCCGCGATCGCCCACTCGAAGGCGCTCGACGAGGGCCACGTGCCGTTCGGCCTCAAGGTGAAGTTCGCCCTGTTCGACCGCCTCGTGTACTCGAAGCTGAAGACGGCGATGGGCGGCAACGTGAAGTACGCCGTCTCCGGATCCGCCCCGCTCGGCACACGTCTCGGACACTTCTTCCGCAGCCTCGACGTGCGCATCCTCGAGGGCTACGGCCTCACCGAGACGACGGCCCCGGCCACGGTCAACGTGCCGGATCGGTTCAAGATCGGCACCGTCGGCCCGGCCCTCCCGGGCGTCGGCCTGAAGATCGCCGAGGACGGCGAGATCCTGGTCAAGGGCATTGACGTCTTCCAGGGCTACTGGAACAAGCCGGAGGAGACCGCCGAGGCCTTCGACGGCGAGTGGTTCAAGACCGGCGACGTCGGCGCGCTCGACGACGAGGGCTACCTCACCATCACCGGCCGCAAGAAGGAGCTCATCGCGACGGCCGGCGGCAAGAAGGTCGCCCCGGCGCTGCTCGAGGACCCGATCCGCGCCAACCCGATCATCAGCCAGGTCGTCGTCGTCGGTGAGGGCAAGCCGTTCATCTCGGCGCTCGTGACGCTCGACGAGGAGATGCTGCCGGTCTGGCTCAACAACAACGGCGAGGACGGCGGGATGTCGATCGACGACGCCGCCGTGAACCCCAAGGTGCTGGCCGAGGTGCAGAAGGCGGTCGACGCGGCGAACACGCGCGTGTCGCGTGCCGAGTCGATCCGCAAGTTCAGCATCCTCTCGGCGCAGTTCACCGAGGCGAGCGGCCACCTCACGCCGAAGATGAGCATCAAGCGCGGGCCAATCGTCGAGGACTACGCCGACGCGATCGACTCGATGTACTCGACGCCCACCACCAAGGGCCAGAGCCTGGTGCACTGAGTTCGTCGGCGCGCCGCCGCCCCTGCGGCGCGCGGGGCGCTCCGCGCCACCGAGCGCGGTCGCTGGCGCTCCGCGTTCCACGCAAGCCGCTGCGGTCGTGCTGCGGACGCCGTGAGACGCGAACGGCCCCGGTCCTCGAGAGAGGTCGGGGCCGTTCCGCGTCCGCCTGCGGAGGCTCCTACGGGGGCGGAGGCTACTGGGGGCGGCCGAACCAGTCGGCCTGGCGGATGGCGCGCATCGCCTCGCGCTTCACGTCGGGCTCCAGGCCCTCGACGTAGAGCTTGCCGTCGAGGTGGTCCGTCTCGTGCTGCAGCGCCTGCGCCATCAGACCCTCCCCCTCGAGCACGACCGGGTCGCCGTTCAGGTCGACGCCGCGCACCCGGGCGAACGGATGCCGCATCCGGGGGAAGTAGAAGCCGGGCACCGAGAGGCAGCCCTCGTCGACCGGCTCCGGCTCGCCCTCGACCTCGAGCACGGGGTTGATCACGTAGCCGATGTCGCCGTCGACGTTGTAGCTGAAGACGCGCAGCCCGACGCCGATCTGGGGCGCCGCGACGCCGGCGCGCCCGGGACGCTCCACGGTTTCGACGAGGTCGTCGACGAGCGCGACGATCCGCGGGTCGGCGGGGTCGGAGACCGGGTCGGCGGGCGACCGCAGCACCGGGTCGCCGAACAGCCGGATCTGACGCTCCGTCACGCGCTCTCCCCCGCATCGCGCCGGGCGATGCCCTCGACGACGGCCAGCGCGAGGTCGCGTGCCGTCTCCCGGGTGTAGTCGCGCAGCTCGGTGTAGCGCACCGGGCCGCCGCCGAACAGCTCCTCGTCGAACGGCAGGTGCACGATGCTGCGCACCCGGCTGGCGAAGTGGGCGTCGACCTCGTCGAGTCGGTCGAGGTCGGTGCCCGGCGTCGCGGTGTCGATGACGAGCACCAGGTCGCGCAGCAGGTCGTCGTGGCCGGCGCGGGCGAGCCAGGTGAGGGCGTCGGAGGTGACCCGCACCTCGTCGAGCGATCCCCCGGACACGAGGACGACGGCGTCGGCGCGCTGCAGCACCGCCCGGGCGAGCGGGGTCGACAGGCCGCTGCCGGCATCCGACACCACCAGTTCGTAGTGCGGCGCGACCACGTCGGAGACGACGTGGTAGTCGCCCGGCGTGAAGTCGCGCGAGTCGGGGCGGCGGTCGGAGCCGAGCACCTCGAGGCGCGTGGCGTCGCGGCCGACCCGCGACTCCAGGTCGGCGGCCGTGCGGATGCTGCGCTTGCGCAGCGCGACCTCTCGCACGCCCGCCTCGGGGGCGCCCGGCACCCGATCGGCGAGCGTGCCGCGGTCGGGGTGCGCGTCGAGCGCGAGCACGGTGCTCTCCGGACGCACCGCCGCCAGCGCCATCCCGAGCAGCGCGGTCACGGTGGTGGCGCCGACGCCGCCCTTGCGGCTGACGACGGCGACGAACCGGGCCTGGTCGAACCGGCGCGCGATCTCGGCGTCGCGGGCCTTGCGGCGGCGGGCCGGGCGCGAGTCGCCCGGATGGGCGAGACGGAACGTGGCGAGCCAGAGCACGCGCCGCCAGAACCCCTCGGGGGCGGGGCGATCGCGTCGCCGCACCGGCTCGGTCGACTCCTCGGCGGGCGCGGGCTCGAGCAGCACCTCGGGGGTGCTCCCCCGGGCCGCGTCGATCGCGCGGCGCACCCGGTCGCGGCGGGTCGCCGGCGGCGGGGTCGGCTCCGGCAGCGGTGCGGGGTCGGGTGCGACCGGGCCGTCGACGGCGGGGTCGACGATGGCGCTCTCCGGCGCGATCTCGACGGATGTGGTGGTCGCGACGGCGGCGGTCGCGGTGGTCAGCGCGAGGTCGTCGATGGCGACGACCGCCTCGTCGGCGGGCATCTCGTGCCGGACCTCGGGCAGCACGACGTCGATCCGGATGCTCTCTGGGGTGGCGAGGGCGTCGGACGGGGTGTGGCGATCACGTGTCGTGGGCACGGTCTTGCTCCTTCTCCCCACGGCGCGTCGGGGTGTCGACGCGGCGCCGGAGTGTCCGGCGCGACCCTCCAGTTTAGGCCAGACGGCCCGATCCGCCCGCCGAACGGTGAGAACGCGCTCATCCGCGACCGTCGGCAGCCGCTCGGCGGCCTCCGCGATCGCGCGCGGCGACCGGCGGCGGCGGGGCCTCACTCCACGACGACGAGCAGGTCCCCGGCCTCCACCTGCTGGGTGGTGGGGATCGCGAGACGCTTCACGGTTCCGGCGACCGGCGACGTGATCGCGGCCTCCATCTTCATCGCCTCGATGCTCGCGACCGGCTGCCCCGCGGCGACGGTGTCGCCTTCGGCCACCTTGAGGGTCACGACGCCGGAGAACGGCGCCGCGACCTCGCCCGGCTTCGCGGGGTCGGCCTTCTCGGCCTTCGTGGTCTTCACCTCGATCGACCGATCGCGCACGTAGACGGGGCGCAGCTGGCCGTTGATCGTCGTCATCACGGTGCGCATGCCGGCCTCGTCGGCGTCGCCGACCGCCTCCAGCGCGAGCAGCAGGTCGACGCCGGTCTCGATCGGCACCCGGTGCTCGACCCCCGGACGCAGGCCGTAGAGGTAGTCGAGTGTGTCGACGACCGACAGGTCGCCGTACTGCTCGCGCACCTGCTCGAACTGCGCCGTCGGCGCCGGGAACAGCAGCCGGTTGAGGGCCGAGCGGCGCTCGGCCGACTCGCCGTCGAGCGCGGCCTGGTCATCGTCCGAGATCGGCTGCACGCCGATCTTCACGTCGCGGCCCTTGAGCACCTTCGAGCGGAACGGCTCCGGCCATCCGCCGGGCAGGTCGCCCAGCTCGCCGGCCATGAAGCCCACGACGGAGTCCGGGATGTCGTACTTCTCCGGGTTCTGCTCGAAGTCGGCCGGGTCGGCGTCGACCGCGACGAGGTGCAGCGCCAGGTCGCCGACCACCTTCGACGACGGGGTGACCTTCGGCGGGCGACCGAGCATCCGGTTCGCCGCGGCGTACATGTCCTCGATCTTCTCGAACCGGTCGCCCAGCCCGAGCGCGATCGCCTGCTGGCGCAGGTTGGAGAGCTGTCCGCCGGGGATCTCGTGGTGGTAGACGCGCCCGGTGGGACCGGGGAGCCCCGACTCGAACGGCGCGTAGACCTTGCGCACCGCCTCCCAATAAGGCTCGAAGTCGTCGACCGCGTCGAGCGAGAGCCCCGTGTCGTACTCGGTGTGCGCCGTGGCCGCCACGAGGGCCGACAGGCTCGGCTGCGACGTGGTGCCCGACATCGGCGCGCTGGCCGCGTCGACCGCATCGGCCCCGGCCCGCGCCGCGGCGAGCAGGGTGCCGAGCTGTCCGCCGGCGGTGTCGTGCGTGTGCACGTGCACCGGCAGGTCGAAGCGGTCGCGCAGCGCGGTGACCAGCTTCTCGGCGGCGCCGGCGCGCAGCAGCCCCGCCATGTCCTTGATCGCCAGGATGTGCGCCCCCGCGTCGACGATCTTCTCGGCCAGGCCGAGGTAGTAGTCGAGCGTGTACAGCTTCTCGTCGGGGTCGAGCAGGTCGGCGGTGTAGCACAGCGCCACCTCGGCCACCGAGGTGCCGGTCTCGAGCACCGCGTCGATCGCGGGACGCATCTGGTCGACGTCGTTGAGGGCGTCGAAGATGCGGAAGATGTCGACGCCGGTGCTCGCCGCCTCCTTCACGAAGGCATCCGTCACCTCGGTCGGGTACGGCGTGTAGCCGACCGTGTTGCGGCCGCGGAGCAGCATCTGGATGGCGATGTTCGGCAGGGCCTCGCGCATGGTGGCGAGGCGCTCCCACGGGTCCTCGCCGAGGAAGCGCAGCGCGACGTCGTAGGTCGCGCCGCCCCAGGCCTCGATGCTGAACAGCTCCGGCGTGGTGCGGGCCACGGCGGGCAGCGGCGCCACCAGGTCGCGGGTGCGTACCCGGGTGGCGAGCAGCGACTGGTGCGCGTCGCGGAACGTGGTGTCGGTGACGGCGAGCCGCGTGCTCGCGCGCAGGTCGGCGGCGAACCCCGCCGGGCCGAGCTCGAGCAGCCGCTGGCGCGACCCGTCGGGCGCCGGGGCGTCGAGGTCGACGACCGGCAGCTTGCGCGCCGGGTCGGCGACGCCCGGCTCGGCGCCGTTCGGCTGGTTCACCGTCACGTCGGCGAGCCAGTTGAGGATCTTCGTCCCGCGGTCGCGCGACTCGCGGCCGCGCACCAGGTCGGGCCGCTCCTCGATGAACGACGTCGACAGGTCGCCGGCGACGAACGCCGGGTCGTCGAGCACCGCCTGCAGGAACGGGATGTTGGTGGTCACGCCGCGGATGCGGAACTCGGCCAGCGCGCGCTTCGAACGGGCGACGGCGGCCGGGAAGTCGCGGCCGCGGGCCGTCATCTTCGCCAGCATCGAGTCGAAGTGCGGGCTGATCTGGGCGCCCGTCTGCACCGTGCCGCCGTCGAGCCGGATGCCGGCGCCGCCGGGCGAGCGGTAGGTGGTGATCTTGCCGGTGTCGGGGCGGAATCCGCTCGCCGGGTCCTCGGTGGTGATGCGCGTCTGAAGGGCAGCGCCGTGCATCTGGATGCGGTCCTGGGTGAGCCCCAGGTCGGCGAGGGTCTCCCCCGCCGCGATGCGCATCTGCGACTGCACCAGGTCGACGTCGGTGATCTCCTCGGTGACCGTGTGCTCCACCTGGATGCGCGGGTTCATCTCGATGAACACGTGCTCGCCGGCGCGCTCGCCCGCGGTGTCGAGCAGGAACTCGACCGTGCCCGCGTTCACGTAGCCGATCGACTTGGCGAACGCGACGGCGTCGCGGTACAGGGCGTCGCGGATCGACTGGTCCAGGTTCGGCGCCGGAGCGATCTCGACCACCTTCTGGTGGCGGCGCTGCACCGAGCAGTCGCGCTCGAACAGGTGCACCGTCTCGCCGGTGGCGTCGGCGAGGATCTGCACCTCGATGTGCCGCGGGCGCAGCACGGCCTGCTCGATGAACATCGTCGGGTCGCCGAACGCCGAGTCGGCTTCGCGCATCGCCGCCTCGAGCGCCGGGCGCAGCTCCTCGCGGGTCTCGACCCGCCGCATCCCGCGCCCGCCGCCGCCGGCGACGGCCTTCGCGAACACGGGGAAGCCGATCTCGTCCGCCCCCGCGAGCAGCGCCTCGATGTCGGTCGTCGCCTCGGTGGACTTGAGCACCGGGACGCCCGCCGAGATCGCGTGCTCCTTCGCCGTGACCTTGTTGCCCGCCATCTCGAGCACGTCGTTCGCCGGCCCGATGAAGGTGATGCCGTTCGCCGCAGCCGCCTCGGCGAGGTCGGGGTTCTCGGAGAGGAACCCGTAGCCGGGGTAGATCGCGTCGGCGCCCGACTCCGTGGCGACCCGGATGATCTCGCTGACGTCGAGGTAGGCGCGAACCGGGTGGCCCTCCTCACCGATCTGGTACGCCTCGTCGGCCTTCAGACGGTGCAGCGAGTTGCGGTCCTCGAACGGATAGACGGCGACGGTCTTCGCGCCGAGCTCGTACGCGGCCCGGAACGCACGGATGGCGATCTCACCACGATTCGCCACCAGGATCTTGCGGAACATGTCGTGCCTCTCGGGATCGACGGTGGCGGTCGGTCAGCATCCAGCGTAGTGAAGGTAGAGTCCCCTTTCGTGCACGTATTGAGCGTCTCGTCCCTCAAGGGCGGCGTGGGCAAGACCACGGTGACGCTCGGGCTCGCCTCGGCGGCGTTCGCGAAGGGCATCTCCACCCTCGTGGTCGACCTCGACCCGCAGTCCGACGTCTCGACCGGCATGGACATCGACCCGGCCGGCCACCTCAACGTGGCCGACGTGCTCGCCTCGCCGAAGGAGCGCATCGTGCGCTCCGCCATCGTCGAGAGCGGCTGGGCGCGCGGCCGGGCCGGCACCGTCGACGTGCTGATCGGCTCGCCGTCGGCGATCAACTTCGACGGGCCGCACCCCAGCATCCGCGAGATCTGGAAGCTCGAGGAGGCGCTGGCTCACGTCGAGCGCGACTACGAGCTGGTGCTCATCGACTGCGCCCCGTCGCTCAATGCGCTCACCCGCACCGCCTGGGCGGCGTCCGACCGCGTCGCCGTGGTGACCGAGCCGGGGCTGTTCTCGGTGGCCGCCGCGGACCGCGCCCTGCGCGCCATCGAGGAGATCCGGCGGGGCCTGTCGCCGCGGCTCCAGCCGCTCGGCATCATCGTGAACCGCGCCCGCGTGCAGTCGCTGGAGCACCAGTTCCGCATCAAGGAGCTGCGGGACATGTTCGGGCCGCTCGTGCTCTCGCCGCAGCTGCCCGAGCGCACGTCGCTGCAGCAGGCCCAGGGCGCGGCGAAGCCGCTGCACGTGTGGCCCGGCGACAGCGCTCAGGAGATGGCGCGGAACTTCGACCAGATCCTCGACCGCGTGATGCGCACGGCGCACATCAACGACGACGTCCCGGCCTGAGCAGCTTCATCCGCCGCTGAGCCGCTTCATCCCCCGAGCGAGCGTCACCGTGTGACACGCGCTCGTTCGATTCCGTCCGCGCGCGTCGCTGACGACGCGCACTCGGGACGAGGATCAGGACGCGGCGGCCTTGGCCGCGCGGCGCGCGGCGAGCTCGTCGGCGGGGTCCTCGGCGGGCGAGCGCTCGAAGTCGACGAGGTTCGACTCGACCTCGCGCAGCACCTTTCCGACGGCGATGCCGAAGACGCCCTGCCCCTGGCGCACGAGGTCGATGACCTCGTCGTCGCTGGTGCACAGGTAGACGCTGGCGCCGTCGCTCATCAGGGTGATCTGCGCGAGCTCGTTGATGCCCGACTGACGGAGCTGGTCGACGGCGACGCGGATCTGCTGCAGCGAGATGCCGGTGTCGAGCAGTCGCTTCACCAGCTTGAGCACGAGGATGTCGCGGAAGCCGTAGAGGCGCTGCGAGCCGGACCCGGCGGCGCCGCGCACGGTGGGCTCGACCAGTTCGGTGCGGGCCCAGTAGTCGAGCTGGCGGTAGCTGATGCCGGCGGCGCGGGCGGCGACGGTGCCCCGGTAGCCGGCCGAGTCGTCGAGGTCGGGCAGACCGTCGGTGAACAGGAGCCCGAGGTCGTAACGGTCCTCGCTCCGCGTCACTTCGGCCATCGCCGTCCCCTTCCCGGAGTGCACGTGCCGCGGGATGCGCGCGACGCGACTCTGGAGTTCAAGTTGAGGTTGAAGGTCAATCCCCTTCGCACGTTCACGGTACCCGTGCCCCGGCCGGGCGACAACGACATCCGGGCGTGTCGCGCGGCGATTTCGCCGTCGGCGGCGGGTCGGTGCGCCCGACGCCGGACCGTCAGAGCCGGGTGAGCGCGCCCCGGATGAGGCTCGCGCGCACGATCTCGAGCTGCCCGGCGATCTCGCGCGCGAGCTCCGCCACCTTCGCCTGGCTGGCGGCGTCCTTGCGGCGCGCCACCGGCGACAGCGCGCTCTCGATCAGCCCCAGCTCGCGCTCGGCGGCGGCGCGGTAGCCGCGGAGGTGCCGGGGCTCGATGCCCGACCGCTGCAGCTCGACGAGCGCCTTCAGCACCGACACCGCGTCTTCGCCGTAGCTGTCGGCCGCCACGATCAGCGAGGCGCCGATCGCGTCGGTGAGCAGCATCGCGTTGGCGCCGGCCTCGCGGATGAGCTCGTCGCGGGTGAACCGGCGCCCGGTCGGCAGCATCGACGGCGCGGTCACCTGGGCGCCGCCGGGCAGCACCGGGTCGCGACCGGCGTCGAGATCGTCGAGATAGGAGCGGATGACCTTGAGCGGCAGGTAGTAGTCGCGCTGCATCGAGAGCACGAGACGCACCCGCTCGACGTCGGCCGGCGAGAACTTGCGGTAGCCCGACTCGGTGCGCTGCGGTGAGATCAGCCGACGCTCCTCGAGGAAGCGCAGCTTCGACGGAGACAGGTCGGGGAACTCGGGGCTGAGCCGGGCGAGCACCTGGCCGATGCTGAGGAGCTGGGAACCACCCGGCGCGCGGGCCGGAGACGCGGCGCCCGGCATCAGCGCGCCGACGGCAGGTCTGCTCGGGACGCGTAGAACGTCAGACGGTACTTGCCCACCTGCACCTCGGCTCCGTCGCTCAAGAGGGCGGACTCGATGCGGACGCCGTCGTAGTAGGTGCCGTTCATCGATCCGAGGTCCTTGACCTGGAACGCGGTGCCGACGCGGGTGAACTCCGCGTGCTGGCGCGACACGGTGACGTCGTCGAGGAAGATGTCGGCGTCGGGGTGACGGCCCGCCACGGTGTGATCGGCGTCGAGCAGGAAGCGCGCCCCGACGTTGGGGCCGCGTCGCACGACGAGCAGAGCCGACCCGCTGGGCAGGGCGGTGATCGCCTCCTGCTCCTCGGGCGAGATGCCGGCCTCCATCGCGGCGAGCTTCGCCACGAAGTCGTCGGCGAAATGGGCCGTGGTGTCGTTGGAGGGCTCCGCCCCCTCCGACATCCCGTCCCGCTCGTCGGCGGCGTCGATCATCCCGGACCTCCCTAGCGGTCCAGGGTATCGGATGCGCTCGCGACCGCATCCCCCTGCCCGGGCACGATCGCGCGGATGAGGCCGATCGCCTGCACCAGGTAGAGCGCGCCGGCCCACCAGTAGAGGAACACGCCCCACAGCATGAGCGCCCAGCCGATCGGGTCGGAGACGGGCGCGGCGACCGGCACCGCCGCGCCGAGCAGCAGCACCGGCAGCGCGAACAGGATCGCGAAGGTGCCCATCTTGCCGAGCTGGTGCACGGGCAGCGGTCCGTGGCCGAAGTTGGCGAGCACGACGCCGAGCAGCACCAGCAGCAGGTCGCGCCCGACGATGAGGGCGACCAGCCACCACGGGACGATCCCGACCCCGGCGAGGCCGAGCAGGGTGGTGAGGATGAACAGCCGGTCGGCCGCCGGGTCGAGGATCTTGCCCAGGCGGCTCACCTGGTGGAAGCGGCGCGCGATGAACCCGTCGACCCAGTCGGTGATCGCCGAGCCGGCGACGACGACGAGCGCCCAGCCGTACTCGCCGGTCAGCAGCAGCACGAAGTAGACCGGGATGAACGCGAGTCGGATCATCGACAGCACGTTCGGGATCGTGAAGATCCGGGAACTCACCGTCTCCACGCGTCCCTCCTCGTCGCCATCCTAGCGAGCGGCCGGCGCGCGTCGAGGGCGGCCCCGGCGCGCGGCTAGGCTCGCCCGCATGCATCCGCTGCTCGTCGTCGTCGCCGTGGCCGGGGCCGTCTCCGCGTTCTGCTGGGTCGCCTCGCTCATCACCAAGGAGACCTCGTGGGTCGACCGCCTCTGGTCGATCGTGCCCGCGGTCTACGTCTGGATCTTCGCCGCCGCCGCGGGGCTTCAGGATGTGCGGCTCGACGTCATGGCGGTGCTCGTCACTCTGTGGGGCGCGCGGCTGACCTTCAACTTCGCCCGCAAGGGCGGCTACACCGGCATGGAGGACTACCGCTGGGCGATCCTGCGCGGACGGATGCCGGCCTGGGCCTTCCAGCTGTTCAACCTGTTCTTCATCGTGCTCTACCAGAACGCGCTGCTCGTGCTCATCACGCTGCCCGCGCTGACCGCCTACGAGAACCGCGGCACCCCGTTCGGCGGGCTCGACATCCTGGCCGCCGTGCTCTTCCTCGGCGCCCTGATCGGCGAGACGGTCGCCGACCAGCAGCAGTGGGACTTCCACCGGGCGAAGAAGGCGGCGGCGGATGCCGGCCAGGCGCCGGAGGGCTTCCTGCGATCGGGGCTGTGGCGGTTCTCGCGGCACCCGAACTTCTTCTTCGAGCAGGCGCAGTGGTGGATCCTCGTGATCTTCGCCATCTCGGCCGCCGGCTCGCCCTGGCAGTGGACGGCGGTCGGGGCTCTCCTGCTCACGGTGCTGTTCATCGGATCGACGATCTTCACCGAGAGCATCACGCGCTCGAAGTACCCGGAGTACGCCGAGTACCAGCGCACGACGTCGCCGATCGTGCCGCTCCCCTCGCGCCGCACCGCGCGCGCCTGACGCCGCCACCGCCTCACGCGGCCACTGCCTCACGTCGTCGGCACCCCCTCCGCGCGCGCCACGCCCGGCGCCTCGGCGCGACCCGGGCATCGCGGAGCTACCGTGGCGGCATGTCGTGCATCCGGTTCAACACCCCCGCGCAGCGCGCGGCGATGGCCCGCTCCGCACCCGCGATGCTGACCGCCGAGGAGGCCGCGGCGCTGCATCCGGCTCCCGCGGTGACCGAGAGCAAGATCCGGCGCCTGCGGCTGCTCGCCCAGAACGCCGACCCGAAGATCCGGGAGAGCGTGGCGAGCAGCTACCACGCCCCCCTCGACCTGCGGGAGAAGCTCGCGCGCGACCCCGACGCCGGGGTGCGGGCCTGGGTGGCGCGCAACGAGACGACGCCGTGCGACCTGCTGCGCGAGCTCGCGCACGACGAGACCGAGACGGTGCGCGGCTGGGTGGCGGTGAACTACTTCGTGCCCGACGACGTGATGACCGAGCTCGCGGACGACCCGAGCGACACGGTGCGGGCGCTGGTCGCCTGGAAGTCCTCGCTCGCGGCGGAGGACGCCGCGACCCCCGGGGCAGCGCCGTTCGACGCGGCGTCAGTCGGCCAGGTGGCCGTCGACGCGTGAGCGCAGCTCCGGCCATCCGGCGGCGAACCCCGGATGCAGCGGGCGAGCCGCGACGTCGTCGAGCGGCACCCACTCCAGCGCGACGCTCTCCGCGTCGCCGATGACCGGCTCGAACTGCTCGTCGGCCACGGCGAGCACCGTGGTGTAGCTCCAGTAGCCGAGGTCGAGCACGCTCTCGCCGAAGACGCCGACGAGCTCGGGGGGAACCCCCGCCTCCTCGTCGGCCTCGCGGATGGCGGCCTCGGCGGCCGACTCGCCCGACTTGCGCGCGCCGCCGGGCAGGCCCCACGTGCCGCCGAGGTGGCTCCACTCGGCCCGCAGCTGCAGCAGCACCCCGGCGGCGGGGTGCACCAGCAGCAGGCCGGCCGCACCGAAGGCGCCCCAGTAGCGGCCCCGCGGACCCTCCACCCAGACGTCCTCCGGTCCGCGCGGGCGGCGGGCCGTCGGGTCGTGGCTGGCTCGGGTCACCCCCTCACTGTAGGCGGAGGCGTCGACCGCATCCGCCGCGGAGTGGGCACACTGGGAGGATGCCCGCCCGCGTCGACGTCTGGATCTGGGCCGTGCGCCTCGCCAAGAGCCGCTCGGTCGGAACCGCGCTGTGCAAGGCCGGCCACGTGCGCATCAACGGCGAGCGCGCGAAGCCGGCCCAGCCGGTGCGTCCGGGCGACGAGGTGCGCGTGCTCACCGATGCCGGCGCCCGCATCGTCGTGGTGCGCGAGCTGCTCGTGAAGCGCGTCGGCGCACCGCTCGCCGCGGCCGCCTATGAGGACCGCACTCCCCCGCCGCCGCCGCGCGAGGAGCGGGTCGTGGTGGCCGCCCGCGACCGCGGGGCGGGTCGGCCGACGAAGCGCGACCGGCGCGCGATCGAGCGCCTGCGCCGCGGCGACTGAGCGGGCGTCAGGAGGCGGCGGAGGCGATCCCGGCCTCGATCGCGGCGACCACTTCGGGGGCGTCGGGCTTCGTCTTCGGCGAGAACCGGGTGACGGTGCCGTCGGGGGCGATGACGAACTTCTCGAAGTTCCAGCGGATCTTGCCGGTGTGGCCGCCGGCATCCGGCACCTTGGTGAGCGACGCGTAGAGCGGGTGCTTGCGCACGCCGTTGACCCGGGTCTTCTCCATCAGCGGGAAGGTGACCCCGTAGGTGGTCGAGCAGAACTCCTTGATCTGCTCCTCGGATCCGGGTTCCTGCCCGAGGAACTGGTTGCACGGGAAGCCGAGCACGGTGAACCCGCGCTCGCCGTACTCGCGCTGCAGCTGCTCGAGCTGCTCGTACTGCGGGGTGAGGCCGCACTTCGAGGCGACGTTCACCACCAGCACGGTCTCGTCGGCGTAGTCGGCGAGCGAGGTGGTCTCGCCGTCGATCGTCGTGAACGGGATGTCGCGCAGGCCCATACGGCCAGACTACGTCGGCGTCGGAGGTGGGCGCCGGAGCCCCGATCCTCGCGCAGCGACGCGGGCGCCGGAAAGCCGTCGACCCGGCGCCGTCGGGTCGGCACCGGGTCGAAGTCCGGATGAGGAGGGGGCCGGGTTATGTGGGGACGCGGCCCCCTCACTCCATCGGCGCGGCGCTCCGAGTGGGTGCTCGGTGGGGGGTGTCCGCTCCGGTTCGGTCGAATCGCGTGGGGGGATGCGGTTCAACCGGGATTCACTCTGCCGTAACGACCTCAAGAAGCCCACCGGCGAACCCTCAAGATTGGCTCAAGATCCGGGTACCCGGCGTCATGGTCGGCCGCCCCGTAGCCTGAGGGCATGGCCACCGAGATCAGCCACGAGCCCGACGCCCACCGCTACATCATGCGGGTCGACGGCGAGACGGTGAGCGTGCTGGAGTACGCCGACCAGGGCCGCGGCACCGTCATGCACCACACGGTGACCGTGCCGAAATGGCGCGGCAAGGGCCACGCGGCGAAGCTCGTGGAGTTCGCGGTCGACGACGTGGAGGCGCGCGGGGCGGGGCCGATCATCCCCACCTGCTGGTTCGTCGCCGAGTGGTTCGACCGCCACCCCGACCGCGCCGCGCTGCGCGCCGGCTGACGACCGGGGCTACGACTCCCGCCGCTCCAGGCGGAAGATGCGCAGCGTGCGCCCCGAGGTGCGCTCGTAGCCGCGATAGCCGGGCCAGTTGCGCTCCAGCGCGCGCCAGACCTGCTCGCGCTCGTCATCGCCGATGAGCGTCGCCCGCACCGCGATCCGCTCCCCGCCGACGCTCACCGCGACGTCGGGCACCGCGAGCAGGTTCGCCGTCCAGGCCGGATGCGCGTCGCGGGCGAAGTTGCTGCCGGTGATGAGCATCCGCTCGCCCTCCGGGCAGTACATCAGCGTGGTGTCGCGCTCGATGCCGCTGCGCGCGCCGACGCTGTGCAGCACCAGGGTCGGCACCAGCAGCCCGCTCGCCTGCACGCGTCCGCCGGTGAGGCGGGTCATCACCCGCTCGAACGGCGGCATCACCGTGGGCCCGACCCGACGGAACACCGCCGTGCGCGAGACCCAGGCGACGGGACGTCGGATGACGCGGGGCAGGGGCATCCCCGCATTCTCGCGCACCCCCGCGGGCCCGCGCGCGGCGCGCGGGGCGGCGCGCGGACGGGACGCACCCGCCAGGTATGCGATCACCCCGTCGGCAGCACCCCCGCGGCCCGCGCGGGCTCGGCGTAGGCGGCGCCGAGCGTCGCGACGGTGTCGTGCGCGTTGAGCCCCGACGGGTTGGGCACGACCCAGAGCTCGGCGCGGGGGAAGCGGGGTCGGCCGGACGGGCCGGAGGGCGTGGTC
>JBHIXX010000002.1:0-115011 GCA_041984585.1 Pseudolysinimonas sp. | reverse complement strand
CCTGCAGGCCGGCGACATCGTGACCTCGGTGGGCGGCGTGCCGATCACCGACCGGGTCGACCTCACCGCCCAGGTCAGGAACCTCGCAGCCGGGACCGAGGTGGAACTCACCTACATCCGCGACGGTGAGACGAACACCGCGCAGGTGACGCTCGGCGAGCTGGATCTCTAACCCCCTCGCCGGCAGCGGGCGGTGACGGCTCGACCCCCCCAGGATCCGTCACCGCCCGCCTTCCGCATCCGGCGTCGCGTCGTCGACGACGCTGCCGCGATGCGCCGCGTCACCGGCCACCCCGGGGGATAGGCTCGACCGGGCCCGGCGAGCGGCCGGAGCCCGGAAGGGCACCATGGCGCGTCACCCCGGGGAGACCCCCGGCGTCTCGTACGTCATGCCCGTGCTCAACGAGGCCGGCTACCTCGAGGCCGCGGTCGCCAGCATCCTCGCCCAGGACTACCCGGGCGACGTCGAGGTGGTGCTCGCGGTCGGCCCGTCCACCGACGGCACCGACGCGATCGTCGAGCGTCTCGTGGCCGCCGAGCCGCGCATCCGCGTCGTCGACAACGTCGGGATGGACATCCCCATCGGGTTGAACCTCGCCATCCGCGCCTCCCGGCACCCGGTCATCGTGCGGGTCGACGCCCACACCGAGCTGGCGCCCGGGTACACCAGCCGGGCCGTCGCGGCCCTCGCGCGCACGGGCGCCGCCAGCCTCGGCGGCATCATGGTCGCGACCGGCCGCCCCGGGTTCCAGGCGGCCGTCGCCCGCGCCTACAACAGCCGGTTCGGCCTCGGCGGCGGCGCGTACCACGCCGAGCACGCCAGCGACGGACCCGCCGAGTCGGCGTACATGGGCGTGATGCTGCGCGACGAGCTGCTCGACATCGGCCTGTTCGACGAGACACTGCGCCGCGGGGAGGACTGGGAGCTCAACCACCGGCTGCGTCGCGCCGGGAAGCTGGTCTGGCTCGACCCCGGGCTCAAGGTCAGCTACTGGCCGCGGGACACCCCCGGCAAGCTGGCCCGCCAGTTCTACGCCACCGGCGTGTGGCGCGGCGAGCTGGTGCGGCGCCTCGGCCTGAGCAACTCGCTGCGCTACTTCGCTCCGCCCGTGCTGCTCGTCGCCCTCGCCGCGTCGATCGTGATCGGGGCGCTGCAGGCCGCCGGGGTGCTCACCGGCTGGCCGTCGCTCGTGCTCTCCGTCGCCCACCTCGCGCCGGCGCTCTACCTGCTCGTGCTGCTCGCCGCGATGGTGCTCACGCCCGGAACGGCGGGGGAGCGGATGCGGGTGCCCGCGGTGCTCGCGATCATGCACCTCAGCTGGGGTGCCGGCTTCCTGGTCGGGCTCGTGCGCGGCGCGCGCGACGTGGTCGACACCTCGCGCACCGAGTCCTAGCCCAGCCAGCCCTCCGCCGTCATCCGGGCGACCACGCGCTCGCCCGCGCGGCCGTCGTCGCGGGGGGTGAACCGCTCCCGCCAGGCGGCGGCGCGATCCGCGTACTCCGCCTGCCCGGCCGCCGACAGCAGCACCGCGTCACGCAGCTCGTCACGGGTGTGGGTCACCGGTCCCGGCGCCTCGGCGATGAGGTCGAAGTAGAAGCCGCGCAGCTGCTCGCTGTAGTGCGCCAGGTCGGGGGTGAAGAACACCATCGGGCGCCCCGTCGAGGCGAAGTCGAACATCACCGACGAGTAGTCGGTGATGAGCACGTCGGCCACGGTGAGCAGGTCGGCGATGTCGGGATAGGTCGAGACGTCGAGCAGGCGCACGCCGTGCAGGTCCTCGCCGAAGCGCAGCGTGCGGGAGTGCCCGCGCACCAGCACGACGTGGTCGTCAGGCAGCTCCGCGGCGAACCGCACCACGTCGAGGTCGTCGACCATCTCCCGCCGGTCGTCGCGCCAGGTGGGGGCGTAGAGCACCACCCGCGCGCCCTCCGGCACGGCGAGCCGGTCGCGCACGCGGCGGGCGGCATCCGGATCGGTCAGCACGTCGTCGCGGGGGTAGCCCTCCTCCCAGATCGGCCCGCGCACCGCGTAAGCCGACCGGAAGATCCGCGCGCTGTACGGGTTCTGGGCGAGCAGGGCGTCCCAGCGGTCGCGCTCGCGGCGCACGGCGATGCGGGTGCGCAGCCCGCGCACCGGCCGCTGGGTCGACGCGCGGTCGAGGGCGAGCCGCTTGAGCATGGTGCCGTGCCAGGTCTGCAGCACCCGCTGGTGCGGGCGCGGGCGGTAGCGCTTGCGCAGCCAGTCGTTGACGATCAGCGCCCGGGCCGTGGCCCGCACCCGCCACCACTCGCGGCTGCCCTCGACGATCCGCACGGCGCCGTCCGGGACGGCGACCGACCCGTCGACGACGCTCCAGTAGCGCGTCACCCCGGGGTGGCTCCGGGCCAGCGCCCGGTCGATCCCCAGCGGGTTGCACGACGCCGACTGCCCGAAGAAGCTCTCCAGGAACACCGCGTCCTCCGGCTGCGGGCGGGACCGGCGGTAGGCGCGCTCGAGGCGGCGCTGGGCACGGGCTCCGAGCTCGTCGTCGGCGAGCGGGGCGCCGACGCGCAGCGTGAGGCCGCCCGCCTCGCCCGCCACGTCGCCGCGGAAGAGCGGATGCCGGATCGCCTCTTCGCCCCCCGCGCGCACCCGGCTGGTCGCGACGCCGTCGCGTTCGAGCACGAGCCGGTAGCCGCCCGCGGGGAGCGCCAGGCCGGGGGATCCCCACCGCGGTCCGACCAGCGGGAACTCGGCGATCGTCCCGTCGCCGTCGCGCCGCAGCGCGCCGGCCACCCGCGCGCGCGGTCCGACCAGGTGGGCGGCGTCCACCCGCTCGTCCACCCGCACGCGCAGCACCGGCTCGTCGCCGAACGCGACCGGCTGCGCGAGCGGGCGCGCCCGCGTCGGCGCGGGCGCGGGCGCCGGCCCTCCCGCGACGCGATGCAGGATCTCGTCGAGCACCCGCCCGGTCGCGCCGCCGTCCACCGGGTCGACGTGCTCGTCGCGCAGCCGGCGGGCGTGGGCGCGGATGCGGTCGCCGTCGGCCGACGCCGGGTCGAGCGCGGCGTCGATCAGCGGGAGCGCCGCATCCCAGGTCGCCACGTCGAGCCCGCCGCTGAACGCGCGGTACGGCTCGTACAGCCCGCGGCGGGTGGCGTAGGCCTCCACGTCGGGCGCGAGGAAGACGGTCGGCGCGTCGGCGATCGCCGCGTCGAACGCGATCGACGAGTAGTCGGTGACGACGACGTCGACGGCGGGCAGCGCGGGCGTCACCTCGGTCAGCCGGTCGGGGCCGAGCATGCGGATGCGGTCCGACGCGGCCGGTCCGGCGGCGTAGTCCCCGGCGCCGAGCGGATGACTGCGCACCAGCAGCACCGCGTCGGCGCGCTCCAGCCAGGCGGCGATTCGGGTCCAGCCGGCGACGCTCGGAGCGGCAGGGTCGGGCGCCCCGTCGCGCCAGGTGGGGGCGAACAGCACCACGCGGGCGGCGGCGGGCAGCGCGCCCGCCGCCTCCTCGACGAGCCGTCGCGCGGCGCGGCGACGCACCGCGGGGGAGCCCGTCAGCAGCACGTCGTCACGCGGGTCGCCGGTCACCACCACGCGGCCGGCGTCGAGCGCGAACGCCGACCGGATGCGGGCCGCGACCCGCTCCGACGCCACCGGGAACAGCCCGTAGCCGCGACTCGCCCAGCGATGCGCCCGCGCCACCAGCTCGCGCACCAGCCGGTGGTCGGGCAGCCCGCCGACGCGCAGCGCCGCGGGGGAGTCGAGGTGCAGCCGCTTCAGCGGGATGCCGTGCCACAGCTGCACGACGAACCCGCCGCGGGTCGCGTACCGGTTCACATCGCCGAAGCCGTGGGTCACCACGAGCACCCGCGCGCGCAGGGTGAGCCGGAACCCCCGCCAGCCGCGCTTCGGCTCCGCGTCGAGGCCCGCCGCCCGCGCGGCCGCGAGTTCACGGTCCGTCGACGCCAGCCAGACCAGGCGCACGCGCTCGCCGAGCCGCTCCCGCGCCGCGCGGTAGAGCGGCAGGGCGCCCTCGCCGACGCCGATGCCCGAGCCGAACACCCAGAGGCGGTCGGAGCGCGGCACCACCAGCGCGACGAGAGCGCCGAGGGCGTAGAGCGGAAGACGCAGGAGCTTGCCGAGGTTGCCGCTCGCGAACGTGAATCGCGCCATCCGGATCGGCACGTCCCTTCGTGGCCGGGCGGGTCGCGCCGCCGCGCGCGGCGCGGTCACGATTCTGTCACGGCGGATGCCGCGGGCAGCGGACGGGGGTCGCGCGACCCGGGCGCTGGTTCAATGGTCAGGTGTCGGTGCTGAGCGATCTGAAGGCGGCGCGGAAGGTCATCCGCACCGCGATCCGATCGCGGCGGCGCCGTGCCGAGCTGGCGCACATCGAAGAGGTCGAGGGTCCGCCGCCGTCGAACGCGTTCCGCGTCGCGGTCTACTTCGCCGACACGTCGGTGAACCTGTACCAGATGCGCCAGTGGTACGCGCCGCTGGCGGAGCTCGCGCGGGAGCATCCGGTGGTCGTCATCGCCCGCAGCCCGAGCGCCGCCCTCGCCCTGCGCGACGAGTGCCCGGTGCCCGTGGTCTACCGCCGTCGCGTCGTCGACCTGGAGGCGTTCGTCGCCGACCAGGAGCTGCGCATGGTGCTCTACGTGAACCAGAACACGAAGAACTTCCAGATGTTCCGCTACGGACGCATGTGGCACGTGTTCATCAACCACGGCGAGAGCGACAAGATGTACATGACCTCGAACCAGTTCAAGGCGTACGACTACGCACTGGTCGCGGGTCAGGCGGCGCTCGACCGGCTGGGCCGGAAGCTGTGGGACTACGACCTCGACGCGAAGGCGATCCCGATCGGCCGCCCGCAGGCCGACCACTTCGCCGGCGACGTGCCGTATCCGGATGACGACCGCACCGTCGTGCTCTACGCGCCGACCTGGGAGGGCGACCGCCCCGCCGCCGCGTACGGCTCGATCGCCTCCCACGGTGAGGCGATCGCCGCCGCCGTGCTCGCCTCGCCGCGCCATCGACTGGTCTACCGGCCGCATCCGCGCTCCGGCGTGATCGACCGCGCCTACAAGGCGGCCCACCGCCGCATCGTCGACGCGATCGCCGCCGCCAACGCCGCCGATCCGTCGGCGCAGCACGTCTACGACGACGGCCCCGCGCTCGGCTGGCAGCTCGCCGCCGCCGACGTCGCCATCACCGACATCTCGGCGATGGTCTACGACCGGCTCGCCACCGGGCGTCCCATCGCGGTCACCCGGCCGGCCTCGCCCGACGCCGAGGTCGACGAAGAGGGGTTCCTCGGCGCCGCCGACTGGCTCGACGCCGCCGACGCGCCCGACGTGCTCGACCTGGTGGAGCGGCTGCTGCACGACCCGGAGTCGGTGGCGAAGCTCGGGCACTGGGCGCAGCGCTACTTCGGCGACACCGCGCCGGGCGCCGCGACGGCGCGGTTCCACGCCGCGATCGCGCAGCTCGACGCGGCCTGGGAGCGGGCCGCCACGACCCACGCCGGCGATCGGCGTGTGTCGGAACACGACCCCCTCGACGACGAGGACGACGAGGGGATGCCCGACGTCGAATGACCCGTCGGGCCGACCGGTGACGCGTCCGCGCGGGTGCCCGGGTCAGCCGGGGACGATGACCTCGCAGTAGCGGGCCGCTGTGCGGGCGAGTCGGCGGTCGGCGGTGACGAGCGGGACATCGAGCGCCTCGGCGAGTGCGACATACGAGGCGTCCGCTGCGGTGATGTCGTGCCGGAAGTGCCACATCCGCGACGCCAGTCGCGGGATGCCGTGGCGTCGGATGGTCATGGCGCTCCAGACCGAGAGCACGTCGGCGGCCTCATGAGCGTCGATCAGGCCCCGGAGTTCGGCCTTCCGCACGGCCGACAGCACTTCGATGTCGAACGTCGTCGGCGCATCGACCAAGTCGACGCCATGTGCTCGATCGAACAGCAGGTCGTCCACGAACGCACTGGCGTCGAGCACCGCCCTCACGATCCGTCGACTCCCGCGTCGATCCAGCGGTCGACTTCGGCGTCCGCCTCCTCGCGCGCCTCGCGCACCAGGGTGGCTCCGTCGAGGTCGCGCAGTCGCGCGGCCAGCTCGGGGTTGCGGCGGCGGAAGTCCGCCAGGATCTCGGCGTTCGACCGGTACTCGACGAGCTGGGCGAGTTCGCGCGCGACGAAGTCCGAGAGCGTCATCCGCTCCTCGGCGGCGCGCTGCTTGAGGCGTGCGTGCACCTCGTCCGGGAGGTTCCTCACCTGCAACATGACCGGCATGCTCCCACGCTACATGTGCTGCACATGTTCGGCGCGGACAGGCCCGGGGAACGACGGCGGTCGCGCCGGGCGACCGGTGGAGCAGTCAGCCCGCCGCGACACCGGAGGGGCGTGGCGTGTGGACCACGCCCAGTCAGAACAACGCGGTCTGCGCGGAGGTCGTGGGCGGCTGGAGGCGCGCATAGGCGAGGAGCTGGCTCGCCGTCGCGCCCTTCGAGTGCCACTCGCGGATGGACTTCTCGCCGAGCAGCACGTAGTTCCAGTCGCGTTCACCGCGCATCTCCGGCGGCAGTTCGTTGATCTGGGCGCACCATCCGCGGGCCGCCTCGGCCTTCCGCTTCACGTTGACCTCGGTGAGTGCGGTCTGCGCCTTGGTCTCAACGACGTAGACGTCGAACGCCGTGCGGACGAGGAAGTCGGGGGAGTACTGGGCCGGCATCCCGTCGGCCTTGAGGTAGGGGCGCCGCAGGAACGCGTGACGGTACTCGTGGATCTTCACGAGGGCTTCGACGTCGGCGTCGGCATCCGCCCACTCCACGAAGAGCTTCTCCAGGCCGCCCGAGCGGGCGGGGATGGGGAGTGTCGGGTAGACGCACTTCTGCACGTCGACCCGCGACGTCTCGCGCACGAAGATCGCATCGACTTCGGAGATCGAGCGGTACGTGACCTCGGGATCGCCGGTGATCTCGATGTCGAGGGATGCGACGAGGGCGGTGGCGAGATTGCCTGCGATTTGATCGCTGATGTCATCGATCATCAGCACCCGCCACTGCTCGTTCTCGAGCGGGTCGATGATCCCGCCGAAGAACCGAGTACGGATACAGCGGTCGGCCCAGCCGACGAGTTCGGGGCCCGACACCTGGAGGGTGGCGAACGGGTCCGGATTCTGCTTGAGGTGCCCTGCCTTCGTGAACGAGCGGTCGACGGCGCCGCCGACTCGGGTGGCGATCTTGCGGAGGTAGTCGTTGTAGCCGGCGGCGGTCATCTTCGCCCCATCCACGCGGAACGGGCCGAACTGTACGCCCGAGGCGGGCTCGAGCGAGATGAACGTGTCGCCCTTCTTCGTCACCTTGAGCAGGTCGGTGATCGGGATGGTGCTCGTCGCGAGCGCGCCGATGTCGATGCGCGGGCCGATCATCTCCTCGTCCGCACTGCGGACGACGAACGGGATATGGAAGTCGAACTCCTCAAATCCCGGCTTGAGACCGATCCGCTCGACATCGCCGCCGGGCGTCGGCGAGTCGCCCTCGATCTCGCCCGCCACGCCCTCGCCGATGAGGTTCTCATAGAGCGCTTCGAACGCGGGGTGCTCCACGACGAACAGCACGTCGTAGTAGCTCGCTGGCGGCTTGCGCTGCTTCAGCAGTTCGAGGTTCCTTGCGCGAAGTTCTTCGACGACGGGCTCGCCGCGCCACATGAGCCTCAGGCCGCGACCGACGGTCTGCTCGGCGAGGATCCCTGACCCGGCTGCACGGAGCGGGACGATGACGCAGATGTTGTTGACGTCGAAGCCCTCGCGCAGCATGAGTACGCTGACGATCACCTTGGGCTGGGCCCGGTTGTCGACGTCGAACAGCTTGGCCCGCACCGGCTCCCAGTCTTTCGCCCCGAGCTCCTGCTTGCGGCCGGAGTCGATGCGCAGGATGTCGTCCTCGGCGAGACCGGTCGACTGCAGGTACTCGACGACCGGCTCCGACACTTTGGTGTCCTCGACGACGACGAGCATCTTCGGGCGCTTGTCGGGGTCGAGCCCTGCGAACTCCTTCTCGAGTATTGCGAGCTTTGCGAGGCCCGCCTGCAGCATGACCCGTTGCCCTTCGGAGAGCCCGACGACCTGTCCACGCTCGTCGCGTTCTGCCGCGAAGTCGAGGTCGGCGTTCTTGAGCGCCGCGATCTCCTGCCGCTTGTCGAGCACGAACGCCTTGACGAGCCCGCTGGTCACCGCGACGTCGAGCGGGAAGTCGACGACGATGTGCGGGAACCAGATCTTCTTGCCTCGGGTCTCGTTGTACGGCGTCGCGGAGAAGTCCATCTGGACGAAGCGCCGCCCCTTGCCCGCCGCGAGTGCGTTCATGCTCCGCTGCCACTCCACCTCGGACGACGGGTCGGACTTGCCTCCCGAGTGCACGTGGTGCGCCTCGTCGTTGAACACCATCAGGCTCGGCAGATCGAGTAGCCATTGGAACTTCTCACCGCGCTCGAAACGTCGGTCGAGCGTGTCGAGCGAGTTCCCGGCGGCGACACCGGGGGAGAGCGGGAGCGCCGCCGCCGCAGCCTCCTTCCAGTCGAGGTCAAGACCGGGCGCGATCTCGTCTTCGTCGTCCTCGAGCGCCTCGGGGTCGTCGGGGTCCTGCCCCATGAGGAGGTGCCAGTTGGTGAGCACGACCGCGCCGCCACCGGTCACTTTGCGGCCGATCTCCGCCTTCGGCACCACGGAACTCTGAACGAACCCGAGCACGGTGTCGCGACGGTCGTCGGGGATGAAGAGTTCCGCGAACCGCGACAGGTCGCTGGTCGAGAAGTCGCGGGTGCCGTCCTCGCGGAGGCGTCCGAGGAACGAGTCGAGCAGCCGGTCGTAGACGATCAGACCGGGGGCGACGACGAGGAAGTTGCTCGTGAACCGGGGATCGTCGGGGGCGGCGACCGCGTTGAGGTACTGCCAGACGAGCAGCGCGTTGAGCACCCACGTCTTGCCGGTCCCCGTCGCCATCTTGGCGGCGTACTTCGGGTGGCGGTTGCGCTCCGCGGTGACCTCGCCGAGCATCCCGTCGACGAGGACGCTCTCACGCGACACCTTTTCGTAGAGGTCGAGCAGGTTCTCGGTTTCGAGTACCTCGTGCGCGTAGATCACCGCGAGGATGGCGTCCCGCTGCCCGCGATGGAAGTTGAGTCCCGAGCGCACATCGCAGTAGTCCTGCTGGAACCACCAGCGCAGAAGCTCGGCCGTGGTCGGCGTGACCGCGTCGAGCAGGCCGTTCGGCTCGCCGACCTGGAGTGCCGCAAGGTCGTCGGCGAGGAGGGCGGAGATCGACTCGGCGAGCGGGAACCGGTCGGGGCCGCCGGTGACCGGCGCGGGGTGCGCGGGGGTCACGCGGGAACCTCGATGACGACCTCCGACTCGAACCCGAATACGTCGACCGCGCGCACGCAGACGCGGCGCGGACCTTCGGCGGCATCGACCGTGAGCTGGGCGCGGGTGACGGTGCGCAGCGGGTCGTCGTCGGCATCCGTGTTCCCGCGGTAGTCCTGCCACGTCGACCGGAAGACGTCGCCGTCGTAGTCGGGGTCAACGGCCCAGTACTCGATGAGCGCGAGCGGCTCGCGGTTCATCACCTCGATGACCCGCTCCTTGCTCTCACCCTCCTGAAGCGGCAGCGCGTCCGGGTCGAGCAACACGTAGTTGTCGAGCACGATCTCCAGCTCCTCGCGGCCGTCCTCGCGCCGACTGCGGTGGGATACGTGCGCGTCGAGGTACTGCAGCGTGGAGAAGGTGGGGCGACGCAGCTTGTCGCCCTTCTTCTTCATCTCGTCGAGCAGGTTCGCCGGGATGACGCGCACCTCGAGGCGCGGGTCCTTGAGCGCGGCGACCGCCTGTCCGATTCCGGCCTGGAAGTTCCAGCCGAGAACGACGACCTTCTCGAAGCCGCCCAACTTCGAGTCCCGGTACCCCTGAGCCCGGGTCAGCGTCGATGGGGTCGTGAGTCGGCTCGGACTCTCGACGTAGACGAGCGTGGAGCTGTCGGGCATGCGCCCCAGCGCGCCGTTGATGTTCTCCTCGGGGGGAAGCGGGAGGGCGCCGTAGAGGCCGAGGATGACGCGGGATAGATCTCCTACGCGGAACTTGCGGCCGAGGGTGCTCCGCGCCTGCTCGTATTGATAGTCGCCGATCGCTTGGTAGAGGAACGGCTTCGCGTCCTGGTCGACGAGGCGCTTGCGGGTGATCATCGCGGCTGGCTTGCCGAGGTCGGTTGCGACCCACCGTCGTCCGAGGCGCTCGGCCGTCGCGGCAGTGGTGCCGGACCCCACGAAGAAGTCGGCGACCAGCCCGTCGGGCGGGCACGATGCCGTAATGACCCTTTCAACGAGCGAGGAGTTCTTCTGGGTCGGGTACCCGACCTTCTCCTTCGAGAAGCTCATGATCTGGATCGAGTCGAGTCGGTCGAGGTCCGACGCGTTCCAGGTGTCCTCTAGCGGGTACCCCTGCCCGGTGGGAGCGTTGCCGTCCCGGCGCACATAGCCGTCCGGGTAGGGCAGGTAGGTCTTGTTGAAGTAGACGTCGCTCGGATCCTTGACGTAGTAGAGGATCACGTCGTGGTTTCGGATCCAGTTCCTCGCCGCTGACTTGTAGCCCGAGATCCACCCGATCCGCCACACGATCTCGCGCTGGAACGACTTCTTCCCGAACACCTCGTCGAGCACGACTTTTGCGTAGTGCCCGACGTTGGCGTCGAGATGCACGTACAAGGAGCCCCGCTTCGAGAGCATCTCCCGCATGAGGACGAGCCGGGGGACCAGCATCTGCAGGTAGGAGGCGGTTCCGTCGGCCCATGTATCGGAGTAGGCGACCTGCTCGGCGACAGTCGGCTTCTGCGTGATGTCCCCGTCCGGCAACGTGATCGACGTCCGGTAGTCAGCCTTCGAATCGAAAGGCGGGTCGATGTAGATGAGGTCGACCGCGCCGCGCAGGCTCGGGTGTTCATCATCTCCAGCGAGGAGAGCGGCCATGGCAAGCAGGTTGTCGCCGTAGACCAGGCGATTCGGCTGATCGGGCAGTCCAGCCTCGCCATCGAGGCCCCTCAGATCGAAACCCGACGTCGCCCGGTTCGGGATGACGAGCTCGCGCGTCTGAAGAGAAACCCTGCTCGGGCCGTCCAGCTGTTCGAGGATCTGCTGTGCCTGGGCCTTGCCCGCCGCCACGATCTTCGGCAGCTCTTCCAGGAGTGACTTCGCCACGGCGTCCTCTCGAATGGGGTACTAACACCGTAGTGAGAAAAGCATGAGGCGCTGACACTCTCGATCGGGTCGCACGGGGCGGATAGGCATGGAGGATGCCCCGAGCCGAATCCGACGCCGCGCGGATCGTGGGGGCGCGCATCGCGGCTCGGCGGCACGTCGTCGGGGTGACTCAGCGGGAGCTGCAGGATCTCTCCGGCATCGACGTGTCGAACATCGGCAAGTACGAGCGGGGGCAGGCGCTGCCCCACATCACCACTCTCATTCGGCTGGCGGCGGCTCTGGATTCCGACCCGGGTGACTTCATCGCCGGGATCGAGCCGTCTCAGCTCCCCGGCCGCCCGGAGACGTTCAGCGCCCGCGAGTTCGTCGCCGAGCGTCGCCGCCGCACCGGCGCCTGACCACCGGCGGGCGGGCCGTCACAACGGAACGCCCCACAGGTACTGGGTGTCGTCATCCCGCAGCCAGCGGACGACGACGCGGGTCTCGCGGGCCGGGTCGGCGCCTCGAACCCGGAGGTCGATGCCATCGCCGGGGAGCAGGCGCGGGGTGATCGTCGACGCGATGACGCCCGGCCCATCGAGCTCGATCCGCACCCACCGCACTGTCTCGGTCGAGTGATTCACCAACCGCAGGACGGGCGCCGCGTGACGGTCGAGATGGAACGGGACGGGGTATGCCTCCATGCGCCGGACCGTACGATCGGGTCCCGACAGGCGGCGCGGCGAGGGGGACAGCGCGCCCCCATCGTCGATGTGGAGGACCGGGCGTGATCGCGAGCCGGTGGCGGCTCAGTCCGTGTCGTGCGGCTCAGTCCGCGGCGTCGACGGGGTCGGTCCGCTCCACGGAGACGGAGCCGGCGTAGCCCGGCGGGAGCGGCTTGGGCCGGCCCGGCAGTCGCTTGCGCAGCTCGCCGATCGGGTAGGTCGGCAGCATCCGGTCGACCACCCAGCGCACGCGGCTCGGCTCGTCCGGGTCGCGCGGCGGGCGCGGGTCGAGGTTGGCCGGGAACTCGGCGGGCAACGGCGGGAACGCGGTCTGCGAGGCCTTCACGATCTGCCGGCCGAGCAGGTGGTTGCCCGTGCCGCCGACCACGGCGCCGACGCCGAACGGGATGAGCCGGCCGATGACCGAACTGCCCTGGGCGACCGCGAACTTGCGCAGGAACGCCTTCTGGATCTGGTCGGAGATCGGTCCCAGCGCGGCGCGCGGAAGGTTGTGCGTGATCATCTCGCCCCAGTAGGCGGATCGGCTGGTGCCGCCCCCGGCCGCCTGGCCGGCGAACTGGGCGACCAGCTCGCGGCCGCCCGCGCCGAGGATGAGCGACATGACGAGCGTGCGGGCGCGCTCCGGGTCGTCGATCGCGATGCCGTGCAGCTCGGTGATCGACTGGGCGAACAGCGCGCTCGCCTCGAGGAACCCGGCGGTCTCGACCCCGCTCAGCACGAGCGAGGCGCCCACGCCGACCGCCGGGATCGCCGAGCTCGCGCCGACCGCGGCGCCGCCCGTGGTGACCGCGGCGAGGTAGCGCACCTCGAGGATGCGCAGGATCTCGGCCGGCGTCGCGTCGGGGCGCTTCGCGCGGATGCCGCGGATGTGGGCGAGCACCACCGGGCGCTGCACTGACATGAGGGCGTCGAGGCTCGACGCGAGCGCCGGGTGCATGCGGTCGTCCCGCGCGGCCTTCTCGCGTCGCGCCAGTTCGGCCGCGGCCTGCTCGCGCCGGGCGAGCGCCGCCGCCGAGGACTCGGGGGCTCCGTCGGTCGTCGGCGTCATCCGGTCACTTCCCGTAGTCGGCGTGGTAGCGGTCGACGACCTCGCGGATGGGGGCGTCGAGCCGCAGCTCGCCCTTGTCGAGGTAGAGACCGCGCTCGCAGAAGCGCAGCAGGTCCTTGTCGGAGTGCGAGACGAAGAACAGCGTGCGCCCGCCGGCCAGCAGCTCCTCGATGCGCGTGTAGCACTTCGCCCGGAACGCGGCGTCGCCCACGGCGAGCACCTCGTCGACGAGGATGATCGGCTCCTCCAGCCGGGAGATGACGGCGAACGCGAGTCGCACCTTCATGCCGCTCGACAGGTGCTTGTAGGGGGTGTCGACGAAGTCGTCGAGCTCGGCGAACTCGATGATCTCGTCGAAGCGCTGGTCGATCTCGCGCCGGCGCATGCCGTGCAGTCCGGCGGTGAGCAGCACGTTGTCGCGCACGGTGAGGTCATTGACAAACCCGCCGGTGATCTCGATCAGCGGCGCGACACCGCCGGCCACGTGCACCGAGCCCTCGTCGGGCAACATCACCTGGGCCACCAGCTTGAGCAGGGTCGACTTCCCCTGCCCGTTGCGTCCGACGACGCCGATCGCCTCGCCGGGCGCCACATCGAACGACACGTGCCGCAGCGGCCAGAACTCGCCGGGTCCGGTGCGGCGGGTGCGCCCGCCGAACAGGTCCTTGAAGTTGCGGCGCCCGGCCGCGCGGTTGCGCACGAACCGGATGCCGACGTCGTCGACCCGGATGCCGCCGACGGAGAGCGCGGGGGCGGGGCTCGGGCCGGGCGAGGGCGCGGGGGTGGGTCGACTCACGGCATCCGTCCTCAGATCGCCTTCAGTACGCCGCGGATGGTGCCGCGGAAGACGAGCACGCCGACGACGAGCACGACGCCGGTGATCGCGGCGCTCATCCCGACCGCCCAGGGGTCGAATTGGTCGGGGAAGAACGCCGAACGGTAGAGCGCGAAGATGCCGGAGAGCGGGTTGAGAGCGCCCCAGAACTCGAGGCCGTGCTCGCGCAGGTCGGGCAGCCCGTAGATGATCGGCGACGCGTAGAACGCGAAGCGCAGCACGAGTTTCACCGCTCGCTCCAGGTCGCGGAAGAAGACGACGAGCGGGGCCACGATCAGGCCGATGCCCAGCGTGAGCGCCGCCTGCAGCAGCATCGCGGGGATCCAGAGCAGCGCCCCCCAGCCGACGCTCGCGCCGAACACGATCGCGAACACGGCGAGCACGGGGATGCTCAGCACGAACTCGATGCCCTTCGAGAGCACGAGCCGCGCCACCCAGATGGTGCGCGGGATCGTCGTCGACCGGATCAGCTTCGCCTCGCGGGTGAAGGCGCGCGTGCAGTCGGAGATCGCGCCGGTGAACCACATCCACGGCAGCAGTCCGGTGAGCAGGAACACGATGTACGGCTGCTCGCCCACCTCGCGGTCGAAGACCACCGTGAAGACGAACAGGTAGATCGCCGACATCACCAGCGGGTCGAGGATCGACCACAGGTAGCCGAGCGCCGACGTCGAGTAGCGCACCTTGAGGTCGCGCGTGGTGAGCAGCCACAGCGCGTGGCGGTACCGGGCGAATCCCGACCGGCTCGCGGTCGCGCGCTCGGTCTCGGCAGTCACGTGCTCAGGGTAGTCGGGGCGCGCCCGACGACCCGCAGCCGACCCGGATGGCGTGAGCGCCGGGCGGCCGACGCGGGTCAGGCGAAGATCAGGTTGGCGCGCTCGAGGTCTTCGGCGAAGTCGATCTCGACCGCGTACAGGTCGGAGATGTCGACCGGCACGAACCGGGTGCCACGCTCGATCGTCAGCTCGATGCCGCGCTCGAAGTAGTCCTGGTCGTCGACGCGCTTCAGCATGCGGATCAGGTCGGCCTTGTCGGTGCTCGACACGTAGTTGATGCCGACCGCCTCGCCGAGGCCGCCCTGCACCGACTTGGAGAGCTCACGGATGCAGCCGGTCTCGTCGACCGTGTACTTCACCTCTTCGTCGGACACCTTCGCGGTGTTGACGGTGACGAACGACTGATCGCGGGCGACGAGGTCGCCGACGCGCACGAGCACCTCGGGGTCGAACACGACGTCGCCGTTCATCCAGAGCACGCCGCCGTCCTTCGACGCGCGGAGGGCGCGCAGCAGCGACTTCGAGGTGTTGGTCTGGTCGTACTGCTCGTTGTAGACGTACGACGACTCGGGGAACGCTTCGATGATGTGGTCGAGCTTGTAGCCGACGACGGTGGTGATGTGGGCGTCGCGGCCGAACGCGGCCTCGATGTTGTCGTGCTGCTGCCGCATGATGGTGCGGCCGTCGCTCAGCGTGGTGAGCGGCTTCGGGAGCGAGCGACCGAGCCGGCTGCCCATCCCGGCCGCGAGGATGACGATCTGCGTGGTCATCGGTGGTCTCCTCTATCGCCTTGGTGAAAGGGAGGGTGCCGCGGTGAGGTGAACTGCTGTGTGGTTCACCTGCTGTTCACCACGGAACCCTTGTGCAAGACACACCGTTGTGTACTCCAGGACTGTACCGGCGCCTCCGCCGCGCCCCCAGGCCGACGGAGCAACCGTTCCCGGATCGTGATATGCGCCGATTCTCGCATCCGGAGCCCCAGGAGCGACGGATGCCCCCCGACCGGTGCCAGAACGTCGATGAGACCGGGCGGCCGGGCCGCGGTGCGACCGAGGAGCGATGCCGTGTGGTGACCGGGGAGCGACCCGACCGATCGCCGCCGGAGGCGGGCGGCGCGCCGATAGGCTGAGGGGCGTGAGTGCCGAGCGCGACGCCGTCCCGCCGCACCGTCGGGGTCCGCGTGGCCGATCGGTCGCGGCGCGCTCCGGCGCGGCACGGACGGGAAAGCGCCCGGCGCGTCCGACGGAGGCGCTGAAGCCCGCGGAGGCCAGCCCCGCGGAGTCGGAGGAGACCGCCGAGACGACGGAGGCCGCTCCGGTGCTGACCGCCGTCGCCACCGCGGACGCCCCCGAGAACGTCTCCGAGAACGTCTCCGTGGACGACGCGACGACGACGGACGCCGTCGAGACCGACGCCGAGACGGAGACCCCCGACGAGGCGCCCGCCGACACCGAGCCGGCCGACACCGAGCCGGCCGACACCGAGCCGGCCGTCGGGGAGCCCGCCGACACCACCGAGCCGGCCGTCGGGGAGCCCGCCGACACCACCGAGCCGGACGTCGACGACACCGACGCGACGGCCGACGCCGAGCCCCCCGCCGAGGCCGCGAAGAAACCGCGCGGCGGAGCGCTCGTTCGGCGGGTGCTGCCCACCCGTGCCGCCGCGCTGCCGGTCGGCACGAGCGAGTTCGCGCTCTCGGTGCGCGGGCTCACCAAGACCTTCGGCCCGACGGTCGCCGTCGACGCCGTCGACCTCGACGTGCGGCCCGGCACGTTCTTCGGCTTCGTCGGGCCGAACGGCGCGGGCAAGACGACCACCCTGTCGATGATCACCGGCCTGCTGCGTCCCGACGCCGGGACGGTGCACCTCGGCGGCGCCGACATGTGGGCCAACCCGGCCGTCGCGAAGCGTTCGCTCGGTGTGCTGCCCGACCGGCTGCGCCTGTTCGACCGGCTCACCGGTCGGGAGTTCCTGCACCACGCGGGGGCGCTGCGCGGGCTCGACCGCGACACGGTCACCCAGCGGATCGACGACCTCGCCCACGCGTTCGGCATCGAGCACTCGCTCGGCCGGTTCGTCTCCGACTACTCGGCGGGCCTGGTGAAGAAGATCGGGATCGCGGCCGCGCTGCTGCACTCGCCGCGGCTGCTCGTGCTCGACGAGCCGTTCGAGTCGGTCGACCCGGTCTCGGCGGTGGCCGTGATCGGCATCCTCAAGAAGTTCGCCGCCGCGGGCGGCACCGTCGTGCTGTCGAGCCACAGCATGGACCTCATCGAGCGCGAGTGCGACGCGGTCGGCATCATCGCCGACGGCCGGATGCTCGCGGCCGGGACGATGGACGAGGTGCGCGACGGCAAGCGCCTCGAAGACCGCTTCGTCGAGCTCGCCGGTGGCGAGGGCGCCGTCGCGGGCATGGAGTGGCTGCAGGCCTACACGGAGTGATCATGGTCCTCGAGCTGCTGCGGCTGAAGGCGCGACTGCACCTGAACGGGCTGCGCCGCCCGCGCACCGCCATCGCGGCGCTCCTCGCGGTGCTGGCCGGTGCCGCGCTGCTCGTCGCGCTCGGCGCGGGGGCGTCGGCGCTGGCCGGGCTGCCCGACCTCACGGTGCGCCGCGTCGTGGTGCTCGCAGGTGCGCTGTTCGACGTGGCGGCGTTCCTCGTGCCGCTCGCGGTGGTGCGCCACGAGCTGCTCGACCCGCGGGCGCTCCGCGGCTACGGGTTCTCGCGGTGGAGCATCGGGCTCGCGCTGCTGCTCACGTCGCTCGTCGGACCGGCGATCATCCTCGTGCCGCTCGCACTCGTGCCGACCCTGCTGTGGACGGGCTCCGCCGGGTCGGCCGCGCTCGCGGTCGCTCCGCTCATCGTGCTCCAGGGGCTCCTGGCGGCGCGCATCGGCGCCGCGGCGGGGGCGGCGCTGCGCCACCGGCCGGTCACGTCGGGAGTCGTGCGCGTGCTGGCGGTGCTGGTGCTGGTCGCAGGCACCGGGCTGGTCGCCGCGGAGCTCGCGCCCGAGGTGGGGGCGCTCGTGCCGGGAGAGGCCTGGGCGACGACGCTGGCCGTCGTGCTCGCGCTGGCGCCGTTCCGCGCTCCGGCGATCACCGAGACGCTCGCCGCGTCACAGCTGGGGGCGTGGTGGCGGGTGCCGATCGATCTGCCGGCCGGCGGCTTCTGGGCGGCCGACGTGCTGCCGGGTGTCGCCGTGCTGCTGGGGCTCGCCCTGGTCTGGGCGGGCGTGGTGCGTCACGCGATGCGCGCGACCGTTCCGATGCCGCGCACGCGGGTGGCCCGCATCCCGGGCTGGTTCCGGCGCACCGGGTCGACCGCGCTCGGGGCCGTGTCGGCGCGCAGCCTCACCTATTGGATGCGCGACCCGCGCTACCTGACGACGCTGCTGGTGATCCCCGCCGTGCCGGTGCTCTCCGGCCTCGCGATCTGGATCGGCGGCATCCCGGTGGAGGTGGGGGCGCTCTTCCCGCTCCCGGTCGTCGTGCTGCTGCTCGCCTGGTCGACCCTGCACAACGACGTCGCCTACGACAACACCGCGGTGTGGAGCCACGTGGTGGCGCACACCCGCGGCGGGCCCGACCGGCTGGGTCGCGCGGTGCCGGTGCTCGCGCTCGGCCTGCTGGTCATCGCCGGCGGGGCCCCGCTCACCACGTGGATCGTGGGCGACCCGATGGTGCTGCCCGCGGTGATCGGGGTGTCGGTCGCGGTGCTGCTCGGCGCCATCGGCGTCTCGAGCGTCGCGTCGGCGGTCGCGCCCTACCCGGCGACCCGTCCGGGAGATCGCGCGTTCCAGCAGCCCCAGGTGCAGGGCAGTACGGGCGGCTCGACCCAGGGGCTCACGGTGTTCCTCGTCCTGCTGTTCGCCTCGCCGGCGATCGCCGGGCTGGTGCTGCACATGCTGGGCGTCGCGGGCCCGTGGACGTGGGCGGCTCTCGCCGCCGGTCTCGGCGTCGGCCTGCTGGTGATGGCCGGGGGCATCCGCATCGGCGCCGGGGTGTTCGAGCGCCGCGGCCCGGAGCTGCTGGCCTTCACCATGCGACACTGAGGGCATGAGCATCTCGGACCCCGGTTCGCCCGGACAGGGCGGCGGCACCGACACCCTCGACCGCGAGCTGCAGGAGCTGCTCGAGAAGGAGCAGCTCGAGGAGGGCGACCACGAGCGCTTCTCCCACTACGTCAAGAAGGACAAGATCCTGCAGTCGGCGCTCACCGGCAAGCCGGTGCGGGCGCTGTGCGGCAAGAAGTGGATCCCCGGCCGCGACCCCGACAAGTTCCCGGTGTGCCCCGACTGCAAGCGCATCTACGACCGGATGAAGCCGGAGTGAGCGACGAGGCGGCCGCGCACGATCCCGATCCGGGTCGCCTCGAGTTCCCGCGCCACACCGTCGTCGACGACGTCAGCGGCCTGCTGACCGGCACCTTCGTCGTCGCGTTCGGCCTGTTCCTGCTGCACTCGGCGGGGGTGGTCACCGGCGGGACGGCCGGCCTCGCGCTGCTGGTCACCTATCTCACCGGCCTGCCGTTCGCCGTGATCTTCGTCGCGGTGAACATCCCGTTCTTCGCGCTCGCCGCGTGGAAGAAGGGCTGGTCGTTCACCCTGCGCACGGGCGCCGCGATCGCCCTGCTCGCGGCGTTGTCGCTGCTGCCGCCGCTGCTCGTGCAGGACATCGACATCGACCCGGTCTTCGCGACCGTCGCGGGCAACCTGCTCTGCGGCATCGGACTGCTCGCCCTGTTCCGGCACCGGGCCAGCCTCGGCGGGTTCAACATCCTCGCGCTGCTCGCCCAGGAGCGGCTCGGCTGGCGGGCCGGCTATGTGCAGATGGGGCTCGACGCGCTCGTCGTGATCGCCTCGCTGCTCACCGCGTCGTGGGCGCTGGTGCTGATCTCGGCGCTTGGCGTCGTGGTGCTCAACCTGGTGCTGGCGATCAACCACCGTCCGGGGCGCTACCGCGGCGAGTGAGGCGGGAGGCTCCGGGCCGCCGCGGCGGGTGAAGATCAGACGTAGACGGTCGGGATGTCAGACGTAGACCGTCGGGATGACCGGCTCGCCGCGACCCAGGGCGAACGCCTCGGGCGGCAGCTCGGCGAGCGCCGCCGCGTGATGCTCGCGCGCCGCCGCGACCCCCGCCGCGCCCAGGTGCGCCGGGTCGGACTCGCCGTCGACGACGAGGTCGACCTGCAGCGGCCGCCCCTCGGGCACGGCGTCGCCCTCTTCGACGAACACCGTCTCCGCCGCCGCGACCCCTCCGGCGAGGGTGCGGGCCGCGCGCTTGCGCCCCGCGACGGTGGCCTTGCCGTCGGAGCGCTTGCCGACCGGCACCCAGTCGCCGTCGTCGCCGCGATGCGCGACCAGCTTGAACACCATCCCCGCGGCGGGGGCGCCCGAGCCGGTGACGAGCGCGGTACCCACGCCGTAGGAGTCGACGGGGGCGGCGCGCAGCGCGGCGATCGTGTACTCGTCGAGGTCGTTAGTGACGGTGATGCGCGTGCCGGTGGCGCCGAGCTCGTCCAGCTGCGCCCGGGCGGCGGCGACGACGCGCGGCAGGTCGCCGGAGTCGATGCGGATGGCGCCCAGGCCGGTCCCGGCGACGCGGACCGCCGTCGCGATGCCCTCGGCGATGTCGTAGGTGTCGACGAGCAGCGTCGTGCCGGGGCCCATCGCCGCCACCTGGGAGCGGAACGCCGCCTCCTCGGAGTCGTGCAGCAGGGTGAAGGCGTGGGCCGCGGTGCCCATCGTCGGGATGCCCCAGGTGCGCCCCGCCTCGAGGTTCGACGTGGCCGCGAACCCGGCGATGTACGCGGCGCGGGCGGCGGCGACGGCGGAGCGCTCGCCGGTGCGCCGGGAGCCCATCTCGGCCAGCGGTCGGCCCTCGGCGGCGGCGACCATCCGTGCGGCGGCGGAGGCGATCGCCGAGTCGTGGTTGTAGACGCTCAGCGCGAGGGTCTCGAGCATCACGGCCTCGGCGAACGTTCCCTCGACGACGAGCACGGGGGAGCCGGGCAGGTAGACCTCGCCCTCGCGGTAGCCGCGGATGCTGCCGCCGAACCGGTAGTCGGCGAGCCAGTCGAGGGCGGTCGGGGAGACGACCGAGTTCTCGCGCAGCCAGCCGAGCTCGGCGTCGCCGAACCGGAACTCCGCCAGCTCGGCGAGGAAGCGCCCCGTGCCGGCGACGACGCCGAACCGGCGCCCCTCGGGGAGGCGTCGCGCGAACAGCTCGAACACGCACTCCCGGTCGGCGGTGCCGTCGCGCAGCGCGGCGTCGACCATGGTCAGCTCGTACCGGTCGGTCAGCAGTGCGCTCGCCACGCGGCCACCCTACGCGTGCCGCTCTCCCGGGCGGGGGCATCCCCGGCCCGCGCGGTTCACGCAGACCCTGTCGCCGTCGGGGCCGACTACCCTGGACTCCCGTGACCCCGGACACCTCCGCGCCGATCGGCGTGTTCGACTCGGGGGTCGGCGGGCTCACCGTGGCGCGGGCGATCATCGACCAGCTCCCGCACGAGTCGCTGCTCTACGTCGGCGACACCGCCCACTCGCCCTACGGGCCGAAGCCGATCGCCGAGGTGCGGGCCTACGCGCTCGCCGTGCTCGACGACCTCGTCGGTCAGGGGGTGAAGGCGCTCGTCATCGCCTGCAACACCGCCAGCGCCGCCATGCTGCGGGACGCCCGCGAACGCTACGAGGTCGGCTTCGGCATCCCCGTGGTCGAGGTGATCCAGCCCGCGGTGCGCACCGCCGTGCGGGCCACCCGCAACGGCCGCGTCGGCGTGATCGGCACCGCCGGCACGATCCGCTCGCGGGCCTACGACGACGCCTTCGTGGCGGCGTCGGGTCTCGAGCTGCACAGCGCCGCCTGCCCGCGCTTCGTCGAGTTCGTCGAAGCGGGCGTCACGAGCGGCCCGGAGCTGTTCGAGGCGGCGGAGGAGTACCTCGCCCCCCTCAAGGCGGCCGACGTCGACACCCTGGTGCTCGGCTGCACGCACTACCCGCTGCTCTCCGCCGCGCTCCGCTACGTGATGGGCCCCGGAGTGCAGCTCGTCTCCAGCGCCGAGGAGACCGCCGCCGACCTGTACCGCCGTCTGGTGGAGCACGGGCTCGACCGCCGCGACAGCGCCCCCGGCATCCACCGGTTCGAGTGCACCGGCGCCGACGCCGACGCGTTCCGGATGCTGGCCGCCCGCTTCCTCGGCCCCGAGGTCACCCGCGTGGAGACCTTCGAGACCGGGGCCATCCCGACCACCCCGAACCGAGGAGCGACATGACCGACACGCGAGCCGACGGACGCCGCCCCGACGAGCTGCGGCCCGTCACCATCGAGCGCGGATGGAGCAAGCAGGCCGAGGGCAGCGCGCTGATCTCGTTCGGCGACACCCGGGTGCTGTGCACGGCGTCGTTCACCAACGGCGTGCCGCGCTGGCTCACCGGCAAGGGGAAGGGCTGGGTCACGGCCGAGTACGCGATGCTCCCGCGCTCCACCAACGACCGGTCGGATCGCGAGAGCGTGAAGGGCCGCATCGGCGGCCGCACCCACGAGATCTCCCGCCTGATCGGGCGCAGCATCCGCGCCGTCGTCGACACCAAGGCGCTCGGCGAGAACACCATCGTGCTCGACTGCGACGTGCTGCAGGCCGACGGCGGCACGCGCACGGCGGCCATCACGGGTGCCTACGTGGCGCTCGCGGACGCCATCGAGTGGGGGCGCGAGAAGGGCTTCGTCGCCAAGAAGGCGGTGGCGCTCACCGACTCGGTCGCCGCGATCAGCGTGGGCATCATCGACGGCGTGCCGATGCTCGACCTCCCCTACGTCGAGGACGTGCGGGCCGAGACCGACATGAACGTCGTGGTCACCGGATCGGGCGCGTTCGTCGAGGTGCAGGGCACCGCCGAGGGCGCCCCGTTCGACCGCGCCGAGCTCGACACCCTGCTCGACCTCGCCGTCGGCGGCACGGCCGAGCTGGCCCGCATCCAGAAGGCCGCGCTGGCGGAGTGACCCGATGACGACATTCGTGCTCGCCACCCACAACGCCCACAAGGTCGGCGAGCTGCGCCGCATCCTCGGCGACGCGCTCGGCCCGCACGAGCTGGTCGGCTACGACGGACCGGAGCCGGTCGAGGACGGCGCCACGTTCGCCGCCAACGCGCTGATCAAGGCGCGCGCCGCGGCCGCCCACACGGGGCTCCCGGCGCTCGCCGACGACTCGGGCATCGCCGTCGACTCGCTCGGCGGCGACCCCGGCATCCACTCCGCGCGCTACGCGGGAACCCGCGACGACGGCGACAACCTGCGCCTGCTGCTCGACAACCTGCGCGGCGTCGCCGACCGCCGTGCCCGGTTCGTCTGCGCGGCCGCGCTGGTCCCCGCGCCGGGCGAGGGCGACGAGCACGTCGAGCTGGGGGAGTGGCACGGCTTCGTGCTCGACGCGCCGGCCGGCGACGGCGGGTTCGGCTACGACCCGGTGTTCCGCCCCGAGGGCGAGGTGCGCTCGGTCGCCGAGCTGACGCCGGACGAGAAGGATGCGGTCAGCCACCGCGCCCGGGCCTTCCGGGCGCTGACGGTGGTGCTCCGCGAGCGCTACGGCTGAGCCTCTCCGGGTCGTTCCCCGGCGCACGGGCGCCGCAGTGATCGCGGGAACGACAACCGTTCCCGACTACGCCGAACGGCCGCGCGGACGGGTCGGCGCTCCGTACGCTGGAGCCGTGAGCCACGACCACGACCACGGCAGCGCGAACCGCACGCGCCTGGCGATCGCGTTCGCGATCATCGCCGTCGTGCTCGTGGCCGAGGTGGTCGGCGGACTGCTCTCCGGCTCGCTCGCGCTTCTCGCCGACGCGGGCCACATGGCCAGCGACGCGATCGGGCTGGCCATCGCACTGGTCGCGAGCATCGTCGCCGCCCGTCCCGCGACCGACCGGCACACCTTCGGCTTCCGTCGCGTCGAGGTGCTCGGCGCGCTCGCCAACGGCGTGCTGCTCACGGTGGTCGCCGCCACGGTCGCGGTCGAGGGCGTGCGCCGCCTGCTCGAGCCCGGCGACGCCCACCCGCTCGGCCTGCCGATGCTGATCGTCGCGATCGTGGGCCTGCTCGCCAACATCGTCGCTTTCCTCGTGCTGCGCGGCGGCGACCGCTCGTCGCTCGGCATGCGCGGCGCGCTGCTCGAAGTCTTCGGCGACATGCTCGGCTCGATCGCCGCCATCGTCGCCGCCGTCGTGCTGCTGCTCACCGGTTTCGTCGCCGCCGACGCCATCGCCTCGCTCGTGATCGCCGCGCTCATCGCGCCCCGCGCGTTCCTGCTGCTGCGCGACGTGGTGCGGGTGCTCACCGAGTCGGCGCCGCGCGAGACCGACGTCGCCGAGATCCGCGACCACCTGCTGAGCACCCCCGGGGTCGTCGCCGTGCACGACGTGCACGTCTGGGCGATCACCTCGGGGGCGCCGGTGTTCTCGGCGCACGTCGAGTGCGACGCCGAGGTGTTCGCCTCCGGCGGCACCGGCCCGATGCTCGAGCGGCTGGGGGAGTGCCTCTCCGGTCACTTCGACGTCGAGCACTCGACGTTCCAGCTCGAGCCCGCCGGTCACGCGTCGACCGAGGAGCCGTCCCATCGCTGATGCGCAGCGACCGCTCGGAACGGTCGCGGAGAACTACCTGAAGGTGATCCACGCCCACACCGAGTGGCAGCCCGAGCCGATCACCTCGTCGGAGCTCGCCGCGCGCCTCGGGGTCGCCCCGTCGTCGGTGACCGAGATGGTCAGGAAGCTCGCCGATCAGGGTCTCGTCGAGCACACCCCGTACCGCGCCGTCGTGCTGACCGAGGCGGGCCGGGCGGAGGCGCTGCGGATGACGCGGCGCCACCGCCTGCTCGAGACCTGGCTGGTGCGCGAGTTCGGCTACGGCTGGGACGAGGTGCACGACGAGGCCGAGGTGCTGGAGCACGCGGTGTCCGATCGCCTGCTCGACGCCATCGCGGCGCGCCTCGGCCACCCCGAGCGCGACCCGCACGGCGACCCGATCCCCGCCGCCGACGGGCGGATGCCGACGGTGCGCGGCGACCTGCTCGACGACCTCCCGGCCGGCACGCGCGGCCGCGTGGTGCGCATCAGCGACCGCGACCCGGCCGTGCTGCGCGACCTGACGGCATCCGGGGTCGGCCTCGACGCGACGGTCGTCGCCGGCGAGCTGCCCGCGGCGTCGGCTCAGGCGGTGTGGGTCGACCCGGAGCGCTGAGTCAGGAGTCGTTCGACCGCTCGCCGCCGGGCACGCCGTGGTCGAAGTAGTCGGCGACGGCCTCCTCGTCCGTGAGCGGTGCGGCGCCCTCGCGGTTGGCGCGCTTCGCCTTCAGCGACGCCCGGGTGTAGTGGAAGACCGTCGGGATCACCGCCGACAGCACGGCGAATATCAGGATGAGGTCGATGTACTCGGTGACGAACGCGGCGACCGGCGGGATGAAGCCGAGCAGGAACCCGACGAAGGTGAGCAGCCCGCCCCAGATCACCGCCCCGATCGCGTTGTACAGGGTGTAGCGGCGGTAGGGCATGTGCCCGACCCCGGCCGCCACCGGCACGAAGGTGCGGACGAAGGGGACGAACCGCGCCGCGACCACCGCCCCCGGGCCGAACTTGTCGAAGAACGCGTTGGTGCGGATGACGTTCTCCTTCGAGAACAGGCCGCTCTCCTTGCGCTCGAAGATCTTCGGCCCCGTCTTGTGGCCGATGAGGTAGCCGACCTCGCCGCCGAGGAACGCGGCGGTCGCGATGGCGAGGCACACCCACCAGATGGGGATGAGGATGCCGTTCTGCTCCGCCGTCATCGTGCCGCTGAAGGTCACCAGCCCGGTGAGCAGCAGCAGGGTGTCGCCCGGCAGGATGAAGCCGACCAGCAGCCCCGTCTCGGAGAAGACGATGAGGCACACGACGAGCAGTGCCCACGGCCCGGCCGTGCGGATGATCTCGCCCGGGTCGAGCCACGGGATGAGGCCGGTCGCCACCGCGGGCACGGTCAGCAGGGCGGTGAAGGCGGCGGCCACGGCGGCTCCAGGGTCGTCGGTCGCGGGTGCGATCGGCGGAAAGGATTCCGACCAGCGTAGTGGCGTCCGCCGGACGGCGGCTGTGCGGGAGGGGGGACTCGAACCCCCACGCCTTTCGGCACAGGAACCTAAATCCTGCGTGTCTACCGGTTTCACCACTCCCGCGGCGCCGCCAGCTTAGGGTCGCCGCCGACGGATGCCGCACCGCACGGGAGTCGCGCAGCCCGGACGCGGGCGACCGCGTCGCGCCCCTGTGGACAGACGCCGCCGCGCGGGCGGCGGGGTGGCGACACTGGCGGCGTGGAGTCGGGCGTGCGGGTCATCGCGGAGCGGGTGCGCGACCGCGTGCGGGCGGACGGGATGGACGTGGCGGGGGACCCCGCACTGGCCGACCGGCTGATCCGCGATGAGGTGCGGCGCTACGCGGAGCGGGCGCTCGGCGGCGAGGGCGAGGTGCTCCGCGACGAGGACGCCGCCCGCCGTCAGGTCGCCGCGGCGCTCACCGGGTTCGGTCCGCTGCAGCCGCTGCTCGACGACCCGACGGTGGAGGAGATCTGGATCAACCGCCCCGACCGGGTGTTCGCCGCGCGGGAGGGCGTCTCGGAGCGGGTCGCGCTCGACCTCACCGAGACCGACGTGCGCGACCTGGTCGAGCGGATGCTGCGCAGCACCGGTCGACGCATCGACCTGTCGAGCCCGTTCGTCGACGCGAGCCTCCCCGACGGATCGCGGCTGCACGTCGTCATCCCCGACATCGTCCGCGCCCACTGGAGCGTCAACATCCGCAAGTTCCGCACCGGAATGCGCGACCTGCGCGACCTGGTGCGCCTCGGGTCGCTCACGCCTCCCGCCGCCGAACTCCTGCACGCCGCCGTGCGGGCGGGGCTGAACATCCTCGTCTCGGGCGCCACCCAGTCGGGCAAGACGACGCTGCTGGGCGCGCTGCTGGCATCCGCACGACCGGAGGAGCGCGTCGTGACCGTCGAGGAGACGTTCGAGCTGGCGCTCGACGTGCCCGACTGGGTGGCGATGCAGTGCCGCCAGCCGAGCCTCGAGGGCACGGGCGAGGTGACGCTGCGGCGGCTCGTGAAGGAGGCGTTGCGGATGCGCCCCGACCGACTCGTCGTCGGCGAGGTGCGCGAGGCCGAGTCGCTCGACCTGCTGATCGCCCTCAATGCCGGCTTGCCGGGCATGTGCACCCTGCACGCCAACTCCGCCGCCGACGCGCTGCGCAAACTGACGACCCTCCCGCTGCTCGCCGGGCGCAACATCGACGCCGCGTTCGTCGTGCCCACCGTCGCCTCGGCGATCGACGTGGTCGTGCACGCGGAGCTCGACCGTTCCGGGCGCCGCCGCGTCGTCGAGGTCGTCGCGCCGACGGGGGAGACGGATGCCGGGGTCGTCGCCTCGGAGCCCCTCTTCGCCCGGGTGCGCGGCCGGCTCACCCCCACCGGGCGTCGACCGGCGCGCGCCGAGCGGATGCGGCGGGCAGGCATCGACCTCGACGCCATCTTCGGCGGTGCCGCGTGACGCTCCTCGCCGCGGGCGCCCTCGGGCTGGCTCTGGGCGCGGGCCTGCTGCTCGCCGCCTCGCCGTGGCTCTGGCCGGCGGCGCCCGCCGCGGCGCCCCGCGTCCGGGCCGGGGTGCTGCGCCGGCTGCTCGACGCGGCGGGCCTCGGCGACGTGCCGGTGGCGGTGCTCGTCGCGACCTGCGCACTGCTCGCGGTGGTCGCCGCCGCGGCCGTGCTCGCCCTCGCCCCGATCGCCGGACTCGCGCTCGCGGCCGCGCTCGCCGCCGCCTCGGCGCCCGGGCTGCTGCTCGCCCGCCGCGGCAGGATGCGCCGTCGGCGCGTGCGCGCGGCCTGGCCCGACCTCGTCGACCACCTGGTCGCGGCGCTGCGGGCGGGCATCCCGCTCGCCGAGGCGGTCGCGTCGCTCGCCGACGTCGCGCCCGAGGACTCGCGGCCCGCCTTCCGCGAGTTCGCCCGCACGGCCCTCGGCGCCGGGACCCTCTCCACCGCGCTCGACCGGCTCAAGGCCGACCTCGCCGACCCGGTCGCCGATCGCGTCGTCGAGACGCTGCGCCTCGCCCGCGACGTCGGCGGCACCGAACTTCCCGGTGTGCTCCGGGCGCTCGCCGCATCCCTGCGGGCGGATGCCGCCATCCGCTCCGAGGTGGAGGCGCGGCAGTCGTGGATCCGCGGCGCGGCCCGGCTGGGCGTGCTCGCGCCGTGGGTCGTGCTCGCGCTGCTCGCCACCCGCCCCGAGACGGTCGCCGCGTACTCCAGCGCCGCCGGGCTCGCGCTGCTCGTCGTCGGGCTCGCGGTCACGGTGGTCGCCTACCGCCTCATGCTGAGCCTGGGTCGGCTGCCCGACGAGCGGCGGTGGTTCGCGTGAGCGCGGCCGTGCTCGCCGCCGTCCCCGCGGGGGTCGGGCTCGGGGTGGGGCTGTGGATGCTGCTCGGGCTCGTCCCCCGGTTCGGCGCGCCCCGCCTCGCGCGCCGGGTCGCGCCCGCGGTCGCCGACCTGTCCGACGAGGCGCGGCGGGTGGCGACGGCCCGTCCGGCCGACCCCGCCGACGTGGTCGGCGCGCTCCTCGCGGACCCGGGTGGGCGACCGGCCCGCGCACTGGCCGCCGTGCTCGGAGATGCGGATGCGGTGCGTCGCCGGCTCGCGGCCGCCGACTGGCGGTTCGGGGTCGACGGCTACCGCGCGCGGCAGCTCGCAGCGGCCGCGGGCGGCGCGGCGCTCGGGCTGCTGGCCGGGGTTCTCGTCGCCCGCGGCGCGGCGGTGCCTCTGGTCGCGCCCGTCGGACTCGGGTTGCTCGGCCTCGTCGCCGGTGCGCTCGCCCCCGAACAACTGCTCTCCCGCGCCGTGCGGCGCCGCACCGCCCGACTGGTCGACGAACTGCCGACGGTGCTCGACATGCTCGCCCTCGCGCTCGCCGCGGGGGAGGGGGTGCTCGACGCGCTCCGCCGCGTCGCCCGGGTCGGCAACGGCGACCTCGCCGCCGAGCTGGGTCGGGTCGCCGCCCAGGCCGGCACCGGCATCCCGTTGGGCGTCGCGCTGAGGCGGATGTCGGACGATCTCGACATCCCCGCGGTGACCCGCGCCGTCGAGCAGATGGTCGGGGCGCTCGAGCGCGGGTCACCGCTCGCCGACGTGCTGCGCGCCCAGGCGCAGGACGCCCGCGACGACGCCGAGCGCCGCATGCTCGAATCGGCCGGCTCCCGCGAGATCGCGATGATGGTGCCGCTTGTGTTCCTCATCCTGCCGGTCACGGTCGCGTTCGCACTGGCTCCGGGTTTCATGGTTCTTCAGATCGGATTCTGAGTCTCTCTGCGGTCGGGTCCGTTCGCTTCGCTCCCGTCTGCGCATACGTGATTGATCGTCGGTCTGGGCCTGGATAGATTCACGGCGTGACCCCGCCCGCCGCGTCGAGAGACCCCGTGAGGGTCTGGGCGTGGGCCGTCGGTGCCACGGTTCCTGGGGTCTTCGTGGTGCTGGCAATCCTTCAGATCGTGGTCACCTATGCGGCCGGGGAGTACATCAACCTGGTCGGTCCCGCCTTCCTCTACGCAGCGATCGGCGCTACAGCCACGTGCGCTCTGGTCGCCGTCGCGGTTGGGCGAGCGCGATCTCAGCGGTTTGTCATCGAATCCGTCGCGATGGGCGTCCTCGCCGGGCTCGCCCCGATCAGCCTCGTAATATTCGCCCGGCTCTCGTACCGCGCCTGCTCGATTCTGAATGTGCTCGGCCTCCCGTGGCCAGAGCCGTGGCGGGAGATCGCTCACTGGGGTTCTGGGCTCATCTGGCTGAGCTCGACCATCTACCTCGTTGTGGCCGTCGCGATACCGCGGCTCCGGCGGCCCGCGACGGCGATGTGGATCTGGAGCGCCGCGATTGCGTTGCCGACGGTGATGCTGTTCTTCCTGATCACATACGGAGACCCTGCGCCTGGCTGCACTCCGGTCTGAGCGGTTGAGCCCGCGGCACACCGTGCGCGCGTCCCGCAATCGACTTCTCTGAGGCGGCCACCTACCCCGAACTTGCCCCACCGCGTTCCCCGTCTTCCCCGCCGTGCTCGTGCTGCAGGTGGGGCTCTGAGCGAGCCGCACCGGCCGCGACAGTCTGAACGTCAGCGGGTCAGCGTGCCGCGGCGACGAGCAGCTCGGCGAGGCGGGCGGGCTCGGAGAACTGCGGCCAGTGCCCGGTCGGCAGGTCGACCACGTCGAGGTGCTCGAGCGCGGCAAGCTCGCGCACGTAGGCGTGCCACGGGTGGTCGGGCGCCATCATGTCGCGGATCTCGGCGGCGGTCTGCTCGCAGCTGATCATCGTGCTCGGCACCGCCCGGCGTGCGGCGTCGTCGCCGGTGAGGCGCAGCGGGTCCTGGGCGACGTGCACGGGTTGGGAGATCGCGGTCGCGCGGAACCGCGCCAGCGCCGCGTCGTCGAGCCCGCGGATCATGTCGTCGCCGAGGTCGTCCCAGTCGGGCAGCGGGATCTCGCCGTCGACCACCGGCAGCTCGGCGTTGATCACCGAGCCCTCGCCGCCGGGCGTCGTGTCGACGTAGACGACGTGGCGCACTCGGCCGGGGCGGGCGTCGAGTGCCCCGTAGACGACCGGGCCGCCGCCGGAGTGCCCGACCAGCACCAGGTCGCCCGGTGTCGCGTCGATGACGCGGGCCAGGTCGGCGATCTGATCGGCGAGGGTCGTCGTCCGCCGCTCGTCGGCTGCGGCGCCCATCCCGGCGGGGGTGAGCGGCACCGCGTCGACGCCCGCCTCGCGGAGAGCGGGCAGCACGGCGTCCCAGGAGGAGGCGTCGAGCCAGAAGCCGGGCACCAGCACCATCGTCGTCATGCCGTCAGGCTAGGCCGTACCGCTGACCGCGCCGCCGCGCCGACTGCCCGGTCGGAGTCGCTCAGTCGCGGGGTTCGAAGACGACCACCGTCGAGGGACGTGAGCGCAGGGATGCGTACGCGTCGAGGTCGTCGCCGTATCCCGGATACTCGGAGATCGTCGCCCACAGTCGTTCACGCTCGGCGCCGTCGGCGACTCGGGCGCGTACGCGGCGCTCGCCGCCGACCAGGTCGACCGTGGCGTCCGGGTTCGCCTGCAGGTTGAGCCACCACGCCGGGTCGGCCTCATCCCACCCGTTCATCGCGATCGAGGCGAGGGCGGGGCCGTCGGTCACGTAGCCGATGATCACGGCGCGCTCCGCACCGGAGCGCCGCCCGACAGTTCGCAACCGCATCATCCCGAAGTGCTTGCCGCGCTTCGGGGTCTGCAGGGGCGCGCGACCACCGGTGAGTCGGAAGAGGGCGCGATGCGCGCGCCACGCGAGCCGGATGAACCAGCGGGGCGGGAGCTTCGGGACAGAGCCCGCGGATGGCGTATCTACGCTGTAGGTCATGGAGGACATGATGTCATCTACGCTGTAAGTGAGCAATGCCCGGCGGGTAGCATCTCCCCATGGGCGCGGCATCCGGGAGCACGACGTCGACCCGTCGTCGCGGGCCCGGCGCCGGAAAGCTGAGTCGCGATGCGATCGTCGCCGCCGGGGTCGCCGCGGCGGACCGCGACGGGCTCGACCGACTCAGCATGCGGAGGCTCGCGGCGGAGCTGGGCGTGGATCCGATGTCGCTCTACAACCACGTGCGCGACAAGTCGGCCCTGCTGGAGGGGATGGCGGATGCGGTCGTCGCCGAGATGCGCGCGTCGGCTCCCTCGCCCGCCGTCCCGCCGTCCGATCCCGTGTCGGCCACCGACCCCCACGGCGACTGGCGCGACGAGATGCGCGCCCTCATCCGCTCCGCCCGCGACACGGCGCTGCGCCACCGCTGGCTCCCGCGCGTGCTGGAGGACCGTGCCGACGCGACGCCGGCGATGATCGCCCACATCGACGCCGTGCTCGGCATCCTGCGCCGCGGCGGGGCGTCGCTCGACCTCGCCCACCACGCCCTGCACGTCCTCGGCAGCCGGGTCGCCGGGTTCAGCCAGGACCTCTTCGAGGACGACGCCGAGGCCGACCCCGCCGAGATCGCCGCGCAGGCCGAGGCGTGGCGCGCGGTCGTCCCCTACGTCGCCGAGCTCGCCCTCGCCGCCGACCACGCCGGCGGGATGGGCGGCTGCGATTCCGACGCCGAATTCTGGTTCGCCATCGACCTCATCCTCGACGGCTTGGAGGTCGCCCGTCTGCGCGAGGAGACCGTGTCCGGGGCCGCTCCGCCCCGATGAAGTCCGCGCCGAGCGACCGGGGGTCGGAGCCGCGCCGGCGCGTCCGCCCCCTAGGCTGACCGCGATGACTTCCGCCCCCGACGCCCCGCCCGCCGAGGGCCGATCCGACGCGGCCGAGAGCCCGGTCACGTTCATCTCGGTCGACGTCGAGACGGCCGGACCGAACCCCGCCGACTACGCGATGCTGTCGATCGGCGCGTGTCTGGCATCCGATCCCGACGTCGGGTTCTACGTCGAGATCAAGCCGACGTCCGACGCGGTGCAGCCCGCCGCGCTCGCGGTGAGCGGGCTGTCGATGGACGACCTGGCGCGTGACGGGGTGGAGCCGGCCGAGGCGATGGCGCGGTTCGAGGCGTGGCTCGCCGAGGTGACGCCGCCGGGGCGCAAGCCGCTGATGGTGGGCTTCAACTCGCCGTTCGACTGGATGTTCGTCGCCGACTACTTCGGCCGCTTTCTGGGGCGCAACCCGTTCGGCCACTCGGCGCTCGACATCAAGTCGTTTTACATGGGCATGACGGGCGTGCCGTGGAGCGGCACCTCGATGAAGCACCTGGCCCCCATCTACCTGGCGGGGCGCGAGCTGTCGCACAATGCTCTCAGCGACGCCCGCGACCAGGCCGAGCTGTTCCGCCGCCTCCTCGCGGAGGCGACCGACAACGACTGACCGGCGCCGCCGCGCGCGACCCGTGCCGTCGCGTCGCACCACCGGTCGCGAGCCGCACCACCTGCACCGCCGCAGCATCCGCATCAGATCCTGACCCGAGGAGCCCCGATGTCCGACACCGACGCCGTCACGCCGAACCCCGGAGTCGACACCGCGGAGGAGGTGCGCCGCATCGCCGAGTCGGCCGCACGGCTCGGCATCGAGCTCGACGAGGCCGACACCCTGCAGTGGCTGTCGGCGATCGCCGCCTCGCAGGACGCCGACGACGACTGGGAGGTCGACGCCGACAGTGGCACGTTCGGCCACAAGGTGTCGATGCTCGACTTCAGCCCGCACGACCTGGCCCGGTTCCGCCGCATCGGGAAGATCGTCGAGGTGACGGGGCCGGAGGGCGTCGTCGAGGGCGCGCTCGCGCTCTCCGGGTCGGCGGCGCAGTCGAAGATCCAGTCTTTCCCGGGGGATGCCGACTTCTTCCAGCGGGTGAACATCAAGGCGGCCACCAAGCAGCAGGCGAGCCGCATCATGGGCGACATCCTGCGCGAGAAGGTGCTGAGCACCACCCGCGGCGACACCTACCAGTTCCTCGAGGCGAAGCTCGGCACGGCGGCGAGCGGCAAGCCGGTGTCGTGGACGCTCGCCGACATCGAGGCGGGGCGCATCGAGGTGGACGGCGCCGTGCTCACCTGGGAGCAGGCGGCGCTCGACCCGGGCTGGGTGAAGCTCGACTGGGTCGTCACCGACCCCGACCGCGGGCAGCTCTCCAACGCGAGCAACGTCATCGACGTCACCTGGGAGGCGCCGGACGGCGAGATCGTGCCGCTCGACGGCTACCTCGACGCCTACTTCCAGGAGGTGTATCTCGACGCCGACGAGGTGCCCACCTTCGCCAAGGTCGCGAAGTTCGTCACCGACGACGCGCTCGACGAGTACGTGGAGCGTCTCGAGGAGGAGGTGACGAAGTACCTCACGAAGCACCTCAACTACGGCAAGGCGGCGAAGCGGATGTACAACGTCTTCCGCCTCTCCGGCCGGCACTTCGACGCCGCGTTCGTGCGGGAGCTGTTCGACGAGCCGTCGACGATCCTCTACCAGGTGTGGTCGCTGATCGGCACGCTCGACAACGCCACGCAGCCGGGCTCGGCGATCCCGATCGACGCGGTGCAGAACCAGGCCGACGCGCTCATCCTCGACGTGATCCGCGCGCTGGAGGGCGCCGAGGAGACCGAGATCGTGCAGGCGCTCATGCACCTGCGCCGCGTGCTCGAGAAGCAGGAGGCGGGCGAGGAGCGCACCGCCGAGGTGGAGGCCGCGCAGAACCAGGTGGTCAACCTGGTGAACACGTTCTTCCGCGACAAGCTCGAGTCGATGCCGACCATCAAGGAGTACATCCTCGCCAAGCAGGAGGGGTACGCCGCCGAGGCGCACTGAGCCGAGCCCGCCCGCGTCGGCCGGCCGTCGCTCGACGGGCCGGGCCTGGGCGGTCAGCCCCGGCCGTGCTCCACGAGTCCGGTGACGGAGGCGGGAACCGGGATGCCGTCGCGCAGATCGGGGGCCGGCAGCACCGGGCCGTAGACCTCGCGCACCGGGACGATCCCCGCCCATGCGTCGCCGGCGACGTCCTCCGCCAGGTCGTCGGGCCAGTTCTGCGACGCCTTCAGCGTCCACTCCTCGATGGGCAGCGCCAGCAGCAGCGTCGCCGCGAGCTCCTTGCGGCTCGACGCGCGCACCTCCGCGGCGCGACCCGGGATGAGGCGGTCGGTGATGCGCGCCAGTCCGGCCACCTTGTCATCGCCGTCGAGCGGGGTGCACGACCCGAACAGGAGCGCCGAGCGGTAGCGGAACGACGACTCGAACCCGGTGCGCGCGACCACCACGGCGTCGAGGGCGGTCACCTCGAGGCAGATCGGCGCGCCGGCGGCGACCCGCCGCATCCACCCGGATCCGGTGGAGCCGTGCAGCAGCACCCGGTCGCCGTCGCGCGCGATGCCGGTCGGGATCACGACCGGGGCGTCGTCGACGACGAGACCGACGTGCCCGAGCACCGTGCCGTCGAGCAGCGCGTCGAGGGCGGGGCGGTCCCGCGTGACGCGGTCGGGGAAGCGGGAGGGCGTGGTGCGGGCCATGGCCCGAGCCTACGATTCCCGCGGGCGTAGCCTGGACGCGTGGACGCCGACCGCGCCGCCGCCGTTCTGGGCGTGTCGCCGGGCGCGACGGCGTCCGAGGTGCGGCGCGCGTTCGCCCGCCGCGCACGGGAGCTGCACCCGGATCGGCCGGGCGGCGACGCCGACCGGTTCCGGGAGGCGACCGAGGCCCGCGATGCGCTGCTCGCGGCGCTCCCGGTGAGTCCCGCCGCCACGTCGCCGCGCCGCGTCGTCGTCACGGACGCGCCGCGTGAGCAGGGTCCGGCGCTCGTCTCCACGTGGACCGCGCTGCTCGCGCTGACGACCTTCCTCTCGGCGTTCCGCGCCGCGCATCCGCTCGCGCCCGTGGAGCCACTGGCGCACTGGGTGCTGCTCTCGGCCGCCGCACTCGCCTTCGCCCTGACGGGCCGCACCCCTCTGCTCGTCGTCGCGGCCCTGCTCGCCGGGGTGGCGGCCGTCAGCACCATCCTGTTCACGACCTGGGGCGGGCTGGTCGGCCTGCTCGTCGCCCTGCCGGCGCTCTACGGGCTGGCGCTGGCGGGCATCGCGCGTCGCGCCCTGCGTCGCACCCTCACCGGGCTCGGCTAGCGTGGCCGCCATGCGCCGGGAGACCTGGGAGTCGCGCACGGGCGGGGCGCTCGCCGTCGCGGGCGTGCTGTTCTTCGTCGCGTACTCCGTCGTCGTGCTCTGGGTCGACGCCCCCGAGGTCGTGCGCGCCCTCCTGCTCGGCGTGCTCGGCCTGGCGTGGCTGGCCTTCCTCGTCGACATCGTCGCCCGCATCGCGCTCGAGCCGCGCGGGGGCCGCCTGCGGTTCGCGCTGCGGCATCCGATCGAGCTGCTCTCGGTGGTGCTGCCGCCGGTACGGGCGGTCGTCGCGGTGCGCCGGCTGCGCGACCTGCCCGGACTGCACGGGCCGGCCGGGTGGGCGGTGCGCACCCGCCTGGTCGCCTCCGCCGTCGCGTACTCGGTGGTGTTCGTCTACATGATCGCGCTCGCGACGCTGTGGGTGGAGCGGGATGCCCCCGGGGCGACGATCACCGGCTTCGGCGACGCCGTGTGGTGGGCCGTCGTCACCCTCGCCACGGTCGGCTACGGCGACACCTATCCGGTCACCGCGCTCGGGCGCGTGTACGCGGTGCTGCTGATGATCGGCGGCATCGCCATCCTCGGTACCGCGTCGGCGACCGTGATCTCGTACATCTCCGAGCAGATCCGGCCCCCGCGGGATGCGCCGAGCCGCCGGGCGGGCGACGACGCACCGGACGCCGACGGGCGGGACGCCGCCGCGCGCTGACCGCCGGCCCGGCGGTCCCCTTGGGGTGACCCGCCGACCGTCGGCCGACGGGGGATCCGCCGACGTCAGCCTCGCCGTTGGACCGCGCGCCGGATCGCCTTGTCGACCTCCACGACGAGCAGGACGCTCACCCCGAGCCCGGCCGCGATCGCCCACTGCGCGGCGGTGAGCGGCGCGAACCCCAGCACGGCCCAGCCGGGCGGCGTGAGCACGGCGGCCGCGTGCAGCACGAGCACCCCGACGGATGCCGCCAGCAGGAGCGGGTTGTCGAGACGCTGCCGGAACACCGAGCGCCGCTCCGAACGCGAGTTGAGGGTCTGGAACAGGTTGAGGAAGGCGAACGCGGTGAGCGCGAACGTCCTCGCCTGCTCGATGCTCGATCCCGCGGAGAGCGCGCCGTGGAACGCCGCCAGCACGATCAGTCCCATCCACGCGGAGGTGAGCACGATGCGACCCCACAGCCCGCGGGTGAGGAGGCCCGCGGTGGGGCGACGGGGAGCCCGCTCCAATTCGTCGCCCTCGCCGCGCTCGAACGCGAGCCCCACGTCCTGCACTCCGTTCGACACCAGGTTGAACCAGATCATCTGCACCGGCAGGAAGATGAGCGGTCCGCCGACGAGCAGGTCGCCGGTGACGGCGACCAGCGCCGCGACGCCGGTGGAGAGCAGGAAGAACGTCGCCTTCTGAACCGCGGCGAAGGTGACCCGGCCCTCCTGCACGGCGCCGACGATGGTGCCGAAGTCGTCGTCGGTGAGCACGATGTCGGCGGCGTCCCGGGCGACATCCGTTCCGCCCTTCCCCATCGCGACGCCGAGGGATGCCGCCCGCAGCGCGGGTGCGTCGTTGACCCCGTCGCCGGTGACGGCCACCACCTCGCCCGCCGCCTCGAGCGCGCGCACGATGCGCAGCTTGTCGTGCGGCGACACCCGCGCGGCGATGCGCGCCTCGCGCAGCCGCGCGACGAGCGCGTCGTCGTCGAGGCGGGCCAGCTCGCCCCCGGTGACCGGTTCGCCGCGGCCGCCGAGCCCGAGCCGCTCGCCGATCGCCGCGGCGGTCCGCGGATGGTCGCCCGTCACCATCATCACGCTCACCCCGGCGCGGTGGCAGGCGGCGATCGCGTTCCGAACGCCCGGCCGGGGCGGGTCGCTCATCCCGAGGAGACCGACGAACTCGAGCTCCCGTGGGGAGTCGAGCCACCCGGCGGGGTCGACGTCGGGGTCGAGTCGGCGGCGGGCGACCGCGAGCACGCGCATCCCGGCGACGGCGAGCTCGTCGTGCGCGGCGTCGATCAGCCCGCGGTCGATCGGCACGGGTCCGTCGGGGCCGGTCATCGTCGTCGCGAGGTCGAGCAGGAGGTCGGTGGCGCCCTTCACGAGCACGGTCCGGGCCGCGTCGGCGGGGTGGGCGGGCGACGGGTCCGCCCGCACGGTCACGGAGCATCGGCGCTCGGGCTCGTAGGGGGCGTGCGCGGCGGGCGCGGCGGCGAACTCCTCGCCGCCGACGGCCGATCCGCGCAGCGCGAGCCGGGCGATGGCCACGTCGACCGGATCGCCGACGAGGTCGCCGGAGTCGAGGTCGAGGTGGGCGTCGTTGCTGAGCGCCCCGATACGGGCGGCGGCACGGCATCCGGCCGGCAGGTCGGCGGCGTCGTCGACCACATCGGCGGCGTCGAGCGGTGACCACACCCGCTCCACCGTCATCCGGTTCATCGTGAGTGTGCCGGTCTTGTCCGACGCGATCACCGTCGTCGACCCGAGCGCCTCCACCGCCGGGAGGGTGCGCACCACCGCGCGGCGCTTCGCCATCCGCGACACCCCGAGGCTGAGCGCGATGGTGAGCACGACCGGCAGGCCCTCCGGGATCGCGGCGACGGCGAGCGACACCGCGCTGAGGAACGCGTCGGAGAACCCGAGCCCCACCAGCAGTCCGCCGACGAGCACCGCGAGGGCGACCAGTCCGACGACGATGCCGAGCCGGGATTCGAATCGGCGGAGGATGCGCTGCAGCGGGGTGGGGGTGTCGGCGGAGCGCACGAGGGTGTCGATGCGCCCCATCGCGGTGCGCTCGCCGGTGGCCACGACCACGCCCTCGCATCGGCCGGCGACGACGAGGGTGCCGCTCCACGCCATACCCGACTGCTCCGCGGGGGGCGTCGACTCGGGGGTCGGACCCGGCGACTTGTCCACGGGCACCGACTCGCCGGTGAGCAACGACTCGTCGACGCGCACCCGCTGGGCGGCGACGAGCCGCAGGTCGGCCGGCACGCGGTCGCCCGACTCGAGCACGACGATGTCGCCGACCACGAGTTCCTCGGCGGGCGCCGCCTGAACGGTCCCGCCCCGTCGCACGCGCGTGCGGCGCACCTGGAACCGCCGCAGCGCCGCGACGTCGCGCGCCGCTCGGGACTCCTGGACGAAGCCGAGGATCGTGTCGGAGAGCACCGCGATGAGGATGGCGACCGCGTCGATCCAGCGCTGCAGGATCGCGGTGAGCGCCACGGATGCCAGGAGCAGCAGGATGATCACGCTCGCGAACTGGCGCGCGAGGATGCGCCACCACGGGTCGACGCCGCGGGCTCCGAGCGCGTTGCGCCCGTCGCGCTCGAGTCGCGCGGCGGCGGTCGCGGCATCCAGCCCGTCCCGGCCCGACTCCAGGGCGGCCAGGACGTCGTCCGCGTCGCGGCCGTGCCACGGTCGACCGCCGTCGATCGGGTCCTCGGTGGACCGGTGGTCGGCCATCCCTTCAGCCTGCCCCGCCCCGCGCGCGAGGTCGAGGGTCGAAGGGCCCGTGCCCCGCTCCGGGCGCCGGGATCAGGCGCGGGCGAACAGCAGCCAGGCGAGGTAGGCGAGGTAGCCCAGCACCATGCCGACCCCCTCGAGTCGCTGCACGCGAGCGCCGGTGCGCAGGATGGGGACGCAGACGAGCGCGGCCGCGGCCATCACCGCGAGGTCGATCAGCAGTGAGGTGTCGACGGGCACGGCGGGGTCGGCGACGACGACCGTGACCCCGAGGATGAGCACCAGGTTGACGATCGCGCTGCCCAGCAGGTTGCCGATCGCCACGTCGCGCTCGCCGCGCAGGGTCGCGACAACGGTGGTGGTCAGCTCGGGGGCGCTGGTGCCGATCGCGACGATGGTGAGCCCGATCACCGCCTCCGAGACGTCGAGCGCCCGGGCGATGCCCACCGCGCCGTCGACGAGCCAGTCGGCGGCGAGCACCACGACGGCGAGTCCGCCGACCAGTCCGAGCAGGTCGAGCAGCAGACCGCCCGGCCGACGCGCCTCCGGCGGCACGTCGCCGAACTCCCTCTCGAACTCGCGACGCACCGCGCGGCGCTCGCGGCGCACCAGCACCACCACGACGACCGTGTAGGCGGCGCCCGCGGCCAGCAGGGCGACGCCGTCGATGCGCCCGAGGGAGCCGTCCGCCGCGAGGATCGCGACCAGCGCGGCGATCCCGACGAGCACCGGGAGGTGGAGCCGGATGACGTCGGAGCGCACCGTCAGCGGTCGGATGATCGCCGCGAGCCCCATGATCAGCAGCAGGGTGAGGGTGTTGGTGCCGGCGACGTTGCCGACCGCCAGCGGTCCCGCGTCGCGGAGGGCGGCGTCCACGCCGATCGCCAGCTCCGGCGCGCTCGTGCCGATCGACACGACCGTGAGCCCGATCACGAGCGGCGACACCCCGACTCGGGCGGCGAGCCGCGACGCGGTGCGCACCAGCAGCTCCGCGCCCGCGATGATCGCGAGCAGCCCGAAGATCAGCAGCAGCACGTCGGGCACCCGCCCGATGCTACGGAGGGTTGTGGATGGTTTCCACGCGCGGGCCCGCTCCCGGTCGACACTGCGGGCATGGCGACGAACGACCGGATGCGCTCCCGCTGGGCCGAGGAGCGGGGCGACGTGCCCGGCTGGGTGATGATCACGCTGATGACGGCGGGCCTGGTGATCGTGATCTGGGGGCTGGCCGGGCCGGCGCTGGGCGAGATCTTCCAGAGCGCGCTCGACCGGGTCACCGGGTTGTGAGGCCCCCCTTCGTAGACCGCGACCGTCGCGCGCGCGGGGCATGGGCCGACGACCGCGGCTCGGCGGTCGTCGAGTTCACCCTGGTCGGCACGCTGCTCACCATGGTGACGCTCGCCGTGCTGCAGCTCGCCCTCGCACTGCACGTGCGCACGACGGTGCTCGATGCGGCGGCGGAGGGCGCGCGGTTCGGCGCGCTCGCCGACAACGCGCCCGCCGACGGGGCTGCGCGCACGGTCGCGCTCATCACCGAGGCGGTCGGCGCCGACTACGTGGGCGACGTGACGGTGACGACGGGGCAGTGGATGGGGCATCCGGCGGTCACCGTCACGGTGCGCACCGCGCTCCCCGTGGTCGGGCTCATCGGCGTTCCCGGAGGCATCGAGGTGGCGGGCCATGCGGCCGTCGAGACGATCGGCTGACGACGGCGAGCGGGGGTCGGCATCCGTCGAGTTCCTCACCGTCGGGATGCTGCTGCTGGTGCCGACGGTGTACCTCGTGCTGACGCTCGCCGCCGTGCAGTCGGCGTCGTTCGCGGTGGAGGGAGCGGCGCGGCAGGCGTCGCGGGTGTTCGTGCAGTCGGAGTCGCTCGGCGCGGCGCAGTCGGCCGCCGCGACGGCCATCGCGGTGACCCTCGCCGACTACGGGCTGGATGCCGCCGACGCCCGCGTCGAGGTGACCTGCGCGCCCGATCCCGCCGACTGCCTGACCCGCCGCGGGTTCGTGACGGTGACGGTCTCGACCGTCGTGCCGCTGCCACTGCTGCCGCCGGTGCTCGGCGTCGACGCCCCGCCGGGCGTGCCGATCGCAGCGACGTCGACCGAGCAGGTGTCGCGCTTCGCGGGGTCGGGATGACGGGGCGCGGATGCCGACCCGCTCGGGCGCCGACGGGCGGCGGGGCCCTGCGGCGGCTGGGCGACGACGACGGCTCGACCCTGCCGTTGGTCGTCGGGTTCGGCGCGCTCGCCCTCGCGCTCGTGCTCGTGGTGGCGGCCGCCTCGTCGCTCTACCTGGAGCGCAAGCGCCTGTTCACCCTGGCCGACGGCGCGGCACTCGTGGGTGCGGAGGCGTTCGATCTCGACTCGGTCGAGCGCACGCCCGACGGGTGGCGACCCCGCCTCGAGCCGGGCGAGGTCGCCTCCGCGGTCGCCGGCTATCTCGCGGCGGCGCCGGCGCAGGGGTTCGACGGGCTCGCCGTCGTCGAGGCGACGAGCGTCGACGGGCGCACCGCCACGGTCACCCTCTCCGCGGTGTGGCATCCGCCGGTGATCACGGTGTTCGTGCCCGACGGACTGCGGATCGAGGCGACCGCGACGGCGCGGTCCGTGTTCGGCTGAGTCAGGCCGCGACGGCGAAGCCGCCGGTCCACGGCAGCTTCTCGCCGACGGCGAGCGCGAGCTGCAGGAAGCCGAGCGACTCCAGCTCCCGCGCCCGCTTGAGGGCGCCGGCGTCCTCCGAGCGCAGGCCGCCGGCCCGCACCAGGTCGATGAGCGCCTGCTTCGCCTCCGCGTCGTCGCCGGCGACGAGCACCGTCGTCGGACCGGCCTCGCCGACGGTGCCGGTGGCGAGGGTCGCGGCGAAGGTCGTGTTGAACGCCTTGACCACGTTCGAGTCGGGCAGCGCCGCGGCGATCTGCTCGGTCGCCGACGACCCGGTCGGCACGACGAGTCCGTCGAAGGTGGAGAAGTCGACCGGGTTGGTGATGTCGACCACGGTCTTGCCGGCGAGCTGCGCGCCGTAGGCGGCGACGATCTCGTCGACCGCGCCGTACGGCACCGCGAGCACGACGATGTCGCCGGTGAGCTCGGCGCCGAACGCGGCCGGGGTGGCGCCCGTGTCGGCCGCGAGTGCGGCGGCCTTCTGCTCGTCGCGCGCGACGACCTGCACGGCGGCTCCCGCCGCGGCGGCGATGCGGGTGATGGCCCCGCCCATGTTGCCGATTCCGATGATGCTGACTGCGGTCATGTCCGACTCCTCGATTGCGGGCGATCCGGCGGATCGCATCCGGTTCACATTTGGTTGTTGTGACAACCATCTGAGGAGTGCAACTTGATCGTCGCGACAACTATTCCCGCGACTACCCTCGGAACATGGCGCGCACGGTTCCCCGCATGGACGAGGTCGAGTCGCAGGCGTGGCTGCACCTGGTGACGGTGCTCGAACTGCTTCCGCCCGCGCTCGACGCGCAGCTGCGCCGCGACGCCGACCTCACCCATTTCGAGTTCATGGTGCTCTCGGTGCTGCGTTTCGCGCCCGACGGCACCCTGCGCATGTCCGACCTCGCCGACTCGACGAGCGCGACCCTCGCGCGCCTCTCCCACGTGGTGTCGCGGATGGAGCGCCGCGGGCTCGTGCGCCGCACCCCGTCGCCCGTCGACAAACGGGCCACCGACGTGTCGCTCGCCGACGGAGGACGGCGCGCCGTCATCCGCGCCACGCCCGCCCACCTCGAGACGGTGCGGGCGCTGGTGCTCGACGTGCTCGAGCCGACGCAGGTGGCGTCGCTCGCCGACATCGCCGGACGGATCGCGGCGGGCCTCGACCCGGAGGACCGCTTCGCCGCGTCGATCACCCGCGCGGGCGATCCCGCACCCGGCGGCCCGGCCGACGCCGACCACGGGACGGGCGACTCCGACGACGGTCCCGCGAGCACCGAGCGCGACGCCGACCGAGAGCGCCCCGACGCCGACCGGTAACGCGCGGGAAACGCGCCGCGGGCACACTGGGCGCATGCTGCTCGTGCGCAACGCCCTCCTCATCCCGGTCGCCGCCGAGGGGCCCGACGTGATCGACGACGGCTGGATGCTGGTCGGTGACGACGGGATCATCGTCGCCACCGGATCCGGCACCCCGCCCGCCGAAGTCGACGGGGTCGCCACCGCCGGAGCCGAGACCCTCGACGCGGGTGGCGCGTTCGTCGCGCCCGGGTTCGTCTCCGCGCACAGCCACCTGTTCACCAGCGCCACCCGCGGGCTCGGCGTGCACGAGACGCTCTACGGCTGGTGCGACTCCATGCTCGGCTTCTTCAACCACGCGTCGGCGGAGCAGATGTACTGGAGCACGCTGCACGGCTCGCTCGACTTCCTGTCCAACGGGGTGACCACCGCCTTCGACTTCGACAACCCCCGCCTGCCGTGGCAGACGATGGTCGACGGTGCGAAGAGCGGTCCGACCCCGGTGCTGCGCGACCTCGACTACGTGACCCGGCAGGCCGACGCGAAGGCGGATGCCGGCATCCGGTTCGTCGACGCGGTCGGCATGGACGTGACCGTGGGGAGCGACGACGAGATCCTCGACCGGTTCGCCGCCGCCGTCGCGCACGCCGACACCCTCGACCAGCGCTTCCGGCTCGGCAGCGCGGTGTTCGGCGCCGTGCAGTGGTCGCCGCGGCGCGACACCGCGGAGCTCGAGGGGGAGGCGATGCGTCGGCACGGCGTCGTCAACGAGGCGCACTTCCTCGAGACCCGCGAAGAGGTCGAGCTGCAGCGCTCCAAGTTCGCCTGGTACGACGAGGCGGGCCTGCTCGGACCCGACCTGATCTTCGGGCACTTCATCCAGACCACCCCGGCGATCATCGACCGCACCGCCGAGGCGGGCGCGCGGATGTCGTGGCAGCCCGCCTCGAACGGGCGGCTCGCGTCGGGCGTCGCCGACATCCCGCGGATGCGCGAGCGCGGCATGACGATCGGCGTCGGCCTCGACGACCAGGCGTGCACCGACGTCTCCGACCCGTGGGGCAACATGCGCATCGGCATCTTCCAGCAGCGCGCGCAGACCGGCGACCCGGTGTCGATGCTGCCGCGCGACATGCTGCGGATGGCGACCCGCGGCTCCGCCGAGACGATCGGGGTCGGCGACCGGGTGGGGAGCCTCGAGCCCGGCAAGTACGCCGACTTCCTCGTCGTCGACCCGCGGCGCCCCGATATCGGGCCGCTGTGGCATCCGATCGACAACTACGTGCTGTCGTGCACGCCGCGCAACCTGCGCGCCGTCTACGTCGGCGGGGTACTCGCGAACGCCGACGGCGTCTCGACCCACCCGCTCGCGGCAGAGGCGAGCGCCCGGCTGCACGCCGAACTCCCGGCCCTCGCCCGCGAGGTCGGCTGGCCGGTCTGACCTCCCGGCCCGGGTCGCCGGCCCGACCCCTCTCGCGTGGGGCCGGTCGAGCGACTCAGATGTCGCCGTCGGGCACCGGGATCGGACCGGTCTCCGGTCGGCGCGGAGGATGGCGCGGCACGAATACGCGCATGATGATCGCCCCGCCGAGGGCGAGGGGGACGAGCGCGGCGATGCCGAGGGGAAGACCCGCGATCGCTGTGATCCCGGCGACGAGCAGAGGGGCCGCCGCTCCGCCCGCATCCGTCATGAACCGCCAGGCGCCGAGGAACGGTGCCGGGTCCCGAGGGTCGGCCAGGTCGGCCCCGAGCGTCATGAGAATGCCGGAGGACAGCCCATTGGCGAGCGCCAACCAGAGAGCCACCACGACGAACCAGACCTCGGCAGCCGGAAGGTCGCCGGTGAGCGGCAGGACGGCGAAGCCGGCTGCGAGCGCGACGAGCGGTGGCGCGGCGACCCAGAGCCGCCCGAACCGGTCCATCACCCATCCGCTCGCGAAGAACAGGGAGAAGTCCACGGCCGCGGCGATTCCGACGACGAGCGAGATGGTCGTTTCGTCGAGCGCGATTGCAACGCCCCACAGCGGCAGCACCACCTGACGGGCCTGGCGTACGGCCATCATGAGCGCCGACCCCACGCCGAGGGTGCCGAGCACACGGCGCTCCCGAACCAGGGTGGCCCCGAGTCCCCGCGCCTCGCGGTCGACCTCGCGGGCGCCGGCGCGCATCCGCCCGATCGCCCGCTGGGGGTCCGGTACCACGAGCAGCGCGACGGCCGCCGCCGCCGACCCGGCGATGTGCACCCAGAAGACGGCCGACGCCGCCCCGGTCAGCTCGATCACGCCGGCCGCGGTGAACGGGCCGAGCAGCATCCCGAAGCGGAGCACACCGCCGAGGGTGGACAGCGCGCGGGCTCGCTGGTGGAAGGGCACCGCGCTCGTGAGGAAGGCGTGCCGGGCCAGGCCGAAGGCGGCCTCGGCGATCCCCGCGACGAGCAGGGCGGCCCCGAGCAGGAGGGGAGTGGGGGCGAGCAGTGCCCCGCCCATGCCGATCGCCGCGATCGCCGCCGCGGCGATCATCGCGCGCCGTTCGCCGATGCGGGCGACCACCATTCCGCTCGGGATGTCGCCGATGAGGTGGCCCACGAGCGGCATGGCCGCGATCAGCCCGGCGAGGGCGAGTCCGGCGCCGAGGTCCGCGGCCACCACGGGGATGATCGGCACGATCGCGCCGACGCCGAGACCGAACAGCAGAGTGGGCAGGTAGACCCCGATGGCCACCGCACGCCACGGGAAGGGCGCGGCGGGCGGAGTCATGGCCTCCCCACGTTACGCCTAGGCTGGTCGGGCCATGATCCAGCTCGACCTCGCGGACGACATCGCCGCCGTCCGCCGCACGTTCTCCGACATCCGCGAGGTGGTCGGTGTCGAGAAGCTGCAGGCTCAGATCGCCGAGCTCGAGCAGCAGGCGGGCGCGCAGGACCTCTGGGACGACCCGGAGAACGCGCAGAAGGTGACGAGCGCGCTCAGCCACCGCCAGGCCGAGCTGACCCGCATCACCGGCATCGAGCAGCGGCTCGACGACCTCGAGGTGCTCGTGCAGCTCGCCATCGAGGGCGACGACGAGGAGAGCGCGCAGGAGGCCCGCGACGAGCTCGCGGCGCTGCAGAAGACCGTCGGCGAGCTCGAGGTGCAGACCCTGCTCGACGGCGAGTACGACGAGCGCGCGGCCGTGGTCACGATCCGCTCCGGCGCGGGCGGCGACGACGCCACCGACTTCGCCGAGATGCTCATGCGGATGTACCTGCGCTGGGCCGAGAAGCACAAGTACCCGGTGAAGGTGATGGACACCTCCTACGCCGAGGGCGCGGGCATCAAGTCGGCGACCTTCGAGATCGACGCCCCCTACGCGTTCGGCACGCTCAGCGTCGAGGCCGGCACCCACCGCCTGGCGCGCATCTCGCCGTTCGGAGCGGCCGACAAGCGGCAGACCAGCTTCGCGGCGGTCGAGGTCATCCCCGTCATGGAGGAGGCCCAGGAGGTCGAGGTGCCGGAGAACGACATCCGGGTCGACGTCTTCCGCTCGTCGGGTCCCGGCGGGCAGAGCGTCAACACGACCGACTCGGCGGTGCGGATCACCCACATCCCGACGGGGATCGTCGTATCGATGCAGAACGAGAAGTCGCAGATCCAGAACCGCGCCGCCGCCATGCGGGTGCTGCAGACCCGCCTCATGCTGCTGCAGCGCGAGGAGGAGGCCGCCAAGAAGAAGGAGCTCGCCGGCACCATCACGGCGAGCTGGGGCGACCAGATGCGGTCGTACTTCCTCTACGGCCAGCAGCTGGTGAAGGACCTGCGCACCGGCTACGAGGTCGGCAACCCCGCGGTCGTCTTCGACGGCGACCTCGACGGGTTCATCTCGGCCGGCATCCGCTGGCGCAAGTCGCAGACCGAGGACTGACCCCGTATGCTGCCCCGCCGGGCCGCGTTCGTGCTCGCGGCGGCCTCGCTGATGGCGGTCTACCTCGCCAGCGGCGCCCCCTCGCCGCTGTTCGTCGTCTACCAGCACGAGTGGGACTTCCCCGACCTGTTCATCACCATCGCGTTCGGGTCCTACGCGGTGACCCTGCTCGCGTCGCTGCTGGTGTTCGGGTCGCTCTCCGACCACCTGGGCCGCCGCCCGGTGATCGCACTCGCGCTCGCGCTGGGGATCGTGGCGCTGGTGATCTTCATCCTCGCCGACGGCATCGGGTGGATCATCGTCGGCCGCTCGCTGCAGGGGATCACCACCGGGATGGTGACCACCGCCTACACCGCGCTGCTGGTCGAGCTCGGTCCCGACGGGTCGCGCGCCGGTCCCGTGGTCGCCGCGGTGACTCCTCCACTCGGGCTGGGGCTCGGCGCGCTGCTCGCGGGCGGGGTCATTCAGATCTCCGAGGCCCACGCCAACACGGCACTGTTCCTCGGCTTCGTCGTCGTGGCGCTGGTCTCGATCGCGCTCGTCGCGCTGACCCCGGAGACGGGCGGCCGGCGCCCCGGCGCGGTGCGGGCGCTGCTGCCGCGCATCGTGGTGCCGCCCGCGGCGCGCGGGTTCTTCCTGCGCATCGTGCCGGTCGTGCTCGCCGCGTGGATGTGCGGCGCGATCTTCCTCGGGCTGTCGGCGCCGATCGTCGAAGAGCTGCTCGACGTGCGCAGCGGATTGCTCAACGGGGTCACCGCCTTCATCCACGGCGCCGGTGTCGCGCTCGGCGGCAGCCTCTTCGGGCGGCTTCCCGTGCGACGCGCGCTGATCGCCGGGTGCGTCGGCGTCGCGGTCGGGATGACGATCGTCGCCGTTGGGGTCGCCACGGCGGTGCTGCCGCTCGTCTGGCTCGGCGGCGCGACCGAGGCGATCGCGTTCGGCGCCGCGTTCGGCGCGTGCTTCCGCGGGATGGCGCCCCTGGTCTCCGACGCGAACCGGGCGGGCGCGTTCGCGGCCATCTACGTGCTCGCCTACGTGGCGCTCGGCGTGCCGGGGATGCTGGTCGGGCTGCTCATCGCCCCGCTCGGGCTGCTGCCGGCGATCCTGCTCTGGACCGCCGTGATCATCGCCACCGCCGTGGTCGGCATCGTCGTCCAGGTGCGTCGGCCCGTGGATACCCTGGCAGCATGAGCCAGCCGGACGCCGACACCCGAGAGGGCCGCCGGTCCCGACTGCGACGGATGGTGGGGCGCGACCCCGGCGAGGGCGGACGCAGCGCGACGCCGCTCGAGCTGCTCTACGACCTGGTGTTCGTCGTCGCGTTCGCGCAGGCGGGCGCCGCCGCCGCGCACCTGATCGCGGAGGGGCACATCGCCGCGGCGCTCGCCGGCTTCGGCTTCGCGATGTTCGCCATCGTCTGGGCGTGGATCAACTTCACCTGGTTCGCGTCGGCGTTCGACACCGACGACTGGTTCTATCGCGTGACGACGATGGTCCAGATGGTCGGCGCGCTCGTGCTCGCGCTCGGCATCCCGGCGATGTTCCACTCGATCGACGCGGGCGAACCGCTGGACAACGCGGTCATCGTGGCCGGATACATCGTCATGCGCGTGGCGATGGTGACGCAGTGGCTGCGCGTCGCGCGGGACGACGCGACCCACCGTCGCAGCGCGCTCACCTACGCCCTCACCATCCTCATCGCGCAGGTCGGCTGGCTGGTGCTGCTCGTCGCGCACATCGAGTCGCTCGTGGTCTACCTGGTCGCCGCCGTCGTGCTCTACGTGATCGAGCTGGCCGGCCCGGTGATCGCGGAGCGGCAGGGCGACGGCACGCCGTGGCATCCGCACCACATCGCCGAGCGCTACGGGCTGCTGACGATCATCGCCCTCGGCGAGGGGATTCTGGGGACGGTCGCCGCGGTCTCGGCGATCGTGCAGGAGCAGGGGTGGAGCCCCGAGGCGATCGCGGTCGTCGTCGCCGGGATCTCGCTCACCTTCGGGCTGTGGTGGGTGTACTTCATCCCGCCGTGGGGTCATCTGCTCGAGGTGCGCCGCGGGGTCTCGTTCGGCTGGGGCTACGGGCACATCCTGTTGTTCGCCGCGATCGCCGCCGTCGGCGCCGGCATCCACGTGGCGGCGTACGTCGTCGAGGGCAGCGCCGAGATCGGCACCGTCGGCGCGCTGCTGTCGACGGTGGTGCCCGTGGTGCTCTTCCTCGTCGTGTACTTCGTCATCTACTCGGCCGCCGTGCGCGAGCTCGACCCGTTCCATCTCGGGCTGTTCGCGGCGTCGCTCGCGGTGCTCGCCGGCGCGGTGTGGCTGGCGTCCGCCGAGATCGGCCTCGGCATCCCGCTCATCGTCGCCGCGGCCGCGCCGTTCGTCATCGTCGTCGGCTACGAGCTGATCGGCCATCGGCACATGACGGCGGTGCTCGAGCGCCGCATCTGAGCCGCTCGCCCTCGCGCGCGCGGCCGTGGGCGCTCCGACGGGGCGGTGGGGCCCGACTGTCTGAGAGTCCCGCACCCGGGGGAGTGTCGCGACCGGCATCCGACCGGGCCCGACCTAGCCTGGACCCGCCATGATCCGGTTCGACCAGGTGACCAAGACCTACCCCGGCACCGCCCGGCCCGCCCTCGACGGCGTGAGCCTGGAGGTGGTGAAGGGGGAGTTCGTCTTCCTCGTCGGCGCGTCCGGATCCGGCAAGTCGAGCTTCCTGCGCCTCGTGCTCAAGGAGGATCGCCCGACGAAGGGTCGCATCCACGTGCTCGGGCAGGATCTCGGCGCGATCCCGAACCGCAAGGTGCCGTACTTCCGTCGCAACCTGGGCGTCGTCTTCCAGGACTTCCGACTGCTCCCCGGCAAGACGGTGTTCGACAACGTGGCCTTCACCCTGCAGGTCATCGGCAAGAGCCGCGGGTTCATCCAGGAGGCCGTGCCCGACGTGCTCAAGATGGTCGGCCTCGCGGGCAAGCAGGAGCGCTTCCCGCACGAGCTCTCCGGCGGCGAGCAGCAGCGCGTCGCGATCGCCCGCGCCATCGTGAACCGGCCGGCCATCCTGCTCGCCGACGAGCCGACCGGCAACCTCGACCCCGCCACCAGCGCGGGGATCATGCAGCTGCTCGCCACGATCAACGGCAACGGCACGACAGTGCTGATGGCCACCCACGACGCGGGGATCGTCGACCAGATGAAGCGCCGCGTCATCGAGCTGGTGAGCGGCCGGATCGTGCGCGACGAGAGCCGCGGCGGCTACCAGACGACCTCGAGCTCGGTGGTGCGGCCCGAGGCGCGGTCGGCGGAGACCCGTCCGGCGGACGCGCGACCGATCAGCGAGTGGGACGCGCTTGACGTCGACCCCAACGCGCCCCTGCCGCCCTACCCGAGCGTGCGCCCGCCGACGTCGGTGGAGGCGGAGCCGGAGTGGAGCGCCGCCCCGCCGCCGCGCACGGCCGACCCCGAGCCCCCCGCGGGCCCGCGTCCGGCGCGCGTCGTCGAACCCGCCGACGCCGCCGACGAGGCCACCCGCAAGCGCCCCCTCGGCGTGCCGGCCAGCCCGCCGCCGCTCAACGAGCCGGGTCCGCGATGAGGCTCGGACTGGTGCTCGGCGAGGTCGGGCAGGGGTTCCGCCGCAACCTCTCGATGGTGGTCTCGGTGGTGCTCGTCACATTCATCTCGCTGACCTTCGTCGGTGCCGCGATCCTCGCGCAGTTCCAGATCGAGCAGATGAAGGGCTACTGGTACGACCGCGCCGAGGTCGCCGTCTACTTCTGCACCGACATCTCCGCCGTCCCGGCCTGCGCCGAGACCGCCGCCACGGCGTCGCAGATCGACGCCGTCGAGGCGCAGCTCTCCGGCGCCACGCTGAGCCCGTACATCGAGCGCTACGAGTTCGAGGATCAGCAGGCCGCGTACGAGAACTTCCTCGACCAGTTCGCCGGCACCACCTTCGTCGACCTGGTGACGCCCGACATCCTGTCCGAGGCGTTCCGGGTGAAGCTGGTCGACCCCGACCAGTCGGAGATCATCATCGACCAGCTCGGCGGGATGGCGGGGGTCGAGCAGGTGCGCGATTCGCGGGCCTACCTCGACCCGATCTTCGCCGTGATCAACGCGATCTCGCTCACCGCCGTCGGCATCGCGGCGCTGATGCTGGTGGCCGCCGTGCTGCTCATCGCCACCACGATCCGGCTGAGCGCGTTCTCCCGCCGCCGCGAGCTGGGGATCATGAGGCTCGTCGGCGCCTCGAACCGGTTCATCCAGACCCCGTTCGTGCTCGAGGGCGTGCTCGCCGCCCTCATCGGGGCCGCGCTCGCCGGCGGGGCGATCGTGCTGCTCGTGCAGGTGTTCGTCCGCGGCTACCTCGCCGAGAGCCTCACCACGTTCGGCTTCATCGGGCTTCCCGAGGCGCTCATCGTGGTGCCCATCCTGCTCGGCATCGGCGCGCTGCTCGCGGCGCTGTCGTCGTCGGTCGCGATCCGCCGCTACCTGCGCGTCTGACCCCGCGGTCGGCGACCCGGTCAGCCCGCGGAAATCCGCGGGCGGGTGCAGGCTTCGGCTCACTAGGCTGACCGACGATGTCCGCGCCCACCTCACTCGAGCGAGACGGGTGGCGCGCATTCGCCGTCGCGATCGCCGTCGCCTGCCTCACCATCCTCGACATCTCCAAGGTCAACGTCGCGATCCCCGCGATCGAGGCGGGGCTGGGCGCCGATCCCACCGCGATCCAGCTCACAGTCACCGGGTACACGCTCACCTTCGGTCTGGCGCTCGTCCCCGCGGGCAGGTACGGCGACCTGCACTCGCGGCGGCGGATGTTCCTGATCGGCCTCGTCGTGTTCACCGTCGCGAGCCTGGCCTGCGCTGCGGCGGTCGCCCCGTGGATGCTCGCGGTCGCGCGCCTGGTGCAGGGGATCGCCGCGGGAATCCTGATGCCGCAGGTGCTCGGCATCACCCAGCAGCTCTTCACCGGCCCTGCCCGCGGTCGCGCGTTCGGGGTGTTCGGCGCCGTCATCAGTCTCTCCATCGCCTTCGGACCGACGCTCGGCGGGGCGCTCATCGCGCTCGCGGGACCGGACCTCGGATGGCGCCTCATCTTCCTCATCAACGTCCCGTTGGCCGTCGTGCTGTTCCCGCTCGCGGCGCGGTGGCTGCCGCGCCGCCAGGCCCAGGAGTCGGCGACGCGCGACCTGGATCCGTTCGGGGTGCTGCTGCTCGCCGCGACGACGGTCACGCTCATGGTGCCGTTCGTGCTCACCACCGGGGCCGAGTCGGACGACCCGCGCCGATGGTGGTCGCTCGTCGCAGCCGTCGCCGTCGGGGTCGGCTTCGTGCTCTGGGAGCGACGGTACGCGGCGCGCGGGCGGGTCCCCGTGGTCGACTTCGCCCTGTTCCGGGACCCCGGATACCGCAACGCCGTCGTGCTCGGCCTGTTCTGGTTCGCCGCGATCCCCGGCACGTTCCTGACGACCACGCTCTTCATCCAGAACGGGCTCGGTTTCCCCGCGATCGTCGCCGGGTTGACCAGCGTGCCCTTCGCGCTCGCATCCGCGGTGTCATCGTGGTGGGCGGGCGGTCGGGTACTGCGCTGGGGACGGTCGATCGTCGTGCTCGGCGCCGCGCTGGGACTGGTCGGCTTCTCCGGCCTGCTGCTCGCTGGTCTGCTGCTGCCCACCGAGTACGCGCCCCTGGGCATGGGCGCCGCGCTCGCCATCGCCGGAGCAGGAGGCGGAATGGTGGTGTCGCCGAACCAGACGCTCATGCTCAACGACATCCCGGTGGTCAAGGGCGGACTCGCCGGGTCGATCGGTCAGCTCGCGCAGCGGGTCGGCACCGCGATCGGCATCGCGTTCTGCGCATCCGCCTTCTATGCCACTCTCGCCCGGGAGGCCGCGCTCGCGGACGACGTCGCCTACCACGACGCCTATCGCAACGCCGTGCTGGTGACCCTGGCGCTCGTGGTGGTGACCCTCGCCGTGGGGCTCGTCGACGTCATCGGGCGGCGGGTCCGTCGCGGCGGCGGGGGCCCGGACACCCCTCCCGCCACCGCGTAGACTGAGCGGCTGCCCGTCGCATCCGGCGGGCGGGATGCAGCCGGGAGGAGGTGAGCGGGATGCCGAAGGAACGCGGGGAGAAGGTCGTCGCGACCAACCGCAAGGCGCGCCACGACTACCTCATCGAGGACACCTACGAGGCCGGTCTCGTGCTCACCGGCACCGAGGTGAAGTCGCTGCGCGCCGGGCGCGCGTCGCTCGTCGACGGCTACGCCTACATCGACGACGGCGAGGCGTGGCTCGACGCGGTGCACATCCCCGAGTACACCGAGGGCACCTGGAACAATCACGCCCCTCGCCGCAAGCGGAAGCTGCTGCTGCACAAGGCCCAGATCATCAAGATCAGCCACCGCACCAAGGAGGGCGGCTACACCCTCGTGCCGCTCCGCATCTACTTCTCCGACGGGCGCGCCAAGGTCGAGATCGCGGTGGCGAAGGGCAAGCGCGAGTACGACAAGCGGCAGACCCTGCGCGAGCGTCAGGATCGGCGCGAGGCGGAGCGGGCGATGTCGACCCGGCGGCACCTGGGGGAGTAGCCGGTGGATCGCGACGACGCCGAGCCGCGGGCGGGTCGGAGCCCGCACGGGCAGGGCCCCCACGGGCCGCTCGACCCCCGCGCGTTCCTCGAGTCGCTGCGCGCGCCGCGCTCGTTCCTCGAGTCGCTCAAGCACCCGGAGGCGCTGCTCGAGCCGGCCGAGCACGACTTCCGCAGCTTCGACGAGGGCACCGACCGCCGCATCGACACGTTCTTCCTGGTGATCGGCGGTGCGGCGGCGATCTGGCTCGCGGTGCTCATCGTTCGGCACGGCATCGACTTCGGCTGGAACCTGCTGTGGATCGCGGTCCCGTTCTGGGCGTTCCTGGCCTATCTCGCGCTCCCGCGGCTGCACCGCATCCTGACCGGCATCTACGTGCCCGGCTACTTCATCGGGCGCACCCGCACGAGCGACGGGCTGCTCGGCGATCCGGTGAACCTGGCGCTGCTCGGCACCGAGGCGCAGGTGCACTCGGCCATGAAGCGCGCCGGGTGGACGCGCGCGGACGACATGGCGATCATCCCGGCGCTGCGCACCATCCAGGCCACGCTGTTCCGCCGCAGCTACCTCGAGGCGCCGGTGAGCCCGCTGCACCTGTTCGACCGGGAGCAGGACTTCACGTACCAGCAGGAGGTCGACGGCTCGCCCGGCAAACGGCACCACGTGCGCTTCTGGCGCTGCCCGCCCGGATGGCCGCTGCCCGGGGGCTACCGCGTCGACTGGCTGGCCGCGGGCACGTTCGACCGCGCGATCGGGCTGTCGCTGTTCACCCTGCAGGTGACCCACCGGATCAGCCCCGACATCGACGCGGAGCGCGACCACATCGTCGACACGGTGATCGCCGCCGAGCCGGATGCCTCGGTCGAGGTGATCGAGGACTTCGCGACCGGCTACCACCACCGCAACGGCGGCGGCGACTCGATCCAGACCGACGGCGATCTGCCCGTGCTCGACCTGCGTGACGTCGACGGGTCGGCGCGCAAGGACCGGCCGGAGACCGACAGCCGCCACCGGCGCCCGGCGTCGACGATCGTCGGAGCGGGTCTGCTGTTCGTGCGGGCGATCGCGCTCGTGCTGTTCTCGGTGGTGTTCGGGCTGACGGCGACCCAGTTCCTGCCCCTCCTGGGCGACCTGACCTTCGACGACACCACCGAGCAGGGGCTCATCATCACCGTGGTGGTGCTCATCGGGGTGGTCGCCTTCGTCGACCTCGTGCTCGCGTTCTTCGTGTTCCTCGGCCGCAACTGGGCGCGTCTGCTCGCGCTGATCACCACGTCGGTCGGCGCCGCCGCCCAGCTGCTCGGGTTCACCGCCGCCGAGGGGACGCCGTTCTTCGCCGTGCTCCCCGGCATCGCGATCGACGTGCTCGTGATCTTCGCCCTGTCGAGCGACAGCTCCCTCGTCTACGCCCGCCGCCCGCGCTCGGAGCGCAAGCGCATCTCGGGCCGCCCGGGCAACGCGTCCGCGTTCTGAACCTCTGGCCCGCTGCTCGCAGATCTCATACACTTGTTGTATGGGATCCCAGTCCTTCAACATCTCCCTGCCGCAGGAGCTGGTCGAGCAGATCGACGAGCATGCGCGCCGGGACTTCTCGTCGCGCAGCGAGTACATCCGGCGCGCGGTGGTCAAGCAGCTCCGCACCGAGCAGGCGCTGCAGGTCGTGTTCGACCAGGCGAATGCCCGAGGCCAGCGTCTGGGCTACGCGTCAGAGCAGCAGGTGTACGACGACATCCGCTCCTGACGTGACGGACCGGGGAGTCGTCGTCGACTCGAACGTCTGGATCTCGGCGCTGGTCTTCGGCGGAGCGCCGCGACGTGTGTTCGAGACCATCGTGCAAGACGGAGAGCGTCTCGTCGTCAGCGCCGAGATCCTCACCGAGATCCGCCGCGTCGTGGCGGCGAAGTTCCCCGATTTCGCCGAGGACGTGGAGGTGCTGCTGCACATCCTGCGTGACCTCATGGATGTGGTGCCGCTCGGTACCGTCACGATCGACGTCTGCAGGGATCCGGACGACAACCGGGTGCTCGAGACCGCCATCCTCGGCGGTGCTGTTGCCATCGTCTCGGGAGATCGCGACCTCCTCGACCTCGGTGGGTTCCAAGGCACGCGCATTCTGTCGCCGGCTGACTGGCTCGAGCGGGCGACTCCGGGCTCGGGTCACCAATGAGACATGAGCGGCAGACGGGGCCCACGACCATGAGCACCGTGTGGGGAACGCTGCTTGGTGTCGGTGTTGGCATCCAGTTCGCCTCCGGGGCGTGGTACGGGTTCGTCGTGCGACCGCTGTGGGTCGACTCTGACCTCGCGACGGCGTGGCAGATCATCAGCGGGGGGAGCGGCCGGATGATCCCGACCCTGCTCGCCAGCGAGGTGGTGCTCATGTTCGGAGTTCTCGCCACTGGGGTGGCTGGCCTGCGATCGGTCGGCCGCCGGTTCTCGAGCTACCGGGCCGTCGGCGCACTCTTCAGCCTTGCCGTTGTGTCCGCAGCGCTCTTCGTGGCGACGTGGCTGAATGACGGACCAGGGGGTGTGCTGACGTTCGCCATCTACGACGTGACGGAACCGACTGCGACCCAACTCGCGACCGAGGCTCTTCTCGGGACGCGCGAAGTGCTGGTGGCGTGGGTCTCCTTTGCCCTTAGCGTGGGTGCGCTACTCGCGGGAACTCTTGCACTAGTGGCCGGTCGATCGCGGTCACTCCCGAGCACGTGAACGGGAGAGCACAGGGGCGAGGGCCCGTAGCCGGCGGCGTCAGCCGCCCGGCGCGACCCAGTACACCGCGGTCTCGCCGTAGTCTTTGCGGCGCTCGAGCGCGAGCCCGGCGGGCCATTCCGGCTCGGGGTCGCGGGCCGAGCGCTCGACGACGACGACGGCATCCGGACTGAGTCGCGGGGTGAGCAGTACGAGCTCCCGGCTCAGCTCGACGCCGCCGAGGTCGTAGGGCGGGTCGATGAAGACGAGGTCCCAGGTGCGGGTCGTGGCGGAGAGGAAGCCGTGCGCCGGCTGACCGATCACGCTGATCTCGGGGGCCGTGCCGCGGGGCGCCGCCCGGCGCACCAGCTCGGCGTTGCGCCGCAGCGCGCGCTGGGCGCCGCCCGCGCGGTCGACCAGGGTCACCTCGACTGCGCCTCGGGATGCCGCCTCGAGTCCGAGCGCGCCGGAGCCGGCGTAGAGGTCGAGCACCCGGGCACCGCCGAACGCCCCCCGGGCGTCGAGCGCCGAGAAGATCGCCTCGCGCACACGGTCGGTCGTCGGGCGCGTGCCCTGGGAGGGGACGTCGAGTCGCAGGGAGCCGGCGAACCCGGAGATGATGCGCGCCACCCGGCGATCCTCCCATGCGGCCCGCGCCGAGCCCGGCGGCCGCGGCTACCCTCGAACCGTGACGCTCGACGCCAAGCTCGCCTCCGCGCTGGGCGGACGCACCGCGCAGGCGATCGAGAAGGCGTTCGGCTACGTCACCGTCGGCGAGATGCTCGCCCACTACCCGCGCCGCTACGCCCGCCGCGGCGAGCTGACCTCGCTCGAGGACCTGCGCGTCGACGACGTGGTGACGATCGTCGCCGAGGTGCGCGCGGCGCGCGACCGGCGGATGCAGAACCGTCGCGGCACGCTCACCGAGGTGGTCATCACCGACGGGCGCGGCGAGCTGACGCTGACCTTCTTCAACCAGGCGTATCGGCTGCGCGAGCTCAAGCCCGGCGTGCAGGGGATCTTCGCCGGCAAGGTCGGCTCGTACCGCGGACGCCGGCAGCTCGCGCATCCGGAGTACCAGCTGTTCGGCGGCACGGATGTCGACCCCGAGCGGGCGCGCGAGTGGGCCGAGCAGATCATCCCCATCTACCCCGCGACCTCGACGATGGAGAGCTGGAAGTCGGAGCGCGCCATCGCGGTGCTGCTCGACACCCTGCCCGACCTGCCCGATCCGGTGCCCGACGCGGTGCGGGCGGAGCGCGGGCTGCTGCCGTTCCGCCGGGCGCTCGAGCTGGTGCATCGGCCGACCTCCGAGGACGATGCCCGCGCGGCGCAGGAGACGCTGCGCTTCCAGGAGGCGCTCGTGCTGCAGGCGGCCCTGCTGCGGCAGCGCGCCGAACGGCGGCGGGAGTCGACGCCGGTGCGGCGGGCGGGCTCTCGGGTCGCGGTGTTCGAGCAGCGCCTCCCGTTCGAGCTCACCGACGACCAGCTCGCCGTCGGCGCCGAGATCGACGCGGACCTCGCCTCGGGCACGCCGATGAACCGCCTCGTGCAGGGCGAGGTCGGCTCGGGCAAGACGCTCGTCGCCCTGCGCGCGATGCTCGCCGTCGCCGACTCGGGCGGCCAGTCGGCGTTCCTCGCCCCCACCGAGGTGCTCGCCGGTCAGCACCTGCGCTCGATCGTCGCCGCGCTCGGCCCCGACCTCGCCGCGCGTCTGCGGCCCACCCTGCTCACCGGGCAGCTGCCCGCCGCCGACCGCAAGCGCGCGCTGCTGGCGTCGGCGTCCGGCGGCGCGTCCATCGTGGTCGGCACGCACGCCTTGCTCGGCGACCAGGTGTCGTTCGCCGATCTCGGCCTCGTCGTCGTCGACGAGCAGCACCGGTTCGGCGTCGACCAGCGCGAGGCGCTGCGGCTGAAGGGCGAGGCGCCGCACGTGCTCGTGCTCACCGCCACCCCGATCCCGCGCACCGTCGCGATGACGGTGTTCGGCGACCTCGACGTCTCGACCATCCGTCGGCTGCCGGCCGGGCGCGCGCCGATCGAGTCGCACGTCGTCGGCCTCGCCGAGCACCCCGGCTGGGAGGCCCGAATCTGGGAGCGGATGGCGGAGGAGCTCGCGCAGGGCCGGCAGGCGTTCGTCGTCTGCCCCGCGATCTCGGTCGCCACCGACGGCGCCGCGACCTCGGAGGGCGACCCGGAGCCCGACGACGCGCCCGAGACCACGCCCGCGGCGGTCGCCGACGTGCTCGCCGAGCTGCGTCGGCATCCGCGGCTCGCCGACCGCCGCATCGAGCAGCTGCACGGCCGGATGTCGAGCGACGAGAAGGATGCCGTGATGCGCGCCTTCGCGGCCGGCGAGATCGACGTGCTCGTCGCGACGACGGTCATCGAGGTGGGGGTCGACGTACCCAACGCGTCGACGATGGTGGTGCTCGACGCCGACCGGTTCGGCATCGCCCAGCTGCATCAGCTCCGCGGCCGCGTCGGCCGTGGCGGGGTGCCCGGCCTGTGCCTGTTCGTCACCCGCGCCGAGCCCGCCACGCTCGCCCGGGATCGGGTCGATGCGGTCGCCGCCACGCTCGACGGCTTCGAGCTGGCGCGCGCCGACCTCGACCTGCGCCGCGAGGGCGACGTGCTCGGCGGCGCGCAGTCGGGCGGACGCTCGTCGCTCAAGCTGCTGCGGGCCGCGCGCGACGGCGACGTGATCGCGGCGGCCCGCGACGTCGCGGAGGGGCTGCTCGCCGACGACCCGTCGCTCGGCGCGCATCCGGCGCTGCGCGACGCGCTCGACCGCCGCCTGGACGAGACCGAGCGGGCCTTCCTGGGGAAGAGCTGAAGGTTCGCCCCGCGGCGGTTCCGGCCCTCGGAGCGCGGCGGCGCCCCCGATAGGGTGGCCGCGTGAGCAGGATCGCCGTCGTGCCCGGGTCGTTCGACCCCGTGACCCTCGGCCACCTCGACGTCATCGAGCGCGCGGCGGGTCTCTTCGACGAGGTGCACGTGCTCGTCGTGCACAACCCCGACAAGTCGGCGCTGCTGCCGATCGCGCAGCGGGTGTCGCTCATCCAGGACGCGGTGCGCGAGGCGGGGCTGCCGACCACCATCACCGTCACCAGCTGGAGCGTCGGCCTGCTGGTCGACTACTGCACGGATGTCGGCGCCAGCGTGCTGGTGAAGGGCATCCGCTCCCAGATCGACGTCGCCTACGAGACGCCGATGGCGATCGTCAACCGCAACCTCGCCGGGGTGGAGACGATCTTCCTGCTGCCCGATCCCGGGCACGCGCACGTGAGCAGCTCGCTCGTGCGCCAGGTGGCGTCGCTCGGCGGCGACGTCGCGCCCTACGTGCCCCGGGTGGTCGCCGACTTCCTGCAGTCCGACCGCGACTGAGCCGACCACGCCGAGGCCGGTGCACCAGGATGGTGGGGTGATCACCGCCTGGGCTGTCGAGGGCATCCCCGAGATCGGCGAGGGCGACGACCTGGCCGAGCTGATCGCGGCGCGGGCCGACCTGGCCGACGGCGACATCCTGGCCGTGTCGAGCAAGATCGTGTCGAAGGCCGAGGGCCGGCTGGTGCGCGCCACCGACCGGGAGGACGCCATCACCGCCGAGACCGTGCGGCTGGTGACGTCGATCCCGCATCGCCACGACGACGGCGCGACCCGCATCGTCGAGAACCGGCAGGGGCTGGTGATGGCGGCCGCGGGGGTCGACGCATCCAACGTGCCCGAGGGGCACGTGCTGCTGCTGCCCGAGGATCCGGATGCCTCGGCCCGGCTGCTCTGCGCCGCGCTGCGGGAGCGCACCGGCCGTCGGGTCGGGGTGATCCTCACCGACACCCTGGGGCGCCCGTGGCGCGAGGGACAGACGGACGCCGCGATCGGCGCCGCCGGCGTGCGCGTGCTGGAGCCGCTGCGCGGCACGACCGACGCGAACGGCGTGGAGCTGCACGTCACCTCGCCCGCCATCGGCGACGAGATCGCGGCCGCCGCCGACCTGGTGAAGGGCAAGGCGGGCCGCACGCCGGTGGCCGTCGTCCGGGGCCTCGAGCGCTACGTCGGCGACCTCGACCTGCCCGGCGCCCGCTCGCTGCAGCGCACGCCCGCGACGGACCGGTTCCGGCTGGGGCACGAGGAGGCGTGGCGCGAGGGCTACGAGGCCGGCCTGCGCGCAGCGGATGACGCCGTCGCCGGCGCGTCGGACGCGGGTGCTCCGGGCACGGGCCCCGGGCATTCCGGCACAGCGTGATCGCCCCTCGGCTGGCAGACTGGCGAAGGTGACCGACCCCGCCTCGGGACCGCTCGACAGCGGCCCCGTCGACACCCCGCTCGCCGCGCGCGAACTCGTCGCCGACGCCCGCGCGGTGGTGGCCGCGATCGAGACCGTCATCGACGGCAAGCGCGCCCAGATCGAGACCGCGGTGACGGTGCTGCTCGCGGGCGGCCACCTGCTGATGGAGGACGTGCCCGGCGTCGGCAAGACGATGCTGGCCCGCGCCCTGGCGCGCAGCGTCGACGGCACCGTGTCACGCATCCAGTTCACGCCCGACCTGCTGCCCGCCGACATCACCGGGGTGAGCGTCTACACGCCGCAGCAGCGCGAGTTCGAGTTCAAGCCCGGCCCGGTGTTCGCCAACCTGGTGATCGGCGACGAGATCAACCGCGCCTCGCCGAAGACCCAGTCGGCGCTGCTGGAGAGCATGGAGGAGGGGCAGGTCACGGTCGACGGGATGTCGCATCCGCTGCCCGATCCGTTCGTGGTGATCGCGACACAGAATCCGATCGAGATGGAGGGCACCTACGCCCTCCCCGAGGCGCAGCGCGACCGCTTCATGGCGCGCATCTCGATGGGCTACCCGGATGCGGCCGCCGAGGTCGCCATGCTGCGCGACCGCGATCGCGGGTCACCGCTCGACGCGCTGCGGCCCGTCGTCACCCTCGCGCGGCTGCGGCGGATGATCGCCACGGTGCGCTCGGTGCACGTGAGCCCGGCGATCGAGCAGTACGCGGTCGCGATCACCGGCGCGACCCGGGCGGACCGCGAACTGCGTCTCGGGGCGAGCCCGCGGGCGACCCTGCACCTCGTGCACGCGGCGAAGGCCCGCGCGGCGCTCGACGGGCGCGACTTCGTGCTGCCGGACGACATCGACGCGCTCGCCGTGCCGGTGCTCGCCCACCGCATGGTGCCGGCGCGCTCGCCCGGCTCGGCGCTCGTCGGCGACGGGCTCGCCGAGATCACCGCGCGCATCGTCGCCGCCACGCCGGTGCCGCTCGAGACGCCGGCGCGCTGATGCCGGGCCTGGCGGAGGGGCGGCGGCACCTCCTCCGCGCGCGCAGGGCGCACCCGACGGTGCGCGGGCTGGTCGTGCTCGTGGCGGGCGCGGTGTCCCTCGTCGCCGGGTACGCCGTGGCGCGCCCGGAGTACTTCGCCGTGACCGGCGCCGCGGCGGCCCTGCTCGGCGGCGCGATGATCGTCGTCCACCGCCGGCGGCCCCGGCTCGAGGTGCGGCGCACGTTCTCGCCGCCGGTGATCGCGGCCGGCTCGACCGCCACGGTCTCGCTGCATCTGCGCAATCGCGGGTCGGTCTCGACTCCTGCCGCCGTCTGGAACGACGCGCTGCCGTGGGCGCACGCCGCCGAGCCGGGGGAGCTCGCCCCGATCCGCGCGCGCCGCGAGGCGGCCGAGCCGCTGGAGCACGTCGTGCGCCCGCCGCATCGCGGGCTGGTGGCGATCGGCCCGCTCGTCGTCGAGTACGGCGACCCGTTCGGGCTCGTCGTCGCCACCCTCGCCGTCGGCGAGCCGGATCGCCTCGTCGTGGTGCCGGCGGTGACCCGGTTCGGCGACGGCGGGCCGCTGCCGCCCGGCGGCGACGGCGAGTCGCGGGTGGTGCGCCGCCGGGCGACCGGGGCCGAGGACGACCAGTCGACCCGCGAGTACCGGCCGGGCGACGCGCTGCGCCGCGTGCACTGGCGCGCGTCGGCGCGGCACGGCGAGCTCATGGTGCGCCAGGAGGAGCACCGCACGCATCCCGACGCCCGGGTGCTGCTCGACACGCGCCGCGCCGGCTACCGCGATGCGACGCCCGACCACGGCTCGTCGTGGTCGGCGCAGTGGTCGAGCGAGGCGTTCGAGTGGGCGGTGCGGATGACGGCGTCGCTCGGCGCGCACCTGGCCGGATCGGGGTTCCGGGTCGCCGTCGAGGAGACCGGGCCGCCGCAGGTCGACGCGATCGGCGCGCGCGTCGACGGCCGGTCGACGGATGGCTTCCTCACCAGCCTCGCCGACGTGCAGCTGCGCGACCGGCCGGCATCCGAGCTCGGCATCCTGCCGACCGCCGATCCGGTCGGTCCGCTGTTCGCCGTGCTCGGCGACCCGGAGCGCGCCACGCTCGACTGGCTGGTACGCCGCCGCGGGTCGGAGCGCGGCTTCGCGTTCCTGGTCGGCGCGTCCCGGGTCGCGCACGAGCGGCTGCGCGCGGCGGGCTGGGCGACGGTCGACGTCGACCTCGGCGACGACCCGGCGCTCGCCTGGGCGACCGCGGCGCTGGAGGTGTCCCGTGGCCCTCACTGACACGCGCCCCGCGGCCGGCCCCGCTGCTCCGACTCTCGACAGGAGCCGCGCGCGGATGTCGCCGGACGCGGCGCTGCGCCCGGCGCTCGCCGCTGCCTCGGTGGTGGCCGCGGTCGGCGGGCTGCACGTGCTGTTCGCGCCGGGCTCCTGGTGGCTCGCCCCGGTGGGCTTCGCGGTGCTCGCGGTCGTCGTCGCGGCCCTCGCCCGGCTGTGGCGCGCGGCCGCGGCGCCCGTCGCCGGGGCCGTCGCGGTCGTGGTCGCCGGAACCGCCGTGTTCGCGCCCGAGACCGCCGTGTTCGGCGTGCTGCCCACCGACGCGACCGTCGACCGCGTGGCCGAGCTCGCGGCCGCCGGGTTCGAGTCGGCCGCGGTGCAGGGTGTGCCGGCCGTGCCGGTTCCCGGTCTCGTCCTGCTGCTCACCCTGCTCGCCGCCGGCGCCGCGCTGGTCGCCGAGGCGCTCGCCGCCCACGCCCCCGCGGCGACCGCACTGCCGGTGCTCACGGTGCTCGCCGTGCCGGTGGTCGTCGAGTCGGGGCTGGCCGATCCGTTCTGGGTCGTCCTGGCCCTCGTCGCCTACCTCGCGCTGCTGCGTCGCGGGCGGCGCCCCTCGCCGCCGGGCTGGACGCTCGCCGCCGGCGCCGCGGTGGTGATCGGCGCTCTGCTCGCCCCGGTGCTGCTCCCCGCGCCCCCGGGAACGGAGGCCGCCGGTGGTGCCGGCAGTCGGATCAATCCGCTCGTCACGCTCGGCGACGACCTGCGCCGCGACGGCATCGTGACCGCCCTCGGCTATTCGACGAGCGACGCCGAGGGGGTCTACCTGCGGCTGGCCGTGCTCGACGAGTTCGACGGCCGGCAGTGGGCCCCGTCCGTTCCGCCGCGCGGCGACGAGAACTTGCCGCCCGACCTCCCGGGACCTCCCGGCCTGACCAGCGCCGTGGCGCGCGAGTCGCGCTCGATCGGCGTCACCGTCGCCGGGGTCTCCGGCCGCTGGCTGCCGCTGCCGTACCCGGCGACCTGGGTGACGGGTCTGGAAGGGGACTGGCACTGGGATGCCGACGGCCTGACCCTGCGCAGCACCGGCGTCGACATCGGCGGCCAGAGCTACGAGGCGCGCTTCCTCGAGCTGCGGCCGACCGTGGAGCAGCTGCTGGCCGCGTACCCCGATCCGACGCTGCAGGCCGATCACCTCGAGGTGCCGGGCGAGGTGCCGGCGACGGTGGTCGCGGCCGCGCAGGAGGTCGCCGGGGACGCCGCGACCTCGTGGGATCGCGCCCTCGCCCTGCAGAACTGGTTCCGCACCTCGGGCGGCTTCGTCTACTCCGAGGAGGCGCCCGTCGAGGGCGGCTACGACGGTTCCGGTCTCGACGTGCTGGGCGAATTCCTCGACCAGCGCTCCGGCTACTGCGTGCACTTCGCCTCCGCCATGGCGGTCATGTCGCGACTGCTCGGCATCCCGGCGCGCGTGGCGGTCGGCTTCCAGCCGGGCACCCCGGAGACCCTCGACGACGGCACGGTGCGCTGGACGGTGACCACACACGACCTGCACGCCTGGCCGGAGCTCTACTTCGAGGGTGTCGGCTGGCTGCGCTTCGAGCCGACGCCGGGCCGCGGCGCGCTGCCGGTGTACTCCTCGGCCGACGCGGTGGACGACCTCGTCACCGACCCGACCACCGGCGGCCTCGACGCTCCGCCGGTCGCGCCGCCCGTGGTCCCGGATGCGGACGGCGTCGACCGGCCCGACCTCGACGTCGACGAGGAGGTGACCCCGGGAGCCCCCGCCGACGACCCGCTGCCCGCGGTGATCGGCGCGATCGTCGGCCTGGTCGTCGCGCTGCTGCTGGTCCCGGCGGCGATCCGGGTCGGCATCCGGATGCGACGGGTGACGCGCATGCGTCGGGGACGCGACGCCGCCGCGGCGGCCTGGGCGGAGGTGCGCGACACGGCGCGCGACCACGGCTGGTCGGCGCCGCCGGGGGAGACCCCGCGCGCGCTCGCCCGGCGGCTGGAGCTGGTCGTGCGCGAACCGGGCGCCGTCGCGCGGGTGCGCGACGGGGTGGAGCGGATCGCGTTCGGCCGCGACGCGCTGCCGACGATGTCGGTCGCCGACCTGCTCGCGGTGCGGCGCGGCATCGCCCGCGCCTCGGGCACGGCGGTGCGCGTGCGCGCGGTGCTGCTGCCGCCGTCGCTGCTCGACCGGCTCGCGGCGTCCGACGACGCGGGGTAGGGCCGCCGGCGAGACCGGTGGCTCAGCCGGACCGGTCGCGCCGACCGAGCACGAGCAGCCGCCGCCCCGTCACCGGGTTGTCCGTCCACGCCGCGTCGACGCCGTACACCTCGCGCAGCAGGGCGGGCGTCAGCGTCTCCGCGGTCTGCCCCGCGGCGACGACGCGGCCGTGATGCAGCACGACGACGGCATCCGCGTACTCCGCCGCGAGCGGCAGCTCGTGGATCGCGGAGAGCACCGTGACCCCCGCGGCGGCGCGCTCGGCGAGGAGGGCGAGCACATCGAGGCGCGCGCCGACGTCGAGGTGGTTGGTCGGCTCGTCGAGCAGCAGCAGTCGCGGCTCCTGGGCGAGCGCGCGCGCCAGCAGCACCCGCTGCCGCTCGCCGCCGGAGAGGCTCGGCAGGCGCCGGTCCGCGAGCGGGGCGACCCCGGCCGCCGCGATCGCCGCGTCGACCTCCGGGGACGCCGCCGGGTCGCCGCCGCCGAGCAGCGGCTCATGGGGCGTGCGGCCGAGGGCGACGACGTCGCGCACCGAGACCGGCAGGTCGGTGGTCGCATCCTGCTCGACCAGCGCCACTCGCCGCGCGCGATCCCGGCGTCCGAGTGTCAGCAGGTCGACGCCCTGGAGGCAGGCCGTGCCGCCGGATCGCGGACCGACCCCGGCGAGGGCGCGCAGCAGGGTGGACTTTCCCGCGCCGTTGGGGCCGAGCAGCGCGGTGACCGCCCCCGCCGGCGCCGTGAACCCGGCGTCGTCGACGAGCACCGTCCCGTCGACCCGCACCGTGATCCCCGCGACCTCGAGGCCCGCGCCCGGAGCGTCGCTCCCCGTCATCTCGGCCTCGCTCATGCGACGCCCCGTCGCCGCGCGAGCAGAGCCGCGAACACGGGCGCGCCGACCAGTGCGGTGACCACGCCGACCGGGACCTCGCGCGGGTCGAACACCGTGCGGGCGAGGGTGTCCGCCCACACCAGGAACACCGCCCCCGTGAGCATCGCGAGCGGGAGCAGAGCGCGGTGCCCCGGACCGATGAGCAGCCGCACCGCGTGCGGCAGCACCAGTCCGACGAACCCGATCGCCCCGCTCACCGACACCAGGGCGCCGGTCAGCACGGCGGCGGCCACGAGCATCCCCCAGCGGACCGCCGGAACGTTGACGCCGAGGGACGCCGCGCTCGTCTCGCCGAGGGTGAACGCGTCGAGCACGCGCCCGCTGAGCGCCAGCGGGATGCCGAGCAGCAGGATGGCGCCCCCGGCGATCGCGACGGCCGGCCAGCGCGCCCCGGCGAGCGACCCGAGCAGCCAGCCGAGCACCTCGCGGTAGGCGTCGCCGGTGGCCGCCCAGAAGATCACGAAGCTCGTGATCGCGGCGGCGAGCGACGACACCGCCACCCCGGCGAGCACCATCCGGCTCGGGGTGATCCGTCCGAGGGCCCCCGCGAGCCCGAGGGTCGCCAGCAGCGCGACCACCGCGCCGGCGAACGCGGCGAGCGGCAGCACGACGGCGGCGCCGAGCAGCAGCACGATCACCGCCCCCAGCGACGCCCCGGAGGAGAGCCCCAGCAGGTACGGGTCGGCGAGCTGGTTGCGGGTGAGCGCCTGCATGACCGCGCCGACGAGGGCGAGGCCGCCGCCGACGCACGCCGCCGTGAGCACCCGAGGCAGGCGCAGCTCCCAGACGATGCCGTCGCGGAGCGCGTTGTCGGGCAGCGGCGCGAGCCCCAGGTGGCCGGCGATCGAGGCGGCCACCTCGCCGACGGAGAGGTCGGCCGGCCCGATCGTGACGGCGACGACGAGCGAGGCCGCGAGCAGCGCGGCCAGGGTCACCGCCGCGACGGCCACCCGCGAGCGCCGTCGCCCGCCGATCGCCGCTCTCACCCGGGGTTCGGGGAGCGGCGCACCGGTGGGCGAGGCGGGGGTCACGGGATGTCGAGCTCCGCGAGCTGCGCGGCGAGCGAGGTCGCGGCGGCGACGCTGCGCACGCCCGCCTCGCCCGCGGGGAACGGCACGATCAGGTAGCGCGACCCGAGCACGGCTGAGAGCTCCGCGGTGGCGGGGTTCGACTCGAGGTACTCGATCTTGTGCTGCGCCGTGTTCCAGTCGGCGTCGACGAGCACGATCACGTCGGGGTCGGCGGCGAGGATCGACTCCCACCCGAGCGAGCTCCAGGTCTGCTCCAGGTCGCCGGCGATGTTGTCGAGTCCGACGGCGTCGAGCACCATCTGCGGCGCGCCGGTGCCGCCGCCGACGTAGGGGGTGTCGGTGCCCGACGACCACCAGAGCGCGCTCAGGCCGCGTTCGTCGGGGGTGACGGCGGCGAGTTCGGCGCGCTGCGCGTCGACCAGCTCGGTCGGGTCGACCCGGAAGATCGCGGCGACCTCCTCGATCTCGCGGAACACCTCCTCGAAGTCGAGCCGGTCGGGGGCGCCCGCGGTGCGGCAGGCGGCCGGCTGCACGTAGCTCGCGACGCCGAGCGCGGCGAGTTCGGCGCGCTCGCCGGCGGCATCCGCCGAGAACGCCGACTCCCAGCCCGCGTAGACGAGGTCGGGCTCGAGTTCGAGCACCGCCTCCTCGGAGGGCATCCGCTCGGCGAGCAGCGGGATGTCGGCGGCGGCGTCCGCCCACTCGTCCGGCACCGGGCCGTCGGGGAACGCCTCGCCGACGATGCGGTCGCCGAGGCCGAGCGCGAGCAGCATCTCGGTGGAGGTCGACTTGATGGTCACCACCCGCTCCGGCGCGGTGTCGAAGGTCACCTCGGTGCCGCAGTTGGTGAGGGTCAGCGCGCCCGACGCGGGCGCCTCGGGGTCGACGGGGCCGGCGGCGGGGGCGCAGCCGGCGAGGGCGAGCACGACGGCGAGCGGGGCGCTCGCGACGAGCAGGGGGCGAGGGGTCATGTCGGGGCTCCGGGGATCGGGACGGCAGGCCGGACACCGGACGGCGTCGGCCTCGGTCTCCGTCCCAGAACGGGAGCGGTGCGACGGATCAGCACGACCCGCGACCGCTCCCACTGTAGCGGCGCGGGACCGTCAAGCGCGGGCCGCGGCCGCGAGGGCGGCGCCGACGGCCGGAGCCCGGTCGACCGGCAGCGCCCCGACCGTGACCCGCACGTGCGGGCTGCCGTCGGCGACCTGGAAGGGACGTCCCGGCGCGACCCGGATGCCGGCGGCGGCCAGTCGCACCAGCGCGGTGCGCTCGTCCGCGACGGCCAGCCAGGCGTTGACCCCGTCGGCGGCGGGCAGGCCGACGCCCTCCGCGAGGAGGGCGGCGGAGAGGGCGGCCTGGCGCGCGGCGTAGGCCGCCCGCGCCGTGTCGACCTGGGCGACCGCGGCCGGGTCGGTGAGCAGCTCGTGCAGGATCGCCTGGATCATCCGCGAGGTCCACCCCGGCCCGAGCAGGCGACGGGAGACGACCCGGTCGACGAGCGCCCGGGGCCCGCCGAGCGCCCCGATGCGCAGGTCGGGGCCGTGCGACTTGGCGAACGAGCGCACGTGCAGCACCCGGCCGGGCAGCCAGGCGGCGAGCGAGACGTCGGGGGCCGAGCTGATCGCGCCGGAGTGGTCGTCCTCGATCACGACGGTGTCGGCCGCCGCGCGGGTGCGGCGCAGCAGCGCGGCGAGCTCGGCCCCGCGTTCGGTGGTCAGCGACGCGCCGGTGGGGTTCTGCGCCCGGGTCTGCAGCAGCACGACGCTCGGCGCGGCGGCGAGCCCGGCGGCGAACGCGTCGGGCCGCATCCCGTCGGCGTCGACGGCGACCGGCACCGGCTGCAGCCCGTACTGGTCGAGCAGGTCGAGGAACGGCGGGAAGGTCGGGTCGCCGACCAGCACCCGGTCGCCGAACCGCACCAGTCGGCCGAGCGCGCGGTCGATCGCGTCGAGCGCTCCGTTGGTCACGGTGATCGACTCGACCGGGGTCGGCCAGGTCTCGCGCAGCAGGTCGTGCAGCTCCGGGATGTCGGGCTTGGCCTGGTAGCTGAGGGTGTCGGCGTGCCGCGACACGGTCGACAGCGCCGGGCCGAGGTCGGGCAGCAGCGCCGGGTCGGGGGTTCCGCGCGACAGGTCGACGGCCGCGTCGAGGGGCCCGTCGAGCCCCTGGTAGCGGCGCGGCATCCACTCCCGCGGGGTGGAGCGCACGAACGACCCGCTGCGACCGCGGCTGGTGATCAGGCCGGCGCCGGCGAGGGTCTGCCAGGCCTGGCTCACCGTCGCCGGGCTCACCCCCAGGTCGGCGGCGAGTTCCCGCACCGTGGGGAGGCGGTCGCCGGGCGCGAGCTCGCCGCTGGTGACCAGCCGCGCGATGGCCGCGGCGATCCCCTGCGGGGTGCGGTCGTCGACCGCTCGAGCTACCGATGTCATCCCGTCGTCCGTAATGTGCGGTCCAGGGCCCCGCCGGTCGGGGTTTTACGCCGCCGACACGGAGCGAAACGTCAGAGAAATGTTCGCGGCGAACAATAACAAAAGAACATTTCGGGAGGAACAGCCATGACCACCGTGCGCGCGGCGATCACCCAGACCACATGGACCGGCGACAAGGAGTCCATGCTCGACAAGCATGAACAGTTCGCCCGCACCGCGAAGGCGGACGGCGCCCAGGTGGTGTGCTTCCAGGAGCTGTTCTACGGCCCGTACTTCGGCATCACCCAGGATCAGAAGTACTACTCGTTCGCCGAACCGGCGGATGGCCCGATCGTGCAGCGCTTCGCCGACGTGGCCAAGGAGCTCGGCGTCGTCATGGTGCTCCCCATCTACGAGGAGGAGCAGGCGGGGGTCTACTACAACACCTCCGTGCTGGTCGACGCCGACGGCACGATCCTCGGCAAGTACCGCAAGATCCACATCCCGCACGTCGAGAAGTTCTGGGAGAAGTTCTACTTCCGTCCGGGCAACATGGGCTACCCGGTGTTCGACACCGCCGTCGGTCGCATCGGCATGTACATCTGCTACGACCGCCACTTCCCCGAGGGCTGGCGCGAGCTGGGCCTGCACGACGCGCACATGGTGTTCAACCCGAACGCCACCAAGCCGGGGCTGTCGAACCGGCTGTGGGAGGTCGAGGGTCCGGCCGCCGCCGTCGCCAACGGCTACTTCGTGCTGCAGCCCAACCGGGTCGGACTCGAGGACAACGAGTACGGCGACGAGGCGGTCAACTTCTACGGCACCAGCCAGGTGATCGACCCGCGCGGCAACTTCGTCGGCGACGTCGGCTCCGGCACCGACGAGGAGATCCTCGTGCGCGACCTCGACCTCGACATGGTGCGCCAGATGCGCAACGACTGGCAGTTCTACCGCGACCGCCGTCCCGACACCTACGGCGACATCGTCGCCCCCTGACCGCACTCGACGAGGAGGAGCAGACCATGGCCACGACACTCATCACCGGCGGCACCGTGGTGTCGTCCACCGGCCGCGCGGCGGCGGACGTGCTGATCGACGGCGAGACCATCGTCGGGGTGCTCGCACCCGGATCGACCGTTCTCGGCAGCGACCTGAAGTCGACCGTCGACACGGTGGTCGACGCGACCGGCAAGTACGTCATCCCGGGCGGCATCGACGCCCACACCCACTTCGAGCTGCCGTTCGGCGGCACCGAGGCGTCGGACTCGTTCGAGTCGGGCACCCGCGCCGCGGCGTGGGGCGGCACGACGAGCGTCATCGACTTCGCCGTGCAGCGCTACGGCGAGCGCGTGCAGGACGGCCTCGCGGCCTGGCACGAGAAGGCCGCGGGCAACTGCGCCATCGACTACGGCTTCCACCAGATCATCGGCGGCGTCGACGAGGACTCGCTCGCGGCGATGGACACCCTGGTCGACGAGGGCATCACCTCGTACAAGATGTTCATGGCCTACCCGGGCGTGTTCTACTCCGACGATGGCCAGATCCTGCGGGCGATGCAGAAGGCCGCCGACCTCGGCCTGCTCACCATGATGCACGCCGAGAACGGCCCCGCGATCGACGTGCTCGCCGCCCAGCTCGCCGAGGCCGGCAAGACGACGCCGTACTACCACGGCATCGCCCGCGCCTGGCAGATGGAGGAGGAGGCGACGCACCGCGCGATCATGCTCTCCGACCTCACCGGCGCGCCGCTCTACGTCGTGCACGTCAGCGCCAAGCAGGCGGTCGAGCAGCTCGCCGCCGCCCGCGACCGCGGCAAGAACGTCTTCGGCGAGACCTGCCCGCAGTACCTCTACCTGTCGCTGGAGGAGCAGCTCGGCGCGTCGAGCGACGAGTGGGGCGCATTCGAGGGGGCCAAGTGGGTGTGCTCGACGCCGCTGCGCTCGCGCGAGGAGCACCACCAGGACCACATGTGGCAGGCGCTGCGCACCAACGACCTGCAGATGGTGTCGACCGACCACTGCCCGTTCTGCATGAAGGGGCAGAAGGAGCTCGGAAAGGACGACTTCCGCGCCATCCCGAACGGGATCGGCTCGGTCGAGCACCGGATGGACCTGCTCTACCAGGGCGTCGTGACCGGCGAGATCACGCTCGAGCGCTGGGTCGAGGTGACGAGCACCACGCCCGCGCGGATGTTCGGGCTCTACGGCAAGAAGGGCGTCATCCAGCCCGGCGCCGATGGCGACGTGGTCGTCTACGACCCGAACGGGCACACCACCATCTCGGCGGAGACCCACCACATGAACATGGACCACTCCGCGTGGGAGGGCTTCGAGATCGACGGCCACGTCGACACGGTGCTCAGCCGCGGCAAGGTCATCGTCGACGGGGGTGAGTACCTCGGCGCCAAGGGCGACGGGAACTACCTCAAGCGCGGCCTGACCCAGTACCTGGTCTGAGCGGCGGATCACATGGATTTCGGCGCCGTCCTGCAGACCAACCCGCCCGCCTCGCGGACCATCCACCTCGCCAAGCTCGCTGAGCAGTACGGGTTCAGCCACGTCTGGACCTTCGACTCCCACCTGCTCTGGCAGGAGCCCTACGTCATCTACAGCCAGATTCTCGCCGAGACCCGCAAGGTGACCGTCGGCCCGTTCGTCACCAACCCGGCGACCCGCGACTGGACCGTCACGGCATCCGTGTTCGCGACGCTCAACGAGATGTACGGCAACCGCACGATCGTCGGGATCGGGCGGGGCGACTCCGCGGTGCGCGTCACCAACGGCAAGCCGACGACCCTCAAAGAGCTGCGCGAGTCGATCCACGTCATCCGGGAGCTCGGCAACTCGCGCGAGGTCGAGTACAAGGGCTCGAAGCTGCGCTTCCCGTGGTCGACCGGCAGCGAGCTCGAGGTGTGGGTCGCGGCCTACGGCCCGATGGCGCTGAAGCTCACCGGCGAGGTGGGCGACGGCTTCATCCTGCAGCTCGCCGATCTCGACATCGCCGAGTGGATGATCGCCACCGTGCGCTCCGCCGCCGAGGCGGCCGGGCGCGATCCGATGAGCGTGAAGTTCTGCGTCGCGGCGCCGTTCTACATCACCGACGGCTCCGAGGCGGGGCTCGAGCATGCGCGCGAGCAGTGCCGCTGGTTCGGCGGGATGGTGGGCAACCACGTCGCCGACATCGTCGCCAAGTACGGCACGGATGGCGCGGTGCCGCAGGCGCTCACCGACTACATCGCGGGGCGCACCGGCTACGACTACAACACCCACGGCAAGGCCGACAACGACCACGTCGACTTCGTCCCCGACGAGATCGTCGACCGGTTCTGCATCCTCGGCACGGCCGAGGAGCACATTGCGAAGCTCGAGAAGCTGAAGGCGCTCGGCGTCGACCAGTTCGCCGGATACCTGCAGCACGACTTCAAGGAGGAGACCCTCCGCGTCTACGGCGAGACGGTCATCCCCGCGATGTCCACCCACGTGACGGCCAAGTCGTGACCCGGGCGTCGCGTCCGTCGCATCCGGGGGAGCGCTCCGCGTGACCGAGGCCGGCACCCCCGAGCGCCGTCGCACCCGGCGGGGCTCCCGTCGCGTCGCGGCGGTGGTCTGGGGCGTGCTCGGCGTCGTGGCCGTCGGGGTGCTCTGGGAGGCGTACAAGTTCTTCGGGCCCGCCGAGGGCGTCGTGCTCGGCGCGGTGGACGGCGAATCGGGCTCCGGGGTGATGATCCTGCCCCGCACCCACGACCGGGCGATGCCGCACCTGTGGGACATGGCGGCGCGGCTGTTCGAGTCGACCAGCGGGGGCGACACCCCGCCGCTGTGGACCGCCGTGGTCAGCGCCGCGGCCCTGACCCTCGGCATCGCCGCGGTCGGCTGGGTGCTCGGCGTCGTCGTCGGCGGGCTGCTCGGACTCGCGATGCAGCGCTGGCGCCTCGTCGAGTGGGGTCTGCTGCCGTGGATCGTCGTCAGCCAGACGGTGCCGCTCATCGCGTTCGCCCCGGTGGTCAACGCGATCGGCAACCAGATCGACCGGGATGTGCTGCCCTGGCCGCAGTGGCTCTCCGTCGCGCTGATCGCGTCGTACCTGGCGTTTTTCCCGGTCGCGATCGGCGCCCTGCGCGGGCTCTCGTCGCCGAGCGCCATCCACCTCGACCTGATGCGCAGCTACGCCGCGGGCCACCGGCTCACGCTGCTCAAGCTGCGGCTGCCGGCCGCCGTGCCCTACCTGCTGCCGGCGCTGCGCCTCGCGGCGGCGAACGCCGTCGTCGGTGCCGTCGTCGCGGAGGTGTCGATCGGCATGCGCGGCGGGATCGGCCGCATGCTCATCCAGCTGGCCGGGCAGGCGTCGAGCGACCCGCCCGCGCCGTGGGGGCCGCTGTTCGGCACCGTCGTGATCGGACTCATCGCGGCCGGCTCGGTCGCGCTCATCGGCCTCGGGCTGAGGAACTACCGCCGCGGGGAGGCGATCGCATGACCGACGCGACCGACGGGACGGCCGGCGGCGCCGTCGTGGCCGAGGGGCTCGGCAAGACGTTCGAGACCCGCACCGGCGAGGTGGTGGCGCTGACCGGCGTCGACCTCGAGGTGGCGGCGGGTGAGTTCGTCTCGCTCATCGGGCCCTCCGGTTGCGGCAAGTCGACCCTGCTGCGGCTCATCGCCGACCTCGACCAGCCGACGTCGGGGGAGCTGCGCATCTTCGGCAAGGCGCCGACGCGCGCCCGGCTCGACCAGGACTACGGCATCGCCTTCCAGCAGGCCGGCCTGCTCGACTGGCGCACCGTCGCGGGCAACATCGCGCTGCCGCTCGAACTGCACGGCGTCGGCTCCCGCGAGCGCGCCGCGCGGGTGGCCGAACTCGCCGAGCTGGTGGGTCTCTCCGACTTCGTCGACCGGCATCCGGACGAGCTCTCCGGCGGGATGCAGCAGCGCGTCGCGATCGCGCGGGCGCTCGCCGAACGGCCCCGCCTGCTGCTGATGGACGAGCCGTTCGGCGCGCTCGACGAGATGACCCGCGAGTACCTGCAGGGCGAGCTGGCGCGGATCGCCGCCGACACCGGCGCGGCGGTGGTGTTCGTCACCCACTCCATCCCCGAGGCGGTGTTCCTCTCCGACCGGGTGGTCGTGATGAGCCCGCGACCGGGTCGCATCACCGACGTCATCGACACCCGGTTCGGCGACGAGCGGGACGAGACGCTGCGCGAGTCGCCCGCGTACTTCGCCAAGGTCACCGAGGTGCGCGAGGCGCTTCACGGCGCCCCCGTCGAGCGGGCGAACGAGCGATGACCCCGCCGCTCTGGCTGCGCGTCGCCGCCCCCGTCGTGGTCGGCGTGCTGCTGCTGGCCGCCTGGGCGCTCTACGTCGCGCTGGGGCTGGCGCCGCGGATGCTGCCCGGCCCCGCCGCCATCGGCGAGGAGCTGGTGCTGCGGTTCGGCATCATCTGGGACGACACGACGATCACCGCGGGCAACGCGATCATCGGCCTCGCGGTCGGCGCGGCGCTCGGCATCGTGCTCGCCGCGCTCGCCGCCGCATCCCGTCCGCTCGACGGGATGCTGGCCCCACTGGTCGCCGCGATCGCCGTCGTGCCGATCGTGGCGCTCACCCCCATCCTCAACACGATGTTCGGCGCATCGAGCCAGTTCGGGCGTCAGGCGGTGGCCGCCATCGCCGCCTTCGTGCCGATCTTCGTGAACACGCTGCGCGGGCTGCGGCAGACCCGTCCGGTGCACCGCGACCTGTTCCGCGCCTCGGCGGCGTCGGCGCCGCAGACCTTCTGGCGGCTCACGCTGCCCACCGCGCTGCCCTACCTGCTCACCGGCGTGCGCATCGCCTCGTCGCTGGCCGTGATCTCCGCCCTGGTCGCCGAGTACTTCGGAGGTCCCGCCGACGGCGTCGGGACCGCGATCGCGACCTACGCCAAGTCCGGCCGAGCCGACCTCACCTGGGCCTACGTGGCCGGGGCGATCGGCATCGGTCTCGTGTTCTTCCTCCTCACGGCGCTGCTCGAGCGGCTCGTGGTGAGGAGACCGCCGGTCTGACCGGCACTGCATCACCCGCCCGTCGGCGCCGAGCACCATCCGGCGCACCGGGCGACCAGCACCATCCCCGTTCCGCATCTGTGAAAGGACCGAGATGACACACAGCATCCGACGCGCGCTCCTCGGAGCCGCCGCGGCCGCGACCGCCGTCACCCTCGCCGCCTGTTCGGCTCCGGCCGAGTCCGGTGGCGACGACGACGACTTCGAGCCGCTGACGTCGATCAGCCTGCAGCTCCAGTGGCTGCCGCAGGCCCAGTTCGCCGGCTACTACGTCGCGCTCGACCAGGGCTACTTCGAGGAGTACGGCTTCGACGAGGTGAGCATCGTCCCGTCGGGCGGCGACATCGTCCCGCAGGACGCGCTCATCGCCGGCGATGTCGACTTCGCCATCGCCTGGGTGCCCAAGGTGCTCGGCTCGCTCGAGGCCACCGGCGTCGAGCTGACCGACATCGCCCAGGTGTTCCAGAAGTCCGGCACCCTCCAGGTGTCGTGGGCCGACAGCGGCATCGAGTCGGTCGCCGACTTCGAGGGCCAGCGCATCGGCTCGTGGGGCTTCGGCAACGAGTGGGAGATCTTCGCCGCCATGGCGGAGGAGGGCCTCGACTCGACCACGGTGTCGATCACGACGCAGGACTTCTCGATGAACGCCCTGCTCGACCGCGACGTCGACGCCGCCCAGGCGATGACCTACAACGAGTGGGCGCAGATCCTCGAGGTCGTGAACCCCGACACCGGCGAGCTGTACCAGCCGGAGGACTTCAACGTGATCTCCTACGAGGACACCGCCGGCGCCATGCTGCAGGACGCGATCTGGGCCGACACCGCCCGACTCGCCGACGACCCGGCCTACGCCGACGCCGCGGTGCGCTTCCTCAAGGCGATCACCAAGGGCTGGATCTTCGCCCGGGACAACCCGGAGGAGGCCGCGGCGATCACCTACGACGCCGCGATCAACGCCGAGGCTGCGTTCCCGGTCGGTCCGGTGCACCAGCTCTGGCAGATGAACGAGGTCAACAAGCTGATCTGGGCCGGTGGCGACTTCGGTCTCATCGACTCGGCGGCCTGGGACAAGACGGTGGCGGGCGCGCTCGCCGCGGTCAACCAGGACGGCCTCAACCTCATCACCGCCGAGCCGGCGTCCTCCGCGTACTCCAACGAGTTCATCGAGCAGGCGCTCGCGGAGCTCGAAGAGGAGGGCGTCGTCGTCGACGGCGCGTACACGCCGCTCGACGTCGTGCTCACCGAGGGCGGCCAGTAGCATCCGCTTCACCGGTGCGGGGGCGGTCCGCCGCCCCCGCACCACCGGTTCCACCCCGCGGCGACCGTCGCCGCATCCGCACCACCCGCACCATCGCCGCCCGGCCGTCCGGCCGGCGCCGCACCATCCGAAAGGCCCGCCATGACCGACACCCTCGACCCCGCCGACGGCGATCTCGCCCTCGAGCTCGATCGGGCCCACGTCTTCCATTCCTGGTCCGCGCAGGGCGCGCTCGCGCCGATGGTCATCGCGGGCGCCCACGGCAGCGAGCTGTGGGACTTCGAGGGCAACCGCTGGCTCGACTTCTCCAGCCAGATGGTCAACACCAACATCGGCCACACTCACGCGAAGGTGACCGCGGCCATCCAGGAGCAGGCGGCGCTGCTGCCGACGATCGCTCCGCCGCACGCGAACCTCATGCGCGGGCGGGCCGCGCGGCGCATCGTCGAGCTCGCCGGGGAGCCCTTCGAGAAGGTCTTCTTCACCAACGGCGGCGCCGACGCGGTCGAGAACGCGATCCGGATGGCGCGCCTGACGACCGGGCGCGACAAGGTGCTGAGCACCTACCGCAGCTACCACGGCAACACCGGCGCGGCGGTCGTCGCGACGGGCGACTGGCGTCGCGTGCCGAACGAGTACGCGCGCGGCCACGTGCACTTCTTCGGACCGTTCCTCTACCGCTCGGAGTTCTGGAGCGAGACGGTCGAGCAGGAGACGGAGCGCGCGCTGCACCACCTGCGGCGCGTCGTCGAGGCCGAGGGCCCCGCGTCGATCGCGGCGATCCTGCTCGAGTCGGTGCCCGGAACGGCGGGCATCATGGTGCCGCCGCCCGGCTACCTCACCGGCGTGCGGGCGCTCGCCGACGAGTACGGCATCAAGCTGATCCTCGACGAGGTGATGGCCGGCTTCGGGCGCACCGGCGACTGGTTCGCCTGGCAGAACCCCACTGTCAACCCCGACCGGGTCCGCCCCGACCTGATCGCCTTCGCGAAGGGCGTCAACTCGGGCTACGTGCCGGTCGGCGGCGTCATCATCTCGTCCGAGATCGCGCACGCCTTCGACGAGCGGGTGTTCCCCGGCGGGCTCACCTACTCGGGGCATCCGCTCGCCGCGGCGTCGATCGTGGCGACCCTCGACGCGATGCGCGACGAGGGCATCGTCGACAACGCCTCGCGGGTGGGGCACGACGTGCTCGGGCCCGGCCTCGCCGAGCTCGCGGAGAAGCACCCGATGATCGGCGACGTGCGCGGACTGGGCGTGTTCTGGGCGCTCGACCTGGTGACCGACCGGGAGACGCGCGCGCCGATCCCGGCGAGCACGCTGGGCGCCCTGAAGACGGCGCTCATCGAGCGCGGCCTGCTGCCGTTCGCGGTGGAGAACCGCATCCACGTCGTCCCGCCGTGCGTCATCACCGACGACGAGGCGCGGCGCGGCCTCGCGATCCTCGACGAGGCGCTCACCGCCGTCGGCGGCTGACCCGGCCGCTCGTCGCGCCCGTCCGGCCCCTCGGGCGGGCGGGACCGCATCCGGCCGCGTACAATCGCAACCCGTGTCCGCTGCCTCCCCCTTCGTCATCCCGGTCCGCGACCTCTCGCATCGCCCCGGCGAGATGCGCGAGCGGGACCTGGTCGTCGCGCTGCCCGAGAAGTGGGGCGAAGGGACCGCCAGCGTCGCCGCCGGCACCGAGGTCGAGATCGAGCTGCGCCTCGAGGGCCTGCACGAGGGCGTGCTCGCCACCGCCGACGTCAGCACCGTCGCGACGGGGGAGTGCGGGCGCTGCCTCGACCCGGTGAGCCTGCCCATCGAGGTCGATTTCCAGGAGCTTTTCGCGTATCCTTCAGCGGAAGCTTTCGACGGGTCCGACTTCGTCGTTCGAGATGATCACGTGGATCTCGAACCGGTCGTGCGGGATGCGGTGGTGCTGGCACTGCCGTTCCAGCCGGTCTGTCGGCCGGACTGCCCGGGCCTCGATCCCGTCACGGGGGAGAAGCGCACGGGGGATGTCGAGCCGGACACCGCCGCCGTGCGGGACCCGCGCTGGGCCGCTCTCGAGGGCTTCCACCCGGACTCCGAGTAACGAGAAGAGATCACCATGGCCGTTCCCAAGCGCAAGCAGTCGCGCTCCAACACCCGCGCCCGCCGCTCGCAGTGGAAGGCGACGGTTCCCACCCTCGTCAAGACCGTCGGCCCCGACGGCAAGGTCAGCTACAGCCTCCCGCACCGCGCGAAGGTCGTGGAGGACTCGGTCGGCACCCCCCTGTACCTCGAGTACAAGGGCCGGAAGGTCGCGGACGTCTGAGTCCGAGCCGCCGACGACGGCGGTGACCGCGGTGGCGGGTGAGCTCCTCGAGCGGCTCGGAGTCGACATCGACCCCGAGTTGCTGGAACTCGCCCTGACGCACCGCTCCTACGCGTACGAGAACGGCGCGATCGCGCACAACGAGCGGCTCGAATTCCTCGGCGACTCGATCCTCGGCCAGGCCGTCACGGTGATGCTCTACACGGAGCACCCGGATGTCGACGAGGGCGAGCTGGCCAAGCGCCGCGCCAGCCTGGTCTCGACGGTGGCGCTCGCCGAGGTGGCCCGCGAGATCGACCTCGGCGCCCACCTGCGGCTCGGCCGCGGCGAGGAGATGACCGGCGGCCGCGACAAGTCGTCGATCCTGGCGGATGCCGTCGAGGCGGTGATCGGCGCCGCCTACCTGTCGGCCGGCGGCGACGCGGCCACCGGTCTCGTGCTGCGCCTCGTCGAACCGCTGCTCGCCGACCCGGAGCGCTTCGGCGCGGCGATGGACCCGAAGACGAGCCTGCAGGAGCTCTCCACGCGGCTCGGCAAGGGGCTGCCGGTCTACCGGGTGACCGACTCGGGCCCCGACCACGACAAGCGCTTCCACGCCGTCGCCGTCGTCGGCGGCGACGACATCGCCGAGGGCGACGGGTCGAGCAAGAAGCAGGCCGAGATGGCCGCCGCGCTGAGCGCCTGGACGACGCTGCAGTCGCGGGCGGACTAGCGGATGCCCGAACTCCCCGAGGTCGAGGTGGTGCGCTCCGGCCTCGAACCCGCCGTCGCGGGTGCGACCGTGCACGCCGTCGAGGTGCTCGACCCGCGGTCGCTGCGGCGCCATCCGGGTCCCGTCGAGGACTTCGTGGAGCGGCTCGTCGGCGCGGTGCTGACCGCGCCGCGTCGGCGCGGCAAGTTCCTCTGGATCCCCGTGCGCGCCGTCGAGGGCGAGCCCGACGACGCCGTCCTGGTGCACCTGGGGATGAGCGGCCAGGTGTTGCTGCGGACCCCGGACGCGCCCCGCGACCGGCTCACCCGCATCGTGCTCGACGTCCGGCATCCGGAGCACGGCCCGCTGCGGGTCGACTTCGTCGACCAGCGCATCTTCGGCTCGATGGCGGTCGACCCGCTGGTGCCCACCGCCGATCGCCCCGACGAGACGGTGCCGACGCAGGTCGCGCACATCGCGCGCGACCCCGTCGACCCGCACTTCGACGAGCGGCTGTTCCTCGCCCGACTGGCGCGCAAGGACACCGGGATCAAGCGGGCACTGCTCGACCAGACGCTGGTCAGCGGCATCGGCAACATCTACGCCGACGAGGCGCTGTGGGCCGCGCGCATCCACCCGGAGCAGCCGACCCGCGCGCTCACACGGCCGCGAGCGCGGGCGCTGCTGGCGGAGGTGCGCGCGGTGCTCGCGCGAGCGCTCGCCGAGGGCGGCACCTCGTTCGACGCCCAGTACGTCAACGTGAACGGCGCGTCGGGCTACTTCTCGCACTCCCTCAACGCCTACGGCCGCCACGGCGAGCCGTGCCCGCGCTGCGGGCGCCCCATCGTGCGCGAGGCGTTCATGAACCGCGGGTCGCACTACTGTCCGCGCTGCCAGCGGATCAGCGTGCGCCGGCTCAGCGCCTGACGCCCGAGCGCTTGACGGCCTGCACCGTCCAGGTGAGCGGCAGCCGCGGCCGGTCGGGGAGCAGCACGTACTCCTCGTTCGCGTCGAGTTCGGCGGCCATGTGCCCGGGCAGGGCGAGCCAGGGCACCGACTCGTGCTCGTCGACGCCGGTGATCTCCATCCCGGCCGCCAGCAGCGCCGCGAGCACCTCGCCCATCCCGTGGTTGTACTCGTGCGTCGTCACCTGGGTGAGCGGAGCCGACTGATCGGTATAGGTCTCGGCGTCCTCGAACACGAGCGGGCCGTAGCGCTCGAAGTAGTCCCACCGGGCCTGCAGTCGGTCGGGGTCGCCCTCGTCGAGGGTCCACATCAGCGGATGCCCCTCCCGCATGAACAGCCGCCCGCCGGGGCGCAGCAGCCCGGCGACCTGCTCAGCCCACGGCCCCACCTCCGGCAGCCAGCCGATCGCGCCGATCCCGGTGTAGACGAGGTCGAACCGCTCCCCGCCGAGCGCGTCGACCGCGCGCCCCACGTCGGAGAGCACGTAGTCGATGTCGGCGCCCGTGTCGGCCGCGAGCCCGCGGGCGACATCGAGCGAGGGGGCCGAGAAGTCGAGGCCCGACATGCGCGCGCCGAGGCGGTGGAGCGACAGCGTGTCGGTGCCGATGTGGCACTGCAGGTGCACCGCGTCGAGCCCCGCGACGTCACCGAGGCGCGGCTGGTCGAACCGCACCGTCGACGACAGGTGCGTCGGGTCGTCGCGGAACAGGTGCACCGCGTACATCTCCGACTCGGCGTGGATCGGCGCCCGCTCGTCCCAGTTGGCGCGGTTCAGCCGCAGGTACTCGGGCTCGTCGTGGTCCGTGCTCATGTCCGATCCGCTCATCCCAGGTCCTTCCGCCAGGCGCCGACGGAGCCGATCGCCACGAATCCGACGGCCTCGTTCACATCCAGCATGTGCCGGTTCTCCTCCGCGTTCCAGGTGACGATGCTCGGATGCCCGGGGCGGGCCTCGTCGAGGAACTCGAGCCCGGCCACCTTGAGGCGCATGCCGAGCCGGTGGCCGCGGTGCTCGCGGAGCACGAGCGTCTCGGCCTGACTGACCGCGTCGCCCGGATCGCGCGGGACCGAGAGGCGCGTGAACCCGGCCAGCCGACCGGTGGGCATGTGCTCGACGACGACGGTGAGCAGCTCGGGGTCGGCGGGGGTGCGGCCCGATTCGGCGTCGACCACCCGCTGCGCCGTCCAGACGCTCTCCGGCTCCTCCATGCCGGCCGACGGCGCGTCGGTCGTCATCCGGGTCATCAGCACCGCCATGTCGTCGCGCCGACGCTCCGGGGTGACGTCGATCCAGCGGTGCTCGCGGTAGTCGGGGGTGGCCCCCTCGGCGTCGCGGCGGAACCGGGCGAGCGTCGCGCGGTCCGGAGGCAGCTCGAACCGGCTCACCCGCTCGACCTGCTCCAGCCGGAAGCCCCGATCGCGCCACCACCGCACCTTCGGGTCGTCGGCGGGCACCGAGCCGGCGCCGGTCGGCGGGGCGAGCCGCGCACCCGATCCGGCCGGGCTCGGCTGGTAGACCCCGATCCGCCGGGCGCCGGCCTGGCGGGCCAGCTCGTCGAGACGGGTCGCGATCGCGTCGAGCACGCGATCGTGGTCGGGCCCCGGGTCGGCCTCGGCGTCGAACCAGACCGACCCCGTCTCGTCGTCGGTGTAGTGGGCGAACTCGCCCATGCCGACGACGCGGCCGTCGACCCTCGCGGCGAGCAGGTGATGCCGCTCGCCCGGGTCGCGCCACCACGCGACCACGTCCGCCGGCCGTACCCGCACGTCGTCGGTGCCGAGCGTGCGCGCGTGCGCGTCGCTGTAGACGCGGATCGCCTCGAGGAAGTCGTCCGTCGCCTGGCCGATCGTGGAGGGCAGCACCACGTCGACGATCTCGATGTGCGACATCCCGGTGTCCTTCCGCCGCCCGGCGGGCAGCCGATCAGGATAGCCCCGCGACGGGCCGCCGGGAAGTGCCCGGGTCGGCCTACCGCGCCCAGGCCAGCGGGTACCGTAGTCCCAAGTCTCGGGCCGGCCGAGCTTGGACGGAGCGCCGTGTACCTGAAGAGCCTGACCCTCAAGGGGTTCAAGTCCTTCGCGCAGCCGACGACGTTCCAGTTCGAGCCGGGCGTGACCTGCGTCGTCGGCCCCAACGGGTCCGGCAAGTCCAACGTCGTCGACGCGCTCGCCTGGGTGATGGGCGAGCAGGGGGCCAAGACCCTGCGCGGCGGCAAGATGGAGGACGTCATCTTCGCGGGCACCTCGACCCGCGGGCCGCTCGGCCGCGCCGAGGTGCTGCTCACCATCGACAACTCCGACGGCGCCCTGCCGATCGAGTACACCGAGGTGACGATCTCGCGCACGCTGTTCCGCAACGGCGGCAGCGAGTACGCCATCAACGGCGAGCAGTGCCGCCTTCTCGATGTGCAGGAGCTGCTCAGCGACTCCGGCCTCGGCCGCGAGATGCACGTCATCGTCGGCCAGGGCCAGCTCGACCAGGTGCTGCACGCCAGCGCCGAGGAGCGCCGCGGCTTCATCGAGGAGGCGGCGGGCATCCTCAAGCACCGCCGGCGCAAGGAGAAGACCCTCCGCAAGCTCGACGCGATGCAGACCAACCTGACCCGGCTCTCCGACCTGGCGGGCGAGATCCGGCGGCAGCTGAAGCCGCTCGGCGCCCAGGCCGAGATCGCCCGCGAGGCGCAGGTCATCCAGGCGGTCGTGCGCGACGCCCGCGCCCGCCTGCTGGCCGACGAGGTCGTCACCCTGCGCGCCCAGATCGACGACGTCTGGCGCAGCGAGGCGGAGCGCAAGACCGAGCGGCTCGTGCTGCAGGAGCAGCTCGACCAGGCCAAGCTGCGCCAGGGCCGGCTCGAGCAGGCGATGGGCGGCGACGCGGTCGACGATGCGCGTCGCGTCGCGTTCGGCCTCGAGCAGGTGCAGGACCGGCTGCGCTCGCTGTTCACCCTCGCCAACCAGAAGGTCGCCCTGCTCGGCCAGCAGTCCGAGCTGCCCGGGATGGCGTCCACCGTCTCGGAGTCGATGATCGCGGACGCGCGCGCCGAGGCCGACCGGCTCGGCGCCGGGGTGTCCGAGGCCGAGGAGGCGCTCGGCGCCGCCACCGCCCGCACCGCGACCGCCCGCGCCAGTCTCGACTCGCTCGACGAGGAGATCAGCGCCCAGAGCGCGCTCGTCTCGCAGCACGACCTCGAGCAGGGCCGGCTCGACGGCGTCGTCGCCGCCGCCGACTCCCGGCGCCAGGCGACGCGCGCCCAGCTCGACCGGCAGCGGGCCGCGCAGGAGCAGGCCGACCAGCGCCGCGACGCCGCCCGCGAGGAGCTGCTCGCCCTCGAAGGCGACCCCGAGGGTCCGTCGGAGGACGCCGACCTCGCCGGGGCGGTCGAGCGGGCGGATGCCGCTGTCACCGCCCTGCAGGCCGAGGTCGAGACCTTGCGCGACGACCTGCACACCGCCGAGCGCGAGCGCGACGCCCTCGCCGCCCGCACCGGCGCCCTCTCGCTCGCCCTCGACCAGAAGGACGGCTCCGGCTCCATCGCCGGCGCCGACGGCATCCGCGGCCTCGTCGCCGAGCACCTGCGGGTGCGGCCGGGAGCCGAGGCGGCCATCGCCGCGGCGCTCGGCTCGCTCTCCGACGCGGTGCTCGCCGACACGCGGGACGCCGCACTCGCCGCCCTCGCCCAGGTGCGGGCCGGGGACGCCGGCCGGGTCGAGATCGTCGTCGCCGACGCAGCCGGACCCGGCCCCCTCGCGACCCTCCCCGACGGGGCGGAGCGCGCCACCGAGCTCGTCGAGGCGCCGAGCGGCGTGCTCGGACTGCTCGCGCCCTACGCGGTGGTCGACGACCTCGACGCCGCGCGACGGCTGTGGCCGCGGATGCCCGACGGCGTCACCGTCGTGACCCGCGAGGGCGACCTGGTGACCGAGCACCTCGTGCGCGGCGGATCGGGGGCGGGACGCAGCAGCATCGAGCTGGCCGCCGAACGGGATGCCGCTCAGACGCGGCTCGCCGAGGTCACCACCGCGATCGAGCGGCACCGGTTCGCGCTCGCCGAGAAGCGCGAGGCGCTCGACCTGGCGCAGATCGACGCTGCGCAGGCCGCCGCCGCGCTCAAGGAGTTCGACGCGCAGCTCGCCGCCCGCAGCGAGGCGCTCGGGCGTTCGCGGGTGGCCCTCGAGGCGGCGCAGGCGGAGGGCGAGCGTCTTGCGGAGGAGGTGCGCGCGCTGCAGTCCGCGGTGTCCGAGGCCGACGCGGCCCACCAGCGCGCCGTCGACGAGCAGCGGGCCCACGCGGCGTCGCCGCGTCCGATCCTCGACGTGTCGGCGCGCGACGCGCTGTTCGCCGATCTCGAGGCGGCCCGCGCCGCGGAGGTGCAGGCGCGTGTCGAGCTCGAGACCGCGCGCGAGCGCGTGCGCTCCCAGCGCGCCCAGGCCGAGTCGCTGCAGCGCCAGCTCGAGTCGGAGCGCGCCGCGCAGGAGGAGGCCGCCCGCCTCGCCGTGCTGCGCCGCCACCAGGTCGAGGCCGCCACCCGCGTGCTCGACGCACTGCCCGCGGCGCTCGACGTCGCCGACCGCTCGCTGGCCGAGGCGCGGGTCGCGCTGGCGAGCGCCGAGGCGGAGCGCGGCAAGCAGAACGCCGAGCTCGCGGAGCTCCGGGCCGCGGAGGGCGCGCTGCGCGAGCGGCTCACCTCGCTCAACGAGAACGTGCACGGCCTCGAGATGCAGGTCTACGAGAAGAAGCTGCACCTGTCGACGCTGCTCGAGCGCGCCGCCGAGGACTTCGGCCTCGACGAGGACGTGCTGGTCGCCGAGTACGGGCCCGACGTGCCGGTTCCGCCGGATGCCGTGGTCGAGGGCGCGGCGGAGGCCGAGGTCGCCGCCGTCGAGGAGGCCGCCGCCGCGGCGGTCGTGCTCGACGAGAACGGCGACCCGATCGTGACCAAGCCCGACGATGACGACGTCGTCGAGGCGGCCGACGTCGATGCGGCGACGGTGAGCGGGGAGCACCCCCCGGCGATCGCGGGCGGCGCCGACGGGCGGCAGTTCGTGCGCGCCGAGCAGCAGAAGCGGCTCGCCGACGCGGAGCGGAAGCTCGGCCGTCTCGGCCGGGTCAACCCGCTCGCCCTCGAGGAGTTCGCCGCGCTCGAGCAGCGCCACAAATTCCTCACCGACCAGCTGGCCGACCTCACCGCGACCCGCAAGGACCTGCTCGCGATCATCGAGGAGATCGACGAGAAGATGCAGGACATCTTCGCCGCCGCGTTCCACGACACGAAGGCCGCGTTCGACCAGGTGTTCCCGGTGCTCTTCCCGGGCGGCTCGGGGGCGCTACACCTCACCGACCCCGAGAACATGCTCACCACCGGCATCGAGGTGACGGTGAAGCCGGCGGGCAAGAAGATCGAGCGGCTGTCGCTGCTCTCCGGCGGGGAGCGCTCGCTCGCCGCCGTCGCGCTGCTGATCGCCATCTTCAAGGCACGGCCGAGCCCGTTCTACATCATGGACGAGGTCGAGGCGGCGCTCGACGACGCCAACCTCGGCCGGCTGCTCACGGTGATGGAGGAGCTGCGCGCGTCGAGCCAGCTCATCGTCATCACCCACCAGAAGCGCACGATGGAGATCGCCGACGCCCTGTACGGCGTCTCGATGCGTCAGGACGGCGTGAGCGCCGTCGTCGGGCAGCGCGTCGCGACCGACGTCGCGTCCTGACCGGACCCGGTCGGCCTGGCCTGCCTCAGCCGGTCGTGGCGGGCGGGGAGACGCGCCCGAGGGGCGCCTTCGCCGGGCCCTGCAGCTCCCCGGCGCGCGATGCGTCCCGCGCGGCCGCAGCCTCCGGGATGTGGGCGAGCGGCACGCCGTTCACGCTCTCGACCACCCAACGGGAGCCCTCGCGGCGCACCCGCGAGATGGAGCCGTTCTCGATCCCCGGCACCGGGCGCCCGGCGAGGGCCGCGAGGGTGTAGCGGATGAGGGTGCCGTGCGCGACGATCAGCGGGGACGCCAGGTCGCCGAGATCTTCACGGATCCGGGTGAGCGCCGCGCGGCCGCGGGCGGCGACGTCGGCGAGCGACTCCGCGCCCGGGTAGTCGCGTGACGGCCACTGGGTGATGGCATCCGCCGAGGGGGTGCCCTCGAGCGCCCCGTAGTCGCGCTCCGTGAGTTCGGCATAGGTGCCGGCGACGCCCAGTCCGAGCTCGCCGGCGATGATCTGGGCCGTCTCCCGCGCGCGGGCGAGCGGTGAGCTCACCACGACGTTCCAATCGGAGCCGACTAGCTTCCGGGCCGCCGCGAGCGCCTGGTCGCGTCCGACGGCGTTGAGCGGGATGTCGCTCACGCCCTGGAGCAGGCCGTCGCGGTTCCAGTCGGTCTGGCCGTGTCGGATGAGCGCAACCATCACGCGTCGCCTCGGGTCGTCACCCGTCCAGTGTGTCAGGGGACGACGGCGCCGCACGCCGTAGGCTGGCGGCATGGCGGCATCCTGGTCCCTCGGGTCGGCGCTGCGCGGGATGTTCGGTCGCGGCGAGATCGGCGACGACACCTGGCAGGACCTCGAGGACGCGCTCATCACCGCCGATTTCGGCCCCGACCTCACCGAGCGCATCGTCGACGAGCTGCGCGCCAAGGTCGACCGCTACCGCACCACCGACCCGAAGGACCTGCAGCGGATGCTTCGCGAGAGCCTCGAGGAGCGGTTCGCGAAGCTCGACCCCACCCTGCGGCTCACCGAACGGCCCGCGGTCGTGCTCGTCGTCGGGGTCAACGGCGTCGGCAAGACGACCACCATCGGCAAGTTCGCCAAGTTCCTCGCCACCCACGGCCGCAGCGTCGTCGTCGGGGCCGCCGACACCTTCCGCGCCGCCGCCGTCGAGCAGCTGGCGACCTGGGCGGAACGCGCCGGTGCCCGCGTGGTGCGTCCGCAGCAGGAGGGGCAGGATCCGGCATCCGTCGCGTTCCAGACCGTCGAGACCGCGCAGCGCGAGGGCATCGAGATCGTGCTGGTCGACACGGCCGGACGGTTGCAGACCAAGAGCGGGCTCATGGACGAGCTCTCGAAGGTGCGCCGCGTCATCGAGAAGCTCGCGCCGGTGGCCGAGGTGCTGCTGGTGCTCGACGCGACGACCGGGCAGAACGGGCTCGCCCAGGCGGAGGCGTTCATCGAGCACGCCGGCGTGACCGGGCTCGTGCTCACCAAGCTCGACGGGTCGGCGAAGGGCGGGTTCGTGCTCGCCGTGCAGGAGAAGACCGGCATCCCGATCAAGCTCGTCGGGCAGGGCGAAGGCATCGACGACCTCACCGGCTTCACGCCGCACGCCTTCGCCCAGCAGCTGGTTTCTTGACGGGATTCTCGTCGAAATCGTCGACAATCCTGGCTACAGTGTGAGCCGAGGCGCCGGGGCCGTCCCGCGGCCTCGGGAGGACATCCGGTGATCATCGACTGCCACGGCCACTACACGACCACTCCGGCGAACGTCGGGGCGTGGCGCGACGCGCAGGTCGCCGCGCTCGACGACGGCCCGGCTCCGATCGACGCCGAGTTCCCGGTCACCGACGACGAAATCCGGGAGAGCATCGAGGGCGGCCAGCTGCGGGTGCAGCGGGAGCGCGGCATCGACGCGACGCTGTTCTCGCCCCGTGCGTCGTGGATGGGGCAGCACGTCGGCGACCAGTCCACGTCGCTCGCCTGGACCGTCAAGCAGAACGACCTGATCAAGCGCGTGTGCGACCTGTTCCCGGGCAAGTTCATCCCCGTCGCCCAGCTGCCGCAGTCGCCCGGCGCCGACCTCACGGCATCCGTCGCGGAGCTGCGCCGCTGCGTCGAGGAGCTCGGCTTCATCGCCTGCAACGTCAACCCCGACCCGACCGGCGGCTCGTGGTCGGGACCGCCGCTCGGCGACCGCTACTGGTGGCCGCTGTGGGAGGCGATGCAGGAGCTCGACGTGCCGGGGATGCTGCACGTCAGCCAGGCCGAGAACCCGTTCTTCCAGACCACCGGCTCGTACTACCTCTCGGCCGACACCACGTTCTTCGTGCAGATCCTGCAGTCCGGCTTCATGAAGGAGCAGTCAGACCTGCGTCTCGTGATCCCGCACGGCGGCGGTGCGGTGCCGTTCCACTGGGGCCGCTTCCAGGGCATGAGCGTGCGCGAGAAGTGGGACTTCGAGGGCGCCACCGAGCGGGTGTTCTTCGACACCTGCGTCTACCACCAGCCCGGCATCGACCTGCTGCTGGATGTCGTGCCGACCGAGCGCGTGCTGTTCGGGTCCGAGATGCTCGGCGCCGTGCGCGGCGAGGACCCGACCACCGGCAAGGGCTGGGACGACACCGGCGTCTACCTCGAGGCCGCCGACGTCACGGCCGAGCAGCGCGCCGCGCTCTACGAGGGCAACGCTCGCCGGGTGTACCCGCGACTCGCGGAGTACCTGCCGGCCTGAGCGGCGCGCTCAGACCGTCGCCGCGAAGAACCGCCAGATCTCCTCGGTCGCGTCGAGCCCCGACGCCGACGGTTCGTCCTCGACCACGTTCCCCGGCGCTCCGCCCCCGGGCCACTGGTGGCCGACGTCGGCGACGAGCAGCAGCTCGACCACCCGGCCGTCCGCGCACTCGGCGCGGCTCGAGGTCAGCACGCCGTCGACGACGACCACGGGGTCGGCGCAGGAGTCCGCGGCGCGCCAGAGCGCCACCGCGTCGGCCACCGGCATCCCGTCGACCCGCCCCGCACCGACGCCCTGCTCGCCGTCGAGCCGCACCCGGTCGTCCAGCTCGCCGTGGATGTGCAGGACGGATGCCGGGGCCGGGTCGGCGCAGTCGGTCACGATCGTGCCCGCGACCGGCGCGATCGCGGCGAACAGGTCGGTGCCGCACGCGGCGGCGTAGGCCATCATCGCGCCGTTCGACATCCCGGTCGCCACCACGCGGTCGGCGGGGATCCCGAACTCGGCGCGCACCTCGGCGACGACCGCGTGGAGGAACGCGATGTCGTCGCTGGACTCGCGCGCCGGTGCGCCGCAGCAGTCGCCCGCGTTCCACGCGCGCGCTCCGTCGGGATACGCCACCACGACGCCCTCCCGGTCGGCCACCTCGTCCCAGCCGTAGGCCGCCTGCGCCTGGGTCGCACTGCCGAAGCCGCCGTGCAGCACCACGATGAGCATCGGATCCGCGGCGAGCGCGTCGGGGGCGTGCAGCCGGTACTCGCGCGTCGCGCCGTCGACGACCACCTCGCGCCGATCCCCGGCCCCGGTCGGGGCACCCGTTCCGGGCGCGACGCCCGCGCAGCCGGCGAGCAGGGCGGCGGCGAGCGGGAGTGCGAGGAGTGCGAGACGGCGCATGCCCCCACCGTGGCGCGGATGGGCCGCCGCGGCATCCTCCCGGGGGATGACGTGGATCGCGCCGGGCACTACCGTCGGAGCATGTCCGACACCGCCGTCCGGCGCGTCCCCGTGCTCGCGCTGATCGCGCTCGCCCTCGTGCTGCTCGGCACCTTCGGGGCGGCTTGCGCCTTCGTCTTCGGCATCCAGGCCGCCCTCGGCGGCGAGCCGGTGGTGCATCTGTTCGAGGCGCTGTTCGCGGTGAGCATCGCGGCGGTCGTCGCGGCCGCGGTGCTCGCGATCATCGGGCTGGTGCGTCGTCGGGCGCGGGTGCTCTCGGCGGTGGTGCTGGTGCTCACGCTGGTTCCGTTCGCCGCCATGGTCGCGCTGCGCATCGCCGCCACGGCCTGACGCGGCGATCCCTGCGCCCCGCACCCCCGGCGCCTGACGGCCCCGCAGCGGCGGTCAGCCCCGGGCGCGCTCCTCGGCCGCGTACACGGCCGCCCGGGCCACGTAGCGCGTCGAGTTGCCGAGCAGGCCCTCGACCTCCTCGTCGGTGAGCTCGCGGCGCACCTTGCCAGGCACGCCGGCGACCAGCGACCGCGGCGGGATGACGGTGCCCTCCAGCACGACCGATCCGGCGGCGACGAGCGACTGCGCCCCGATCACCGCGCCGTTCAGCACCGTCGCGTTCATGCCGATGAGGCATCCGTCGCCGATCTCGCAGCCGTGCACGACGGCGGAGTGCCCGATGCTCACATCCGCGCCGATGATCGTCGGCGATCCGGCCTCGGTGTGCACGACGGATCCGTCCTGCAGGTTGCTGCCCTCGCCCAGGACGATCTCGTCGATGTCGCCGCGCAACACGGCCGAGAACCAGACGCTTGCCCCCGCGGCGATGCGCACCCTGCCGATCACGGATGCGGTCGGGGCGATCCACGCGGTCGGGTCGATCTGGGGCTCGACGCCCTCGAAGGGGATGATCTCGGCCATGGGGTCAGCCTAGAGGCGCGCCTCGCACGGGGCGCCGGGCCTTCCGTCCTGCGAAGCGGGGCGTCGCGCCGTCGCGGTTCCGCGCCGGGGTCAGAGCTCGACGAGCACGCCGTCGGCGTCGCACCAGACGGTCCGGCCCGGGATGAAGGTCACGCCGCCGAAGGTCACCGGCGCATCCACCTCGCCCGCGCCGAGCTTCACGGGCGGCTTCGGGTTCGTCGCCAGGGCCGCCACGCCGATGTCCATGCCGCCGATCAGCACGCTGTCGCGGATGGCGCCGTGCACGATCACGCCGGCCCAGCCGTTGTCGACCGCCGCGGCCGCGATCAGGTCGCCGAGCAGCGCGCGGCGGATCGAGCCGCCGCCGTCGACGACGAGCACCGCGCCGTCGCCGGGGGAGTTCAGCGTCTCGCGCACGAGCAGGTTGTCCTCGTGGCAGCGCACGGTGCGGATGGGGCCGGTGAACGAACCCCGCCGCCCGAACAGCCGGAACGGCAGGGCGCACGAGTCGACGGCGTCTCCGCGCTCGTCGGCCACATCCGGGGTGATCCAGTCCACGGCTCGACCCTAGCGACGAGCGGGGCGCGGCCGGACGCGGCCCGGCCTAAGCTGTCGGGGTCATGGCCGCCTTCTCCAGCCTCAGCGATCGCCTCACCGCGACCTTCCGCAACCTCCGCACCAAGGGCAAGCTCTCCGCCGCGGACGTCGACGGGACGGTGCGCGAGATCCGCCGCGCCCTGCTCGACGCGGATGTCGCCCTCGAGGTGGTCAAGGAGTTCACCGGCGCCGTGCGCGAGCGTGCGCTCTCCGACGAGGTCAACAAGGCGCTGAACCCCGCCCAGCAGGTCGTGCAGATCGTCAACGAGGAGCTGATCGGCATCCTCGGCGGTCAGCAGCGCCGGCTCGAGTTCGCGAAGAACCCGCCGACGGTGATCATGCTCGCCGGCCTCCAGGGGGCCGGAAAGACGACGCTCGCCGGCAAGCTCGCCAAGCACCTGAAGAAGGACGGCCACACCCCGCTGCTCGTCGCCGCCGACCTGCAGCGCCCCAACGCGGTGACCCAGCTGCAGGTCGTGGGCGAGCAGGCCGGTGTGCCGGTCTGGGCCCCGGAGCCCGGCAACGGCGTCGGCAACCCGGTCAAGGTCGCCAAGGCCGGCGTGGCCGAGGCGACGCGCAAGCAGTACGACACGGTCATCGTCGACACCGCGGGACGTCTCGGCGCCGACGCCGAGCTGATGAAGCAGGCGGCCGACATCCGCAAGGCCGTCGACCCCGACGAGGTGCTGTTCGTCATCGACGCGATGATCGGCCAGGACGCGGTCAGCACGGCGCGCGCCTTCCAGGACGGCGTCGACTTCACCGGCGTGGTGCTCTCCAAGCTCGACGGCGACGCGCGCGGCGGCGCGGCGCTCTCCGTCGCGAGCGTCACCGGCCGCCCCATCATGTTCGCCTCGACCGGGGAGGGGCTCGACGACTTCGAGCCGTTCCACCCCGACCGCATGGCCTCGCGCATCCTCGACCTCGGCGACATCCTCACCCTCATCGAGCAGGCCCAGCAGGCCTTCGACGAGGAGGAGGCGCGCAAGACCGCCGAGAAGTTCGCGACCGACTCGTTCACGCTCGACGACTTCCTGCAGCAGATGCAGCAGCTCCGCAAGGCGGGCTCCATCCAGAGCATGCTCGGGATGCTGCCCGGCGCCCGCGGCATGAAGGACGCGCTGGAGAACTTCGACGAGCGCGAGATCGTGCGCACCGAGGCGATCATCCAGTCGATGACGAAGCAGGAGCGGGCGCTGCCGAAGGTGCTCAACGGCTCGCGCCGGTTGCGGATCGCGAAGGGCTCCGGCACCACGGTCACCGAGGTGAACCAGCTGGTGCAGCGCTTCGAGCAGGCCGCCAAGATGATGAAGACCGTCGCCAAGGGCGGCGTGCCGCAGGTGCCCGGGATGGGCCCGGTCGGCGGGGGCGGCTACGCGGGCGGCAAGAAGGGCTCGGCCAAGAAGAAGAAGTCGGGATCGCGCAGCGGCAACCCGGCCAAGCGCGCCGCCGAGAACGCCGCGCGGGCCCAGGGCGTGACGCCGGGCGGGTCCGGCGGCTCGGGCTTCGGCCTGGGAGCGAAAGCGCCGGGTGGCGGTGCTCCCAGCGAGGAGGAGATGGCCGCTCTGCAGAAGCTCCTCGGCGGCCGCGGCTGACGGCACGGCGCGCGCACCGAACGGGCGCGCACTCATCGGGTCCGCCCGGTGTCCCGGGTTCCGAGGGCACCCGAGCGGGGGCGATGAACCGAGTCCGACTCACCATCTAGGCTGGGCGACGTGTCCACGACCCGTCGCGACCGCCCGGTGCGCATCGGGGTGCAGATCGCCAACCAGCACACGGACTACGCGGGCATCCGTGACGCGGTGCGCCGCGTCGAGGACATGGGCGCCGATGTGGTGTTCAACTGGGACCACTTCTTCCCGCTCACCGGCGACCCCGAGGGCAAGCACTTCGAGGCGTGGACCATGCTCGGGGCGATCGCCGAGCAGACCAGCCGCATCGAGTTCGGACCGCTGGTCAGCTGCACGGCCTATCGAAACCCCGACCTGCAGGCCGACATGGCCCGCACGCTCGACCACATCAGCGGCGGCCGGTTCGTGTTCGGCACCGGCTCCGGATGGTTCGAGCGCGACTTCGTCGAGTACGGCTACGACTTCGGCACCGCCGGGTCGCGGCTCGACGCGCTCGCCGAGGACCTGCCCCGCATCCGGGCCCGCTGGGAGCGGCTCAACCCGGCGCCGACCCGCCGCATCCCGATCCTCATCGGCGGCGGCGGGGAGCAGAAGACGCTGCGCATCGTCGCCGAGCACGCCGACATCTGGCACAGCTTCTCCGACCCCGACACCCTGGTGCGCAAGCTCGACGTGCTGACCCACTGGTGCGCGGAGGTGGGGCGCGATCCGTCGGAGATCGAGATCTCGACGGGAACCACCGTGCGTGGCATGGGCTCCGTCGATCGGCATCATCTCGACCGCTACCACGACCTCGGCGTCACCCTGTTCGAGATCGCGTTGGGCGGTCCCGACTTCGACTTCGCACGTGTCGAGACACTGCTCGCCTGGCGCGACGAGGTCAACGGCTGATCGCCGTGCCCGGGCCGGCGGCATGGCCGAAATCGGCGGCGCCGTGTCCGGAAACCGCGCGACGGTGTCGCCGGGGCGGCGTAGCTTCGGCTCGTGAGGAACCAGCCGGTGCTGCTGTTCGCGGCCGTCGCGTTCACCTTCCTCGCCTGGGCCAGCGCGTTCGTCGTCATTCGCGGGGTCGCCCCGCACCTCGACGGGGCCGCCCTCGCGCTCGGCCGTCTCGTGGTCGGCACCGCCGCTCTCGGGGTGCTGCTCGCGCTCTCCCGGCGATGGGTGACACCGACCCGACGGGAGTGGCTGCTGCTCGCCGTCTACGGCGTCGCCTGGTTCGGCGCGTACAACGTCGCGCTGAATTACGCGGAGCACACCCTCGACGCCGGCACGGCGGCCATGATCGTCGGCATCGGGCCGATCCTCATCGCGCTCGGGGCGGGGGTCGTGCTCGGTGAGGGCGTGCCGCGCTGGCTCGGCATCGGCGCGGCCGTCGCGTTCGTCGGGGTCGTCATGATCGGTCTCGGCACCACGCTCGCCGACGGGGCGCATCCGCTCGACCTGGTCGGCGCGGGGCTGGCGCTGATCGCGGCGGTGACCTACGCGATCGGCGTCATCGCGCAGAAGCCGGCGATGCGTCGCCTCCCCGCCATCCAGGCGACCTTCCTGGGCTGTGCCATCGGACTGGTCGTCTGCCTGCCCTTCGCCGGGCTCCTCGTGCGCGACCTCGCCGTCGCCGAGCCCGCGGTCTGGGTGGGCGTCGTCTACCTCGGCGTGGTGCCGACCGCCCTCGCCTTCACCACCTGGTCGTACGCGCTGAGCCGGATGCCCGCCGGGCAGCTCGGCATCTCGAGCTACGTGGCCCCGCCGCTGGCGATCGTCATGGGTCTGATCGCGTTCGGCGAGGTGCCGACGCCGCTCGCGCTCGCGGGCGGCGTGGTGTGCCTGCTCGGGGTCGGGCTGTCGCGGCGTCGCTCCCGCGGTGCGTCCCGAGGGCAGGCGGGCGCGGTCGTGCCCGCCGCTGCCGACGTGGCCCCGCCCACGATCGCGGCCGCGGAGGAGGTCGCGGATGCGATCGGAGCCGCCGACGAGTCGCCCGCCGTCGGGCGGTTTCCCGATTCGCGCGCGATCTGACAGAATGGTCCGCTGGACCGCCGAGCCCGACCCTCTATCCGGCTGGGCGGATCCCCCGATGAACTTCCTGCCGCGTGTGCCCCACGCGCATGGCCGCAGTTCGCTCGTCACCACACACCTTCTGGAGAATTCTTGGCTGTCAAGATCCGGCTCAAGCGGCTCGGCAAGATCCGCGCGCCGTACTACCGCATCGTCGTCGCCGACTCGCGCACCAAGCGCGACGGCCGCGTCATCGAAGAGATCGGGAAGTACCACCCGACCGAGCACCCGTCGCTGATCGAGGTGGACTCGGAGCGCGCCCAGTACTGGCTCGGCGTCGGCGCCCAGCCGACCGAGCAGGTGCTCGCGCTGCTGAAGCTCACCGGCGACTGGGGCACCTTCAAGGGCGAGAAGGGTGCGAAGAGCGCCGTCCTCCCGCCCGAGCCGAAGGCCGCCTTCTCGATCGACGAGAAGAAGAAGCCCGTGCTGAAGCCCAAGTCGGAGCCGAAGGTCGCCAAGGCCGAGGCGAAGGCCGACGAGGCCCCGGCGGACGAGGCTCCGGCTGAGACCCCCGCCGACGAGTCCGCCGTCGAGGAGACCCCGGCCGCCGAGGCCGAGGCGAAGGCCGACGAGGCGTAATTCCGTGCTGGCACCCGCCCTCGAGCACCTCGTCAAGGGGATCGTCGACCGCCCGGACGACGTGCGGATCGACGCGTCGTCGTCCGACCGCGGCGAACTGCTCGAGGTGCGGGTGCACCCGGAGGACCTCGGCCGAGTGATCGGCCGCGGCGGGCGCACCGCCAAGGCGCTGCGCACCGTCATGACCGCGCTGGCCGACGGCCGGCGTGTGCGGGTCGACGTCGTCGACACCGACGGGGCGTGAGCGCCCGCAAGGCGCCGCGCCCCACCGATCGACTCCGCGTCGGGCGTCTCACCAAGGCGCACGGACTCAAGGGCGCGCTCAAGGTCGAGCTGTACACCGATTCGCCCGAGCAGCGCTTCGTCCCCGGTGCGGTGTTCTCGCTGCAGGTCACCGAGGACTCCCCGTGGCTCGGCAAGAGCCTCGAGCTCGCCGAACTGCGCTGGTACAACGGCCAGCCGGTCGCGTTCTTCGTCGGCGTCGACGACCGCACGGCCGCCGAGTCGCTGGCCCGCGCGATCCTGCTGATCGACCACGACCCGACCGAGTCGCCGGCCGAGCCGGACGCCTGGTACGACCACCAGCTGGTCGGACTGCGCGCGCTGCGTGACGGCGATGAGGTCGGCACCGTCGCCCGGGTCGACCACCTGCCCGCGCAGGACCTGCTCGCCATCGACACCGGCGACCGCGAGGTGCTCGTCCCGTTCGTGCAGGCGTTCGTGCCGACCGTCGACGTCGAGGCGGGCACGCTGGTCGTCACCCCGCCGAACGGGCTGTTCGAAGACCTCCCCGACGACGAGCCCGCAGCGGCGGGCGACTCCGCAGCGGCCGGCGACTCCGCGGCGACCTGAGCGTCCGGATACCCGACCCCCGGATACGCTGACGCGATGCGCATCGACGTCGTCACGATCTTCCCGGAGTTCTTCTCCGTGCTCGACGTCTCGCTGCTCGGCAAGGCCCGCGCCACAGGCGCCCTCGACATCCGCGTGCACGACCTGCGCGACCACACGCACGACCGTCATCGCACGGTCGACGACACCCCCTCCGGCGGCGGCGCCGGCATGGTGATGAAGCCCGAGCCGTGGGGCGAGGCGCTCGACGCGATCCTCGGACCGCCCGACGGCGGTGCGCCGCGGGACGACGTCACCGTCGTCGTGCCCACCCCCGCCGGCGAGCTGTTCACGCAGAGGCGCGCCCGCGACCTCAGCACCCGCGAGCATCTCGTGTTCGCGTGCGGGCGGTACGAGGGCATCGACCAGCGGGTGCTCGAGTACGCGGCCACCCGCTGCGAGGTGCTCGAGCTGAGCCTCGGCGACTACGTGCTCAACGGCGGCGAGGTCGCGGCGATGGCGATGATCGAGGCGGCCGGGCGGCTCGTCCCCGGCGTCGTCGGCAACCCGGAGAGCCTCGTCGAGGAGAGCCACGAGGACGGGCTGCTCGAGTACCCCAGCTACACCAGGCCCGCCGAGTGGCGCGGCTACCGCACCCCCGAGGTGCTGCTCGGCGGCAACCACGGGGCGATCGCGGCGTGGCGGCGCGAGCAGCAGCTGGCCCGCACCCGGGCACGCCGTCCCGACCTGCTACCCCCGGATGCCGACCCTGCGTCAGACTGACCCCGTGCGGGCATGGATCTGGGCGCAGTTCGGGGCGGCCGCCGTGCTGCTCGTGCTGAGCCTCATCGGGGTCATCGGCTACCTCGCGTTCGACGCGGCCGAGCTGGTGTTCTCGTTCGGGGGAGCCATCCAGGCGTTCGCGGTGTTCCCGGGCGCGATCATCTCGCTCGTGGTGAACGCGCTCATCATGCGCGGCCACGGCGCCGCCGGTCTGAGCGTGCTCGAACGGGTGCTGCTCGGCATCCAGTTCGTCGGCATCGCGGCGATGGTGGCCCTGCACTTCGTCGCCGACGGGCTCGGGGCGCTCGCGCTCATCTGGCCGGCCTACGTGGTGCTGGCGATGGTGATCGTCGCCGTCGCGCTGGCGCGCCGGGCGGAACTCCGTCGGTCGGCTCCCGTCGTTGCGGTCCCGTCCGGCCCGGATGACGCCTCGACCGGGGCGGTCAGCCCCGCGCCGTGAGGATGATCGGGTCGCCCTCGGTGATCGCGATCGTGTGCTCGACGTGGGCGCCCCGCGAGCCGTCCCGGCTGCGCAGCGTCCATCCGTCGTCGTCGGTGTAGATCTTGTCGGTCGTGTGCAGGAACCACGGCTCGACGGCGAACACCAGGCCGGACCGCAGCGGCAGTCCGCGACCACGGCGCCCGTCGTTGGGGATGTGGGGGTCGCCGTGCATCTCGCGCCCCACGCCGTGGCCGCCGAAGTCGAGGTTGACCTTCAGCCGGTTGCGCTTGGCCACCTCGCCGATCGCGCCCGACACGTCGCCCACCTTGTTGCCCGGGAGGGCCGCGGCGATGCCCGCCTCGAGCGCCTCCTCGCAGATCGCGATCAGGCGCAGGTCCTCCTCGCGCGGGGTGCCGACGACGAAGCTGACCGCCGAGTCGGCGACCCAGCCGTCGACCGCGACCGCGAAGTCGAGCGTCAGCAGGTCGCCGTCGCGCAGCGCGTAGTCGTGCGGCAGGCCGTGCAGGACGGCGTCGTTCACCGACGTGCAGATCACCTTGCCGAACGGCGAACCGCCGAACGACGGGTGGTAGTCGATGTAGCAGCTCTGCGCGCCGCGCTCGCGGATCATGTCGTGGGCGAGGGCGTCGAGCTCGAGCAGGTTGACGCCGACGGCGGCGGCGTCGCGGGTCGCCTCGAGCACGCTCGCGACGAACGCGCCGGCGGGTCGCATCGCCTCGATCTCGGCGGGGGTGCGCAGTTCGATCACCGGTCGAGCCTAACCAGCGCGGATGCCGCGCCGCCGCCCGGCGGACCCCGCGCCCGGGCCCGCCGCTCGCATTGTCGGAATCGGGGCGGATATGGCAAGATGTCACCTTGTGCCCGGCGGGGCTCTGCCACAGGGGAGTCGTCATCCGCCGCCCGCCGATCCGGATCGGGAAGGGCGCACCTCATCTTCGAACACCGAACCGCGGTGCGACCTGTGGCGGCCGCAGAGAGCGAACCTCCGATGCACATCCTCGACTCCGTCGATGCCGCGTCCCTCAAGTCCGACATCCCGGACTTCCGCCCCGGCGACACCGTCAAGGTGCACGTCAACATCGTCGAGGGCACCCGCTCCCGCATCCAGGTCTTCCAGGGCGTCGTCATCGGCCGCACCGGCGAGGGCGTGCGCGAGACCTTCACGGTCCGCAAGATCAGCTTCCAGGTCGGCGTCGAGCGCACCTTCCCGGTGCACTCGCCGGTGATCGACCACATCGAGATCGTCACCCGCGGTGACGTGCGTCGCGCGAAGCTCTACTACCTGCGCGAGCTGCGCGGCAAGAAGGCGAAGATCAAGGAGAAGCGGGAGTCCTGATCCCGCTCGACCCGGGGGCGCTCCGCCCGACGGGTCGATCTCCGGTCGCCGCGACGTCCGCACGCCGGGCGCGTCGCGATCCCGTCGGCGCGCCCGCGCCTATGCTGGCCTCGGACCCGAGGTGACATGACGACGAACGAGGCGCCGTCGGCGCAGACCGACGAGACCGTCGACGACCCCGCGGAGGCGACCTCCCGGCGTCGTCGCCGCCTGCATCCGGTGCTGCGCTTCCTGCGCGACGTCGTGATCATCCTGCTCGCGGCGGTCGTGATCTCGTTCTTGATCAAGACGTTCCTGATCCGGTCGTTCTACATCCCGTCGGAGTCGATGGAGCCGACGCTCCAGATCAACGACCGCATCATCGTCAACGAGCTCGCCCCCGACCTCATGGCGATCGAGCACGGCGACATCGTCGTGTTCGCCGACCCGGGCGGCTGGCTCAGCCCGCAGCCGCAGGTCGAGCAGAACCCGGTGGTCGGCTTCTTCGACTGGCTGCTCTCGATCGTGGGCCTCACCGCGCCTGACTCGGAGGAGCACCTCATCAAGCGCGTCATCGGGCTGCCGGGCGACACGGTCGCCTGCTGCGACGAGTTCGGCCAGATGACGGTCAACGGCGTGCCGCTCGACGAGCCGTACATCCAGCTTCCGAGCGGCGTCACGAAGGTGTCGAGCGAGGACTTCGAGGTGACCGTCCCCGACGGGGCGCTCTGGGTGATGGGCGACAACCGCTACAACTCGGCCGACTCCCGCTACAACCAGGACAAGCCGGGCAACGGCTTCGTGTCGCTCGACGACGTCGTCGGCCGCGCCATCCTGATCTCCTGGCCGATCGACCGCTGGACCTGGCTCGACAACTACCCGGTGACCTTCGCCGGCGTCGAGGACGGCAACGGCGCGACACCCGCTCCGACCCCCGAGCCCACCGAGCCGTCCGCGGACTGAGCCGGTGCCCTCCACCGTCCCCACCCTGCGCCACGAGCGGGCGATGCTGCGCGACGGCGCCCGCCTGGTGATCGGCATCGACGAAGTGGGCCGCGGCGCGATCGCCGGACCGGTCGGCGTGGGCGCCAGCGTCGTCGATGAGGCGACCCGCACCGCCCCGACCGGCCTCAAGGACTCGAAGCTGCTGGCGGAGCCGACCCGGGAGTCGCTGCAGCCGAAGGTCGCCCGCTGGAGTCGCGCGGCCGGAGTGGGGCTCGCCTCGAACCGGCGCATCGAGGAGATCGGCATCATCGCCGCGCTCGGACTCGCCGCCCGTCGGGCGCTCGGCGCGCTGCGCGAACAGGGCGTCGCCTTCGAGGGCGCGGTCGTGCTGCTCGACGGCTCGCACGACTGGCTCACCCCCGCGCTGCACGCGGCCGGGGAGTGGCCGGGTCTGCAGGTCGTGACCCGGGTGAAGGCCGACCGCAGTTGCGCCGTCGTGGCGGCGGCATCCGTGCTCGCCAAGGTGCACCGCGACCGGATGATGATCGCGGCCGACGCGGACCATCCGGGCTACGGCTGGCCGAGCAACAAGGGCTACGCGAGCGCCGACCACTACGCCGCGATCGACCGGCAGGGCCCCACCGATCTGCACCGCTGGAGCTGGCTGAAGCAGCCCGGGCTGTTCGAGATCGCCTGACCCCGGATGCCGCCCCGGGCCGCTGCGGATGCGCCTGTCGGGCGGGCGGCGGCGGACGTAGACTCGACCCGATGGACGAGGACGAGTTCGACGACTACGACCGCGAGGTCGAGCTGGCGCTGTACCGCGAGTACCGCGACGTCGTGGGCCAGTTCAAGTACGTGGTGGAGACCGAGCGCCGGTTCTACCTCGCCAACGAGGTGGCGCTCGAGCGCAAAGACACCGAGAGCGACTTCTACTTCGAGCTGCAGATGAACGACGTCTGGGTGTGGGACGTGTACCGCGCCGATCGGTTCGTGAAGAGCGTGCGCGTGCTCACCTTCAAAGACGTCAACGTCGAGGTGCGCGGCGACAAGGACCTTGAGCTGCCGAAGGAGCTCGCGCTCGACGAGTAGCGTTCTGGCGGACGAGGCAGGCGGAGTGCCGGCTTCGTCGCAGTCCGTAGGCGTCGCCCGTCGCGGCTGGGGCGACGGCGGCGTCAGGCCGTGGCGATGGCGGTGATGCCGAGCGCGACGGCCGCGACGATCGAGAGCGCCGCGAGGGTGATCGCGATCGCCAGAAGCACCGCGTGCACGCGCAGGAAGGCGGTGGCGCGGCCGGCCTCGTCACGTGCCCGCGGGTCGCGGGCGACCCGGCGGAAGAACGTCGGCCAGGTCACCAGGTGGAATGCGGCGTTGGACAGGAGGAGCACGACGGCGAGGATCAGCACCTCGCCAGCGTAGGCGTCTCCTCCCCACCCGGCCGACGTGCCCTCCATCCCGACGGCGGGTGCTCGGGTCTCTGCTCCGGGGGCCGGGGCGAGAGGCTCGTCCCGTGGCGGAGAAGGACGAACTGGGGCGACGCGGCGAGCGCATCGCCGAACGCGCGCTGATCGGGCGGGGTTACCGCATCCTCGATCGCAACTGGCGGTGTCGCGAGGGCGAGATCGACCTCGTCGCGCGCGACGGCGATGCGCTCGTGTTCGTCGAGGTGAAGACCCGGTCGAGCGACGCGTTCGGGCATCCGTTCGAGGCGATCACCGCCGCCAAGCTGGCCCGGCTGCGACGGCTCGCGTCGGCCTGGCTCGCCGCGGGCGGGCAGCGCACCGCGATCGGCTCGGCGGGCCGCATCCGCATCGACGCCATCGCGGTGCTCGCCCCGCGGGACGCGCCCGCGACGCTCGAACACCTCGAGGGGGTGTTCTGATGACGGTCGGCCGGGCGCGCGCGATCGCGCTGCTCGGGCTCGACGGCGCGGTCGTCGACATCGAGGCCGACATCGCCAACGGCCTGCCCGGGTTCGCCATCATCGGCCTGCCCGACGCTGCGCTCGGACAGGCGCGTGACCGGGTGCGCGCCGCGGCCGCGAACTCCGGATGCCCGCTCACCCCGCGGAAGCTCACGGTCAACCTGTCACCGGCGTCGCTACCCAAGCACGGCTCGGCGTTCGACCTCGGCATCGCGCTCGCGGCGCTCGCCGCCGACCGGGTGGTCGACCCGCGCTCGGTCGACGGGGTCGTGCACATCGGCGAACTCGGGCTCGACGGCGGCGTGAGGCGCACCCCGGGCGTGCTGCCCGCGGTCGTCGCGGCATCTCGGGCCGGGTTCTCGACGGTGCTCGTGCCCGCGGCGGACGCCGCCGAGGCGGCGCTCGTGCCGGGCATCCGCGTCGTTCCCGTGGAGTCGCTCGCCGCCGCAGCGCGCTGGCACGGGGCGAGTCTTCCCGAGGCAGCGCCCACCCGCGCCGTCGACTCCGACACCCCCGCCGACGGCCGGGCACCGGCCTCGGACGCCCCGCAGGGATCGGAGGAGCACGGCGCGGCCGGCGGGCACGGCGACCTGGCCGACGTCGTCGGCGATCCCGCGGCGGTCGAGGCGCTCACCGTCGCCGCCGCGGGCGGGCACCACCTGTTCCTGCTGGGGCCACCCGGCGCCGGCAAGACGATGCTGGCGAGCCGGCTGCCCGGCATCCTGCCCGACCTCGGCATGGACGCCGCCCTCGAGGTCGGGTCGCTCCGGTCGCTCGCCGGACTCGGCACCCGCGGCCTGTCCCGTCGCCCGCCGTGGGAGGCGCCGCACCACACCGCCTCGGCGGCCGCGATCGTCGGCGGGGGAAGCGGCCTCATCCGACCGGGAGCCGCGGCCCGCGCCGCGCACGGCGTGCTGTTCCTCGACGAGGCCCCCGAGTTTAGTCCGCACGCGCTCGACGCTCTGCGCCAGCCGCTCGAGGCGGGCGTGATCTCGATCTCCCGCGCCGCCTATTCGGCGTCCTTCCCGGCCCGCTTCCAGCTCGTGCTCGCCGCGAACCCGTGCCCGTGCGGCAACGCCGGCACCCGGGACGGCGACTGCACCTGTACGCCGTTCACGCGGCGGCGCTATCTGGGGCGGCTCAGCGGCCCGCTGCTCGACCGCGTCGACATCCGCCTCCGCGTCGAGCGGGTGACCGCGGCGAGGCTGCGCACCGGGGGCGACACCGTGTCGACCGCCGACGCCCGGCGCCGCGTCGAGGCGGCGCGGGCGCGCGCCGCCGAGCGGCTCGCGAGCACGCCGTGGCGGCGGGCCGCGGATGTGCCCGGCTCGTGGCTGCGCTCACCGGAGGGTCGACCCGAGCGCGGCGCCACCCTCACCCTCGATCGGGCGCTCGAACGGGGCGCCATCACGATGCGCGGCTACGACCGGGTGCTGCGGCTCGCGTGGACGCTCGCCGACCTCGACGGGGCGCCGCGCCCCACGTCCGATCACGTCGGGCGCGGACTCCTGCTGCGAAGGGCGGCGCCATGACCCTGTTCGGACTCCCCGAGTCGGATGTCGCGGCGCTCGTCCGCGCGGTCGCCGACCCGACGGTCGAGCACGACCGCGACCACCTCGCCGAGCGCTTCGCCCGCGCCGCGTGGAGCGTGCTCGCCGAACCGGGGGACGGTGATGCCGGCGCCCTGCTCGCCGCGCTCGGCGCAGCCCCCGCCCTAGACGCGCTCCTCGGCGACGCCGACGACGTGGGTGCGGCGCTCGGGGATCGTGCCGCGGATGCCGTCGCGCGCTGGCGGCCCCGCCTGGCCTCCGACCCGGTGCGGCGCTCGCTGCGCCAGGCGGCGCGGTTCGGCGCGCGGCTCGTGGTCCCCGGCGACGCCGACTGGCCGGCCCAACTCGACGACCTCGGCCCGCACGCCCCGGTCGCGCTCTGGGTGCGCGGCGACCCGACCCGGCTCACCGCCGCTCCCGCCCTCGCCCTCGTCGGGGCGCGCGCGGCGACCGGGTACGGCGAGCACGTGACGATCGAACTCGCCGCGGGGCTCGTCGATCGCGGCATCGCCGTCGTCTCGGGAGCCGCCTACGGCATCGACGGGGCCGCGCATCGGGCCGCGCTCGCGAGCGACGGCGTCACGATCGCCTTCCTCGCGGGCGGGGTGGACCGGCTCTACCCGGCGGGGCACGAGGCACTCATCGGCCGAATCGTCGACCACGGCGCCGTCGCGTCCGAGGTGCCCTGCGGCACGGCGCCGACCAAGTGGCGCTTCCTGCAGCGCAACCGCCTCATCGCCGCGCTCGGCGCCGCCACGGTGGTCGTCGAAGCCGGACGGCGCTCCGGCTCCCTGAACACCGCCGGGCACGCCGCAGCGCTCGGACGCCCGTTGGGGGCCGTGCCGGGACCGGTGACCTCCAGCACCTCCGCCGGATGCCACCGGCTGATCCGGGAGTTCGGCGCGGTGTGCGTGACGGACGCCGACGAGGCGGCGCAACTGGTCGGCGTCGACGATCCCGTGACCCGGGCGGCGCCGGCCGCCTCGGCGCGACGCGTGCGGCTGCTCGACGCACTCGGTCGCCGGTCGGGCCTCACCATCGACGCGCTCGCTCGTGCCTCGGGCCTCAGCCGCGACGAGGTCGCCGCCGAACTCGGGGCGCTCGACCTCGAGGGCATCGCCACCGAGCGGGCCGACGGGTGGCGGCGCACCGGGTGACCGACCGGCGCCCGCCGAGTCAGCGGCGCCGGTCGCGCGACAGGGTCTCGAGCGCGTCCTGGTTGGTGGCGAACACGGGCTCGTCCCGCAGCAGGTCGAGCTCGCGCAGCCGTCCCACGATCGAGTCGCGCGGGCGGCTGAACGCGAGACCGATGCCGCGCTCGGTCAGCCACGCGCGCAGCGCGGCGAACGAGTCGGCGGCCGTCGCATCCACGTCGCTCAGCGAGTCGAGATTGATCACGACGTGCTTCACCTCGTCGGGGTCCGCCGCGACCGCCGCCTGCACGCCGTCGACGAAGGCCTCCGCGTTGGCGAAAAACAGGGGAGCGCCCAGCCGGATGACGAGCACGTCGCCGACGGGCGTGTCCAACGGGTCGGCGCGGGCGCTGCCTGTGACCTCCAGGCTCGCCACTGAGGCCCGCCGCGCCAGATTGACGAGCGCGAGGGCGAGTGCCACCACGATGCCGGGGATCGCGCCGGCGAACACCGTGGTGAGGAAGCAGGCGGCGGCGATCGCGAACTCGTACCGGTCCTGACGCCACAGCTCGCGGAAGTCGCCGATGCCGAGCAGACGCAGCACCGCGACCGCGACGATCGCGCCGATCGCGGGCGACGGGATGCGCTCGAGCACCCCGGTGCCGAACAGCAGCAGCGCCAGCGTGGCGACCGCCGCGACGATGCTGGGCAGCTGCGAACGCCCCCCGGCGTGCTCCACCGCGGCGCTGCGCGACGTGGACGAGCCGACGGCGAACGAGCCGGTCACCCCCGACGCGACGTTGGCGAGCCCGTAGGCGAACAGGTCGCGGTTCGCGCTCACCCGGTAGTCGTGCTGAGCGGCGTAGCGGCGGGCCACCAGCAGCCCCTCGGCCGTCGTGATCAGGGTCAGCGCGATCGCCGACGGTACGAGCGCCAGCCAGGTCTCCCAGTCGAGGATCGGCCAGGCGAGCGTCGGCGGCCCGCTCGGCACCGGCCCGAGCACCGCGACCCCGCGCTCGTCGAGCCCGCCGATGACGACCGCCACCGAGGCGAGCACCAGCACGATGAGCGCCCACGGAACGGTCTCGGCGATCCGGCGGCCGACGAGCAGCACCGCCACGCTCACCGCCGCGATCCCCACCGACCACGGGTCGAACCCGGGCGCCGCGAGCACCAGGTCGACCACCTTGGCGACGAAGTCGCCGCCGCGTTGCCCGACCAGACCGAGCATCTTGCCGACCTGGCTGACCAGGATGTCGAGGGCGAGCCCCCCGACGAAGCCGACCAGGATCGGCTTGGACAGGAAGTTCGCCAGGAAGCCGAGCTTGAACATCGCGGCGAGCAGGAACAGCGCGCCGCTGATGATCGCCTGCGCGAACGCCATCGTGAGGTAGTCGGCGCTGCCCGCGATCGCCAGCCCGCCGATCGACGAGGCGACGAGCGCCGCGGCCGCGGCGTCGGGGGAGGCGACCACGTGGCGCGACGAGACCACGAGCGCGTAGACGATGACCGGGACGACCATCCCGTAGAGACCCGCGGTGGCGGGCAGCCCGGCGATCTGCGCGTAGCCGATGTTCAACGGCACCGCGATGGCGACGAGCGTGATCCCGGCGAGCACGTCGCGCGGCACCCCGCGCCAGGTCAGACCCGGCAGCGGGCGCCAGGACCGGGGTCCGCGTCGCGCGTCGCTCACCGTCACCCTCCGTCCCACTCTGTGCCGGCCGGCGCGTCCGGGCGACGGCGTCCGAGCGGCCCCATCCTAAGAGATCGCCGCGGCTCGATCCCGCGCCGTCGACCCCAGGTGGACGGGGTCGGATGCCGTCGAGACGGCCGGACAGATCGCCCCGCTAGAGTGCGCGCCATGGTCCAGCTCGGTCAGCACGCCCCCGCGAAGCACGTCATCGCCCACATCTCCGACACGCACTTCCTCGCCGGCGGCCGACCGCTCTACGGCAGCGTCGACACCGACGCCACGCTCATCCGAGCGCTGGAGCAGCTCGAGCGCTCCGGTCGCGCCCCGGAGGCGATCGTGGTCACCGGCGACCTCGCCGACCTCGGCGAGCCCGACGCCTACGCCCGGCTGCGCGGCGTGATGGAGCCGGCCGCCGAGCGCCTGGGTGCGCGGATCATCTGGGTGATGGGCAACCACGACGAGCGTCCCGCGTACTCGGCCGGTCTGTTCGACGCCGAGAGCGACGCCCCGCAGGACCGCGTCTACGACGTGAACGGGCTGCGCATCGTCTCGCTCGACACCACCGTGCCCGGCTACCACCACGGCGAGGTGAGCGACGAGCAGCTCGGCTGGCTCGCCGACGTGCTCGCCACACCGGCGCCCGACGGAACGCTCATCGCCGTGCACCACCCCCCGGTGCCGTCGCCGGTCGAGATCATGGCCATCCTCGAACTCGACGGCCAGGACCGGCTCGCCGAGGTGATCCGCGGCACCGACGTGCGCGGCGTCCTCGGCGGCCACCTGCACTACTCGACCACAGGGACGTTCGCGGGGGTTCCGGTCTCCGTCGCCGCGGCCACCTGCTACACGATCGACCTCAGCGGGCAGGCCGACAGCCTGCGCGGCATCGACGCCGGGCAGTCGGTCAACCTCGTGCACCTCTACGACGACCAGGTGGTGCACTCGATCGTGCCGGTGACCGACGCGCCCGCCGTCTCGGGCTTCGACGGCGTCGTGCTCGAGCGGCTCGCCGCGATGAGCCCCGCCGAGCGCCGCGAGCGGTTCTCGGCGAAGAGCGCCGCGTTCCACCTCGACGACGCGGCCGCGAGCGCCGGAACCGACTGACGCGCGCCCGCCCCTCCCGGCACGGCGACGCCAGGCGACACGACCGCCGTTCCCGGCGCGCCGGACCCGCGGCACGCGCCCCTCGGACGACGATGGGCGGATGGAGCTGCGCGCCGCCGCGGCCGACTTCGCCCGGCACCTGGACCGCGATCGCGGGTTCAGCGCGCACACGGTGCGCGCCTACGCGGGCGACCTCGACGACTTGATCGGCTTCGCCGCGACGCAGGCGGTGACCGCCACCGGCGACCTCGACCTGGCGCTGCTGCGGGACTGGCTGTGGCACGGCGCCAACGCCGGACTCGCCACCGCCACCCTCGCCCGTCGCTCCGCGTCGGCCCGCGCCTTCACCGTCTGGCTCGTCTCGGCGGGCATCGAACCGGCGGATGTCGGACAGCGGCTGCGCGCGCCCCGTCCCGACCGCCACTTGCCCCGGGTGCTGACGCGCGCGCAGGTGGGCGAGCTGCTCGCGGGGCTCGCGGCTCGCGCCGCCGACGCCGATCCGGTGGCCGTGCGCGACGTCGCGATCGTCGAGCTGCTCTACGCGTCGGCGCTGCGGGTCAGCGAACTCGTCGGCATCCGCCCCGCCGACGTCGACCTCGACCGGCGCACCGTCCGCGTGCTCGGCAAGGGTGGGCGCGAGCGGGTGGTGCCGTTCGGTGGTCCCGCCGCTGCTGCGCTCGACCGCTACCGCGCGGGGGCGCGTGCGGAGCTGCTCGGTGACCGCCCCGACCCCGGGACGCTCTTCCTGGGCGCGCGCGGCGGCGCGCTGCGCACCCGAACCGTCTACCAGGTGGTGGCCGCGCTGCTCGCCGATCTGCCCGGCCCGGGGCCCTCCGGCCCGCACACCTTCCGGCACACCGCCGCCACCCACCTGTTCGACGGCGGCGCCGACCTGCGCGCGGTGCAGGAGCTGCTCGGCCACGCCAGCCTGGCGACGACGCAGATCTACACGCATGTCTCGGCCGACCGCCTGCGCGAGGCGTACGCCCTCGCCCACCCGCGCGCCTGAGCCCACCGGCGGGCCTGGGCCCGCCCGCGAGCCCGAGCCCGCCCGCCAGCCCGGGGTATCCCGTCGCCCCGCCAGTGCGCCGACCCAACGGGTAGAGGACGGCGCGCGGCATCCCGCCGAGGAACAGCAGCGGGTTCACGTACCCGCCGTCGACTCGGGCTCCGAGGTGCAGGCATCCGCCCGGGCAGTGCCCGGCTTGCAGGATGCCGATCACCTGCCCGCGCGCGACCGGTTCGCCGATGACGACACTCGGGACGACCGGCTCGAAGCTGGAGAGCACGCCGCCGCCGTGGTCGATCGAGATCACCGGCCGGTCGACCACGAACCCGGCGAAGTGCACCACCCCGGCCGCCGGGGCCCGCACCTCCGATCCCGGTGCGGCGGCGATGTCGATGCCGCGGTGCCCGGCGCCGTAGGGGGTCGGCGGGGCGACGAACGGACCCACCACCGGATGCGGTGCCGCGATCGGCCAGATCCAGACCGCGGCGGCGAGGAGGGCGACGATCGCGCGACGCGGGGCGTGCGGCGGACTCATCCCGCCATCCTGAGGCCGTCGGGTGGCCCGCGTCGCTCGCCGTCGGCATCCGGGGACGTCCCGCGGCGCCGTGCCCGGGGGAGGAGCGGAGCCCCGATCGGACGGTGACTCCGGATGCCCCGCCTGCTACACTTGCCGCCGCACCCTGTCCGCAGGGTGACTTCGCGTGCCCGTCGGCATCCGCGACCGGATCGCATCCGAGCGCCAGCCGGCACGTCCCCTTCGGTCCTCGCATGAGCAGAGGTGGGGCCGCGTCCGGGCACCAGGGCTCGCACCGCCCGGTGCGACACACAACTGAGAACCGCAGGACGCGGCCGCGAGGCGCGCCTGCAGAAGAAGGAGAACGGCCATGGCCGTCGTCACCATCCGCCAGCTGCTCGACAGCGGCGTGCACTTCGGGCACCAGACCCGACGCTGGAACCCGAAGGTCAAGCGCTTCATCCTCACGGAGCGCTCGGGCATCCACATCATCGACCTCCAGCAGTCGCTGGCCTACATCGACAAGGCCTACGACTACGTCAAGGAAACGGTCGCCCACGGCGGCACCGTGCTCTTCGTCGGCACCAAGAAGCAGGCCCAGGAGTCCATCGCCGAGCAGGCGCAGCGGGTCGGCCAGCCGTACGTGAACCAGCGCTGGCTGGGCGGTCTGCTCACCAACTTCCAGACGGTCTCCAAGCGCCTCGCGCGCATGAAGGAGCTCGAGGAGCTCGACTTCGAGGGCACCACGAGCGGCTTCACCAAGAAGGAGCTGCTGATCAAGAAGCGCGAGCTCGACAAGCTGCACAAGACGCTCGGCGGCATCCGCAACCTCTCCAAGACCCCGAGCGCCATCTGGGTCGTCGACGCCAAGCGCGAGCACCTCGCCGTCGACGAGGCCCGCAAGCTCGGCATCCCGGTGATCGGCATCCTCGACACCAACGCCGACCCCGACGAGATCGACTACCCGATTCCGGGCAACGACGACGCCATCCGCTCGGTGAGCCTGCTCACCCGCATCGTCGCCGACGCCGCCGCCGAGGGCCTCGTGCAGCGCCACCAGGCGCCCGCCGAGGAGGGCAACGTGTCCGCCGTCGAGCCGCTCGCCGAGTGGGAGCGCGAGCTGCTGGAGCAGGGCGGCCAGTCCGCCGAGGCGCCTGCCGCCGCCGAGACCCCGGCCGAGGCCCCCACGGAGGCTCCGGCCGCCGAGGAGCCCGCTGCGGAGGAGAAGCCGGCGGAGGAGAAGCCCGCCGCCAAGGCCCCCGCGAAGAAGGCGCCCGCGAAGTCGACCGCCGCCAAGAAGGCCCCGGCGAAGAAGGCCGAGCCGGCCGAGGCCGCCGCCGAGTGATCCCGGTGCGGACCGGGGTGTGACGACCGGGAGTTCGGCTCCCCGTCACGTCCCGGCCGCCGCCGCGGCACCCGCCGCCCACTTCATCCACATCCGAGCCAGATAGGAACAGATCCATGGCCAACTTCAGCCTGGAAGACGTCAAGACCCTGCGCGAGCGCCTCGGCACCGGCATGGTCGACACCAAGAACGCCCTCGTCGAGGCGGACGGCGACCTGGAGAAGGCCGTCGAGATCCTGCGCCTCAAGGGCGCCAAGGGCAACGCGAAGCGCGCCGACCGTTCCACCAGCGAGGGCCTCATCGCCGTCGTCGAGAGCGCCACCGCCGCGACCATGATCGAGCTCGCCTGCGAGACCGACTTCGTCGCCAAGAACGAGAAGTTCATCGCGCTGGGCGACAAGGTGCTCGCCGCGCTCGCCGACTCCGGCGCCGAAACCCTCGAGGCCGCGCTCGCGGTCGCCGTCGACGGCGGCACCGTGGCGAGCCTCATCGAGGACCAGGCCGCGACCATCGGCGAGAAGATCGAGCTGCGTCGTGTGGCCCGTCTCGCCGGCGAGCAGTTCGCCGTCTACCTGCACCGCACCAGCAAGGACCTGCCCCCGCAGATCGGCGTCGTGCTCGCCTACACCGGCGACGACGCGGAGACCGCGCGCAGCATCGCCCAGCACATCTCGTTCGCCGACCCGTCCTACCTCACCCGGGAGGACGTGCCGGAGGAGGATGTCGCCAACGAGCGCCGCATCGTCGAGGAGATCAGCAAGTCGGAGGGCAAGCCCGAGGCCGCCCTGCCGAAGATCGTCGAGGGCCGCCTCGGCGCGTTCTTCAAGCAGGTCGCCCTGCTCGAGCAGGAGTACGCCCGCGACAACAAGCAGATCGTCGGCAAGGTCGTGCAGGACGCGGGCCTGACCCTGCAGGGCTTCGCCCGGTTCAAGGTCGGCGCGTAACCCGCACCGCATACCGCCGCGAGGGGGTCGGATCCGTCAGGATCCGGCCCCCTCGTCGTCTCCCCGGCGGGTCCCGAGGGCCCCGGGGCGGCCGTGGGCGACGGCGTCCGGTTCCTCGACGGGCGGAACCGCCCCGGGGACCGGTCTGGACGCCGCGGCCCCGATCCCGCTAGGAAAGACGGGTGGACGAGACCGTCGTTCTCGATGCGCCCGGGGGGTGGGCGCTCCTCCGAGCGGGGGAGCGCGCCGTCGCCGTGCCCGCATCCGTCGGGCTGGAGCGCCTGGCCGAGGCCCTCGTCGGCCCGATCGCCGGCACCAGCCCGCTGCTCGACCTGATGCTCGCGGGCGGCGTCGAGGCCGCGCCCCCGTTCGCGCTCCTGGCCGCCGACGCCGAGGGCGTGCGGGTGCTCGTGCGGGGCGCCGCGCGGGTCGAGTCGCCCGACGTGGTGGTGACCGGCGACGCGGTCACCACGTGGACCGAGCGGATGCTGCCCGCCGGCGAGCTGAGCATCGTCGTGCCCGGCGCGCGCTGGACGTTCCGACTCGGCGTGGTCGCCGCGACGCCGGCGGCTCCGACCCCGCCGTCCGCGTCGTCCACGCCCGCCCCGTTGTCGCCCCCCGAGGCGCCGCCCGCGGCGGATGCCCCAGCGGCCGCAGATCCCGCCCCCGTCGAGGCCGATCCCGCGCCCGCTCCTGCTCCCCCGGTCCCGCCGCTCATCGAGCCGCCCGCCGCGGTTCCGCTCACGGGCGCTGACGCCGAGTCGACGCTCGTGCCGGGGGATCCCGCCGACGACGACCGCCCGATCCACGAGTTCCTCTTCGGCCCGGGCGACCACGACGGCGCCACCGTGCTCGCCCCCGTCGGCGTCGGATCCGGGGCCGACGCCCCCACCGTGGCGCTGCCCGCGGAGCCCCGCCTCGTGCTGGAGTTGCCCGACGGACGGCGCGAGCCGCTCGACGGCGCGCTCGTCGTCGGCCGTGCGCCGACCGCGGGCCCGAGCGGCGGCGTGCTGCCGCGTCTCGTCGCGATCGCGGTCGACGACCCCGACATCTCGCGCAGCCACGCGCGCATCGCCGTGGAGGGCGGAACGGCCGTGGTGACCGACCTGGGGTCGCGCAACGGCACCGTCGTGCGCATCCCGGGGCATCCGCCGCGGCGCCTGCGCGACGGCGAGCCGACCGCGGTGCTCGCCGGCACCGTCATCGATTTCGGCGGGGGAGTGGCCGCGACCGTGCTCGAGGGCTGAGCCGACACCGTCCGGGGAGGGGACATGGGGGATGCGGGGCCGCCCGCGCTGCGCGTCGAGTTCGCGGGCGAGAGCCTGCCCGTCGACCCGTCGCGCCCGTTCGCGATCGGCCGCGACGGCGACCTCGTCGTCGACGACAACCGTTACCTGCACCGCCGGTTCCTCGTCATCCGGGCCGAGGGCGGCCTGTGGTGGCTCGAGAACTCCGGCAGCCGACTCGCGGCGACGGTGACCGACTCGACCGGTCGGGTGCAGGCGAGCCTGGCGCCGGGGGCGCGACTGCCGATCGTTTTCGACCGGCTGCACGTGCTGTTCTCGGCCGGATCGACGACCTACGACCTCGAGCTGGTGTCCGACGGCGCGTTCGCCGTCACCGAGCCGGCGGCGCCGGTCGAGGCGGGCGACGCGACGGTCGGCGACGTGCCCCTCTCGCCCGCGCAGCGGCTGCTGGTCGTCGCGCTCGCCGAGAACGTGCTGCGGCGCACCGAGTCCGGGCGCGGCGAGGTGCCCGGCTCGGCCGAGGCCGCCCGCCGGCTCGGCTGGACGCTCGCGGCGTTCACCCGCCGCCTCGACACGGTCTGCGCGAAGCTCGAGCGCGAGGGAGTCACCGGACTGCGCGGCGGGCGCGGCCGACTCGCCACCAACCGCCGGCTGCGCCTCGTCGAGCACGCGGTCGCGACCCGGCTCGTGACCCGGGACGACCTCGCGTTGCTCGACGACGCGGTCGCGGCGCGCGGCGACTGACTGCGGGCGGCCCCCGCCGCCGAGCCGGCTCAGCCGCCGAGCCGGGCGAACAGCTCCCGCCACAGCGGCGCGGCCGCGGGCCGGAAGTACCCCATGTGGCCGATCTCGGACACCCCGAGGTCGGCGGGCGCGACGTCGCGGGTGACGATCTCGGCGCCCGAATAGGTCGCCGCGAGCGCGTCGCGCGACCGCGGCGTCGCCCACCGGTCGTCGGTCGCCGTGATCGAGGTGATCGGCACGCGCACCGCGGCGTAGCGCTCGGCGGCATCCGGCATCCGGGGGTCGTCGACCGCGAACCGCGGGAACGAGACCCAGCGCTTCCAGCCCCGGTAGGCGCCGAGCGGCAGGTCGGCCCCGCCGAAGAACCGGCTCCACGGCAGGTAGCCGAGCGCGGCCGTCGTGAGCGGGCCGATCAGGTGCCACATCGCGAGCACCCGCAGTCGCTCGGATCGCGGCATCCAGCCGTGCCAGCCGGTTCCGGCGCCGTAGGCGGTGAGCGACGCGATGCCGCGCTGGGGCACGAGCCCGAAGGCCGAGCCGCCGTACGAGTGGCCGACGACGTGCACCGGTCCGCTCCCGTCGAGCGCGGCGACCGCGGCCGGGATGTCGTGCTCGGCCCAGTCGGCGAACGACATCCGGTAGCCGCGCAGCCGCTCGGGGGCCGACGCGGCGATCCCGCGGTAGTCGAAGGTGAGCGTCTCGAACCCGGCCTCGGCGGCGGCCTGGGCGAACCGGCGGTAGTAGCCCTGCGGCACGGCGGTGGCCGCGGCGACGAGGAGGGCGGCGCGGGGCTCCCCGGACGGGCGGTAGCGCGTCGCGGCGAGGTCGACGCCGTCGTCGGTGCGCACCGTCTCGGGACGGCCGACGATCGACGACTCGGACGGCGGTGCGGTGTCGCGGGAGGTCACCCCGGGATGCTCGCACGGCTCCGCGCATCGCCCCGGGGTGGGCGTCGGGATTCTGTGCGGATCGTGCACGGAACCGCCCCCGCGGCCGGTCCGGCTGGTGGAACACCTCGGCACGGGGGAGCGGGCCGCGTCGCCGGGCGAGGTCGGCGGCGCTCCCTAAGCTGGCGCCATGCCCCGCGGATCCGCGTCGTCCGGCGCCGACGTCGACCAGGTCCCCGACACCACCCCCGCCGACCTCGCCGCGGCGAAGGCGGAGGCCGACGACCTCACCACGCGCATCGTGGAGGCGCGCGAGGCCTACTACGAGCGCGACACGCTCGTCGTCGACGACGCCGGGTACGACGCGATGTTCCAGCGCCTGCAGGAGCTCGAGCGGCTGTTCCCCGAGCTGCAGAGCCAGGACAGCCCGACCCGCTCGTTCGCCGGTCCCGTGGCCTCGACGCTGTTCTCGCCGGTGCGGCACGCCGAGCGCATGCTCAGCCTCGACAACGTGTTCAGCCGCGACGAGTTCCTGGCCTGGGCGGCCAAGGTCGAGCGCGACGCGGGCCGCCGGGTCGACTACCTGTGCGAGCTGAAGATCGACGGCCTCGCGCTCAACCTGCGCTACGAGGACGGGGTGCTCGTCTCGGCCGCCACCCGTGGCGACGGCGTCGTCGGCGAGGACGTCACCGAGAACGTGCGACTCATCCCCGGCATCCCGCAGCGGCTCGAGGCCGCCGCCGACGCCGAGCTGCCGCCGCCACCGCCGCTGGTCGAGGTGCGCGGCGAGGTGTTCTTCACGCTCGAGGCGTTCGACCGGCTCAACGCCGTGCAGACCGCCGCCGGCGACCGGGTGTTCGCCAACCCGCGCAACGCCGCGTCCGGCTCGCTCCGGCAGAAGGAGGAGGGCAAGTCCGGCGACGCGCTCGAGAGGATGCGGTCCCGCATCCGCTCGCTGTCGCTGCTGGTGCACGGCATCGGCGCCTGGGACGACCCGCGCGACGCGGCGGGCGACCCGGTCACCGCCCAGGCCGAGGTGTACCGGATGCTGGCCGCCTGGGGTCTGCCGACGTCGCCGCACGTGCGGGTCGTCGCGACCGCCGACGAGGCCGCCGCGTACATCGAGCACCACGGCGAGCACCGGCACGACGTGGAGCACGAGATCGACGGCGTCGTGGTGAAGGT
>JBHIXX010000001.1:0-116209 GCA_041984585.1 Pseudolysinimonas sp. | reverse complement strand
GAGATTGCGTGACGGGGTTTCGAGGTCGACGTTGCCGGTGTCCTGCCGTGCGATTGGCCCGGCGTCCCGATCGACACAGATCCGCCGTTCGGTGGCGGTCTCCAGATCCTCGCCGAGATTCGACCGCGTCACCAGGAGATCGGCGGTGCGCCACGACGTCGGGACCTCGATGCCCGCCCGCGCGAGGGCGAGTCGCTCGAAGCGTGGGGTGTCGTAGCGGACGGCGCCGGTCTCGAGGGTCGCCGGCTTGGTGCCCGCGCTGGAGCGGTCGCCCTGCAGGCCCGGCTCCGTGTAGGTCACCTCGAGCACGACGGAGGCCGGCATCTCGACGTAGAGCGGCGAGCCCTCGTGCATCGCGATCGTCACCATCTGGTTCTCGAGCATGAACTTCGCGGCGTCGCCGACGACGTCGGCCGGGATGGTGACCTGGTCGAAGTCGGTCGTGTCCATGAACACGAAGCCTTCGCCGTCGTTGTAGAGGTACTGATAGTCGCGCCGGTCGACCGTGGCGAAGTCGATCTTCGTCCCCGCGTTGAACGTGCGGTCGACGACCTTGCCGGAGAGCACGTTCTTGACCTTGGTGCGCACGAACGCGCCGCCCTTGCCCGGCTTGACGTGCTGGAACTCGACCACGTTCCAGAGCTGACCGTCGAGGTTGAGGACGCTGCCGTTCTTGATGTCGTTGGTGGTTGCCACGGGCGTCGAGCCTACCCCGACTCGGCCGCCGCGCTCGCCGGTCAGGCGGGGCGCGCCGCGCCGACCGCGCGCAGACCGAGCAGGTAGGAGTCGAAGCCGAACCCGGCGATGACGCCGGTGGCGACGCCGGAGATCACCGACCGGTGCCGGAACTCCTCCCGCGCATGCGGATTGGAGATGTGCACCTCGACGAGGGTCGCTCCCGCCTTCGTCACCATCGCCGCGGCATCCCGCAGCGCGTAGCTGTAGTGGGTGAACGCCGCGGGGTTGATCACGACGGGGAGCACGCCATCCGCCGCCTCGTGCAGCCAGCCGAGCAGTTCGGCCTCGTCGTCGGTCTGCCGCAGGTCGATCTCGACGCCCTCCGCGGCCTCGGCCTCGAGTCGCGCGCGCAGCGCGGCGAGGTCCTGGTCGCCGTAGACGTCGGGCTCGCGCACGCCGAGCCTGCCGAGGTTGGGGCCGTTGAGCACGAGCACGCGGGTCATGCTGCGAGGCTATCGCTCAGTGCAGGATCGGCACCTGGAACGGGTAGGGGAACGTCTCGCCCCGGCTCGCGCGCAGCGCGCCGAGGATCGAGAAGACGAGCTGCAGGATCGCCGGGATGAACCAGAGGATCAGCGCCACCGGCAGCAGCACGACGGTGAACGCGCAGATCCAGCCCAGCACGAGGGCCACCCAGATCGTGATGTTGAAGTTGAACGACGTCGCCGCCGCGGTGCGCACGAGGGGGCCCTGGTTGCGCCAGATCAGCCACACCACGAGCGGCCCGACGAAGCTCAGCCATCCGGCGCTCACGACGAGGGCGATGATCGGCGACAGGTGGGCGAGCACGGCGAGGGTCTTCTCGTCGCCGCCCGGGGAGGTCTGCGTCATGCGCCCATCATCCCGCGGATGCCGTCCGCCGTCGCGGGGGCCATCCCCCGGATCCGGGCCGCCCGCACGGGAGCCATCACCCGGAGCGCGAGGCGTCAGCCCTCGGCGATCTCCTGGTACGCCGCGAACAGCAGCGCCTCCTCGGGCCCGTTCAGCGTGGTCGGCCGCCCGATCGCGTCGAGCACGATGAACCGCAGCATGCCGGCGCGCGCCTTCTTGTCCCGCTGCATCGTCGCCAGCAGCTGCGTCCAGCGCGCGGCCGGGTAGGCCGTCGGCAGGCCGAGACGGCTGAGGATGTCGCGGTGCCGGTCGACCTCCGCGTCCGAGAGCGAGCGGGTGAGCCGCGACAGCTCCGCGGCGAACACCATGCCGATCGACACCGCCGCACCGTGCCGCCACTGGTAGCGCTCCGCGTGCTCGATCGCGTGGCCGAGGGTGTGCCCGTAGTTGAGGATCTCGCGCAGGCCCTGCTCGGTGAAGTCCTCCCCCACCACCCGCGCCTTCACGGCGATCGCGCGCTCCACCACCTCGCGGAACCGGGCGCTGCCGGAGTCGACCGCGTCGTCCGGGTCCTCCTCGATCAGGTCGAGGATGCCGGGGTCGGCGATGAAGCCGCACTTCACCACCTCGGCGAAGCCGGCGACGATCTCGTTCTGCGCGAGGCCGTCGAGCAGGTCGAGGTCGCACAGCACCGCGCGGGGCGCGTGGAAGGCGCCCACCAGGTTCTTGCCCTCGGCGGTGTTGATCCCCGTCTTGCCGCCGACCGCCGCGTCGACCATGCCCAACGGCGTGGTCGGGATCTGCACCACGTCGACGCCGCGCAGCCAGGTCGCGGCGACGAAGCCGGCGAGGTCGGTCGTCGCGCCCCCACCGAGACCGATCACGGCGTCCGTGCGGGTGAAGTCGGTCTGACCCATCACGCCCCAGCAGAACGCGGCGACCTCGACGCGCTTCGCGCCCTCGGCATCCGGCACCTCGGCGAGATAGACCTCGACGCGACCGGCGAGCGACTCGCGGATGCCCTCCGCGACGGCCGCGAGCGGCGGCGCGTGCACGACGAGCACCTTCGCGACCCGCGGGCCCAGGTGCTCGGCGAGCGAGCCGAGCAGCCCGCGGCCGACCAGGACGGGGTAGCCGGGGTCTCCGTCGACGCGGATCTCGGTCACGCTCGCGACGTCGCCCACGCGGTCACCTCCTGCGCGATCTCGTCGTCGGACCGGAACGAGGTGTCGATCTCGACATCCGCCAGTCGCCGGTAGATCTCCCAGCGCGGGGCGTTCAGCTCCACCCAGTCGGCGACGCCGTTCTTCACCAGCGGCCGCTTGCCGTCGCCGAGGCGCGCCTCGACCGACTCGGGCGACACGGTGAGCAGCACGACGCGCAGCCGCTCCAGGTCGCGCTGGGTGTTCGGGTCGAGCACCGCACCGCCGCCGAGCGACACCACCCCGGGCGCGGAGAGCGCCCGCTGCACGGCCGCCCGCTCCAGCTCGCGGAACCGCGGCTCCCCGTGACGCTCGAAGATCTCGACGATGGGGCCGTACTCGGCGACGACCATCTTGTCGGTGTCGGCGATCGGCAGCCCGAGTGCGCGCGCGACGCGCCGGCCGATCCGCGACTTGCCCGCCCCGCTCGGTCCGATGAACACCAGCTCGGGCACGCTCAGTCCTCCGGCTGCGACGCGCGCGCCGTGCGCAACGACTCCGGGATCGCCGCCAGGTACGCGTCGAGGTTGCGCCGGGTCTCGCCCACCGAGTCGCCGCCGAACTTCTCCAGCATCGCGTCGGCCAGCACGAGCGCCACCATCGCCTCGGCCACGACGCCCGCCGCGGGCACCGCGCAGACGTCGGAGCGCTGATGGTGCGCCGGCGCGGCGTCGCCGGTCGCCACGTCGACCGTGCGCAGCGCGTGCGGCACGGTGGCGATCGGCTTCATCCCGGCGCTGACGCGCAGCACGGTGCCGGTCGACATGCCGCCCTCGATGCCGCCCGCGCGGTCGGAGAGGCGGGCGATGCCGTCGTCGCCGATCACCAGTTCGTCGTGGGCGGCCGAGCCGCGGCGCTCGGTCGTGGTGAAGCCGTCGCCGACCTCGACGCCCTTGATCGCCTGGATGCCCATGAGCGCGGCCGCGAGACGCGCGTCGAGGCGACGGTCCCAGTGCACGAACGAGCCGAGCCCCGGCGGCAGGCCGTAGCCGACCACCTCGACGACGCCGCCGAGGGTGTCGCCGGACTTGTGGGCGTCGTCGACCTCGGCCACCATCCGCTCGCTTGTCGCGGCGTCGAAGCAGCGCAGCGGATCGGCGTCGATCGCGGCGACGTCATCCGGATGCGGCAGCGCCGCCCCCTCGGGCACCCGCACCGGGCCGATCGACAGGGTGTGGCTGACGAGCCCCACGCCCAGCTGGGCGAGGAACGACTTGGCGACGGCGCCGAGGGCGACGCGCGCCGCGGTCTCGCGCGCGCTCGCCCGCTCCAGCACCGGACGGGCCTCGTCGAAGCCGTACTTCTGCATGCCGACGAGGTCGGCGTGGCCGGGGCGCGGGCGGGTCAGCGCGGCGCCCCGGCCCGACTCGAGCTTCGCCGGGTCGACCGGCTCGGCGCTCATCACGTCGACCCACTTCGGCCACTCCGTGTTGCCGACGCGCAGGGCCACCGGGCCACCGAGGGTGAGGCCGTGCCGCACGCCGCCGGAGATGTCGAGCTGGTCCTGCTCGAACTTCATGCGGGCGCCGCGGCCGTAGCCGAGCCGCCGCCGGGCGAGGTCGCCGCGGATGTCGTCCATCCGCACCGGGACGCCCGCGGGCATCCCCTCGAGCAGGGCGACGAGTTCGGGTCCGTGGGATTCCCCCGCGGTCAGCCAGCGCAACACGCCTACGATCCTCCCACGCCCGGCGCGGGCCGCCCGTCGGCGCCCGGGACGGGGGCGCCGAGGCCGACGACCCCGCGCATCGCCGCGATCACCTCGGCCTCCCGATCGAGGGCGCCGCCCTCGGCGCCGGTGACGAAGATGCGCACCTGCTCCACCGCCTGGTGCAGCAGCATCTCGAGGCCGGTCGCGACCGGGGCGCCGCGCTCCAGCCAGCGCGCCGCGCGCGGCGTCGGCCACGGCGCGTAGGGCACCTCGAGCAGTGCGTCGCCGTCGTCCGCCGCCGGGATGTCGTCGGGGTCGACGCCCCCGGGCAGGGCGGCGGCGAGCAGATCCGGGCGCCACGGCATCGGGTCGCCGTAGCGCCGCGACGTCGCCGAGAGTCCCAGCCGACCGGCGAGCGCCACCGTGTCGGCCAGCCCCGCCGGGTTGCGCCCCGACACCACGACGTCGGTTGCGCCGAGCGCCGCCACCGCGGCGAGCACCGAGCCCGCCGTCGCGCCCGTGCCCACCACGTGCACCCGTCGCGGACCGGTCACCCCGTGCTCGGCGAGCGCGCCGACGACGCCGGCCACATCCGTGTTGAACCCGCGCGGTCCGGTCTCGTCGAAGAGCACGGTGTTCGCGGCGCCGGTCGCCGCCACCAGGTCGGTACGCTCCGCCAGGAGCGGCAGCACGTCGACCTTGAGCGGCATCGTGAGCGACAGGCCCCGCCACGACGCGTCGAGCCCGGCCACGAACCCCGCGAGTCCGTCGCCCGTCATCTCGACGCGCCCGTACTCCCACGGCAGGCCGAGCACGCCGTACGCGGCCGCGTGCAGCTCCGGCGACCGCGAGTGCGCGATCGGCGAGCCGAGCACGGCGAGCCGCCGCACCCCGTCCGGGACGCCGGTCACTCGCAGTACGACGCGTTCTCTTCGCTCTCCCGGCACCAGGCCCGCAGCTGCGCGGCGGCGGCCTCGTGCTCGGCGGCGGTCGTCGAGAACACGGTCTCGCCGGTGGCGAGGTTGATCGGGACGAAGAACAGCCACGGCCCGTCCGCCGGGTTGATGGCCGCGTCGAGGGCGTCCTCCCCCGGCAGTCCGATCGGCCCGACCGGCAGCCCGTCGTTGGCGTAGGTGTTGTACGGGTTGCTCGCGTCGGCGCGCTCGGCATCCGTCGTCCACACCGTGTGCGTGTTGCCGGTGCCGTAGGCGACCGTCGCATCCGACTGCAGGCGCATGCCCTGGTCGAGCCGGTTCTGGAAGACCCGGGCGATCTTGTACATGTCCTCGACGTTCGGACCCGACTCGCGCTGCACCAGTGCCGCCTTGGTGAGGATCTCGTGGCGATCCTCCTCGGCGACGCCGAGCGCGTCGAGCCGCGAGAACATCTCGTCGACGAGACGCTGCAGCGCCTCCTCCGCGGTGACCTCCGGGTCGAACTGGTAGGTCGCCGGGAACAGGTAGCCCTCGATGTTGGGCGCCTCGGCGGGGACGCCGAACTGGGTGTAGTCCTCGGCGGCGGCCTGCAGATCCTCGAGCGGGATCTCGGTGCCCGACGCGATCAGCTCGAGCGCCTGGTGGTACGAGCTGCCCTCGGGAATGGTGACCTGGTTGACGATCCGGTTGCCGTCGTCCTGCAGGGCGGCGATCGCCGAGGCCGCGCTCATCTCCTGCTCGAGGCGGTAGCTGCCGGGGGTGAAGGTCACCGACGGGTTCTCGAGCAGGTAGTCCCAGACGGCGTCGAAGCTCATCGTGACGCCGGCGTCATGCAGGGTGCGCGCCACGTCGTCGCCGAAGTCGCCGGACTGGATGACGACGACGACCTCGACCCCGTTGCCGTCGCCCTCGTAGTCGTTGGGCAGCTCCCAGCCCATGACCTCGCGCACCTGGTCCTCGAACAGGATCCACGCCGCCGCCGCGGCTCCGCCGCCGAGGACGAGCAGCGCGATGAGCGTCCACACCCACCACAGGTTGCGCTTCTTCTTCTTGGGCGCCGGCATGGCCGAATGGCCCGACTCGTCGAAGGTGCGACCGCGACCACGACCGCCGCCGCCGGCGTCGGCCGACGCGACCGACGACGCCACGGATGCCGCGGCGGGCGCTCCGGCCATCACCGGCTCCCGCTCGGCGGGCTGCTCGGCGCGCGGGCGTCCCCCGCGCTGCTCCATCTCGCGGAGCTGACGACGGGTGAGCGGCTGCTCGGAGGGCGCCCCCTGCTGGTCGGGGACGCCCGGCTGCTGGGGAGCCCCGGATGCCGCCTCCTGGCGCGCGGACCAGGCGGCCTGCTGCTGCGCCTCCGCCGCGGCCACCGCGAAGGGATCGGACGCCCGCACCGACGGGTTGCCCGGGACGGTCGGTTCGGGCCCGGCCGACGGGGTCGGCTTGGCGGGCTCGGCGGGCCGGAAGATGTCCTCCCAGCTCGGTTCGTCGGCCACTCTCAGGTTCCTCCGTGCTGGTCCACGACGGCGCCCGGCGGTCGTCCCGCGGAGCGCTCCGAGTCGAGGGCGTTCTGCAGGATGATAACAGCGGCCACCTGATCGATCACCGGACGCGAGCCCTTGGCGCGGCGCCCCGCATCCCGCAGCTGACGCTGCGCCGTGACCGTCGACATCCGCTCGTCGACGAGGCGCACGGGCACCTCGACCCACCCGGCGAGGGCGGCGGCGAACTCGCGCGCGTCGGTCGTCGAGGGGGTGTCCGCGCCGCTCAGCGACAACGGCAGGCCGACCACGATCTCGACGGGCTCGTACTCCCCCACGAGATCGCGGAAGGCGGCCGCGTGCGCCTCGGCGCGGGGCAGCGTGGCGACCGGGGTGGCGAGCAGGCCGTCCCGGTCGCTGCGGGCGAGACCGACCCGGGCGCGACCCACGTCGACGCCGAGCCGCACGCCGGGGCGCATGCTCACGCCGCCGTCCGGCGCGTCGCGCGTCGCACGGTCGATCAGCCGCGCAGGGCCGCGGTGATGCCGGCGAGCGCGTCGCCGATCGCCGACGCGTCGGCGCCGCCGCCCTGGGCCATGTCGTCCTTGCCGCCGCCCCCGCCGCCGAGCGTCGTCGCGGCCGCCTTCGCGAGCGGCCCCGCCTTCACGCCGGCGTCGCGCGCGGCCTGGTTGGTGGCGACGATCACCGCCGGCTTGCCCCCGGCGCGCGCCGCGAGGGCGACGACTACCGGTTCGGAGCCGAGCCGCTCGCGCACCTGGGTCGCGAGCGAGCGGATCTCGTCCGCCGACTGCACCTCGCCGATGTCCTCGACGACGGCGAGCAGGTCGCCGACCCGCGCCGCCTGCTCGGCCAGCGCCGGGACGCGCCCGGCGAGCCGGCTGGCCTCGAAGGCCGCGATCTTCTTCTCCGCCGCCTTCAGCTCGGCGACGAGCGACGCGATCCGCTCGGGCAGCTGCTCGCGGGGCGTCTTCAGGTCGGCGGTGAGCTGTGCGACGATCGCGCGCTCGGCCGCCAGGTCGCGGAAGGCGTCCGCCCCGACGAGCGCCTCGACCCGGCGGTTGGTCGCGCCGACGCTCGACTCGCTCACCAGGTTGACGATGCCGACCTCCGCCGAGGTGCGCACGTGGGTGCCCGCGCACAGCTCGCGCGACCACGGGCCGCCGATGTCGACCATCCGCACGGTCTCGCCGTACTTCTCGCCGAACAGCGCCATCGCCCCCGCGGCCTTCGCCTCGTCCAGCGACAGGATGCGGGTGGTCACCTCGAGGTTGTCGCGCACCGCGTTGTTGGCGATCTCCTCGACCTCGCTGCGGGTCTCCGGGCTGAGCGCGGCGTTCCACGAGAAGTCGAGCCGCATGTAGCCGGCCTTGTTGAACGAGCCGGACTGGTGCGCCTCCGACCCGAGCGTCTGGCGCAGGGCCGCGTGGATGAGGTGGGTCGCGGAGTGCGCCTGGGCCGCGCCGTGGCGGTACGCCGCATCCACCTGCGTGGTGGCGGCGTCGCCCACGGTCACCTGGCCGGAGCGCACCTGCACGGTGTGGCTGATCAGCCCGGCGACGGGGCGCTGCACGTCGAGCACCTCGAGGTCGAAGCCGTTGCCCACGATGGAGCCCTGGTCGGCGGACTGGCCGCCCGACTCGGCGTACAGCGAGGTCTCGGCGAGGATCACCTCGGCCACCTGTCCCGCCGTCGCCGTCGGCGCCGGCTGCCCGTCGACGAGGATGCCGAGCACCGTCGACTCCGCCTGGAGCCCGTCGTAGCCGGTGAACACCGTCTCTCCCTGCGCGCGCAGGTCGGAGTACACGCTGAGGTCGGCCAGCGCGCCCTTCTTCGCCTTCGCATCCGCCTTCGCCCGGGCGCGCTGGTCGGCCATGAGCTGGTCGAACGCGGCCCGGTCGACGGTCAGCCCCGCCTCCTCGGCGATCTCGAGGGTCAGGTCGATCGGGAAGCCGAACGTGTCGTGCAGCAGGAACGTCGTGTCGCCCGGCAGCGTCGTCGACCCGGCCTTCTTGGCGTCGGCCACGGCCGTGTCGAGGATGGTGGTGCCGCTGGCGAGGGTGGCCAGGAACGTCTCCTCCTCGCCGAGCGCGAGCCGCGAGGTGCGCTCCCAGTTCTCCTCGATCTCCGGGTACGCGTCACGCATCGCGACGCGCGAGGCCTCGAACAGCTCCGCGAACGACGGCGCGTCGACGCCGAGCAGGCGCATCGCGCGGATCGAGCGGCGCAGCAGCCGGCGCAGGATGTAGCCGCGGCCCTCGTTGCCGGGGACCACGCCATCCGTCATCAGCATCAGGCCGGAGCGCACGTGGTCGGCGATGACGCGGAAGCGCACGTCGTCCTCGTGGTCGGCGCCGTACTTCCGGCCCGACAGCTCGACCGCCGCGTCGAGCACCGGTCGCACCTGGTCGATCTCGTACATGTTGTCGACGCCCTGCTTGAGGAACGCGAGGCGCTCGAGGCCGGCGCCGGTGTCGATGTTCTTCTTCGGCAGGGCCTTCACCACCGTGAACTCGGTCTTCGACCGCACGTCGGTGATGAGCTCCTGCATGAACACGAGATTCCAGATCTCGATGAACCGGTTGTCGTCGGCCGCCGGACCGCCGTCCTTGCCGTAGGCGGGCCCGCGGTCGAAGAAGATCTCCGAGTCGGGGCCGCCCGGACCCGGCTGACCGGTGTGCCAGTAGTTGTCGGCCGCGCCGAGGCGCTGGATGCGCTCCGGCTTGATGCCGATCACATCGCGCCAGATCGCCTCGGCCTCGTCATCGGTCTCGAAGATCGTGACCCAGAGGTCCTTCTCGTCGAAGCCGAGACCGCCCTCCGACTCGGGGAGCAGCAGCAGCTCCCACGCCAGCTCGATCGCGCCCTGCTTGAAGTAGTCGCCGAACGACCAGTTGCCGAGCATCTGGAAGAAGGTGCCGTGGCGCGAGGTCTTGCCGACCTCCTCGATGTCGTTGGTGCGGATGCACTTCTGCACGTCGGCCGCGCGCGGGTAGGGCGCCGGCACCACCCCGGTCAGATACGGGATGAACGGCACCATCCCGGCGACCGTGAACAGGAGGCTCGGGTCGTCGCTGACGAGGGACGCGGACGGGACGATGGTGTGTCCGCGGTCCCCGAAAAAGGTGAGCCAACGGCGCTGGATCTCGGCGGTCTGCACGGCGCTTCCTGGGTCGTGTCCCCGGTGGGGGACGGATGTGGGAGGGCGCGGTGAACCGCCGGCCGGCGGACCGCCGGCCCGGAGGGTCGGCGGCTACTCGGCTCGGCTGGTGCCGGACCGCGCCTTGAGGTCCTCGAAGGCGTCCTTCAGCTCCGCCTCGCGGGACTTGTAGCCCTGCTTGACGGCGTCACCGAACTCCTTGGCCTTCGCGTCGGCGTCGGCGAAGAACTTCTGACCCTCGGGGGTCTTGGCGATCTGGTGGGCGATGACGAAGCCGGCGGCGGCACCGACCAGCAGCAGGAACGAGTTCTTCACGGTGCTCTCCCCTCGGCGGGTGGAACGGACCCGCTCAGCTTACGCCGAAGGCCCGGACGGAATGTCCGGGCCTTCGTGCGTGGGATCGGTCTTACCGAGCCGCGTAGTACTCGACGACGAGCTGGACCTCGGCGGTCACCGGCACCTCGGCGCGCTTCGGGCGACGCACGAGGCGGGCCTGCAGCTTGTCGAGCTCGACCTCGAGGTAGCCCGGGGTCGGGGGCAGCACCTCGGCGTGCCCGCCGGCGGCGGCGACCTGGAACGGCTCGGTCGACTCGCTGCGCTCCTTGACGTGGATGACCTGGCCCGGCTTCACGCGGAACGACGGGCGGTCGACGATCTTGCCGTCGACGAGGATGTGGCGGTGCACGACCATCTGGCGCGCCTGCGCGGTGGTGCGGGCGAACGCCGAGCGCAGCACGAGCGCGTCGAGACGCATCTCGAGCAGCTCGACGAGGTTCTCACCCGTCAGGCCCTGGGTGCGACGCGCCTCGTTGAAGACGATGCGCAGCTGCTTCTCGCGGATGCCGTACTGCTCGCGCAGACGCTGCTTCTCGCGTAGACGGACGGCGTAGTCGCTGTCGGTGCGGCGCTTGGTGCGGCCGTGCTGACCGGGCGCGTAGGGGCGCTTCTCCATGTGGCGCTGCGCCTTGGGCGTCAGCGGGATGCCGAGAGCGCGGGAGAGACGGACCTTGCGACGGTCCTGGGACTTGGTGACCAAAATGCTGCCTTCCAACCACGTGGCCGCGCATCTCGCGGCTCACAGACGTACATCGCCCCGGTCGACCCGGTCGCACGTCGACGCGCCCGGAACCTCTGAGTGGGGATGTGCTCGGAAATCGAGCCGGTCAAGACTACCAGACGGCGGGGTTCAGTCCGAGTCCGCGATGGGAGCGGCGTCCTCCGTCGTGGGAACGGCGCCCTCCGTCGTGGGAGCGGCGTTCTCCGTCGTCGGAGCGGCGTCCCGCATCGCGCCCTCGGCGGCGCCGCCGCCCGTCGCCGAATCGGGCGCGGCCGTCGGCCGGGCGGGCAGCGGATCCCCGGCGAGCAGCGCCCGGATGCGGTCGAGGCGTTCCCCGATCCCCCGCTCGAAGCCGTGGCCGGTCGGGTCGTAGTAGCGGGTGCCGACGAGCTCGTCGGGCAGGTACTGCTGCTCGGCGATCCCGTTCGGGTGGTCGTGGGCGTACCGGTAGCCCTTCCCGTGACCGAGGCGCTTCGCCCCCGGGTAGTGCGCGTCGCGCAGGTGGGTCGGCACCCTCCCGATTCGTCCGGCCCGCACATCCGCGATCGCCGCATCGAGCGCCGTGTAGGCGGCGTTCGACTTCGGCGCCGTCGCCAGGTAGACGACCGCCTCGGCGAGCAGGATGCGGCCCTCCGGCATCCCGATCATCTGCACGCCCTCGGCGGCGGCGACCGCGATGGGCAGCGCCTGCGGGTCGGCCATGCCGATGTCTTCGGCGGCGAGGATCATCACCCGCCGCGCGATGAACCGCGGGTCCTCCCCCGCCTCGATCATCCGGGCCAGGTAGTGGAGAGCGGCGTCGACGTCGGAGCCGCGCACGCTCTTGATGAACGCCGAGATGACGTCGTAGTGCTCGTCGCCCTGCCGGTCGTAGCGCAGCAGCGCCCGGTCGACCGTCGCGGCGACCAGGTCGGCCGTCACGACCGGGTCGCCGGCCGCCGCCGCCGCGGTCGCCGCCGCCTCGAGCGCCGTCAGCGCGCGGCGCGCGTCGCCCGAGGCGAGCCGCACGATCGCCGCGCGGGCATCGGGCTCGAGGGAGACCGCGCCGTCGAGGCCCTTCGGCGACTCCACCGCCCGGTCGAGCAGCAGCCCCAGGTCGTCGTCGTCGAGCTGCTCCAGGGTGAGCAGCAGCGATCGGGAGAGCAGCGGGGAGATGACCGAGAACGAGGGGTTCTCAGTCGTGGCCGCGACGAGGATGACCCACCCGTTCTCGACGCCGGGGAGCAGGGCATCCTGCTGCGCCTTGGTGAACCGGTGGATCTCGTCGAGGAACAGCACCGTCGAGACGCCGTACAGGTCGCGGTCGGCGCGCGCCTTCTCCATCACCTCGCGCACGTCTTTGACGCCGGCGGTCACGGCCGACAGCTCGACGAACCGCCGACCCGAACTGTGCGCGATCACCTGCGCGAGCGTCGTCTTCCCGGTCCCCGGGGGACCCCACAGGATGAGCGACACCGCTCCCGACTCCCCCGTCGTGTCCTTGGCGAGGGCGACGAGCGGCGACCCGGGGCGCACCAGGTGCCGCTGCCCGGCCACCTCGTCGATGCGGGTGGGCCGCATGCGCACCGCGAGGGGGGTGCCGCCGGATCTCAGACCCGGCTGCCCGCTCATGCGCCCATGCTACGTCGGCCGACCGACCCGGCTGCGGCTGCAGCGGCCTCCCCGTCGCGCCCGGCTAGAGTTCTCGACGGACCGGCGACGGCCGGACATCCGACGGAAGGGCGACGGTGGCGAAGAGCACGAATCGGCAGGGACGCGAGGCACGCGATCGGCTGCGCGTGTACGAGGCCCGGCAGACGGTTCACCGCGAGCAGCGGTCGCGCCGCGTGCGCGACAACGTGATCGCGGTGGTCGGCATCGTCGCCGTCGGCGCGCTCGCCGCCGTGTCGCAGGTGTTCTTCTTCACGGCGGGCCCCGGGGCGCCCACCCCCGAGCCCACGGCGACGGCCGCCGAGTCCGAGAATTTCGGCGCCCCCTCGGCTGATCTGTCCGAGTACCGCACGTGGACCGGCGAGCTCACGCTCGGCGGCGTCACCCTCGGTATCGAGCTCGACGGAGCCCTCGCCCCGCAGGCGGTGGCCGGATGGGTGCGCGACGCCGGAGCCGATTACTACCTCGACACGACCTGTCACCGTATCGCCGCAGACGCGTCATTCGTCCAGTGCGGCTCCATCGACGGCCTCGGCTCGCCCGACCCCGCCTACTCCTACGGCCCGGTCGAGAACGCCCCCGCCGACGACGTCTACCCGACCGGAACCATCGCGATGGCTCGCACCGGGGACGACGCCTACTCGTTCGGCCATCAGTTCTTCATCGTGCTGAGCGACGTGACCCTGCCCTCCGACTCGGCCGGCGGCTACACGGTGGTCGGAACGGTCACCTCGGGTCTCGACGATCTCGTCGACCTGGTGGCGGAGACGGGACTCGACTCGACGCTGCTCAACGCCGACGGCAGCGGCCAGCCCGCCTCGCCCATCCTGATCACCGGGCTCACCCTCGAATAGTCGGGCGTCCGGCGGGCGGTTCGGCGCCCCGGGTGGATCGGCGATCGGTCATGGGTAGGCTGGTCCGGCCGGTCAGAGAGGCAGCCGGCGCGATTCGGAGAGAGACCCGTGGCTGGTGACGAGACCCCCTGGGGGCGTGTCGGCGACGACGGCACCGTGTACGTTCGCGAGGCGGACGGCGAGCGTGCCGTCGGACAGTATCCGGATGCGACACCGGAGGAGGCGCTCGCCTACTTCGAGCGCAAGTACGCGGAGCTGGAGGGCCAGGTCGGCCTGGTCGAGCAGCGCGTGCGCGCCGGCGCTCCCGCCAAGGACGTGAGCAAGACCATCGCGTCGCTCACCGAGTCGGTGACCGGCGCCAACGCCGTCGGCGACCTCGCCGCGTTGCGCGCGCGACTGGAGACGCTCTCCGGCGGCCTGGGCGAGCTGGTCGAGAAGCAGAGCGCCGAAGCGCAGGCCGCGGTGGCCGACGCGGTCGCCGCACGCACCCAGCTCGTCGTCGACGTCGAGGCTCTCGCCGCGCAGGACCCGGCCAAGGTCCAGTGGAAGCAGACCTCGGCCAAGCTCGACGAGCTGTTCACCGCCTGGCAGACCCAGCAGAAGGAGGGTCCACGGCTGCCGAAGTCGGACGCCGACGCCCTCTGGAAGCGCTTCAGCGCCGCGCGCTCGACGATCGAGTCGGGCCGCCGCGCCTTCTTCGCCCAGCAGGAGAGCAGCCAGAAGGAGGTCAAGGCGCGCAAGGAGCGCCTGGCCGAGCAGGCCGAGGCACTCGCCCCCAAGGGCGCGGCCGGCATCCCCGACTACCGCCGACTGCTCGACTCCTGGAAGGCCGCCGGTCGGGCCGGGCGGAAGGTCGACGACGCGCTCTGGGCGCGGTTCAAGGCGGCAGGCGACGTGCTCTATGGGGCCAAGGCCGAGATCGACGCCCAGGAGAACGAGGAGTTCGCGGCCAACCTCGGCGTGAAGCTCGAGATCCTCACCGAGGCCGAAGAGCTGCTCACCGAGACGGACCGCGAGGTCGCCCGCCGCAAGCTCACCGCCATCCAGAAGCGGTGGGATGCCGCCGGCAAGGTGCCGCGCGACAAGATGCGCAGCGTCGAGGACCGGCTGCGCAAGGTCGAGGCCGCGGTCAAGAGGCTCGAGGACGACCACTGGAACCGCACCGACCCGGAGAAGCAGGCGCGCTCAGACGGGCTCGCCTCGCAGCTCACCGACGCGATCGGCAAGCTCGAGGCCGAGATCGCCGAGGCGAAGGCGTCGGGCGACAAGCGGAAGCAGAAGGAGGCCGAGGAGGCCCTCGCCGCCCGCAAGGTGTGGCTCGAGGCGCTCGGCTCCTGAGCCCGGGCATCGTCGTCCTGCGGCCGGGCACCGATCCTCCCCAGCGACTCCCCTCCACCGATCGCGTCCCGCGCCCCCACCGGGCGTTGCGACCTGCGACGGTCGCCTGGTGGCCGTCATCCCCGAGGCGCTGAGCGCCGCCGACCTCCCGCTCCCCGAGCTGCACGCCGCGCGCCTCGACGGCGAGCTCTACCCGCTCGCGGCCGGATTCTGCCCGGTCGACGCCCGGGACCACGCCCGCACCCGCGCCGCCGCCGCGCTGGCCGGGCGTTCGACGCGGCTCATCGCCGAACTGGGCACGGCCGCCTGGGTCTGGGGCGCCGCCGAAGGTTCGCCGGCCGTGCTCGAGTTCTGCACCCGGCTCGACGCGCGGGCGCGACTCTCCCCCACGCCGCTGGCGGTGGTGCGCGAGCTGGTGCTCGATCCGGATGACGTGGTCGACCTCGGCGCGCGGGTCACCTCGCCGTTGCGCACCGCCGTCGACCTCGCGCGTTTCCGGCCCGTGCTGCATCCGGTCGACGCCGACGCCATCCTCCGCCTCGCCGCGCTCGGCGGGTTCGGCGCCGCGCAGACCGCCGAGCTGCTCGATCGGCGCCGCAATCTGCACGGCAAGCGCCGCGCGAAGGAGCGGTTGGCGGCCGTCTTCGGCGAGGCGTGAGGGCCGCGGCGAGGGCTGCTCGCGGAGCGGGCTGGAGGTCGCGCGTCAGCCGGTGTGCACGCGGTACACGTCGTACACCGCGTCGATGCGCCGCACCGCGCTCAGCAGGCGGTCGAGGTGCGTTGTGTCGCCCATCTCGAACACGTAGCGGCTGACCGCGAGGCGGTCGGTCGACGTCGACACGCTCGCCGACAGGATGTTGACGTGGTGCTCGGTGAGTACCCGCGTGATGTCCGACAGCAGGCCGCCGCGGTCGAGCGCCTCCACCTGGATCTGCACCAGGAACACGCTCGTCGAGCTCGGCGCCCACTCGACCTCGATGATGCGGTCCTCCTGCTGGCGCAGCGGACCGACGTTGTTGCAGTCGGTGCGGTGCACCGAGACGCCGGCGCCGCGCGTGACGAAGCCGATGATCTCGTCGCCCGGCACCGGGGTGCAGCACTTCGCGAGCTTCACCAGGATGTCGGGCGCTCCGCGCACCAGTACGCCGGAGTCGCTCGACCGTAGCTGCCGGGCACGCCCCTTCGGGGTGAACGGGATCTCGGCCTCGTCGGCCTCGGCCTCCGACTGCAGCGAGGCGACGACTTTCTCGAGCACCGACTGGGTGGAGACGTGTCCCTCGCCGACCGCCGCGTAGAGCGCGTCGACGCTCTCGTAGCGCATCTGGGCAGCGACCTCGCTGACGACATCCCCGCCCATCAGCTTCTGCAGCGGCAGGTTCTGCTTGCGCATCGCGCGGGCGATCGCATCCTTGCCCTGCTCGATCGCCTCTTCGCGACGCTCCTTGGTGAACCAGCCGCGGATCTTGTTGCGCGCCCGCGGGCTCTTGACGAAGTTGAGCCAGTCCTTGCTGGGGCCGGCATCCGGGTTCTTCGAGGTGAAGACCTCGACCGAGTCGCCGCTGTTCAGCACGCTCTCGAGCGGCACCAGTCGGCCGTTGACCTTGGCGCCCATCGTGCGGTGCCCGACCTCGGTGTGCACGGCGTACGCGAAGTCGACCGGGGTCGCCCCGGCAGGCAGGCCGATGACCTTGCCCTGCGGGGTGAAGACGTAGACCTCCTTCGCCCCGATCTCGAAGCGCAGGTTCTCGAGGAACTCGGTCGCGTCCTCGGTCTCCGACTGCCAGTCCGAGATGTGCGCGAGCCACGCCATCTCCGTCTCCTGGGTGACCTTCGCGCCCGGGTCGCGGCCGGCCATCCGCTCCTTGTACTTCCAGTGCGCCGCGACGCCGTACTCGGCGCGCTGGTGCATGTCATGGGTGCGGATCTGGATCTCGACCGCGCGACCCTGCGGGCCGATCACGGTCGTGTGCAGCGACTGGTACAGGTTGAACTTCGGCGTGGCGATGTAGTCCTTGAACCGACCCGGGATCGGATTCCAGCGCGCGTGGATCGCGCCGAGCACCGCGTAGCAGTCGCGGATGTTGGAGACCAGCACGCGGATGCCGACGAGGTCGTAGATCTCGGTGAACTCGCGGCCGCGCAGCACCATCTTCTGGTAGATCGAGTAGTACTGCTTCGGCCGGCCGACGACCTGCCCCTTGATCTTGCCCGCGCGCAGGTCGTCGTTCACCGCGTCGATCACCGACTGCACGAACTGCTCGCGCTGCGGCGTGCGGTTCTTCACCAGGCTCTCGATCTCGTTGTAGAGCTTCGGGTGCAGCACCGCGAACGCGAGATCCTCGAGCTCCCATTTGATCGTCTGGATGCCGAGTCGGTGCGCCAGCGGCGCGTAGATCTCGAGGGTCTCCTGCGCCTTGCGCCGTGCCGAGTCGGGCGGCACGAACCCCCAGGTGCGCGCGTTGTGCAGCCGGTCCGCGAGCTTGATGACGAGCACGCGGATGTCCTTGCTCATCGCGACGACCATCTTGCGCACCGTCTCGGCCTGCGCGCTGTCGCCGTACTTGAGCTTGTCGAGCTTGGTCACCCCGTCGACGAGCATCGCGATCTCGTCGCCGAACTCCGAGCGCAGCCGGTCGAGGTCGTAGGAGGTGTCCTCGACGGTGTCGTGTAGCAGCGCGGCCGCGAGCGTCTTCGGCCCGATCCCCAGGTCGGCGAGGATCTGCGCGACGGCGAGCGGATGCGTGATGTACGGCTCTCCACTCTTGCGCACCTGCCCGGCGTGGGCGCGGTCGGCGGTCGCGTAGGCACGCTCGATGAGGGCGACGTCGGCGCGCGGATGGTGGGTGCGCACCGTGCGCAGAACGGACTCGAGGGCGCCGGCCGGCTGGGCGCGCGAGAAGATGCGCGGCACGAGGCGCCGCAGCGACGACGTCGGCGGAGCCGTCTCCCCGGGCGCGACGGCGGTGCTCGGGACCCGGGTCTCGGTCATCCGCTCACCTCCGTACGGATGAGTCTAGTTTCCCGACCGGTCGTCCGCCGTTCGCGCGGATCCGCCCCCTCAGGCGGCGACGCGCGCGCGGGCGGCGAGCACGCGCTGGTCGCGCTCGCGGATCTTCGGCTCGCCCTGACGGAACCAGGCGTACAGCGGCGCCGCGATGAACGGCGTCGAGTAGGTGCCGACGATCGTGCCGACGAGCAGGGCGAGGGAGATGTCGCGCAGCGTGTCGGCCCCGAGCGCGAACGCGCCGAGGAACAGGATCGCCGCGGTCGGCAGCGCCGCCACCACGCCCGTGTTGATCGACCGGACGAGCGTCTGGTTGACCGCCAGGTTCACGGTCTCGCCGAACGTGCGCGGCGAGTCGTCCGCCAGCTCCGACGTGTTCTCGCGCACCTTGTCGAAGACGACGACGGTGTCGTAGAGCGAGAAGCCCAGGATGGTGAGGAAGCCGATGACCGCGGCCGGAGTGATCTCGAAGCCGGTGGCCGCATACACCCCGATCGTGAAGACGACGTCGTGGATCAGCGCGATGATCGCCGCCAGCGACATCTTCCAGGTGCGGAAGTAGATCGCCATCAGCAGCATCGCGGCGCCCAGGAAGATGCCGAGACCGATAAGCGCCTGCCGGGTGATGTCGGCGCCCCACGTCGCACCGATGAACGACGAGGTGACGTCCGACGTGCCGTAGCCCTCCTCGAGCGCCGTCGACACCTCCTGCGTCTCCGGCTCGGTGAGCTGATCGGTCTGCACCCGCACGCCATCGGCGCCGACGGTGGTGACGTGCACCACGGCATCCGGCACGACGGAGAGCACCGCGTCCTCGCCGATGGTCGGGTCCGCGTCCGCCGCGCCGACCACCTGAAACTGCGAGCCGCCGAGGAACTCGATGCCGAAGTTGAATCCGGCGAGGAAGTTGCCGCCGCCGCGCACGAACGGCACGAGCACGGCGAGCACCATCAGCACCACGCCGAGCGAGAGCCAGATCTTGCGCAGACCGACGAAGTCGACCGACTTCTCGCCGGTGTACAGGTCGTTGCCGAACCGGGTCAGCATGCTCGCGGCCATCAGCGGGCCCCCTTCCCGTCCTTCGTCGACGACGCGAGCTCCGCGGCCTTGCGCTCGGCGATCGTCTGCCTCTTGCCCGCCTCGCGGGACGCGCCGCTGCGCCGCGCCTCGACGGAGGTGCGGAACTGCGCGCGCCCGCGGTACACGGCGCCGAGCGCGGTCGGGTCGAGTCCCGACAGCGGATGCCCGCTGGAGAAGAACCGCGTGGTGGCGAGCAGCTGCAGCATCGGGTGGGTGAAGAGCAGCACGACGAGCACGTCGATGATCACCGTGATGCCGAGGGTCAGCGCGAAGCCCTGCACGTTGCCGACCGCGACGAGGAACAGGATGACCGCCGACAGGAGGTTGACGCCCTTGGCCGCCAGGATCGTGCGCAGCGCCCGCGTCCAGCCGGCTTCGACCGCGCCGACCAGGCCTCGGCCGTCGCGGAGCTCGTCACGGATGCGTTCGAAGTAGACGATGAACGAGTCGACCGTGAAGCCGATGGCGACGATCAAACCCGCGACGCCGGCCAGCGTGAGCCGGTAGTCGTACCGCCACGCCATGAGGGTGATCGTGAGGTAGGTGAGGCCGCCGGCGACGATCAGCGAGGCGATCGTCACCGACGCCAGGAGCCGGTACTGGAAGAACGAGTAGATGACCACCAGGATCAGGCCGACCAGGCCGGCGATGAGCCCGCTCTGCAGCTGGCTGGCGCCGAGCGTGGCCGAGATGGTGTCGCGGCTCTGCACGGTGAAGCCGATCGGCAGCGCGCCGTACTTGAGCTGGTTCGCGAGGGTCTCCGCCGACTCCTGAGTGAAGGTGCCGGAGATCTCGGCGCGGCCGTCGGTGATCGCCGCATTCGTCGTCGGGGCGGAGATCACGCGGCCGTCGAGGACGATCGCGAACTGGTTGCGCACCCCGGTGAGGCCGAACAGGCGGGTGGTCACGTCGCCGAAGGCCTCCTGGCCCTCGCCGGTGAACTCGATGTTCACCGCCCAGTCGTTGGTCAGCGCGCCCTGCGCGGTGGTGCGGAGGCCGGCGGAGGCATCCGCGATCATCTCGCCCGACACCTCGACGATGCCGAGCAGGTACTTGACCGTGCCGTCGTCGGAGCAGGTGATGAGCGGCTCGTCGGCCGGCGCGACGTTGGTCTCCGCCGACTCGAGGGTCGAGCAGTCGAACGCGTTGAAGTCGGCCTGCAGCTCGTCGGTCACCCAGGCGAGGTCGCTCGCGTCGGTCGGCGTCGGGCTCGGAGTCGCATCGGCGACGTCTTCGGCGGAGCCGTCGGTGGTCTCACCGTCGGTCGTCTCGCCGTCGACGGCGGGGTCGGTCGCCTCGGGGGTGTCGACGATGACGTTCGACGCGACGTCGGCGAGCAGCACCGCCCGGAACTCGAGCTTGGCCGACGCCTGGATGCGGTCGAGGGTCGCCTGGTCGGGCTCCCCCGGGATGTCGACCACGATGTTGGTGCCCGACGTCGAGATCGCCGCCTCGGAGACACCGCTCGCGTCGACGCGCTGGCGGATGATCGACACGGCCTGGTCGAGCTGCTCCTGCGAGACCGTCTCGCCGTCGGCCAGCGACGGGGCGAGGATGATCTGCGTGCCGCCCTCAAGGTCGAGGCCGAGCTTCGGCGTCCACTCGGCGTTGCTCCAGAGCACGCCCCCGGTGAGGATCGCGGTCAGCGCCGCGATGATCACCAGCAGGCCGGTCAGCGACCTCCAGGCCTTGCGGACCGGTGTGGACCTCGTCACCACGCGGCGGCTCTGCTTTCTTCCTCGGCGGGCCAGCCGGCGCGACGACGGTCGCCCGGGCTGGCGGGGATGCGCGGCCCGGGGCTGCCGGACCGACTCACCAGGCTAGTGGTTACTCGGAGGACTTCTTGCGCGGCTTCGGCTTGTCGTCGTCGACGCGCTCGCCGAACTCCGGCTCGGCCATCGGCTCGACCGACGACTCGTTGAGGCTCGGCCCGGCGTCGTCGGTCGGCACCTCGTCCTCGACGACGCGGGCGAGGGTCTGCCGGTGCACGCGCAGCTTGGTGCCGGGCGTGCTCTCGATGACGACCTGGTTCTCGTCCTCGTCGATCGAGACGATCGTGCCGAAGATGCCCTGCGAGGTCATCACCTCGGCACCGACCACCATCTGGTCCTGCAGCTTCTCCTGCTCCTGGCGGCGCTTGCGCTGGCTGCGGAACATGAAGAAGAAGAGCACCGCCGCGAGGACGATGAGGCCGATTGTCAGCGGATCGAAAGGCATGTGGGGTCTCGGGACTCTCTGGAGGGGGTGGCGGCTCGACCTTCAGCGGGAACCGCGCGGATCCCTCGAATCATACGTCATCGTCGAACAGCGTCCCCTGGGAGCGTCGCGGGACGCCGAGGTGGTCCCACGCCAGCCGGGTGGCCACGCGGCCGCGCGGGGTGCGGGTGAGCATCCCGATCCGCACCAGGAAGGGCTCGACGACCGACTCGATGGTCTCCGCCTCCTCGCCGACCGAGACGGCGAGGGTGTTGAGCCCGACGGGGCCGCCGTCGAACCGGGTAACGATCATCTCGAGCACGGCCCGGTCGAGCCGGTCGAGCCCGAGCGGGTCGACGTCGTACAGCTCGAGCGCGGCGTGCACCGCGGCGAGGTCGGCGCCGCCCGCGTGCACGAGCGCGTAGTCGCGCACCCGGCGGAGCAGCCGGTTGGCGATGCGCGGGGTGCCGCGGCTGCGGCTCGCGATCTCGCGTCGGGCGTCGGCCGGCACGTCGAGGTCGAGCAGCCGCGCCGCGCGGGCGAGCACCTCGTCGAGCTCGCCGGTCTCGTAGAACTCAAGGTTGGCGGTGAAGCCGAACCGGTCGCGCAGCGGGTTCGGCAGCAGTCCCGAGCGGGTGGTCGCGCCGACGAGCGTGAACGGGGCCAGATCGAGCGGGATGCTGGTCGCGCCGGCGCCCTTGCCCACCATGATGTCGATGCGGAAGTCCTCCATCGCGAGGTAGAGCATCTCCTCGGCGCTGCGCGCCATCCGGTGGATCTCGTCGACGAACAGCACCTCACCGGGCACGAGGCTCGACAGCAGGGCCGCGAGGTCGCCGGCGTGCTGGATGGCGGGACCGGACGACATCCGCAGCGGCCGACCCGACTCGTGGGCGACGATCATCGCGAGCGTCGTCTTGCCGAGACCGGGCGGTCCGGCGAGCAGGATGTGGTCGGGGGTGCGGTGCTGCAGCGCGGCCGCGTCGAGCAGCAGCTGCAACTGGCCCCGCACCTTCGACTGGCCGACGAAGTCGGCGAGCGTCGTCGGCCGCAGCGCCCCCTCGAAGGCGAGCTCCGCCTCCGACTCCGGACCGGGTCGCACCACGCCCTCGGCCGCGGGCGACTCCGCCCAGCCGGCGTCGGCGAGGTGCTCGTCGGGCTCGCGGGCGCTCACGAGCGCACCTGCTGCGGACCGAGCCGGGCGAGCGCGAGGCGCAGCAGCGCGGGCACCGGCAGGGTCGCATCCGCCTCGCCCACGACCTCGTCGACCGCCTGACCGGCGACCCGCTCGTTCCAGCCGAGCCCGACCAGGGCCTCGACCACCTGCGCGGTGACGTCGGGCGCGCGCGACGCGGCGGATGCAGACGGCCCGGCCGCCGGGGGCGGGAGCAGCTTGCCGGCGAGCGACACGGCGAGCAGCTTCGCCGTCTTCGGCCCGATGCCGGAGACCTTGCGGAACGGGACGTCGTCTTCGTCGGCGACCGCGCGGGCGATCTCGTCGGGGGTCAGTGCGGCGAGCACGCCGAGCGCCGACTTCGGGCCCACACCGGAGACGCCGCGCAGCAGGTCGAAGACGTCGAGCTGCTCCGCGGTCTCGAAGCCGAACAGGCTGAGGTCGTCGTCGCGCACGATCAGCGCGGTGTGCAGCCGCGCCTCCTGCCCGACGCGGAGCGACGTCGCGTGGCGGGGCGTGACCTGCACGGCGAGTCCCACGCCGCCGACCTCGACGACGGCCGCCGAGCCGGTGAGCGCGAGCACGACGCCGCGCACCGAGGAGATCATGGCGCCACCCTACGCACGGCCGACGACCTCTCCGCCGCCCGCCAGGCGCGCTGCGCCGGGGTGAGCGCCCCGGACGCCGCGCCGACGGGAGCGACCGGTCCGCGCCAGGCGTGGCAGATCGCGAGGGCCAGCGCGTCGGACGCGTCCGCCGGGGTGGGGGCGGCATCCAGCCCCAGCACCCGGGCCACCATCGCACCCACCTGCGCCTTGCCGGCCGAGCCGTACCCGGTGATCGCCGCCTTCACCTCGCTCGGCGTGTGCAGCCCCACCGCGATCCCCCGCTCGGCGGCGAGCGCGAGGGCCACCCCGCTGGCCTGCGCCGTGCCCATGACGGTGCGCAGGTTGTGCTGGGCGAACACCCGCTCCACGGCGACCGCGGTGGGCTCGAACTCGCCGAGCGCGGCGGCGATGCCCCGCGACACGGTCAGCAGCCGTTCGGCGAGGGGCTGGTCGGCGGGGGTGCGCAGCACCGAGACGTGCACGAGCGTCGCCCGACGGTCGGGGCGCACGTCGACGACGCCGACCCCGCAGCGGGTCAGGCCGGGGTCGATACCCAGTACGCGCACCCCGTCAGGCTACGGGAGCGTTCGTACATTCGTTCGATACTCGGCGCGCGTGTCGGCCGGCTCCGTCGCCGAGCCAGGTCGCCCCCAGCACGGTGTGGAGTCCGGACCGGCCGTCACTCGTCGTCGGCGTCGAGCTCCGCCTGCACGTCGGCTGGGATGTCGTAGTTGCTGAACACGTTCTGCACGTCGTCGCTGTCGTCGAGCGCGTCGATCAGGCGCATCACCTTGCGCGCCGTGTCGGCGTCGACCGGCACGGTGACCGTCGGCACGAACTCGGCCTCGGCCGAGTCGTAGTCGATGCCGGCCGCCTGCAGCGCGGTGCGCGCCTCGACGAGCTGCGACGGGTCGGTGATGACCTCGAACCCGCCGCCCTGGTCGACGACCTCCTCCGCGCCGGCGTCGAGCACGGCGAGCAGGATGTCGTCCTCCGTCACGTCATCGGTCTTGGTGATCGAGATGACGCCCTTGCGGTTGAAGTTGTAGGCGACGCTGCCGGGGTCGGCCATGGTGCCGCCGTTGCGCGTCATCGCCGTTCGCACCTCGGCGGCGGCGCGGTTCTTGTTGTCGGTGAGGCACTCGATCAGCAGCGCGACGCCGTTCGGCGCGTAGCCCTCGTACATGATCGTCGAGTACTCGACGGCGTCGCCCGAGATGCCCGCGCCGCGCTTGATCGCGCGGTCGATGTTGTCGTTCGGGACCGACGTCTTCTTCGCCTTCTGCACGGCGTCGTAGAGCGTCGGGTTGCCCGCGAGGTCGGCGCCCCCGAGCTTCGCCGCGACCTCGATGTTCTTGATCAGCTTGGCGAACGACTTCGCGCGGCGCGCGTCGATGACGGCCTTCTTGTGCTTCGTCGTCGCCCATTTGGAGTGCCCGGACATGAGGGCCATCCTATCCAGCGGCGCCCCTGGTCCCCCGCGCCGGGGCCCGCCGGCTCCCCTCCCGGCGGCCCGGCCGCGTCGCTACACTCGGCGGGTGCCGTCGCCCTGGTTCCGCATCGCCTACGCGGAGAACGCCCTGCGGCGCTACCTCGACGGCGCGGGCGTGGCGACCGCCGACCTGCGCGCGCCGGAGGCGTTGCGCGTTGTGCTCGGCTTCTACCGCGACACCCGCGGGCAGCACACCTCGATCCCCGACCGCGGCGACGCCCTGCTGTTCCAGTGGGGTCCGGATGCCGACGCCGGGCGATTCACCTGCGACCTGGTGCGCCAGCTGGTGCGCGCCGGCGACGAGAGTCAGCCGATCGTGCAGGTGTGCATGACGCTCGCCTACCGGTGGACGCCCGCACGCCGCGAGCTCGGGCGCGGGCAGGAGTGGTGCTTCGACCCGTCCGACGCCGACGCGTTCGCCGCGACGGTGCGCGGCGCAGCCGCCTACCGCGCCGTCGCGAGTGCGCGGCCGGTCGACGTGCTGCTGCACAGCGCCGAGCTCTGAGCCGGCTACTCGCGCAGGCGGATGCCCGCCGACCGCAGCTCGAGCTCGGCCAGCCGCCGGGTGACGGCGGGGTCGCCGCGCCGCCAGGCCTCGAGCGCGTCGGGCGCGATCTCGGTGACCGCGGCGAGTTTCTGCGTCGCCAGCGCCCGCAGCGCGAGCAGGTCGAGGCCGGCCGCCGTGCCCACCGCCTCCCGGGCGCGGGCCGCGGAGCGGACGAACCGGATGCGGGGCACGAGCCAGAGCAACAGGATGGTGAGGATCGGCAGAGCCGGGATGCCGACGCCCAGGCCCAGCGCCAGGCGATGCACCGCCTCCTGCTGCGCCACCCCGGCCTCGACCAGCACCGACCCCGCCTCGCTCGCCGCGTCGAACGGGGCGCGGATGCCGCCCCCGATCAGCGGGACCCCGCCGAGCTGCTCCCCCACGTCGTTCATCGACTCCTCGATGCCGGAGCCGGCCTCGACCATGCCCTGGCCGTACTCGGCCAGCCCGTCGACCAGCTGGAACACGCCGACGCCGAACCACACCCAGAGTCCGATGAGCACGACGGCGGCGATGTCGCCGAGGATCTGCCGGGTGCGGCGCGCGCCGTAGTCGCTGTAGAGCTTCATCCCCTCAGCTTGGCGGTGCGGGGCCCGACGCGCATCGGCATCCCGGTCCGACGCCGGGTCGTCAGCCCGCGGTGCGCACCGTCTCGAGGAACCGCGCGTGGAAGCGCTGCTCGCCGGTGACCTCCGGGTGGAAGGCGGTGCCGAGTAGCGGACCCTGCTCCACGGCGACGACGCGGCCGTCGTCGAGCGCGCCGAGCACCGTCACGCCGTCGCCCACCGACTCCACGACCGGGGCGCGGATGAACACGGCGTGCACGGCGGGGTCGGCGAGGTCGGGCATCGGGATGTCGGCCTCGAACGAGTCGTTCTGGGTGCCGAACGCGTTGCGGCGCACGACGACGTCGAGCCCGCCGAAGGTCTGCTGTCCGGTGATGCCGTCGACGATCCGGTCGGCCAGCAGGATGAGGCCCGCGCAGGTGCCGTAGACCGGCATGCCGTCGGCGATGCGCGCCCGGATCGGGTCGAACAGGTCGAAGGAGCGTGCCAGCTTGTCGATCACGCTCGACTCCCCGCCGGGGATGACGAGGCCCGCGACGGCGTCGAGGTCGGCGGGGCGTCGCACCGGGCGCGCGTCGGCGCCGAGACCGCCGAGCACGGCGAGGTGCTCGCGGACGTCGCCCTGGAGCGCGAGGACGCCGACCTGCGGGCCGTGGCCCGCGCCGTCCCCCGGGACCTGGACGCCCTGGCCGCTACCAGCCACGCTCGGCGAGGCGGTGCGGCGCGGCGAGGTCGGCGACGTTGATGCCGACCATGGCCTCGCCGAGGCCCCGCGACGCCTTCGCGATCTCGTCGGGGTCGTCGAAGAACGTGGTCGCCTTGACGATCGCCGCGGCGCGCGCCGCCGGGTCGCCCGACTTGAAGATGCCGGAACCGACGAACACGCCGTCGGCGCCGAGCTGCATCATCATCGCCGCGTCGGCGGGGGTGGCGACACCGCCGGCGGTGAACAGCACGACGGGGAGCTTGCCGGTCGCGGCGATCTCGGCGACCAGCTCGTAGGGCGCCTGCAGCTCCTTCGCGGCGACGTAGAGCTCGTCCTTCGTCTTCGCCTTGAGCGCGTTGATCTCGCCGGTGATCTGGCGGATGTGCTTGGTCGCCTCGGAGACGTCGCCGGTGCCCGCCTCCCCCTTGGAGCGGATCATCGCCGCGCCCTCGGTGATGCGGCGCAGCGCCTCGCCGAGGTTGGTGGCGCCGCAGACGAACGGCACGGTGAACGGCCACTTGTCGATGTGGTTGACGTAGTCGGCGGGCGAGAGCACCTCGGACTCGTCGATGTAGTCGACGCCGAGCGACTGCAGCACCTGCGCCTCGACGAAGTGACCGATGCGGGCCTTCGCCATCACCGGGATCGACACGGCCTCGACGATGCCGTCGATCAGGTCGGGGTCGCTCATCCGCGCCACGCCGCCCTGGGCCCGGATGTCGGCCGGCACCCGCTCCAGCGCCATCACCGCGACGGCGCCGGCGTCCTCGGCGATCTTCGCCTGGTCCGCCGTGACGACGTCCATGATGACGCCGCCCTTGAGCATCTCGGCGAGCCCTCGCTTCACCCGGCTGGTGCCGGTCTCGGGCGCGCTGGTCTCGGGGGCGGTGTGGGTCGTGCTCATGATCGTCGATTCTACGTCTCGGTGCGGAGCGGCGACCGGGCCACGGCCATCCGCGTGGACCCAGGATGCCCGAGCCGCCGGCGACGACCCGACACGGCCGTCACGCGGCGTCATCCCTCCGTCAGGCGGGCCAGGCGGACGCGAGCTCGGCGCGCACGTCGCCGAGCAGCTTCGGCAGCGCCTTCGTGCGGGCGATGATCGGGAAGAAGTTGGCGTCCGCCGCCCAGCGCGGCACCACGTGCTGATGCAGGTGCGCCGAGATGCCCGCACCGGCGATGGCCCCCTGGTTCATCCCGATGTTGAACCCGTCGGCCCGCGACGAGTCCCGGATGACGCGCATCGCGGTCTGGGTGAGCGCCGCGATCTCGGCGACCTCGGCATCCGTCGCGTCGTCGTAGAGCGCGACGTGCCGGTAGGGCACGACGAGCAGGTGCCCGGCGTTGTACGGGAACAGGTTGAGGATCACGTACGCCGCCTCGCCGCGGTGCACGATGAGGGCCTCCTCGTCGCTCTTGCCGGGCGCGGAGCAGAACACGCAGCCCTCCTCGCCGTGCACGCCGCCCGACTCGATGTAGGCGATGCGATGCGGGGTCCACAGCCGCTCGAACGGGCCGACGTCGCCCCCGACCCGCTCGACGTCGGCGTACACGGCGCCGTCGTAGTCCAGACCGGGGTCCCCGCCGATCACGTCAGACCTGGGCCTTCGTGGCGATCGCCTCGCGGATGCGCGCGACCGCCTCGTCGACCGGGATGCCGTTCTCCTGGGTGCCGTCGCGGAAGCGGAAGCTCACCGTGCCCGCGTCGCGGTCCTTCTCGCCGGCGATCAGCTGGTACGGCACCTTCGCGAGCGTGTGGGTGCGGATCTTCTTCTGCATCCGCTCATCCGAATGGTCCACCTCGACGCGAACTCCCTCGGCGCGCAGCCGGTCGGCGATGTCGTCGAGGTACCCGCCGAACTCCTCGGCGACCGGGACGCCGACCACCTGCACGGGCGACAGCCAGACCGGGAACGCCCCGGCGTAGTGCTCGAGCAGGATCGCGAAGAACCGTTCGATGGAGCCGAAGAGCGCACGATGGATCATGATCGGGCGCTTCTTCTCGCCGTCCTTGTCGGTGAACTCGAGTCCGAAGCGCTCGGGCAGGTTGGGGTCGACCTGCACGGTGGAGAGCTGCCAGACGCGACCGATCGCGTCCTTCGTCTTGAGGTCGATCTTGGGGCCGTAGAAAGCGGCCTCGCCGGGAACCTCGGTCAGCTTCAGGCCGGAGGCGCGGGCGACGTTGCGCAGGGCGTTCGTCGACGACTCCCAGAACTCGTCGGACCCGATCCACTTCGACTTCTCGTCGTCGCGCATCGACAGCTCCAGCTCGAAGTCGTCGAGGCCGAAGTCGCGCAGCATCGAGATGACGAACTCGAGCACCTTGGTCGCCTCGTCCTCGAGCTGGTCGGGGGTGACGAACAGGTGCGAGTCGTCCTGGGTGAACCCGCGCACGCGGGTGAGCCCGTGCAGCGCACCGGAGAGCTCGTAGCGGTACACGGTGCCGTTCTCGGCGAGCCGCAGCGGCAGGTCGCGGTAGCTCCGCGCACGCTCCTTGTAGATGAGGATGTGCATCGGGCAGTTCATCGGCTTCAGGTAGTAGTCCTGCCCGGCCTTCGTGACCTGCCCGTCGGCATCCGTCTCCTCGTCGAGGGTGAAGGGCGGGAACATCCCCTCCTTGTAGGTGACGAGGTGGTTGGACTGCCGGAACAGGTCGGACTTCGAGATGTGCGGCGTGTAGACGTAGTGGTAGCCGGCCTCGACATGCCGTCGGCGGGCGTGCTGCTCCATCTCCATCCGGACGGTGCCGCCCTTGGGGTGCCACACCGACAGGCCGGAGCCGATCTCGTCGGGGAACGAGAACAGATCGAGCTCCTTGCCGAGCTTGCGGTGGTCGCGCTTCGCCGCCTCCTCGAGCCGGCCCAGGTAGTCGCGCAGGTCGTCCTTCGTCGGCCACGCGGTGCCGTAGATGCGCTGCAGCTGCGGGTTCTTCTCGCTCCCCCGCCAGTACGCGGCGGCGACGCGGGTCAGCTTCATGCCGCCGCCGAGCGCGCCCGTGTTGGGCACGTGCGGGCCGCGGCAGAGATCCTTCCAGACGACGTTGCCGTCGCGGTCGACGTTGTCGTAGACGGTGAGGCCGCCCGCGCCGACCTCGACCGACTCCTCGTCGCCGGCCGAGCCCTTGAGCCGGATCAGCTCGAGCTTGTAGGGCTCCCCCGCCAGCTCGGCGTCGGCCTCGGCGTCGGTGACCTCCCGGCGCACGAACCGCTGCCCCGAGCGGATGATGCGCTGCATCTCCTTCTCGAGCGCGGTGAGGTCTTCCGGCGTGAACGGCTGGTCGACGTCGAAGTCGTAGTAGAAACCGTCCTGGATCGGTGGCCCGATCCCGAGCTTCGCGTCGGGGTTGAGCTTCTGCACCGCCTGGGCGAGCACGTGCGCGGTGGAGTGCCGCAGGATGTCGAGGCCGTCGGGCGACGACACCTCGACCGGCTCGACGTCGTCCGTCGTCTCCACGGTGGTCGCCTTGTCCATCAGCACGCCGTTCACGCGGATCGCGATCACGGCGCGGTCGGGGAACAGGTCGAACCCGGTCTGCGCAGTCACCCCACAACGATATCCGCGCGCCGGAGCCGCTCGGTCCGGCCGTCGCCGGACCGAGACCGCCAGACCCGGATGCTCGGCCCAGGTCGCCGGTCAGCCGACGGGGAAGCCGAGCGCCGACATCCAGGCCACCACCGAGTCGCGGTGGAACGCGGCGGCCCAGGCGATCGCGATCTGCAGGAACGCCACCGTGTCGGTCAGGATGATCCTCGCCGTCGAGCGGGCCGTCGGCACCAGCGCGATCGCCATCACCGTCATCAGGATGAAGGTGTTGCCCGCCGACCCCGACGGGATGAGCCCCAGCACGTAGGCGGAGAGGATCGCGACGAAGACGAGCGTCGACACGGCGATCGACCCGGGCCGCCGGACGATCAGCGCGATCAGCCAGGCGCACACCACCGGGGCGGCGAGCAGCCATCCGTTCGGGGTCAAGAAGATCTGGCCGAGCGTGGCCAGCCGCTGCGGCGACGACTCGATCATCTCCTGCGTCCAGATCAGCAACGGGTTGCCGGTGAAGATCCAGTTGATGGTGAAGATCGCCACCAGCGCCGAGATCGTCGGGTAGACGATGACCAGCACGTTCGCCCACCGCGCGCCGGACTGGTCGGCCCGACCGAGCCGCAGGAACGGCGCGGCGAGCGCCGCGGTGAGCGTGTAGAGGATGCCGGAGAGGTCGGAGAGCATCGCGACCATCAGCAGGATGCCGGCCCGGAACCCGGCGCGGGTGTTGCGCCAGGCGACGAACCGCACCACGTCCGGGGCGGCGAGTCCGAAGCAGGCGAGGCCGACGAACGCCGCGAAGTTCTCGGTCGCCGTGTAGGCGAACAGCGGGTTCGCGCCGATGGCGAGGGTCAGGATGACGACGGTCGACGGCGGGAAGCGCCGCTGCACCATGATCTCCATCAGCTTCTGAAGGAACAGACCCGCCACGAGTGCGCCGGCGATCGCGAGACCGACGCGCCCGCCGGGAATCACCGCCGCGAGCAGCGTCGTCACCGGCGGGTAGATCTGCCCGACCCACTCGGGGTCGGCGCGATCCCAGCTGAGGGTCGACAGGTGCACGAGCAGCTGCTGGTTCGGCGTGAGCAGCTTGTCGGTCGTGCCGAGCCCGCCGAGCAGCGCGATCGCGACGTACGGCAGGGCGAGCGCCGCGCGCACCGCCCAGCGCAGCAGCGGGTCGCGCGGGAACTTGTCGAGGCGGGTGCGCGGCCGGGTGCGGCGCGTGCGGTCGCGGCGCGGCAGGTCGTCGAGGTCGAGCTCGTCGGTGGTCGGCAGCAGGTCGGTCATCGCGACGCACCCCCCGTCGACGCCGCCTCGACGGTCTCGAGCGGCTCGGCGAGGTCGTCGTGCGCGGCGGCGTCCTGCGCCGCCTCGCCCGCCAGGTGGGTCTGCTTGGTGAGACCGTGCGCGGTCTTCTCCCAGTAGTGCGGTCGGGTGACCAGCTGCCACAGCCCCTTGTAGGCGGCGATCGAGTGCAGGATCCAGTACACCGGGTTGAGGATCGCCCACAGGATCAGCTCGAACGTGCCCCGCTTGTAGGGCCCCATCATCGACAGGTACACCATGATCGAGTTGCCGATGATGAAGTTGAGCAGCGTGATCCAGAGCAGCCACACCGGGAAGAACTGGGTGAGCCAGCCGGTCGGCAGCGCGATGGTGAACAGCGTCACCAGGTAGAGCGGGATGACGCCGAGGAACGTCGCCGGGGTGCCGCCGATGAGCAGCGCGAAGGCGAGGAAGCGGCGTAGGCCGACCTCGCCGATCAGCGCCGCCGGCCGCCGCGCGTGCACCAGCGTCGTCTGCATGTAGCCCTTGATCCAGCGGCTGCGCTGACGGATGAAGTTCGGGATGGAGGTGTTGGCCTCCTCCATGGTCGTCGAGTTGATGACGCCCACCCGGTAGCCGAGGGCCGACGCCCGGATGCCGAGGTCGGCATCCTCGGTCACGTTGTAGGGGTCCCAACCGCCCAGCTCGATCAGCGCCGAGGTGCGGAAGTGATTGGACGTGCCGCCGAGCGGGATGGGCAGATCGGCCGCATCGAGGCCGGCGAGCATGTAGTCGAACCAGTAGTTGTACTCGAGCGTGAACATGCGGGTGAGCACGTTCTCGTCGGCGTTGAAATAGTTGAGCGCCGCCTGCACGCAGACGGTGCGCCGGCCGCCCTTGCGGAAGGCGAGCACCGACTTCTTCAGCTGATCGGGCTCGGGCGCGTCCTCGGCGTCGAAGATGACGAGGTACTCGCCGGTGGCGAAGAACAGGCCGACGTTGCAGGCGCGCGGCTTCGTCTGCGGGGCGCCCTTCGGGATGGTCACCAGGTGGAAGTTGGGCGGCGGGTTCGAGCCGAGGTACGCGTCGCGGGTGAGGTGGTCCTCCTCCTCGATCAGCACGAGCACCTCGAGCTTCTCGGCCGGGTAGTCGATGCGCCCGAGGTTGCCGACGAGCTGCGGCACCACGTTCTCCTCGCGGAACACGGGGACGAGCACCGTGTAGCGCGGCAGGTCGCGGTCGTCGAGCGCCTCGACCTGCTCGGGCGAGATCCGTTCGACGACGTCGTACTTGGCGCCGCGCATCGCGACGAAGAACTTGAACACCGTGCTGGCGAAGAAGACGAGGCTGATGGTGGTGATGATCCCGATCACCGTCGCCACCGGGAACACCACGAGGCAGGCGAGCAGCAGCAGCAGGAACACCACGAGCACGACCTTCTGCGCGCGGGAGAGCACGGTGCGCGCGGAGAGCATCGGGTTCTGGCGGAACAGCTCGTTCGCGGCCTCGTCGGCGATCGCCTCACGGAACACGTGCAACACGAGCTGGCGGATGTCCCACGACGTCACCGCGCCGAAAGTCACCGGGCCGCCGACGACCTCCTCGATGTGCGCGCGACGCTCCTCGTCGGGAACCCGGGCCGTGGCGACGAGCACCGTGCCGTCGCCATCACGGCGCAGCGGCATCCAGTTCTCGGCGATCATGCTCTGGCCCGACCAGCCGCGGATGAACGCGTCGTCGCGGTCCGTCTCGCTGAGGGCGAGGGCGGGCAGACCCCACGACCGCGCTGCGGCGCTGCGGATCGCGTCGGGCGTCACGATGCCGAGACCGACCAGCACCTCGTCGATGTGCGACCCGGTGCGGTCCTTCGCGGCGCGCGCGAACTCGAGCTGTTCCCCTGTGATCAGCCCTGACTCGAGCAGCAGTTCCGCGAACTGCGCACTCTGCGCCGAGGGCACCCCCCGTGCCATGACCCCATCGTCCCCCGGGTCCCCGGGTCGGAGCAAGACCCCCACCGGCGTGGCGCCCGTGCGAGGGGGCGTCACGCGCCCCGAACCGGGGAGTGCGACGTCAACCTGTTCGCGGGCGTCGCGCGTCGATACAGTGAGTCACCGAAAATCCGGAGGGCGCCATGTCGCGAGCGCGGCACGCAGCGGTTCTGTCCATCACCACGGCCGTCGCCGTCGCCCTCGCGGGATGCGGCGGGACCGCCCCGGAGGTCCCCCGGCCCGACGCCGAGGCACCGGACGCGGAGGCCCTCGACGACGTCGGTGCGTGTCTGGTCGCGCACTCCCCCTGGACGCTCGATCTCGGGCGCCTGCTCGAGGAGCACGTCGACTTCCTGACCACCTCGATGCCGGAGGCGCAGCCGGCCGAGTGGGACGCGCGCGGCGTCGCCCAGATGGTGTTCACCGACGAGAGCCGCATCTGGCAGTTCACGGCGGATGACGTCACCTTCACCATCGCCGTCGACACCGGCGACGGCGTGATCCGCACCGAGTCGTACCAGGTGGAGGAGCAGAACGGCGAGTTCTCCGTCGTCGACGGCGGATTCCTCCAGGTCGACGCGGTGGCGTCACTCACCCACGTCGACGAGATCACCACCACTCTGCCCAACGGCGAGGTGATCGGGATGACCCCGATCGGCGCTCCCCCGGTGTTCCCCTGGTCCCGCGCGATCGTCACCGGGCAGACCTCGGTGACCTACGGCGTCACCTGTTCGCCGTCGGAGCTGGTGCTCGACAGCGCCGGCGTGTACGGCTACCACTTCGTGCCCGGGTCCTGACCCGCGCCCGGATGCCCGGGGAGCGCAGTCCGGCCCGGCGTCATGGCGGGGCCCCGAGCCGGTCTCTCCCGGTATGGACGTCGTACTCGTGGGACTGATCGGGATGATCCTCGCCGCCGCGCTCGCTGTGACGGCCGCGATCACGGCACTCGCGCTCCGCACCCGCCGCTACTCGCGGTGACGCATCAGGCGCGATCCCGCGTCCCCTCCGACTGCTTCAACATCCGGTCGGAGGCCGCCCCCGCGCGACCGGCTCGGCCAGGCGCGCCGGGCACAGAAGCTGCGCGACTCGGGCGAGTCGATTCCGGACATCGCCGCGACCCTCGGCTGCTCGGCAACGACCGAATTACCGGATCAGGAAGGCACCGGCTGCCACCGTCGAAGACGCTTTCACCGGGGGCAGCAGACTCGTAGCCTCGGAGCATGTGGGAGACATTCGCGGTCGCCGCCCTGACCGGGACCTTCACGCTCGGCGGCGTCTTGCTGACGTCTCACCTTTCCGGCAGGGCCACGACCCAGCGGGAAGACGAAGCGAGACGCAACGAGAACCGAGCAGAAATCCGACGCCTCGTCGCGGAGTTTCTGGTTTCGGGTCGCGCCTGGCTCGGCCATATGTGGCTGACGGCGATGTACATGGCTGCTGCGGTCGGCGAGGGCCAAACCAAGGAGAAGGCGTTGCAAGCCTGGGGCGAGATGGAAGGAACGAAGGAAGCGGTATCGCAGTCGGAATCGGTCGGGCGCACGGGTGTGGAGCTCCTTTTGCTGGTTAGCGACGATGCCCTGCGCGAGCAGATCAGCGAACTTCTCCTGATACGCGGAGGAGGCTGGACCGACGATCTCGACAAGGCCGACGCGAAGCACGCAGATCTGGAGCGACGCTTCAACGCAATCGAGCAGAGAGCCTCAGAGCTTCTGCGCACGGATATCTAGGCGGACGCTTGAGTGGCGCGGCCGGGCGCTTCTATCGGATGCTCGGCATGCAGTAGCTTGCGAGCGACGATCCGGATCTGCCGCGGGTCCACGCGCGGGTCTGGTCCCGACCGACTACCCCAAGGACGTCGCGGCGATGGCCAATCGAGGCCGCGGCATGCTGGTCTTCGGCGTCGAGTAAGAAGATCAGCGCGTCTCTCCCGGTATGGACGTCGTACTCGTGGGACTGATCGGGATGATCCTCGCCGCCGCGCTCGCCGTAGCGGCCGCGATCACCGCACTCGCGCTTCGCACCCGCCGCTACCGCGGTGACGGCGCATCGTCGGGGTCGACGTGGGCTCGGCCCCGAAACGCGAAAGCCCCCGGCCGGACCGGGGGCTTCATGGTGGGCGATACTGGGATCGAACCAGTGACCTCTTCCGTGTCAGGGAAGCGCGCTACCGCTGCGCCAATCGCCCGTCACCGGCGGGCCGGCTGTGGGATGTTGCGAGGTGGCGACGGGATTCGAACCCGTGTATACGGCTTTGCAGGCCGCTGCCTCGCCTCTCGGCCACGCCACCAGGAGTGCGGCCCGGATGGACCGTGAGACTTGATCCTCGAGCGGATGACGAGACTCGAACTCGCGACCCTCACCTTGGCAAGGTGATGCGCTACCAACTGCGCTACATCCGCGTTGCACGCTTTCGCGTGCTCGTCCGACTTTAGCCGACTCGGCGGGAGTGTCCAAACCACGCGCCCCGCGTGTTACGTCGGGGCGCGCGCGAATCGCCTTCCGCCCGGCGCGGAGGCGGCGGAATCGGGCCTCCCGGTGTGGCAAGATGGACGCCGCGGGCGATTGGCGCAGTTGGTAGCGCGCTTCCTTCACACGGAAGAGGTCATCAGTTCGAGTCTGGTATCGCCCACCACTCCCCGGACGGTCAGTCGTCGGACTCCCCCGCGGCCGGTTCGGCGCCATCCTGCTGCTCGACGCTCCCCCTCTCCTCGCCGCCGCGGCGCGTGACGCTGCGGCGCAGCAGGACCCACGCGGGCGCCGAGGCGAGAGCCGACCAGACGCTCACGCCGACGATGGCCATGAGCGGGGCCAGCAGCACCGAGACCTGCGCCGAGAAGAGCACACCGACGGTGTCCCCCGAGATCGGCGGCGCCAGGAACCCGACGGCGGTCGCCGCGAGCACGGCGACGCCCCATCGGGTGGCGGCGGTCCCGCCCACCAGCCCGGCGTGCGCGAGCGCCGCGACGGCGCCCGCCAGTCCACCGACGAGTGCCGACCACGGGAACGACACGGTCACTGCTCCGGATGCCGCGGCCGCCATCCCCGCGACCAGTCCGGAGGCGAATCCGGCCGCGGGGGCGCGCATCGCCCCGCGCCCCACGTCGACGAGCAGCCAACCGACCGCGCCGGAGAGCGGGCCGACGACGCCCGCCAGCAGGATGCGCAGCGTGTAGTGGTCGATCGCGGCCTCGAGGCTCGCGAGCCACACGACGTAGGCGGCCCAGAACGCGAGCACGGCGGCCACCGCCCGTCCGGATCCGATCGCACCGACCGCGGCGGCGGGGGCGCCCGCGGGGCGCCAGGCGAGCACCACGAACGCGCTCGCGGAGGCGAACAGCGGCAGCGCGCCGGCGAAGTCGTTGAAGCCGCATCCGGGGCCGTCGCAGCCGAGCATGCCGAACAGCGGCACGACCGCCGCGATCGGGAACACGGCGACGCCCCAGACGAGCATCAGCACCCAGCGGGCCGCGCCGTCGGCGCCGGCGGCGATCGCCGCCGCCTCGAGCAGGACGAGCACTGGAAGCGTGAAGGCGCAGAGCCCGATCAGGTAGTCGAGGGTGGCGACGTCGGCGATGACCCCGGCGCCGATGGTGAGCGTCGTCGTGACCAGCGCGGTGACGAGAGCGGGCCAGGCGCGACGGCCCGCCAGCACGGGACTCACCAGGCGCAGCACCGCGATCGCGGCGAGCAGCCCGGCGGCCACCGACACGACGACGAGCGGGCTCACGCCACCTCCCTGCTGGACGTCCCCGGCGACGCCCCGGGGGAAGAGTACGGGGCGCCGCCTCCGAAGAGACGGCGCCCCGCGCGGACTGTCCGGATGTCGGACCGGGTCCTTAGGGAGAAGGCTTACTCGGCGAGCGAGTAGCCCTCCTCCCCGTGGACCACGGTGTCGACGCCCGCGACCTCGTCCTCGTTCTTCACGCGGAAGCCGATGGTCTTCTCGATCACGAAGCCGACCACGAAGGCGACCACGAACGAGTAGACCAGCACCGCGAGGGCCGCGACGAGCTGCGAGAGCAGCTGGCCGGCGTCGCCCGAGAACACCAGGCCGGTGCCGATGGCGAAGAAGCCCAGGTAGAGGGTTCCGATGAGGCCACCCACCATGTGGATGCCGACCACGTCGAGCGAGTCGTCGAAGCCGAGCTTCCACTTGAGCTCGACCGCCAGGGCGCAGAGCACACCGGCGACGACACCGAGCACGAGGGCCCAGATCGGGTCGAGGTTGGCACACGACGGGGTGATCGCGACGAGACCCGCGACGGCACCGGACGCGGCACCGACCGAGGTGGCCTTGCCGTCCTTGATCTTCTCGACGATCGCCCATCCGAGGATGGCCGCGGCGGTCGCACCGAGGGTGTTCACCACGATGAGGCCGGCACCGGTGTTCTCCGGGCCGAGCAGGGCGAAGGTGCCCTCCGCGCCGGCGTTGAAGCCGAACCAGCCGAACCACAGGATCGACGCGCCGAGCAGCGTGAGCGGCACGTTGTGCGGCTTGTTGATGCCCTTGGCGAACCCGACGCGCTTGCCGAGGACGAGCGCGAGGGCCAGGGCCGCAGCACCGGCGTTGATGTGGACCGCGGTACCACCCGCGTAGTCGATGACCGCCGGCAGGCCGGTCTCGTCACCGAAGTTGAAGATCCAGCCATCGCCCCAGACCCAGGCGGCGACCGGGAAGTAGACGAACGTCGCCCAGATGCCGGCGAAGATCATCCACGACCCGAACTTGGCCCGGTCGGCGATCGCGCCCGAGATGAGCGCGACGGTGATGATGGCGAACGTCGCACCGAACGTGGCTCCGACCAGACCAGCGCTGTCGTAGCCGGCCAGCGCGAAATTCTCGGTGAACGGGTTGCCCGAGAAGGCGAACGTCCCACCACCGAGGCTCATGTTGAAGCCGTACAGGATCCACAGGACGCTGATCAGTCCCATCGCACCGAAGCTCATCATCATCATGCTGACGACGCTCTTCGCCTTGACGAGACCGCCGTAGAAGAACGCGACGCCAGGGGTCATGAACAGCACGAGCGCGGTGGCCGCGATGGACCACGCGAAGTTGCCGCTATCCATAATTCTCGATTACCTCTCTTTGGTTTGCACAGACGCACCGTCGGGCCGTGGCGCAAGCAGAACCGTGCCTCAGGTACTCGCGTCAGTCTGTCGGCGGGAGGTTACGCACCCGCTGTCGATATGTTTCTGCTTTGTTACACGAAGCACGCGGATGTAAACACTGTGTTTCGCAGGGCATCCGGTTCGCTCTGAATAGAGCAGCGCTCGACACCGGCCGATCCCGAGCGTCGTGCAGGGCCGGAGAGTCGGCCCGCGCCCCGATATCGTGGGATGCGGTGCGCCGGGAAGTCTGGTCGGCAACAGGGCCCGCGTGCCCGATTCCCCTTCTCTCCGACGCCCGGGAGGGCCCGTGATCTTCCGCTCCGACCGCATCGCCGCCATCTTGCTCCTCGTGGCGGCCGTCGCCGGGCTCACCGTCGCCAACAGCCCCCTCGGCAACGCGGTGCTCGACCTGCGCGACACCTACCTCGACATCCCGTTCCTCGGCATCCACCTGTCGGTCGGCCACTGGATCACCGACGGGCTGCTCGCGGTGTTCTTCCTCGTCGCCGCGATCGAGCTGCGGCACGAGCTCACGCACGGCGAGCTCGACAGCCCGCGCAAGGCGCTCGTGCCCGCCGTCGCCGCGGTCGGCGGCGTCGTCGCCCCGGCCGCGATCTTCCTCATCATGGTCACCGACCCCGACCTGGCGGGCGGATGGCCGATCCCCACGGCGACGGACATCGCGTTCGCGCTCGGCGTGCTCGCGCTCGTCGGCCGCGGACTCCCCGCCCGGGTGCGCGCCCTGCTGCTCGCGCTCGCGGTGATCGACGACCTCATCGCGATCCTGTTCATCGCGTTCTTCTTCACCTCCGACCTGCAGCCGCTGCCGCTGCTCGCCGCCATCCCGACGACGCTGCTGTTCGGCTGGCTGAGCTACCGCATCTCCCGCCCCTCGCGGCGGGCGGCGGTCATCGTGCCCGTGATGGTGGTTCTCGGTCTCGCGACCTGGCTGCTCGTCTTCCTCTCCGGCGTGCACGCCACCATCGCCGGCGTCGCGCTCGGACTCGTGCTGTCCCCCGCCACCGGCGGGCGCCTGCGTCGCGCACTCGAGCCGTGGACCAACTCGATCGTGCTGCCGCTGTTCGCGTTCACCTCGTCGCTCGTGCTGATCCCCACCGTCGGGCTGAGCGGGCTGAGCATCGTGTTCTGGGCGATCGTCATCGCGCTGCCGGTCGGCAAGCTGGTCGGCATCACCGTCGGGTCGCTGATCGCGGCCCGGATGACGCCCAAGTCGCAGCGCGCCGCCGCCCTGCCGTTCCGCGACATCCTCGTCGTCGCCACGCTCGGCGGCATCGGGTTCACCGTGTCGCTGCTGATGAACGAGCTCGCCTATCGCGGCATGGAGGAGATCGTCGCGGAGGGCACCCTCGCCGTGCTCTCCGGCTCGGCGATCGCGATCGTCGTGGGCGTCACCGTCACCTCGATCGTCGCCGCCCGGCACCGCCGGGCGATCGCGGCCGGCGAGGAGGAGGACCTCACCGGCGAGCTGGAGACGGTCGACGTCGACGACGACGGGAAGCCGACGACGTAGCCCCGCCGAGCCGCGGCGCGGCTCCCGGCTACTCGCGGGCGCCGTGGGTGAGCGCGATCAACCGCGAGATCGCGCGCAGGTACTTCTTGCGATAACCGCCGGCCAGCATCTCGTCGCCGAACGCCTCGTCGAAGGGGACGCCGGATGCGACCACGCGCACCTGCGCGTCGTAGAGCCGGTCGACGATCGCCACGAAGCGCAGCGCGTCGGTCTGGTTCTCGAGCACGTGCACGTCGCGCAGCCCGACCGCGTCGAGGCCGTCGACCAGCTTCACGTAGCGCGACGGGTGCACCGTCGCCAGGTGGCGCAGCACCGCCGAGAAGTCGTCGAGCGTGACGCTCGCGCCGGCGGCGGCCAGAGTCGACTCGAGGTCGGACTCCGCGACGGCGACGGCGTGGCCCTCCACGTCGCGCCGCCGATAGTCGAGCCCGTCGATGCGCACCACGTCGAAGCGCGCGCCCAGCGCGTGGATCTCGCGCAGGAAGTCGACCGCCGCGAACCGCCCCTCGCCGAGCGCGTTCGGCGGCGTGTTGGAGGTGGCCGCCAGCCGCGTGCCCGAGTCGACGAGCTCGCCGAGCAGTCGGGTCATCATCATCGTGTCGCCGGGGTCGTCGAGCTCGAACTCGTCGATCGCCACCAGGCTCGAGCCGCGCAGCAGCTGCACCGTCGCCGCGTAACCGAGCGCGCCGACGAGCGCCGTGTACTCGATGAACGTGCCGAAGTACTTGCGCCCCGGCGCCAGCTTCCAGAGCGCAGCCAGCAGGTGGGTCTTGCCCACGCCGAAGCCGCCGTCGAGGTAGATGCCGGGCTTGACATCCGGGACCTTCGCCTTGCGCCGCGAGAACAGCCCGCCCCCGCCGCCGGATGCCGACCAGCCGGCGGCGAAGGCGCGCACCTTGTCGACCGCCTCGGCCTGCGACGGGTAGTCGGGATCGGGGCGGTAGTTGTCGAGTCCGGCGCCGTCGAACTGCCGCGGCGGCGTCAGCGATGCGGCGATCTCCTCCCCCGACATCTGCGGGGACCGGTCGAGCAGGGAGGGGTGCGTCGGGGACATGCGCGCTGCGGAGATGGCCTTCCACTCGGGGTCGAACACTCTGTGTCGAACTCTTACGGCACATCGGCGGGCCCGGGAGCGACTGCCTACCCTGGGAAGGGAGAACCCCGCCAGCCTAGCCGCAGGAGTCATTCATGCCCGTCGACGCCGACCCCACCCCCGACTTCGCCGGATACGCGCACCCCGAGCGCCTGGTGAGCACCGCCTGGCTCGCGGAGCACCTCGGTGAGCCCGGCCTGGTGGTCGTGGAGTCGGATGAGGACGTGCTGCTCTACGAGACGGGCCACATCCCCGGCGCGGTGAAGATCGACTGGCACACTGACCTCAACGACCCGGTCACCCGCGACTACCTCGACGGCGCCGCGTTCGCGGAGCTGGTCGGCTCGAAGGGCATCTCGCGCGACTCGACGATCGTCATCTACGGCGACAAGAACAACTGGTGGGCCGCCTACGCGCTGTGGGTGTTCACCCTGTTCGGCCACGAGGACGTGCGCCTGCTCGACGGCGGGCGCGCCAAGTGGGAGGCCGAGGGGCGCGAGTACACCACCGAGGCACCGACGCCGGAGCCGGTCGAGTACCCGGCCGTGCAGCGCGACGACTCCGTCATCCGGGCCTTCAAGGAGGACGTGCTCGCCGCCCTCGGCTCGACGCCGCTCATCGACGTCCGCTCCCCCGAGGAGTACACCGGCGAGCGCACCCACATGCCCGCCTACCCCGAGGAGGGCGCGTTGCGCGGGGGCCACATCCCGACGGCCGCCAGCGTGCCGTGGGCGAAGTCGGTCGCCGAGGACGGCACCTTCAAGCGGGTGGCGGAGCTCGACGCGCTCTACCGCGACGAGGCCGGCCTGAAGGACGCCGACGAGGTGATCGCGTACTGCCGCATCGGCGAGCGGTCGAGCCACACCTGGTTCGTGCTCACCCACCTGCTCGGCTTCGACAACGTCAAGAACTACGACGGCTCGTGGACCGAGTGGGGCAACGCGGTGCGAGTGCCGATCGTCAAGGGCGCCGAGCCCGGCGAGGCACCCGGCCGCTGACCTACGCTGGGAGGCATCGTGACCGACGAACTGCCCCCTCAGCTGGCCGCCATCCGCGACGACTTCCTCGCCCTCGAGGAGCGCGACCGCCTGCAGCTCCTGCTCGAGTTCTCGCAGGAGCTCCCGGAGCTGCCTGCCGAGTACGCCGACCACCCGGACCTGCTCGAGCGGGTCGAGGAGTGCCAGTCGCCGGTGTTCATCTTCGTCGACGTCACCGACGGCGTCGTGCATTTGCACGCCACCGCTCCCCGCGAGGCGCCGACCACGCGCGGGTTCGCGTCGATCCTCGTGCAGGGGCTCGGCGGGCTGACCGTCGATGAGGTGCTCGCGGTGCCCGAGTCGTTCCCGCTCAGCATCGGCCTCACCGCCGCGGTGAGCCCGCTGCGGCTGCGCGGCATGTCGGGCATGCTCGGCCGCGCCAAGCGCCAGGTGCGCGAGAAGACCGCGGCCTGAGCCCTACCGCGACGCTCGCGCCGGCAGGTCCGCGAGCCAGCGGCGGATGGCGCCCTCCCACCGCTCGCGGTCGAAGTTCCACAGCTTGGTGTGCCGGGCCACGCCGAACTCCTCGAAGGTGACGATGTCGGGGCGCGCCTCGGCGAGGGCCGCCGACGCGGTGGACGGCACGAAGCCGTCGTCGCGGCTGTGCAGGATGAGCACCGGCCGGTCCAGCTCGCGCGCCCGCGCGACGAAGTCGAGGCGGTCGATGTCGAGCGGCTCGACGAGTCCGGTGAACACGCGCCCCCACGGATGCGAGAACAGCCACACCACGCCGGCGCGCACGAAGATCGGCAGGCGCCGCAGCGCCACCTGGAAGTCGAGCGCGGTGACCCAGTCGACGACGGGCGACTCGAGCACCACGCCGGTGACCCGATCCCGGGTATCGGAGCGGGTGAGCGCCTGCAGTGCGGTGGCTCCGCCCATCGACCAGCCGACGAGCACGATCTCGCGCGCCCCATGCTCCACCGCGTAGCGCATCGCGGCCTGCACGTCGAGCCACTCGCGGTCGCCGAGCGCGTACCGGTGGTCGGGACTGCGCGGGGCCTCGCCGTCGTTGCGGTACGACACCACGAGCGAGGTGTACCCGGCCTCGCGGAAGATCGGCACGGCGCGCAGCGTCTCGGGTCGGCGCACGGCGCGGCCGTGGATGTGGATCGCCCACCGGTCGGTCGTCTCGGCGGCCGGGACCAGCCAGGCGGGCGCGTCGCCGAGCTCGGTCGGGATGTCGACGTCGGAGTAGTCGAGGCCGAGCGCACCGGGGTCGAGGAACACCCACCCGGTGAGCCGCCCCTTCTTCGCCCGTGCGAGGTCGCCGAAGTCGACCGCCTCGATGCGCCGGGTGACGCGGCGCGCGTCGCGCCGGACGATCTCGCCGATGCGCGCGTGCCCGCGCTCGTGGTCGAACCAGAACGAGTACTCGCCGGGCAGCCACGAGTCCTCGGTGGCCGCGAACACGATCTCGCCGGCTTCGAGGTCGACGGCGAGCACCGGCGCGTCCTCCTCGCGCCGCGCGGGCGGCACGATGACCTTGCGCGCCACCGCGACGCTGAGCGCCGCCGTGCCGAGCGCTGCGGCCCCGACGAGAGCGAGGGCGCCGACACCGGCGCCGACCAGGATCCTGCGGGCCGTGGACACGCGACCTCCGTCCGAGGGCGGCGTGGCACCGCGCCACGGGCCCGCCGACAACCCTAGTCTTGCCGCATGCTCGACATCGCACGCGCCGGGGCGGCGCCGAAGCCGTTCGCGGCGGCGCTCGACGCGATGCGGGCATCCGATCCCCGTGCGGAGTTCGTGATCACCGAGATCCCCGCGCCGACCGGGCTCGCCCCGCACGCGGTCGCGCTGGCCGGGGACGTGCGGCCGACCGCGCACGGCATCGACTCGGTGCTCGGCACCGGACGGTTCGTGCTGCTCTACGACCCCGAGGAGCCGGAGGCGTGGGACGGCGCGTTCCGCGTCGTGTGCTTCGCCCAGGCGCCGCTCGAGACCGACATCGGCCTCGACCCGTTCGTCGCCGACGTCGCCTGGTCGTGGCTGACCGACGCGCTCGGCTCCCGCGGCGCGGGCTTCCACGCGGCATCCGGCACCGCCACGAAGGTGCTCTCCACCGGGTTCGGCGAACTGGCCGGCCAGGGCGACGGCGCGCAGCTCGAGATCCGCGCGTCGTGGACTCCCGACTCGCACGCCGACGCCGGCGCGTCGGTCGAGGGCTGGAGCGACCTGGTCTGCCGCCTCGCCGGACTCCCGCCCGTCGCCGACACCGTCGGCCTGCTCCCCGATCGGCGCGCGGCTCGTGGTTGACGGCTCCCCCGAGAAGGAGCCGACCGCTGTCGGTTCCTCGGCGCCTCCCGCCCAGGAGGCGAAGCACGACCCCGTGCACGTGATCGACTCCGTCGACGAGTACCGCGCCGCGGTGGCGACGCTCGCCGCCGGCCACGGCCCGTTCGGGGTCGACGCCGAGCGGGCGTCGGGCTTCCGCTACTCGCAGCGCGCGTACCTCATCCAGGTGTACCGGCGCGGCGCGGGCGTGTTCCTGTTCGACCCGCCCGCGATCGGCGATTTCTCCGAGCTCGCGGCGGTGATGGCCGACGAGGAGTGGATCCTGCACGCGGCCAGCCAGGACCTCGCCTGCCTGCGCGAGGTGGGCCTCGACCCGCAGCGCATCTTCGACACCGAGCTGGGCGCGCGGCTCGCCGGCCTGCCGCGCGTGGGCCTCGGCACGGTGGTCGAGGAGCTGCTCGGCATCCACCTCAAGAAGGAGCACTCGGCGGCCGACTGGTCGACCCGCCCGCTCCCCCAGGCCTGGCTCGTCTACGCCGCGCTCGACGTCGAGCTGCTGCCCGACCTGCGCGACCGGATCGCCGAGCTGCTCGACGGCGCCGGCAAGTCCGGGATCGCCGCGCAGGAGTTCGACGCCGTGCTCACCCGCGAGACGCCGACCCGCGCCGAGCCGTGGCGGCGGCTCTCCGGCCTGCACACCGTGCGGCAGGCGCGCAACCTCGCGATCGCCCGGGAGCTGTGGCAGGCCCGCGACGACTACGCGCAGGAGGTCGACACCGCCCCCGGCCGTCTCGTGCCCGACCAGTCGCTCGTCGCCGCCGCACGCGTCGCGCCCGCCTCGAAGCGCGAGCTCGCGGGGCTCAAGGAGTTCACCGGGCGCGCCAGCCGCAGCCAGCTCGACCGCTGGTTCGACGCCATCGAGCGGGGACGCGCGAGCACCGAGCTGCCGCCGGTCCGTCCGAAGGGCGAGGGCATCCCGCAGCCCCGGATGTGGGCCGACAAGAACCCCGACGCCGACGCCCGGCTGAAGGCCGCGCGGCCCGCCGTGACGGCGAAGGCGGAGGAGCTCGACCTGCCGGTCGAGAACCTGCTCACCCCCGACTTCCTGCGCCGGGTGGCCTGGTCGCCGCCCGAGCCGGCCGACGCCGCGGGCATCGGCGCGGCGCTCGAAGCGCTCGGCGCGCGGCCCTGGCAGATTGACGCCACCGCACAGTTGATCGCGGATGCCTTTGTGGAGTCCCGCCAAGAGGCCGAGACGCCGTCCGAGGGCGATTCGTAGGAAGCGACAACCCCCGGCGGGCCGTGAAACCGCCTGCCTAGGATCGAGGAGGGGCGCCGATCGGCGCGTCCACTCCCCTGGATTTCCGCACAACGGAGGGCATCGTGGCCGAGAGAGCCGAAGTCGTGTTCGTGGACGGGGTTCGCACCCCGTTCGGACGGGCCGGCGAGAAGGGTCAGTACTGGAACACCCGGGCTGACGACCTCATCGTGAAGGCCATGATCGGGCTGCTCGAGCGCAACCCGAAGCTGCCCAAGGAGCGCGTCGACGACGTCGGCATCGCCGCCACCACGCAGCAGGGCGACCAGGGCCTCACCCTCGGCCGCACGTCGGCGATCCTCGCCGGGCTGCCGCTGTCGGTGCCGGGCTACGCGCTCGACCGGATGTGCGCGGGCGCCATGACCACCGTCACCACGATCGGATCGGCGATCGCGTTCGGCGCCTACGACATCGGCATCGCCGGGGGCGTCGAGCACATGGGCCGCCACCCGATGGGCGCCGACGCCGACCCCAACCCGCGGTTCCTCGCCGAGAAGCTGGTCTCCCCCGACGCGCTCAACATGGGCATCACGGCCGAGCGCCTGCACGACCGGTTCCCCGCGCTCACCAAGGAGCGGGCCGACCGGTTCGGCATGCTCAGCCAGCAGAAGGTCGCGGCCGCCTACGAGGCGGGCAAGATCCAGCCCGACCTGGTGCCGGTCGCCATCCGCAGCGAGTCCGGATGGGGCCTCGCCACGCAGGACGAGGGCATGCGCCCCGAGACGACGATGGAGGGCCTGGCGGGCCTGAAGACCCCGTTCCGCCCGCACGGCAAGGTGACGGCGGGCAACGCGTCGCCGCTCACCGACGGCGCCACCGTGTCGCTGCTCGCCAGCGAGGCGGCGGCGAAGGAGCTCGGCCTCGGCGTGAAGATGCGGATGGTGTCGTTCGGCTTCGCCGGCGTCGAGCCCGAGGTGATGGGCATCGGTCCGATCCCGAGCACCGAGAAGGCGCTCGCCAAGGCCGGGCTGTCGATCGACGACATCGGACTGTTCGAGCTCAACGAGGCGTTCGCCGTGCAGGTGCTGTCGTTCCTCGACCACTTCGGCATCGACGACGAGGACCCCCGGGTGAACGCCTGGGGCGGTGCGATCGCGATCGGGCATCCGCTCGCCGCGTCGGGGGTGCGCCTGATGATCCAGCTCGCCCGGCAGTTCGAGGAGCACCCCGAGGTGCGCTACGGCCTCACCGCCATGTGCGTCGGCCTCGGCCAGGGCGGCTCGGTCATCTGGGAGAACCCGCACTACACCGGGAAGAAGAAGTAGGCATGGCGAAGAAGACGGCCGCGAGCACGTTCACCCTCGACGACCCGGGCTTCGTCAAGCTCGCGTCGCTCGACCCCGACGAGGTCATCACCCACTCGTTCGTGCGCGACGTGAAGCTCGCGAGCGGCAACGTGATCGCCCTCGTCACGCTCGACAACGGGCGCGACCACACCCGCCCCAACACGCTCGGCCCCGGCACCCTGCTCGAGCTCGGGCGCCTGCTGGAGCAGCTCGAGGCACGAGCAGCGGCCGGCGAGATCCAGGGTGTCGCCGTCACCGGCAAGCCGTACATCCTCGCCGCCGGCGCGGACCTGTCGAAGGTCGGCGACATCCCCGACCGCGAGACCGGACTGTGGATGGGGCGGCTCGGCCACCTCGTGCTCGGCAAGCTCGGCGAGATGTCGGTGCCGACGTTCGTGTTCATCAACGGGCTCGCGCTCGGCGGCGGCACCGAGATCGCGCTCAACGCGACCTATCGCACGGTCGACTCGTCGATCCCGGCCCTGGCGCTCCCCGAGGTGTTCCTCGGGCTCATCCCGGGCTGGGGCGGCGCCTGGCTGCTGCCGAACCTGATCGGCATCGAGAACGCGCTCGAGGTGGTCATCTCGAACCCGCTGAAGAACAACCGCACCCTCAAGGGGCAGCAGGTGTTCGACCTCGGGGTCGCCGACGCGATCTTCGGGCCGGCGACCTTCCTCGAGGACTCGCTCGCCTGGGCGGACTCGGTGCTGACCGGCACCGTGAAGGTGAAGCGCAAGAACGAGCCCGGCACGATCGAGCGCACCGTCAAGTGGCCGGCCGCGATCGGCATCGCCCGCAAGATGCTCGAGAGCCGCATCGGCACGGTCGCGAAGAGCCCGTACCGCGCGCTCGAGCTGCTCGACGCGGCGAAGAACACCGACAAAGCGACCGGGTTCGCCGCCGAGGACGAGGCGCTCGCCGACCTGATCGCGGGCGACCAGTTCCGGGCGAGCATCTACGCCTTCAACCTCGTGCAGAAGCGGGCCAAGAAGCCCGCCGGAGCGCCCGACAAGGCGCTCGCGCGCAAGGTCGACAAGGTCGGCATCATCGGCGCCGGCCTGATGGCGTCGCAGTTCGCGCTGCTCTTCCTGCGCCGACTCGAGGTGCCGGTGGTCATCACCGACCTCGACCAGGAGCGGGTCGACAAGGCCGTCGCCGGCATCCGCGACGAGATCGACGCGCTGCACGCGAAGGGCCGCACCGATTCCGACACCGCGAGCAAGCTGAAGTCGCTCATCACCGGCACCACCGACAAGGCCGACTTCGCCGACTGCGACTGGGTCATCGAGGCCGTGTTCGAGGAGGTGGCGGTCAAGCAGCAGGTGTTCGCCGAGGTCGAGCAGCACATCGCGCCCGACGCGATCCTCGCGACCAACACGTCGTCGCTCTCGGTCGACGAGATCGGCGCGAAGCTCGCCCACCCCGAGCGCCTGGTCGGCTTCCACTTCTTCAACCCGGTGGCCGTGATGCCGCTCATCGAGGTGGTGAAGGCGTCGAAGACGGATGACGCGACCCTGAGCACGGCGATGGTCACCGCGGCCAAGCTGCGCAAGAACGCCGTCATCACCAAGGACACCCCCGGGTTCGTGGTCAACCGCCTGCTCGCCAAGCTGCTCGGCGAGGCGATGCACGCGGTCGAGCAGGGCACCCCGTTCGAGGCGGTCGTCGACGCGGTCAAGCCGTTCGGCCTGCCGATGGACCCGTTCGTGCTGCTCGAGCTGGTCGGCCTGCGGGTCGGCGCCCACGTGCTCGACACCCACCACGCGGCCTTCCCGGAGCGCTTCTTCGACAGCCCCGCGCTCGACGAACTCGCCGACTACGGCACGATCCTCGAGAAGGACGGCAAGGGCAACCCGAAGGGCTACGACAAGGGTGCGCTCGAGATCGTCGCCAAGCACCGGATCGCCGACGCCACCCCGCTCACCTCGGACGAGCTGCGCATCCAGGTGGAGGACGGCCTCGCCGACGAGATCCACCGGATGCTGGACGACGGCGTCGTCGCGGCCGCGGAGGACATCGACCTGTGCATGATCCTCGGCGCCGGCTGGCCGTTCCAGATGGGCGGCGCGACCCCCTACCTCGACCGGGTCGGGGCGAGCGAGCGCGCCTTCGGCGACACCTTCCACCACCCGCCGGTCCGCGGCGTGGAGTGACCCTCCCCGCGCGGTGACGCGGGTGAGCGAACGGCCCCGGACCTCAGTGGTCCGGGGCCGTTGCGCGTTCGGGGCCGCGCGGGGCGGCCGGACGCCCGACTCAGTGCATGGCCGCCGGCTGCGGCCCCGTGACGTCGCCCTCGGCGACCTCGGGCTCCGTCGGCTTGCGGACGAAGAACGACACCGCCACCACGACGAGCGACACGATCGCCCCACTGAGGAACGCGAGGTGCGACCCGGCCGCCACCTGGGCGGGGTCGGCCGCCGCGGTGTCGACGGCGCCAGCGGCCGTCATCCCGATGGTCAGGAAGGTGATGAACACCGCGGTGCCGGCGGCCGCGGCCACCTGCTGGATGGTGGCGACGAGCGCCGAGCCGTGCGAGTACAGGTGCGGCGGCAGCGCGCCGAGTCCGCTGGTGAACAGCGGCGTGAACAGCAGGCCGAGGCCGAGGCTCACGACGACGTGGGCGGCGATGACGCCCCACAGCGGGGTGTCGACGGCGAACATCGCCATCCCCCAGAGGCCGAGGCTCAGCAGCACCGCGCCCGGGACGACGAGCGGACGCGGGCCGATGCGGTCGTACAGGTTGCCGACCACCGGACCCATCAGACCCATCAGCAGCCCGCCGGGCAGCAGCAGCCCGCCGATCACCAGCGGGTCGAGGCCGAGCGCGTTCTGCAGGTAGATCGGCAGCACGATGACCATCCCGAACAGCGAGACTATGCCGATCGCCAGCAGCACGACCGCGATGGTGAACGACGGCGCCCGGAAGGTGCGCAGGTCGAGCAGGGCGGCATCCCGGCGCTGCAGCTGCAGCTGCCGCAGCACGAAGCCCAGCATGAACGCGGCGCCGATCGCGAGCGGCACCCACGGGGCGACGACCTCGGAGCCCTGCACCGACTCGCCGATGCTCGACAGGCCGTAGACGAGGCCACTGAACGCGAACGCGGAGAGCACGACCGAGAGGCCGTCGAGCGGAACCCGACGCGGGTCGCCCACGTTGGGCACCAGCAGGATGCCGATGACCAGCATCGCGACGGCGAGCGGCAGCATCACCCAGAACAGGCCGCGCCAGTGCAGGGTGCTGAGCAGCACGCCGGAGACGGCGGGACCGATCGCCGGCGCGACCGAGATGACGATCGACACCCGGCCCATGATCCGACCGCGCATGTGCATCGGCACGATGGTGAGCACCGTCGTCATCATCAGCGGCATCATGATCGCCGTGCCGGCGGCCTGCACGACCCGCCCGACGATGAGCAGCTCGAAGACCGGGGCGAGGGCGGCGATCAGGGTGCCGACGCTGAACAGGCTCATCGCCGCGATGAACACGGGCCGCGTGTTCACACGCTGCAGCAGCCATCCGGTGACCGGGATGACGACCGCCATGGTCAGGGCGAACGCCGTGGTCAGCCACTGACCGGTGGCGGGCGTGACGCCGAGGTCGGCCATGATGCTCGGCACGGCGACGCTCATCGTCGTCTCGTTGAGGAACACCACGAACACGGCGATCAGCAGCAGCACGAGCGCGCGACGGGCGCGCGGCTCGAGCCGGTCGGCGACGACGGGGGCGGACCCGGTGGCGGGCGCGGCGAATTCGGTCATGGTTCCTCCGGTGGATCAGGCGGCGCCCGGTCCGGGGCGCGGGCGGGCCGAGGGCCCCACCACGGCGGAAGAAACCGCCCAGACGACTCTATGCCCGCGGTCCGACAGCATCGTGGTGTCCCGCTCTGCTGAGAGAGAACAGCACGCCGGCGGATGCCCGCTCTCCGGGGAAACGGAGCCGAACCTAGTCCGCGGTCTCCTCGACGGAGGTGATCTCCATCTCCGGCAGCGGCCGGGCGACCGGGATGCGGGTGCCGAGCACCTGGGCGACGATGTCGCGCGCGATCTGCTGGTCCGACAGCCCGACCTCGTCGAGCAGCTCGTCGCGCCCGCCGTGCGGCAGGAACTCGTCGGGCAGCCCGAGCTCGTCCACCGCGGTGTCGACGCCGCGAGCGCGCATCTCCTGGCGGATGCGCGTGCCGATGCCGCCGACGCGGATGCCGTCCTCGATGGTCACCACGAGCCGGTGCTGGGCGGCGAGGTCGATGATCGAGTCGGCGACCGGGATCACCCAGCGCGGGTCGACGACCGTGGCGCCGATCCCCTGCGCGGCGAGCCGCTCGGCGACCTGCAGCCCGAGCTTCGCCATCGGGCCGGCGGTGACGATCAGCACGTCGCGGTGAGGTGCCTCGCGCAGCACGTCGACGCCGTCATCCGTGCGCCGCACCGCCTCGAACTCGGTGCCGACGCTGCCCTTGCCGAACCGCACGACGGTGGGCGCGTCCTCGACGGCGACCGCCTCGCGCAGCTCCTCGCGCAGGCGGGTGGCATCGCGCGGGGCGGCGATCCGGATGCCGGGCACCGCCTGCAGGATCGCCAGATCCCACATGCCGTGGTGGCTGGGGCCGTCGGGGCCGGTGACGCCGGCCCGGTCGAGCACGAAGGTCACGCCGGCCTTGTGCAGGCCGACGTCCATGAGCACCTGGTCGAACGCGCGGTTGACGAAGGTGGCGTAGAGGGCGACCACCGGATGCAGGCCGCCGTAGGCGAGACCGGCGGCGCTGGTGACGGCGTGCTGCTCGGCGATGCCGACGTCGAACACCCGATCGGGGTGCTTCTCGGCGAACCGGTGCAGACCGGTCGGACGCAGCATCGCGGCGGTGATCCCGACGATGCGCGGGTCGGCGTCGGCGATGTCGACGATCTCGTCGGAGAACACGCTCGTCCACGACGGGCGGCTCGCCTGCTCGACGGCCTCCCCGGTCTCGGGGTCGATCTGCCCGACGGCGTGGAACTGGTCGGCCACGTCGCGCACGGCCGGCTCGTAGCCGTGCCCCTTCTCGGTGATGACGTGCACGATCACCGGCGCCTCGTACTCCTTCGCCTGGGTGAGGGCGAGTTCGAGCGCCTGCTGGTCGTGCCCGTGCACCGGGCCGATGTACTTGATCTCGAGGTTCGAGTAGAGCGACTCGTTGTTGCTGAACCGCGCCAGGAAGCCGTGCACGGCGCCGCGGGTGCCGCGGTACACCGCGCGCCCGACGGGACCTGTCTTGTCGAACAGCTTGCGGCTCGAGAAGTAGAGGTTGCGGTACGCCCGCCGGGTGCGCACCCCGTTGAGGAACCGCGCCATCCCGCCGATCGTCGGCGCGTAGGAGCGCCCGTTGTCGTTGACGACGATCACGAGGCGGCGCGAGTTGTCGTCGGAGATGTTGTTCAGCGCCTCCCAGGTCATCCCGCCGGTGAGCGCGCCGTCGCCGACGACGGCCACCACGTACCGGTCGCCCTGCCCGGTCATCGCGAACGCGCGCGAGATGCCGTCGGCCCACGACAGCGAGCTGGAGGCGTGCGAGCTCTCGACGATGTCGTGCTCGCTCTCGGAGCGCTGGGGGTAGCCGGCGAGCCCGTCCTTCATCCGCAGCCGGGAGAAGTCCTGCCGCCCAGTGAGCAACTTGTGCACGTAGCTCTGGTGACCGGTGTCGAAGACGACCGCGTCGCGCGGCGAGTCGAAGATGCGGTGGATCGCCATCGTCAGCTCCACCACGCCCAAGTTCGGGCCGAGGTGTCCCCCGGTCTTCGAGACCTCGGTGACCAGGAACCGACGGATCTCGTCGGCGAGCTCCGTCAGCTCGTCCGGCGTCAGCGCGTCGAGGTCCCGCGGGGTGCGGATGCGGTCCAGCAGCGACATGGGTCGAGTCTACGTGCGGCCCCCGCTAGGGTTCAGGGATGCTGATCGGCGCGCGCTACTGCGGCCCCCCGAACTCCGGCGACGGCGGCTACTCGAGCGGCCTCATCGCCGCCGCCCTCGGCGTGGACGGCCCGGTCCAGGTGACACTGCGCACTCCGCCACCGCTCGACACGGAGCTGATCACGCACCGCACCGACGACGGTGTCGAGGTGCGCGACGGCGACGTGCTCGTCGGCGAGGCCCGGCCGGCCGACCTCGACCTCGATGTGGTCGACCCGGTCCCGCTCGCCGACGCCGAAGCAGCCGCGACGCGCTTCGTGAGCGTGCGTGAGCACCCGTACCCCACCTGCTTCGTCTGCGGTCCTGAGCGTGCCGAGGGCGACGGCCTGCGACTGCTCACCGGCCCGGTCGACGGACGCGAGGTGGTCGCCTCGCCGTGGACCCCGCATCCGTCGGTCGGCGACGGCGACACCGTGCGCCCGGAGGTGCTCTGGGCGGCGCTCGACTGCCCGTCGTGGTTCGGCTTCTCGGCCTTCGAGGAGTACGAGGGACGCCCGCTGCTCGGCCGCATCACCGCCCGCCTAGACTCGTTCCCCCGCGTCGGCGAGCCCTGCGTCGCGGTGGGCTGGCGCATCGCCCGTGACGGCCGGAAGGTGCACAGCGCATCCGCCGTCTTCGGCGCCGACGGACGCATCCACGGGCGCGCCTCCTCCACCTGGATCCTCGTCGAGGCGTGAGGCGAGGCCCGACCGGTGACGGCGGAGGGGGCGGCGAGCCGGAGCCCGCCGCCCCCTCGGGCGCGTCGCGTCGCGTCAGACGAGCGAACGCAGCACGTACTGCAGGATGCCGCCGTTGCGGTAGTAGTCCGCCTCACCGGGGGTGTCGATGCGCACCACGGCGTCGAACTCGACCGGGGCCTTGCCCGCGGGCGAGTGCGCCGACGGGGTGGCGACCACGTGCACGGTCTTCGGCGTGGTTCCGGCGTTGAGCTGCTCGATGCCGGTGATCGAGAACTCTTCGGTGCCGTCGAGGCCGAGGCTGTCGGCGCTCTCCCCCGCCGGGAACTGCAGCGGGATGACGCCCATGCCGATCAGGTTCGACCGGTGGATGCGCTCGAAGCTCTGCGCGATCACGGCCTTCACCCCGAGCAGGTTGGTGCCCTTCGCGGCCCAGTCGCGGCTCGACCCGGAGCCGTACTCGGTGCCGGCGAGGATGACCAGCGGGATGCCCTGCTCCTGGTAGTTCGTGCTCGCGTCGAAGATGAACGACTGCGGCGCGTCGGGCTGCGTGAAGTCGCGGGTGTAGCCGCCCTCGACCCCGGCCCCGTCGTTCTCGGCCGCGAGCAGCTGGTTGCGCAGGCGAATGTTGGCGAACGTGCCGCGGATCATCACCTCGTGGTTGCCGCGGCGCGAGCCGTAGGAGTTGAAGTCCTTCGGCGCGACCCCGTGCTCGGTGAGGTACTTGCCCGCGGGGCTGTCGGCCTTGATCGAGCCGGCCGGCGAGATGTGGTCGGTGGTGACCGAGTCGCCGAGCTTGGCGAGCACTCGGGCGCCCCCGATGTCGGTGACCGGCGTCGTCTCGAGCGTCATCCCGTCGAAGTACGGGGGCTTGCGCACGTAGGTCGACTCGGCGTCCCACTCGAACACCTCCGAGTCGGGCGTCGGGAGCGAGCGCCAGCGCTCGTCGCCCTCGAACACCGATCCGTACTGGGTGTCGAACATGTCGGTCGAGATCGACGACTCGATCACCGACTGCACCTCGGCCGCGTCGGGCCAGATGTCCTTGAGGAACACGTCGTTGCCGTCGGAGTCGGTGCCCAGCGGGTCGGTCTCGAAGTCGAAGTTCATCGACCCGGCCAGCGCGTAGGCGATGACGAGCGGCGGCGACGCGAGGTAGTTCATCTTCACGTCGGGGCTGATGCGGCCCTCGAAGTTGCGGTTGCCGGAGAGCACCGCGGTGACGGCGAGATCGTTCTGGTTGATCGCCGCGGTGACCTCGTCGATCAGCGGGCCGGTGTTGCCGATGCAGACCGTGCAGCCGTAGCCGACCGTGTAGAAGCCGAGCGCCTCGAGCTCCTCGGTGAGGCCCGACTTGTCGTAGTAGTCGGTGACGACCTTCGACCCGGGCGCGAGGGTGGTCTTGACCCACGGCTTCGCCTTCAGGCCCTTGCGGTTGGCGTTGCGGGCGAGGATGCCGGCGGCCATCATCACGCTCGGGTTCGAGGTGTTGGTGCACGACGTAATCGCCGCGACCGCGACCGCGCCGTGGTCGAGCGTGTACTGGGTGCCGTCACCCAGCTCCACCGGCGTGGGGCTCGACACCGACGACGGCGCGTGACTCACGTGCACGTGGTGAACCTGGTGCGCCGTCTCCTCGTCCTGCGGCGTGAAGCCGACCGGGTCGGACGCCGGGAAGGTCCCCTCGACCGCGGTGTCGACCATCGAGTGCGCGCCGGACGCGTAGTCGAGCAGGTCCTTCTCGAACTGGCTCTTCGCCTCGGACAGCTCGACGCGGTCCTGCGGGCGCTTCGGGCCGGCGATCGACGGGACGACCGTCGAGAGGTCGAGCTCGAGGTACTCGCTGTACGACGGCTCGCGCGACGGGTCGTGCCAGAGCGACTGCGCCTTCGAATACGCCTCGACGAGCGCCACCTGCTCGGCGCTGCGACCGGTCATCGTGAGGTAGTCGAGGGTGACCTGGTCGATCGGGAACATGGCCGCGGTCGAGCCGAACTCGGGGCTCATGTTGCCGATGGTCGCGCGGTTCGCGAGCGGCACCTGGCCGACGCCCTCGCCGTAGAACTCGACGAACTTGCCGACCACGCCGTGACGGCGGAGCATCTGGGTGATGGTGAGCACGACATCCGTCGCGGTCACCCCGGTCGGGATCGCGCCCGAGAGCTTGAAGCCGACGACCTTGGGGATGAGCATCGAGACCGGCTGGCCGAGCATGGCCGCCTCGGCCTCGATGCCGCCGACGCCCCAGCCGAGCACGCCGAGGCCGTTGACCATGGTGGTGTGCGAGTCGGTGCCGACGCAGGTGTCCGGGTAAGCGCGGACCTTGCCGTCGACCTCGCGGGTGTAGGTGACGCGCGCCAGGTACTCGATGTTGACCTGGTGGACGATGCCGGTGCCTGGGGGCACGACCTTGAAGTCGTCGAACGCGGTCTGACCCCAGCGCAGGAACTGGTAGCGCTCGCCGTTGCGCTCGTACTCGATCTCGACGTTGCGCTCGAGGGCGTTCTCGGTGCCGAACAGGTCGGCGATGACGGAGTGGTCGATGACCAGCTCGGCCGGGGCGAGCGGGTTGATCTTGGCCGGGTCTCCGCCGAGGTTGCCGACGGCCTCGCGCATGGTGGCGAGGTCGACGATGCAGGGGACGCCGGTGAAGTCCTGCATCACCACGCGCGCGGGGGTGAACTGGATCTCGGTGTCGGGGTCGGCCTCGGGCTGCCACGCGCCGAGCGCCTCGATCTGCGCCTTCGTGACGTTGGCGCCGTCCTCCGTGCGGAGCAGGTTCTCGAGCAGCACCTTGAGGCTGAACGGGAGCTTCTCGTACCCCGGGACCGTGTCGATCCGGAAGATCTCGTAGTCGGCACCGCCGACCGAGAGGGTGTCCTTCGCTCCGAAGCTGTTCACCGTGGACACGTTCGTCTCCTCACATCCCGCCGTCGCCGCCAGGTGTCATCCTTCCGCCGACGCGGGTCGATGCCAAGCTAGGCGACCCTTAGCGGCGGACCCGGGTGACCCCCGGGATTTATCTTGATGTCGAGATAATCCTAGCTCGCCGACGGCTCGGCGTCCGCGTCGGCGCGCGGGAACCAGGCCGGTCGCACGAGCAGCCAGGTCAGCCAGAGCAGCAGCGCGTACATCGGCACCCCGAGCAGCAGCTTCGCCGCGCCGAGCGCCTGGGTGTAGGCGTCGGCATCCGGCCCGAGCGAGAGCAGGTAGAGCGGCAGCTCGACGCCGAGCCGGATGACCATCAGCAGCGCCCACAGCCAGGTCGCCACGACGGCGGTGCGCCGCTTGAGCGGCGAATCGCGCCAGTAGCCGTCGCCCGTCACGAACGAGAGCAGCACGCCGATGAACGGCCGGCGCACGAGCAGGCTGATGAGCATCACCAGCAGCACGGCCGCGTTGATGAGCAGCCCGGGCACGAAGTTGTCGGCCGTGCGGCCGCTGAGCAGTGCGAGACCCGCCGAGACGCCGATCCCGAGAGCACCGGCGATGGCGGGGGTCACCGGCTCGGAGCGCAGCAGCCGGATGCCGATGAACGCCACCGCGATCACCACCGGCGCCACCACGGAGGGGACGAGTTCGCCGGTGACGGTGAACGTCACGAGGAAGACGATGCCCGGCAGGATCGACTCGACGATCCCCCGGATGCCGCCCATCGTCGCGAGGAGCGCGGCGCCGGTGAGTGATTCCTCCTGGCTGGCCCGGCCGATCGCCGATCCCTTCGCCGCCGCGGCGAACGCGTCGCGCACCGACGGCGTCTCCGCGTCGCCCTCCGGCTCGCGCGGCTCGGCCTGCGCCATCAGCCGCGACGGGGCGCGCCCGGCGCCGCCTGCGCCGAGGCCGGGACGTGCAGCGGGATGAGGTCGCGCGGGGGCATCGGGGTCGACCCGCGCACCACGACGATGCTGCGGAACAGCTCCTCGACCTGGGCGGCCGCCTCGGGATCGGCCGCCCCCTTGCCGCCGATCATCCCGCGCAGGAACCAGCGCGGACCGTCGACGCCGACGAAGCGCACGATCTGGGTGCTGCCGTCCTGCGCCGGCAGCTCGGCGCGCAGCTCCGGGCCGAGCGGGCCGTCGGCCTCCTCGACCGAGCCGCCCTGCTTGGCCACCTGCGCCGCGATCTGCGCCCGGATCTCGAGCCAGAGTCCGCTCGAGCGCGGGGCGGCGAACGGCTGAACCTGCAGCGTCGACCCGGCGTAGTCGAGCGAGACGGCGACGACGCGCTTGCTCGCCTCCTCGACCTCAAGCCGGACGCCGAGGTCGGATCGCGGGACGAACTTCACGCCGCCCAGGTCGACGTACGGGCGGACCGGGTTGGCCTCCGACTCGTCGAGCGGGCCGTTGGTCGCCCGGTCGGCCGGGGCCGACTTGGGGGTCTCGGGGGTCACGTCGTCGGTGTCGCTCACGACTGGGCTCCGTATCCGGTCGATCCGAACCCGCCCTCGCCGCGCTCGCTGCCGGGAAGCCGCTCGGCTTCGACGAAACGGGCACGGGTGACGGGGATGACGAGCAGCTGGGCGATGCGGTCCCCTGTGGTCACGGAGTACGCCTCCCGCGCGTCGGTGTTGAGAAGGGTGACCCGGATCTCGCCGCGGTAGCCCGCATCCACGGTTCCGGGGCTGTTCACGACGGTGATGCCGTGCTTGGCCGCGAGCCCGCTGCGGGGGACGACGAGCGCCGCGAATCCGTCGGGCAGCGCGATGGCCAGACCGGTGCCGACCGTGGCGCGCTCCCCCGGCGCGAGGACGACGTCCTCGGCGGCGGTGAGGTCGGCGCCGGCGTCTCCCGGATGGGCGTAGACCGGGGCCGCACCGACGTGCAGCACCTCGACGGTCTCGGTCACCCCACGAGGCTAGCCCATGGTCGAATGGGGGAATGCCCGACGCCGCGACCCCGTCCGCACCCCTCTATCGCGAGCGGCTGTGGCCCTCGCCGTGGGTGTTCGCCGCCACCGCGCTGGTCATCCCGGCGGCGCTGCTCACCTTCCTGCCGATCTCGGTCCCGGCCGGGATCGCGACGGCGATCCTGTTCGAGGCGATCGTGGTCGCGGCCCTCCTCGGCACCTCCCCGGTGATCGAGGTGACCGCCGACGAGTTCCGCGCCGGGCGCGCCCGCCTGCCGCGCTCAGTCGTCGGCGACGTGGAGGCCTTCGAGGGCGCCGAGGCCGTCGCCGAGCGGGGCGTGCGGCTCGACGCGCGCGCCTGGCTGCTGCTGCGCGGCTGGGCGCCCGCGGTGGTGCGCGTTCAGGTCGTCGACGACGCCGACCCGGTGCCGTACTGGCTGGTGTCGACGAAGCGCCCGCGCGAGCTCGCGGAGGCGCTCAGCGGGAAGTGACGCGGTGCGCGTCTGTCCGGACGAGCGTCAGCGGGGCGTGAAGGTCAGGCCGCGCACTCGTGGCAGATCGGCCCGAGCTTCGTCTTGTGGTCGAACTGCGACTGGTGCTTCACCAGGAAGCAGCTCACGCAGGTGAACTCGTCGTCCTGCGGGGGCAGCACGACGACGTCGAGGTCGACGTCGGCCAGATCCTGGCCGGAGAGCTCGTAGCTCGCGTTGTCCGAGTCATCGACGTCGATCGCGCTCGACGTCTTGTCGGGCGTGCGCTCCTGGAGGGCCTGGATCGACTCGGTGTCCTCGTCGGTCTTCCGGGGTGCGTCGTAGTCGGTTGCCATGCCCATCCATCTCGAAACAGGGTGCCGTGGTGCTCGAATCGGCGGCGTCAGTCTGCATCATCGGTTCCCGATTCGCAAACCACCGCAAGGGTGCCGCCGACGCCCCCGGTGCAACTCGCGGCGCGCCCGCGCTATTCCCCGGAATCGAGGGGCCGCCGTGGCATCCTGACCGTGTTTCCCGACCGTCGAGAGGGATGTCCGGATGCAGGACCTGAGAGTCATCGGAGTGGAGAGCGGCGCGCTTCTGGTCGCCTCCGACGACGGCGCCCGGTTCCGGGTCGCGATCGACGACTCGGTGCAGTCACGACTGCGGCAAAGCTCGTCCGACGTCGGCGAGGCGCGCAAGCTCGCCCCCCGCGAGATCCAGGCGCACATCCGCGCCGGGATGTCGGCGGAGGACGTCGCCGCCGTCACCGGCGCCCCGATCGACTACATCAAGCGCTTCGAGGGACCGGTTCTCGCCGAGCGCGAGTTCGTCATCGAGTCGGCGCTCAACGTGCCGGTGCAGGTCGGGGCCGACTCCGACCCGCTGGCGACCGCCCCCACCTTCGGCTCCGTCATCCGCCGCCGCCTCGCCGACGCGAGCGCCCTCGGCGAGCGCTGGGCCTCGTGGAAGGAGGACGGCGGCGCCTGGGTCGTGAAGCTGACCTTCGTCGCCGGCGAGGTGGAGCGCGACGCCCGCTGGACGTTCGACCCGAAGCGGCAGACGCTCGCCCCCGCGAACCAGGAGGCCGTGTCGCTCTCGCAGCAGGGCGACACCCCCGCGTCGCTGCTGCCCCGCCTGCGCGCCGTGCCGGCCGACCAGGCCGCCGTGGAGGACGCGGACGGTCGCCGCCGGTTCGACAGCGGCGCCTTCGAGCCCCCCGCCCCGGACGACCGGGTCGAGGACGACGGGGCCGAGGAGCCCGCCGCCCCGCGCGGCCCGGAGCCGATCCGCTTCGACCGCGGCGAGGTGCCGCCCGCTCCGCGCGGACACCAGACGGCCGACCTGCTCGAGGCGCTGCGCAAGCGGCGGGGCGAGCGCGACCCGATGGACCCCGAGCACGACCCGTCGCTCGCGTCGACCACGACGACCGGCGTGGTGAAGCTGATCGAGGTGCCGACCGCCCCCACCGACGAGCCGGTGCCGTCGACGTCGACCCCGTCGGCGGGCCGCCAGACCGGACCGGTCGGCAAGAAGCGCGGGCGCGCGGCGATGCCGAGCTGGGACGAGATCGTCTTCGGCGCCCGCCCCGACGACGAGTAACGACCGGATCGGGCGCTCAGGCGCAGCACGGCCGGCTCAGTCGCCCGGCCGGCTCAGTCGCCGAACTGCGCCCGGATCGCCGTCTCGAACTGGCTCTGCGTGAGCGTGCCGTCGTCGCGCATCCGCCGCAGCGCCGCGATCTCCTGCGCCGGGCTGCTGCCGACGCGCTTCACGTCGTCGAACACGCGGCGCAGGTTGGGGAAGTTGCCGTTCTCGATCAGCTTCCGCGCGAACTCGAGCGCCGGGTCGTAGCTGCCGCGCCCCTGGTTGAGCGGCACCTCCATCTCGATCACGCACTCCGGATGCACGGCCGCGTGCGCCGCGATCGCCCGCACCGGCAGCACCACCCCGTCGGCCTTGGGCACCGCCGCGGCCGCGAGGTCGGCGTGCTGCGCCGGGTCGGCGAAGACCAGGCCGCCGAGGCGGGTGTGCACGAAGATGGTCGGCTCGACGAACCCCTTGCCGGCGCCGTTCAGCCCGTTGGTGATGCGGAACTCGCTCGCGTTGGACAGCGACGACTTCACCGAGAACAGCCCGGCGATCGCCGCGTGCACCCCGGCCAGGTCGAATCCGTCGGCGTTGTGCCCCTCCGGCAGCGCCACCACCCCGGCCGCGTAGCAGGCGGCGGCGACGATCCACTCGACCGTTCCGCCCACCACGAAGCGCGATCCCCGGTCGGAGACGTTGATCTGCTCGGTCAGCGCGAACAGCGCGTCGCGCACCTCGTTGCGCACCGAGCGCTCGGCGAGCAGGAACTCGCGCAGTCGGTCGAACTCGGCCGAACCGGAGAGCGGGACGAGGGGCTGCACGGTCCCATCCTGCCGGTCCGGCGGCGTCGACCGCGTCGGACCCTTCAGCCGAACGCGCCGAAGCGCAGCAGCGGCACGGACGCTTCCGCCGGCGTGAGGGCGCCGTGCTGCCCCACCATGCGGCGTCCGCGGTCGTCCGGATCGACGTAGTAGGCGACCGCACGGCGCGCGACGACCAGCACGTCGCCGATCCGGGGACGCACCTCCGGGTCGACCTCGCCGAACCAGCCGGCCGCGATCGCCTCGTCGCGGGTGGCGACCCAGGCCCGCGTGCCCTCCACGGCGCGCCAGCGGCCGGCGACGTCGTCGGCCGCGACACCCGGCGCGAGGTGCAGCTGCAGCCCGCGCGGCTCCCCCGCGACGTGCAGCACCCCCTCCAGCAGATCGGGCGACGGGACGACGTGGTCGTCCGCCGCGACGTCGACCATCCCGTGGTCGGCCGTCAGCAGCATCCCGGCGTCGCGCGGCAGCGCCGCCGCAAGCGGGCCGAGCACCCCGTCGAGCTCCTCGAGCGCGGCGATCCACGGATCGGACTGCCAGCCGTGCCGGTGGCCCGCGACGTCGAGCTCGGCGACGTAGAGGTAGGTCAGCGAGCGGTCGCTCCCGTGCACGACCTCGCGCACGAGTGCCGCGCGCGCCTCGAGCCCGTCGGCGCCCAGGTACTCGGCGCCGCGCAGCACGGCGGCGCTGAACTCCGACCGCGCGTACGGCGCGGGGCCGACGGCGACGGAGCGCACGTCGGGCGAGAGCTCGAACAGGGTGGGACGCCGCTGCCAGGTCGCCGGGTCGAGGTCGCGCGGCCAGCCGGAGAGGTGCTCCACCACGCCGCCGCGCTGAGGGTCGAGTGCGCGGTATCCGACCATCCCGTGACGCCCCGGCGACTCCCCCGTCGTGAGGCTCGTGATCGCCGCGACGGTCGTGGTCGGGAAGCCGGATGAGATCGACGAGGTCGAGGACGCCGCGCCGAGCAGGCGACGCGCGTGACCGGCGCGCTCCCGCAGCTGCGCGGCCCCGAGTCCGTCGACCAGTACGACCACCGCGTGCCGCACCGGCGGCAGCGCGAGCCTGCCGCCCTCCCCGCGCAGGGCGGCGAGGGCACCCGGCAGCACATCGGTCAGCGAGAACCGGTGCGCCGCCGCGGGCGGCAGGGAGGCCGCCGGTACCATGGCGTCGATCTTATGACTCCCCCTCCTCCGCCCCCGGCCTCCGGGACGTCGTCCACCGCGCCCGGCGAGCGCATCCAGGATGTCGACGTCGCCGAGGAGATGCAGGGCTCGTTCCTCGAATACGCCTACTCGGTCATCTACTCGCGGGCCCTCCCCGACGCCCGCGACGGCCTCAAGCCGGTGCAGCGACGCATCCTGTACCAGATGGCCGACATGGGGCTGCGGCCCGACCGCGGCCACGTGAAGAGCTCGCGCGTCGTGGGCGACGTGATGGGCAAGCTGCATCCGCACGGAGACTCGGCGATCTACGACGCCCTGGTGCGTCTCGCCCAGGACTTCACGATGCGCGTGCCGTTGGTCGACGGCCACGGCAACTTCGGGTCGCTCGACGACGGTCCGGCAGCCGCCCGCTACACCGAGGCGCGCCTGCAGGCCGCCGCGATGGCGATGACCGAGGGGCTCGACGAGGACGTCGTCGACTTCATCCCCAACTACGACAACCAGCTCACCCAGCCCGAGGTGCTGCCGGCGGCATTCCCCAACCTGCTGGTGAACGGCGCGAGCGGCATCGCGGTCGGCATGGCCACCAACATGGCCCCGCACAACCTGGTCGAGGTGGTCGGGGCGGCGCGCCTGCTGCTGGAGAACCCGGATGCCACCCTCGAGCAGCTGATGGAGTACGTGCCCGGCCCCGACCTGCCGTCGGGCGGCACGATCGTGGGCCTGTCCGGCATCCGGGATGCCTACGCCACCGGTCGAGGCACGTTCAAGACCCGCGCCAAGGTGAGCGTCGAGCAGATCACGCCGCGCAAGACGGGCCTGGTCGTCACCGAGCTGCCCTACGCGGTCGGCCCCGAGAAGGTGATCGAGAAGATCAAGGACGGGGTGCAGGCGAAGAAGATCACCGGCATCTCCGACGTCACCGACCTCACCGACCGCAAGAACGGGCTGCGGCTCGTGATCGGCGTGAAGACCGGGTTCAGCCCCGAGGGCGTGCTCGAGCAGCTGTATCGGCTCACGCCCCTCGAGGACGGGTTCGGCATCAACAACGTCGCCCTCGTCGACGGACAGCCGCAGACGCTGGGGCTCAAGGAGATGCTGCGGGTCTACCTCGACCACCGCATCCAGGTCGTCACCCGCCGATCCCGCTACCGCCTCGCCCGGCGGCAGGAGCGTCTGCACCTGGTGCAGGGGCTGCTGATCGCGATCCTCGACATCGACGAGGTCATCCAGGTGGTGCGGTCGAGCGACGACGCGGTCCAGGCGCGCACGCGTCTGATCGACGTGTTCGACCTCACCGAGGTGCAGGCCGAGTACATCCTCGAGCTGCAGCTGCGCCGCCTCACCAAGTTCTCGCGCATCGAGCTCGAGGCCGAGCGCGACAAGCTCGAGAAGGAGATCGCCGAGCTGGAGCGGCTGCTCGGCGACGACGCCCTCATCCGCGCCCGCGTCGGCGAGGAGCTCGACGACGTGGCCGAGAGATTCGGCACCCCGCGTCGCACCCTGCTCACCGAGGCCGCACCCGGCGTCGCGTCGACATCCGGCGGGCGCAAGGCGTCCGCGACCGGGCCGGTGCTCGAGATCGCCGACGGCCCCACCCTCGTCGTGCTCTCGGCGACGGGGCGCGCCGTGCGGGTCGACCTGCCCGAGGCCGGCGCCGAGATCGCCCGTGGCGGGCGCCGCACGCGGCACGACGCCATCCGCTCGACCGTCGAGTCGACGGTGCGCGGGGAGCTCGGCGCGATCACCTCGAAGGGCCGCCTCATCCGGCTCACCCCGATCGACCTCCCGTCGGTGCCGCCGAACTCGGTGCAGCTCGCGGCGGGGTCGAAGATCGCCGACTACCTCGGCCTCGTCGACAAGAAGGAGCGGGTGCTCGGGCTCGTGTCGCTCACCAGCGACCACCCGATCGCCCTCGGCACGGCATCCGGCGTCGTCAAGCGCGTCGCCCCGGGAGCCTGGCCGAACCGCCCCGACTTCGAAGTCATCGCCCTCAAGCCGAAGGACGAGGTCGTCGGCGTCGCCCAGGGGCCCGATTCCGACGAGCTGGTGTTCGTCACGACGGACGCCCAGCTGCTGCACTTCGCCGCGTCGGCCGTGCGCCCCCAGGGCGTCGGCGCCGGCGGGATGGCGGGCATCAACGTCGGGAAGGACGCGCGCGTGCTGTTCTTCGGCGCCGTCGACCCGAGCGCGGCCGACGGGGACGGGATCGTCGTCGCCACCGTTTCGGAACCGGCGGCGACCCTCGCCGGCAGCGATCCGGGGCGCGCGAAGGTGTCGCTGTTCGCCGAGTTCCCCGGCAAGGGGCGCGCGACGGGCGGCGTGCGGGCGCACGGCTTCCTCAAGGGCGAGAACGCCCTCGCGGTCGCCTGGGCCGGCCCGGCGCCCGCGTTGGCGAATGGCACCGACGGCTCGCTGCGCACGCTGCCGGATGCGGGGGCCAAACGCGACGCCTCCGGCTCGCCGCTCGACGGCGTCATCGGCGCGATCGGTCGCGCGCTGTAGTCACCCGCCGGTTCGGTCGGTTCCCGCGTTCGATCCGCGGCCCGCCCGCGCGGTCAGTCGCGCAGGCCGAGGGCGGCGAGGATCGCCAGGATCGTCCACCACACGATGAGGCCACCCAGGAGCCCGATGATCGCCTGCTTGGTGAGCCGGTAGAGCGCCCAGCTCACGACGGCGGCGGCGAGCGCCGGCAGCGTCTCCGCGAGTGAGATCTCGTCGCGCGGGGCGACGATGCCGGGCAGCGTGATCGCGCCGAGCACGGCGGGGCCGACGAGCGGCAGGAACCGCTCGGCCGCCTTCGGCGGACGCAGGCGGCCGCCGATCAGGAACAGCACGCGCTCGACGTAGGTGACGACGCCGCCGAGCACGATGGCGAGCACCGCGATCATGACGCCCCCTCCCCCGGCTCGGCGGCATCCGTCGCCTCGATCGCGTCGTCGACGGCGGCCTCGACCTCGGCGATCTCGGGCGCCGCCTCGTCGGCCGCCGCGGAGGCATCCGCGGGCTCGGCGGGCTGGGTGCGCGCGAGCACGAAACCTCCCGCGACCAGACCCGCCGCCGCGCCGACCAGGATGTCGGTGCCGAGCGGGAGCGGCTGCGCGATCAGCGCGGCCACCCCACCGACGCCGGCCGCGACCCAGCCGGCGGAGTTCTTGATGAGCGGCAGCAGCAGGATGAGGAAGGTGAGCGGCACCGCGAGCTCGAGCGGCACCCAGTCGGGGATGAACCCGCCCGCGAGGATCCCCGCCGCGGTCAGACCGGTCCAGCCGACGAGGCACGCCGCCGAGACGCCGAAGTAGTAGGCGATCCGCTCCTCGCGCGCACCACCACCGCCGGGACCCTCGTAGCGGGCGATCGCCATCGCGTAGACCGGGTCGGCGAGGAAGAACGCGCCGAACAGCCGCAGTCCGCGCGGCCAGTCCGCCCAGTGCGACGCGAGCGACGCCGAGTAGAGCAGGTGGCGGGCGTTCACGACCGCGACGGTGATGACGACGAGCGCGAGAGGGGCGAGTGCGTCGAGCAGCTGCACGGCGACGAGCTGCGAGGCTCCGGCGAAGATGATCGGCGACGACGCGATCGAGAGCCAGGGGGCGACCGACGTCGACGCCATCGCGGCGCCGAGCGCGAGACCGAACGGGATGTAGGCGACGATCACCATCGCCCCGTCACGCAGCCCGGCCAGCGTCGCGCCGCGGGTGCGGGCGCGCTGCGGATCGGGGGCCGCGGTCATCCCGCCAGCATCCCACTCGCCGCCGACCCGTGGAACGGGCCGATCGCCGATCCGCGGCCTCGGAGGGCTCGGCCCGATGCGGGATTGTGGATGGTTCCCAGTTCCCATGAGCGTGCACACATAACATGACGGCATGTTTACGACAATTCGTCAGATCCGGATGGCCGCTGCAACTGCCACGGTCGCGATTCTCGTCGGCTGCGGGGCGGAGTCGCCCGCACCTGCACATCCGGGGTCCGCGGACTGGGTTCTTGACGTCGCGGAAGTACCAAGTGGCGGGTGGGTTCGCACGCAGTTGGCGGAGTCCGATGGTTCCGCGGACGACTCGGTTTCGGACGTGTCCTCGGATGTTCCGACCGACGATCCCTGTGTCGATGCCGTCGCTGGACCCGCCGGGGGCCCCAGTGTGAACGCAACGTATGAGCGGAGAAACGCTCACTTCTACCTGCAAGTACTTCCCGAGGACGCTGCGCGCGGTGACCAGCTCCGCGAGCAGATTTCGGACTGCTTCGGAACCGCGAGCGAAACCGTCTTCAATGGCCAACCCCTGGTCATCGAATGGCACCCGAGCGACCTCGCGATTGACGGGGCGTTCGTGGCCGACTTGTCCTACGGCGAGACCTGGGTACCGCTTTATCAAACGACCTTCGTGCTCGCTAGCGTCAACGAGTCCGCCGTCTGGCTGATGTTCCCACGCGAACGCGACGGCGCGCTCGACGAGGAGATCGTGGCAATCTCGATGGCAGCGATCGACAAGGTGGCCGCTGCCGACGCCTAGCACTATTGCCTGAAAGCGTCTGCGCCTCAGACCGTCATCGCGACTGGGTTCAGACGTCGATGCGCTCGCGGTCGAGGCCCTGCCCGGCGATGATGAACTCCTTGCGGGGGGCGACCTCGTTGCCCATGAGCAGCTCGAAAATCCGGGAGGCCGCCTCGGCGTCGCCGACCTGCACGCGACGCAGGGTGCGCCCCGCGCGGCTCATCGTCGTCTCCGCGAGCTGGTCGGCATCCATCTCGCCGAGGCCCTTGTAGCGCTGGATGGGGTCCTGATACCGCTTGCCCTGCTTCTTCAGGGCGCTGAGCACCTTCTGCAGCTCGGCCTCGGAGTAGGTGTAGACGATGTCGTTCGGCTTCGAGCCCGGGTTCATCACGACGACCCGGTGCAGCGGGGGCACGGCGGCGAAGACCCGCCCCTCCTCGATCATCGGCCGCATGTAGCGGAAGAACAGGGTGAGCAGCAGGGTGCGGATGTGGGCGCCGTCGACATCCGCGTCGGCCATGATGATGACCTTGCCGTAGCGGGCCGCCTCGAGGTCGAAGGTGCGGCCCGATCCGGCCCCGATCACCTGGATGATCGACGCGCACTCCGCGTTGCCGAGCATGTCGGAGACCGACGCCTTCTGCACGTTGAGGATCTTGCCGCGGATCGGCAGCAGCGCCTGGAACTCCGAGTCGCGGCCGAGCTTGGCCGTGCCGAGCGCGGAGTCGCCCTCCACGATGAACAGCTCGGTGTCGGCGACGTCGGTGCTGCGGCAGTCGACCAGCTTCGCCGGCAGCGAGCTGTTCTCCAGCGCGTTCTTGCGGCGCTGGGTCTCCTTGTGGGCGCGCGCCGAGATGCGCGACTTCATCTCGGAGACGACCTTGTCGAGCAGCAGCGCCGACTGCGCCTTGTCGTCGCGCTTCGACGAGCCGAACCGCTCGGCGAAGGCGCGCGCCACCGTGTTCGCGACGATGCTGCGCACCGCCGGGGTGCCGAGCACCTCCTTCGTCTGCCCCTCGAACTGCGGCTCCGGCAGGCGCACCGTGAGCACCGCCGTGAGGCCGGCCAGGATGTCGTCCTTCTCCAGCTTCTCGTTCGCGCCGACCTTGAGGCGGCGGGCGTTCTTCTCCACCTCGGCGCGGAAGAACTTCATCAGCCCCTGTTCGAAGCCCGACTGGTGCGAGCCGCCCTTCGGCGTCGCGATGATGTTCACGAACGAGCGGAACACCGTGTCGTAGCCGGTACCCCAGCGCAGCGCGATGTCGACCTCGCACTCGCGCTCCAGCTCGGTCGGCACCATGTGGCCGTCCTCCTGCAGCACGGGCACCGTCTCGCGGTACTCCCCCGTGCCCTGGATGCGCCAGGTGTCGGTGAGGGCGGCATCCGTCGCCAGGAACTCGACGAACTCGGCGATGCCGCCGTCGAAGCGGAACTCCTCGGTCGTCGGCTGCTCGCCGCGATGGTCGGCGATGCGCAGCGAGAGTCCGGGCACCAGGAACGCCGTCTGCCGCGCGCGGCCGACCAGCTCCTCCTGCTGGAAGCCGGCGCCCTTGGTGAAGATCTGCCGGTCGGCCCAGTACCGGATGCGGGTGCCGGTGACGCCCTTCGCCACCTTGCCGACCTTGCGCAGCTCGCTGCCCGAGACGAACGGGGTGAACGCCGACTCGGGGCTCGGGCCGTCGGCGCCGTCGGCGAACACGCCCGGCTCGCCGCGGCGGAACGACATCGCCCAGGTGGCGCCGTCGCGGTCGACCTCGACGTCGAGCCGCTCCGACAGCGCGTTGACCACCGAGGCGCCCACACCGTGCAGGCCGCCCGACGAGGTGTACGACCCGGTGCCGAACTTGCCGCCGGCGTGCAGCTTGGTGAAGACCACCTCGACGCCGGTCAGCCCGGTGCGCGGCTCGACGTCGACCGGGATGCCGCGTGCGCGGTCGCGCACCTCGACGCTGGAGTCGGGATGAAGCACCACGTCGATCTCGGATCCGAACCCGGCGAGCGCCTCGTCGACCGAGTTGTCGATGATCTCCCACAGGCAGTGCATGAGCCCGCGCGAGTCGGTCGAGCCGATGTACATGCCCGGGCGCTTGCGCACCGCCTCGAGCCCCTCGAGCACCGAGAGATGACGGGCGGAGTAGTCGGCGCTCGCCACGGGCGGGGGCTCCTTCGAGTCGGGGTGTCGGGGTGCTGCGGCACCGCGCGGACCGAGCCCCGCCGACCCGATCGGGCGGGCCCGAGGGCCGTCGTCGCGCGGACCGTCGTCCAGACTAATCGCCGCCCCCGTCGCGGCCCGGCACGACATCCCGCGCGGCGGACGACTGTGACACGCCCGACCCGTGGAGCGGTGCGCCGTGAGCGAAACGCAACGCCCACGACACATCTCCGACACAGCTGCGTGCTTGGATGGACACCAGTCCGATACGCGGAGAACCGACCCGAGGAGGAAGCCATGGCGCCGATCGACACCGACACCGGTCTGGACGAGCTCGACGTCGTTCCCACCCTCACGGCGTTCGACCGCTGCGACTCGTGCGGCGCGCAGGCCTACGTGCGGGTGACCCTGGAGAGCGGCGAGCTGCTCTTCTGCGCGCACCACGCGTCGGAGTTCAAGGACAAGCTGCAGCCCATCGCGCTCGCCTGGCACGACGAGTCGAGCCGTCTGCTCGAGCCCGTCGACTGAGGGCCGCCCCGGCGTGACCGGGGTGCGACGACGCGCCCTCGTCGATCTCGAGGCGCTCGAAGAGAATCTGCGCGGCGAACTCGCCGCCGATCCGGAGTTCCGGTTCGACGCGCGCGCCGACGCCTACGGACACCTGCTCGCCGTCGTGCTCCCCGTGGCGCGCGCGGTGGGCATCGACCGGGTACGCGTGACCGGTGAGACGGATGCCGACCTGGCTCGCACGATCGGCTTCCCCGATCTGCTCGTGGGCCGCACCGACGACCCGATCGACCCGCGCGGCTACGGCGTCGACGACGGTCGCCCCGTGCTCGCGGTGAGCGGCGAGGTCGTCGCGGTGAAGCGGGTCGCCGCCGGCGAGGGCGTCTCGTACGGCTACTCCTGGCGCGCCGAGGTCGACTCGACGCTGGCGCTCGTCGCCCTCGGCTATGCCGACGGCATCCCGCGTCCCGCATCCAACCTCGCACCGGTTCTGCTCGCCGGCGAGACGCGACGGATCGTCGGCCGCATCGCGATGGACCAGTTCGTCGTCGACTGCGCCGACGCCCAGCCGGAACCGGGCGACCGGGCGGTGCTGTTCGGTGACCCGGCACGGGGAGAACCCGCACTGACGCAGTGGGCGCGGGTGACCGGTCGTCATCCGCTGCTGCTCACCGCCGCCCTCGGCCCGCGCATCGTGCGGGAGGTGGCGTCGTGAGCGCCCGTCTCGTCGTCGACCTCGCCGCGTGGCGGCACAACATCCGCGCCCTCGCCGAGATCGCCGCCCCCGCGCAGTGCTGGGTCGCGGTCAAGGCCGACGCCTACGGGCACGGGATGCTGCCCCTGGCCCGCGCGGCCGTCGAGGAGGGCGCGCCCGCCCTCGCGGTGCTCGAGGTGCCCGCGGCCCTGCGCCTGCGCGAGGCCGGGTTCGACGTGCGCCTGTTCGCCTGGCTGCACGGGGAGCACACCGACTTCGCCGCCGCGATCGCCGCCGGCATCGACCTGGGCGTGTCGTCGCGACGCGAACTCGACCGCGTGATCGCCGCCGCCGACCGCGGGAGCGCGGTCGCCCGCGTGCACCTCAAGATCGACACCGGACTGCACCGCAACGGCGCGAGCCGAGAGGAGTGGCCGCTGCTGGTCAGCGCCGCCCGCGACGCCCAGGCGGCAGGACTGCTCGCCGTCGAGGGCCTGTGGTCGCACCTCGCCGACGCAGGCGCGGAGGCCGACGCCGCCGCGCTCGCCGAGTTCCGGGACGCGATCGAGGTGGCGCGCGGGCTCGGCGTCGACCCGCCGCTGCGCCACCTCGCCGCGTCGTCGGCCGGCATCCGCGAGCCCGAGGCCCGGTTCGACGCGGTGCGGTTCGGCATCGCCGCCTACGGCATCTCGCCGTTCGACGACGTCGACGGCCGCGGGCTCGGGCTTCTGCCCGTGCTCTCGCTCGAGGCGGACGTGATCGCGACCGCCGACGGCGTCGCCGTGCTCGACGTCGGCGCCGCCGACGGGGTGCCGCCCGCGCCCGAGGGCGCGCACGTGCTGCTCGAGGGCGCTGAGGCGCGGGTGCTCGACGTCGGCGTCGACACGATGCGCATCGCGTCGTCGGGGGCGCCGGGCGCGACGGCGGTGGTGTTCGGCGGCGCCGGACCGTCGCCCGAACGCTGGGCCGACTGGGCGGGCACGATCGGCGACGAGATCGTCGCCTCGCGCGGCGCGCGCCGCATCCCCGTCGACTATCGCGACTGACCCGCGGGGCCCTGGGCCGGGTCGACCGGCTCGCCCGACAGCGGCCCCTCGTCGGGCGGCTCGGCGACCGTCATCCCCTCCGTGGGACGCCAGCCGTAGGCGCTCGACTGCGCCGCCCCCGCGCCGGCGAGCGGGCTGAGCGCGGCGCGCACCCCGCCGGATCGGCGCCGGACGAGCGCGAGCACGACGCGGATGACGACCGCGATCGCGATCACCGCGAGGAAGGCCATCATCAGCAGGGTCGGCAGAGCCGCGATCAGTGTGTCCACGGGTCAGCGTCCGAGGCGGTGACGGATGGCGTCGCGGGCGCGCCGGGCGTGGTCGTCCGCACGCGCGATCCGCTCGTCGGGGGTGCCGAGAACCGCTCCGGCGCGGGTCGCGGCGGCCTTGAGGAGTCGATCCGCCCATCCCGGGTTCATCGGCAGGAACGGGCCGTGCAGGTTCGTGCCGATCGCGTCGCCGACGACGACGCCCTCGGTCGATCCGCCGGAGAACCGCACCAGCGACTCGCCCGCGTCGAGAACGGTGGTCGCCGCGTGGTTGACGAATCCGGCGACCTCGCCGAGCGCGGACTCCCCCGCGACCTCGCCGACGACGCGTTCGCCCAGCGTCGCGCGCGTGGGGAGCACCCCGGCCATCTCGTCGCCGTCGAGCGAGGTGCCGAGCAGCTGCCAGCCGGCGGCGATCGCCAGCACCGGCACCCCGCCGGCGGCCCACTCACGCAGGCGCGGCGCGATGCGGCGCACGTCGGGCAGCACCTCGCGCTGCGCCGCGAGCGGCCCGCTGCCGATGTGCACGAGGTGCACCGTCTCGGGCAGGGCGTCGCCGGGCGCATGGTCGACCACCCGCACCTCGGCGCCGCACCACTCGGCGCGACGGCGCAGGGCGAGCACGTTGCCGACGTCGCCGTTGATGCCGAGCTCTCGCGGGTAGAGGTGCAGCACGGTGATGGCCGTCATCCGGCGCCCTCCAGGTCGAGGTAGCCGAGGCGCTTGCGGATCAGCATCATCTGCTCGTAGTTGACGAGCATCGTCTTCACGCCGGATGCCGGCCGCGGCAGCGCCAGGAACCGGTCGAGGGCCGGCCCCAGCTCGGGGATGATCTCGCCCACCTCGATGTCGCCGTAGTCGAACCGCGTGGCGAACTGCCAGCACTTGGTGCCGGTGAGCACGTCGACGTGGCCGAGCTTCGACAGGTCGCTGGCGTAGATCCACGACGGGTCGGGCGTGCCCTCGTCGACGGCGACGAGCAGCTGCTCGGGGGTCGCCTCGAGCGCGTCGAGGTTCACCTGCAGGCTCGGCGGATTCTTCATCATGAGGACCTCGATGTCCTCGTCGCCGTGCCGCAGCGTCTCGCCGCGGCCGTAGACCGGCTGCATGCCGCCCAGCCCGGATGCCGCCGCGGCCGGATCGAACCGGGCACCCAGCAGCGCGCGAGCCGTCGCGACCGCCGCCGCCGCATCCACCGCGTAGTGCAGTCCGCGCGCGGGCAGGCGCAACGGCACCGGGGAGCCGTCGACCGAGACGGTCGCGTCCCGTCCGGTCCACGCGGTGAGCACGGTCGCCGGGGCGATCCCTTCCGCCGCAGTCTCCGCCGCGCGGGCCGGGTTGTCGCCGCGGGCGAGCCACGCGTTGGTGGCGAGCAGCGCGGGGTCGGCGGCGAACGCCGAGACCGCGACCCCTCCCGGATGCCGTGTCGCCACGTCGACCAGGTTTCGGTCGTCGGCGTTCACGATCAGGTGACGGCTCGCGCGGTGGGCGAACGACTCCAGCATCCGCAGCACCCGATCCGGCTCGTGGAAACGGTTCAGCTGGTCGACCTGCAGGTTGATGAGCAGCACGGAGTGCGGGGTGAGCGCGTCGGCGAGCCGTGGCCCGTACGCCTCGTCGACCTCGAGCACGGCGATCTCGGGGGCGCCGCCGTCGACTCGGGCCCGGTCGAGACGGCCGTCGAGTCCGACCCGCGCGATCACCGCCGACGCGATGCCCTGCGGCAGGTTGGCGCCCGAGGGGTTGGTGAACACCCGCACGCCGTGGGCGCGCAGCACCGCGACGAGCATCTGGGTGGTGGTCGACTTGCCGTTCGAGCCGGAGACGAACACCACGCCGAGCGGGAGCCCCGCGACGGCGCGCTGCAAGAAGTGCGGCTGCACCCGGAGCGCGATCCAGCCGGGGATGGCCGACCCGCCGCCCCGCAGCCGTGACGCGACCCGGGCCAGCCGCCCGGCGATCACGGCGAGCGCCGTGCGCACGTTCCTACTCGAGGTAGTCGCGCAGCGACTGCGAGCGCGACGGGTGGCGCAGCTTCGCCATCGTCTTCGACTCGATCTGACGGATACGCTCGCGCGTCACGCCGAACGTGTCGCCGATCTGGTCGAGGGTCTTCGGCATCCCGTCGCCGAGGCCGAAGCGCATGCGGATGACGCCGGCCTCGCGCTCGGAGAGCGAGTCGAGCAGGCTCTCCAGCTGCTTCTGCAGCATCGTGAAGCCCACGGCATCCGCCGGCACGACCGCCTCGGTGTCCTCGATCAGGTCGCCGAACTCGCTGTCGCCGTCCTCGCCGAGCGGGGTGTGCAGCGAGATCGGCTCGCGGCCGTACTTCTGCACCTCGACGACCTTCTCGGGCGTCATGTCCAGCTCGCGGGCCAGCTCCTCCGGCGTGGGCTCGCGGCCCAGGTCCTGCAGCATCTGGCGCTGCACGCGGGCGAGCTTGTTGATGACCTCGACCATGTGCACCGGGATGCGGATGGTGCGCGCCTGGTCGGCCATGGCGCGGGTGATCGCCTGACGGATCCACCACGTCGCGTAGGTCGAGAACTTGAAGCCCTTGGTGTAGTCGAACTTCTCGACCGCACGGATGAGGCCGAGGTTCCCCTCCTGGATGAGGTCGAGGAACTGCATGCCGCGGCCGGTGTAGCGCTTGGCGAGCGACACCACGAGGCGCAGGTTCGCGCCGAGCAGGTGGCTCTTCGCGCGCTGGCCGTCCCGGGCGACCCAGGCGAGTTCGCGACCCAGCTGGGTGCGCTTCTCCTGGTCGGTCATGCCGCCGAGCTTCTCCTCGGCGAACAGGCCGGCCTCGATGCGCATGGCGAGCTCGACCTCCTGCTCCGCGTTGAGGAGGGCGACCTTTCCGATCTGCTTCAGGTAGTCCTTGACCGGGTCGGCCGTGGCGCCGGTGATGGTCGTCGAGTAGACGGGGACCTCGTCCTCGTCATCCTTCGACGTCAGGCGCAGGGCGCCGGTCGGCAGCGGCTCGGTGCGAGCGCCGTCCGACTCCCCCTCGTCGTCCTCGTCGTCGTCGGAGTCCGACGCCTTCGCGTCGTCGTCCGAGTCCGAGTCGTCCGAGTCCGAGTCGTCGGTCGCGTCATCCGCGTCGTCGGCGTCCTCGTCGTCGATCTCCTCGTCCTCGTCGTCCGAGTTCTTCGCGCCGCGCTTCTTCTTCGCCGGGCCCGCGCTCTTGGTCGCGGTCTTCTTGGTCTCGGTCGCGACCTTCGACGCGGCCGCGCCCTTGGTCGCCGACTTCGCGGCCGGCTTCGTCGCGGTCTTCGTGGACGCGGCGGCGGTCGACTTCTTCGCCGCCGCCGTCTTCGCGGCCGGGGCCGACTTCGCCTTCGTCGACGCGGCCGGCGCCTTCGCGGTCGACTTCGTCGTGCTGGACTTCGCGGCGGCCTTCGTCGTGCGCGCCGAGGTCTTCGGCTCGGCGGACTTCGCCCCGCGGGCGCGCGTCGTCGACGTCGTCGTCGCGGCGCTCTTCTTCTCGTCGGTGGCCTTGGACGCAGCCTTGCTGGGCATCCGCTCCCCTAATCTCGACGTTTCCGGGCATTCGTAAGACCCTTGTCAAGTCCCCCGCCGCGCACACGCTGTCGCGATGCCGACGTTCTCAGGGACCCGACCGGGTCTCGAACACCCATTGTCGCACAGTCGGTGAGACTTCCCCGACACGTCCGCCCTGAGCGGACACCACCACCCGGGTTCATCCCCGCGGCGACCGTCGCGGGCCGATCGCGATCAGGCGTCGGAGCGGCGCGGCGCCGTCCCCCGGCGCCGACGGAACAGCGCGACCCACAGCGGGGCGATCCGGATGCCCTCCTCCTCGAACATGCGCCGACGCACGCGCGCGCGGGAGTGCAGCAATCCGCCCACCCCGATCGCGGCGATCGCGTACGCGGGCAGGAAAGCGATGCGGAACGCCTCGAGCGAGTAGAGCGCGCTCGGCTCGCCGCCCGCGACCCGCACGGCATCCGCCAGGTCGAGGGTGAGCCCGATGAGGAACATCGCCACGAATCCCCCGAGGAATGCGCCGACGTTCACGATCCCCGAGGCGGCGCCGTAGGCGTGCGACGGGTTGAAGCTGCGGGCCAGGTCGAACCCGATCAGCGAGCCGGGGCCGCCGATCCCGACGCAGAACAGTGCGACCGCCACGACAGGTAGCGGCGGTCCGCCCGGCCAGAGCAGGAGCATCGACCACATCCCGAACGCGAGCGCGACCACGCCGAGCACCAGGCTGCTGCGGCGGAACGGGAATCGCGCCACGAGCAGCCCGATCACGGGCCCGACGACGACCGCGCCGAGGATGAGCAGCGTCATCAGCCCGGCGGCCACCTCGAGCGGCAGCCGCAGGGCGACGGTCAGGAACGGGTAGCCCCAGAGCAGGGCGAGCACGAGCGGGAACGCCCCCGCGGCCAGGTGCGCCCAGAAGCCGAGCTGGGTACCCGGCCGCCGCACCGCGCGCAGCACGCGACGCCCCATCCCCTCGACCGGGATCGGTCCCGTCGACGGCGGGTCGACCCCGCGTCGGATCGTCGCGACGGCGATCGCGACGGCGAGCAGCGAGGCGCCGCCGGCGATCAGGAACGCGGGCCGCCATCCGACGGCATGCAGCAGGAAGGCGAACGGGACGATCGAGACCACCTGGCCGAACTGCCCGGCCACGCCCACCCACTGCGACAGCTGCGGGATGAGCCGCGGGCCGAACCAGGCGGGCAGCAGCCGGATCACCGAGACAAACGTGCCCGCGTCGCCGGCGCCGACGATGAAGCGCGCCAGGAGCGCGACCCAGAGGTCCGGCGCGATGGCGAGCAGCGCCTGCCCGATCGCGACGAGCGCCGCGCCCGAGATGAGCAGCGGTCGGGGACCCCAGCGGTCCGCCAGCACCCCCACCGGGATCTGCAGCGCCGCGTACACGGCGACCTGCACGACCACGACCGACGAGGTTCCGGCGGCGCTGGCGTCGAAGCGCGCCGTGGCGTCGACGGCGGCGACCCCGAACGACGTGCGCTGCGCCGTGCCGATCAGGTACACCAGCGAGGCCCCGGCGAAGACCATGGCGGCCATCCGGGCGCGCGAGCGGGCGGCGGTCACCGGGCGCTCGGACTGGTCACCGCAGAATGCTACGTCCCCGCCCGGCGCCCCGGACCCGGCCGCGACTCGGTCGACGGGCCTCAGGCGCCGTCGCGGTCGTGGCGCTGGGAGAGGAACCGCTCGAGCTCGGCGGCGATGGTGTCGGCCGTCGGCAGTTCGCCGCTCTCGTCGACCAGCGGCGACGGCAGCGGGTTGTCCTCCATGTAGCTGTCGTGGCGCTCCTCGAGCGTCGCGACGAGTCGCTGCAGCTCCTGGTTGCCGCTCACCTGGTCGTCGACCTTCGCGACGAACTCGCGGTTCTCCTCACGCAGACGGTCGGTCGGGAAGATCAGCCCCGTCGCCGCACTGATGCTCTCCAGCGCCGTCACCGCCGCCTGCGGGTACTCCGTGTCGGCGAGGTAGTGCGGGATGAGCAGAACGAAACCGGCGGTCGGGTGACCGAGCTCCTGCAGGCGGTACTCGAGCAGGTGCAGCGCGTTGGCCGGCACCTGCGTGCGCGGGCGCCACACCGACATCGACTCGATGAGGTCCTGCCGGTTGCCGCTCACCGTCACCCCGATCGGCCGCGTGTGCGGCGTCGGCATCGGGATGGAGTGCACCCAGGTGGTGTCCTTCACGCCGTAGCGCTCCACCAGCTGCACGACGGCGGCGGTGAACCGCTCCCATTGGAAGTCGGGCTCGAACCCGGTGAGGAACAGGAAGGGCTGACCGAGCTCGTCGCTCATCAGGTAGAGCGAGAGCTTCGCCGGCTCATAGCCCGAGAGGTGGTCCTCGTCGAAGTGCATCGTCGGGCGCCGCGCGCGGTAGTCGAGCAGCGCATCGGTGTCGAACGTGGCCACCTCGGTCGCGTCGAGCGTCTCGAGCAGGTAGTCGCCGACGCGGGAGACCGCCGATCCGGCGTCGGCGAACCCGGTCAGCCCGGCGACCAGATGCAGGTCGCCCGGCACCGGGACGATCCCCGTCGCCAGGTCGTAGAGACCACCCGGATCGCGCATGTCCCGAGCTTATTCGGCGCTCGATCCCCGCCGACGGAGCACGGGGCCCGAGCGGTCACGCCGTGAGCGAACGACGAGCCGCCGGTGCCGCCGCCGGCCCGGCGGGATGCCCCTCGACCCGCGGATACGATGGCCCGATGGCCGCTCCCGCGCTCGAACTGAGCACCGCATCCCCCCTCACCACGACCGCGGAGGTGCTGCTGCTCGGCATCCGCAAGGGCGCTGACGGGCCGGAGCTGGCGACCGACGACCCCGCCTTCGCGGACCTCGCGGGCGCGCTGCCCGCTCTCGGCGCGACCGGGGCGCTCGAGGAGCTGCACCGCGTGCCGCCGGTGGCGGGCGGCTCCGCCGGCATCGCGCTCGTCGGCCTGGGTGCCGACCCCGACGCCGACGCGCTGCGCGCCGCCGCGGGCAGCGCCACGCGCAAGCTGACCGGCGTCGACCGCCTCGCGATCGCGCTGCCGGCGAGCACCCCGGCCGAGATCGGCGCCGTGCTCGAGGGGGCCGGCATCGGCGCCTACTCGTACACCGGCTACCGGGTCACCACGCTCGGCACCACCAAGACCGCCGCCGACCACATCACCGTGCACGTCGACACCGACGCGGATGCCGCCCTCACCCGCGCCCGCGCCGTGGTCGAGGCCATGCACGCGGTGCGCGACCTGGTGAACACGCCGCCGTCCGACCTCTACCCGGAGACCCTGGCCGCCGCCGCCGTGGATCACGCCGCGGGTCTGCCGATCGAGGTCGAGGTGCTCGACGAGGAGGCCCTCGCCGAGGGCGGCTACGGCGGCATCCTCGGCGTCGGCGCCGGGTCGACGCGTCCGCCCCGACTCGTCGTGCTGCGCTACGCGCCGGAGGGCGCCACCGCGCACCTCTCCCTCGTCGGCAAGGGCATCACCTTCGACTCCGGCGGCCTGTCGCTGAAGCCGCCGTCGGGCATGGTCGGCATGAAGTACGACATGACCGGCTCGGTCACCGTGCTCGCCGTCCTGGTGGCGATCGCCCGGCTCGGTCTGCCCGTACAGGTGACCGCGCGGATGTGCATCGCCGAGAACCTGCCCTCCGGATCGGCGATGCGCCCGAACGACGTCCTGCGCATGCGCGGGGGCTCCACCGTCGAGGTGCTGAACACGGATGCCGAGGGCCGCCTCGTGCTCGCCGACGGGCTGGTCGACGCCAGCGCCGAGCAGCCCGACGTCATCATCGACGTCGCCACGCTCACCGGCGCGGCGCGCGCCGCGCTCGGCGAGCGGGTCGCGCCGGTACTCGGAGACCCGGACCTGTGCCGGCGCCTCGTCGACGCCACGGCGGGGACCGGCGAGCAGATGTGGCACATGCCGATGCCGGCCGAGATGCGCGCCGTGCTCGACAGCGACGTCGCCGACATCGCCAACGCGCGACCCGGTCAGCCGACCGGTGGGATGATCGTCGCCGCGCACTTCCTCAAGACCTTCATCGGTCGACGCGGGGACGCCCCCGACGCCCCGCAGATCCCGTGGGCCCACCTCGACATCGCCGGCGTCGCGAACAACACCGGATCGCCGTTCGGGCCGATCGGCAAGGGCACCACGGGAGCCACCGTGCGCAGCCTCATCGCGTTCGCCGAGAGCCTCGCCGCGGGGCCGGACGGGTCCGCCTCCGAGTAGTAGGGTCGAGTGCGGCGGGGAACCCCCCGCTTCCCTGGGCCGCCACGCCACCCCCGAGCGCGGCCTCGACAACCTGAAGACCTTAGAAGGAGTCGCCGGGTGACCGAGCAGAACTTCGACCTTGTCGTCCTCGGAGCCGGGAGTGGTGGCTACGCCGCCGCCCTGCGCGCCACCCAGCTCGGAATGAGCGTGGGACTGATCGAGAAGGGCAAGGTCGGCGGCACGTGTCTGCACGTCGGCTGCATCCCCACCAAGGCGCTCCTGCACGCCGGTGAGGTCGCGGATGTGACCCGCGAGTCGGAGAAGTACGGGGTGCAGGCACAGTTCGGCGGCGTCGACATCGCTGCCGTGACGGCCTACCGCGAGGAGGTCGTCTCCTCCAAGTGGAAGGGTCTGCAGGGCCTGATCAAGGCGCGCGGCATCACCACCATCGAGGGCGAGGGTCGCCTGACGTCGCCGACCACGGTGCAGGTGGGCGACACGACCGTCACCGGCAAGAACGTGGTGCTCGCCACCGGCTCGTATTCGCGCAGCCTCCCGGGTCTCGACATCGGCGGCCGTGTGCTCACCTCCGAGCAGGCGCTCGCCCTCCAGTTCGTGCCCAAGAAGGTCGCCGTGCTCGGCGGCGGCGTGATCGGCGTCGAGTTCGCCTCCGTCTGGCGCTCGTTCGGCGCCGAGGTCACGATCATCGAGGCGCTGCCGCACCTCGTGGCCAACGAGGACGAGTCGATCTCCAAGCAGTTCGAGCGCGCGTACCGCAAGCGCGGCATCGAGTTCAAGACCGGCGTGCGCTTCTCCGGCGTCACCCAGAACGACCAGGGCGTCGTGGTCTCGCTCGAGAACGGCGAGACCGTCGAGGCCGAGATCCTGCTGGTCGCCGTGGGCCGCGGCCCCGCGACGCACAACCTCGGCTTCGAGGAGGTCGGGGTCGCGATGGACCGCGGCTTCGTGCTCACCGACGAGCGTCTGCGCACCAACGTGCCCGGCGTCTGGGCGGTCGGCGACATCGTGCCCGGCCTGCAGCTCGCGCACCGCGGGTTCCAGCACGGCATCTTCGTGGCGGAGGAGATCGCGGGGCTCAACCCGGTCGTGGTCGAGGACGTCAACATCCCGAAGGTCACCTACTCCGACCCCGAGGTCGCCTCGATCGGCCTCTCCGAGGCGAAGGCCGTCGAGAAGTACGGCGCCGACAAGGTCGCCAGCTACGAGTTCAACCTCGCCGGCAACGGCAAGAGCCACATCCTCGGCACCTCGGGGTCGATCAAGGTCGTCCGCGAGAAGGAGGGCGCCGTGCTCGGCGTGCACATGATCGGCGCCCGCGTGGGCGAGCTGATCGGCGAGGCGCAGCTCGCGGTCAACTGGGACGCGTTCCCCGAGGACATCGCGCCGTTCATCCACGCGCACCCGACGCAGAACGAGGCGCTCGGCGAGGCCTTCCTGGCCATCGCGGGCAAGCCGCTGCACGCCATCTGATCCGGCCGCCCGGCCTAAGCTTGATCCACTACCGGCTTCGAAGGAGCACCCCGAGATGAGCGAGTCCGTCACCCTCCCCGCGTTGGGCGAGAGCGTCACGGAAGGCACCGTCACCCGCTGGCTCAAGAAGGTGGGTGACCGTGTCGAGGTCGACGAGCCGCTGCTCGAGGTCTCGACCGACAAGGTCGACACCGAGATCCCGTCCCCCGTCGCCGGCGTCATCGAGGAGATCCTCGTGGCCGAGGACGAGACGGTGGAGGTCGGCGCGGCGCTGGTGAAGATCGGCGACGGCTCCGGGGCGGCCGAGGCCCCCACGGAGCCCGCCGCCGAGCAGCCTGCCGAGGCCGCCCCGGCTCCCGAGCCTGCCCCTGCGCCGGCCCCCGAGCCCGCTCCGGCCGCGCCCGCGCCGGCTCCCGAGCCCGCTCCGGCACCCGCGCCCGAGCCCGCGCCGGCTCCTGAGCCCGCTCCGGCTCCTGAGCCCGCTCCGGCACCGGCTCCCGCGCCCGCACCGGCACCCGAGCCCGCCCCGGCGCCTGCCGCTGCTCCCGCCCCGGCCCCCGCCGCCGCTCCGGCACCCCAGCCGACCGCGGCTCCGGCCGCCGCCGCGACCACGGCGCACTCCGGCTACGTCACCCCGATCGTGCGCAAGCTCGCGAACGAGAAGGGCATCGACCTGTCGACCGTCACCGGCTCCGGTGTCGGCGGACGCATCCGCAAGCAGGATGTGCTGGCCGCGGCGACCGGTTCGGCCCCTGCGGGCGGCGGCGCCGTCACGCCCGCGCCGAAGCTCGAGGTCTCGCCGCTGCGCGGCACCACCGCGCCGATGTCGCGGCTGCGCAAGGTGGTCGCCGAGCGCGCGGTGGTCTCGATGCAGACCCTCGCCCAGCTCACCACCGTCGTGGAGGTCGACGTCACCCGTGTGGCGGCGCTGCGCAACGAGGTGAAGGCGGCGTTCCAGGCCAAGACCGGCGAGAAGCTCACCTTCCTGCCGTTCTTCGTGCTGGCCGCGGCCGAGGCGCTCAAGGCGTACCCGATCATCAACGCGACCGTCGACGGCGACAACATCGTCTACCCGGAGCAGGAGAACATCTCGATCGCGGTGGACACCGAGCGCGGCCTGCTCACCCCGGTGGTGCGCGATGCGGGCGACCTCGACATCGCCGGGCTCGCCGGCCAGATCTCGGATCTCGCCGAGCGCACGCGCAGCAACAAGCTGACGCCCGACGAGCTCGCCGGCGGAACGTTCACGGTCACCAACACCGGATCGCGCGGTGCGCTGTTCGACACCCCGATCGTGTTCCTGCCGCAGTCGGCGATCCTCGGCACGGGCATCGTGACGAAGAAGCCGGTCGTCGTCTCCGACAACGGTCTCGACGCGATCGCCATCCGCTCGACGGTCTACCTGGCGCTCTCCTACGACCACCGGATCATCGACGGGGCGGACGCGGCGCGCTTCCTCACCGCGATCAAGAACCGGCTCGAGAGCGGCGACTTCGCCGACGCGCTCGGCATCTGATCTCCGACGCTCAGCCCTGGGCGTCCCCGATCGCGGGGGCGCCCAGGTAGGCGCGGATGCGCCATCCGTCCGGGGTGTCCAGCAGGAGCACCGACGACGGCGATGATCCCTCCGGAAGGTGGATCAGCGCCGAGCCGCCCAGTCGCTCGGTGAGCACCAGCCGCTCGACCGGCGGCGCGTCGAGCCGTACCGGCTCCCCCGCGCGCGCCGCCTCGAGCACGGCCAGGTCGTCGCGCATCGCGGCTTCGCCCACCTGATCGACGTCGGCGAGGCAGACCGCGGACAGGTCGCGGATGCAGTCGCGTCGCGCGGCGAGCAAAAGCGCGGCGGCCGCCAGCGGGTCGTCTCCGGTCACGGCGTCGCCCGCGCCGACGACCTCCGCGCCCACCGAGCCCGGGGAGCCGGTGTCGTCCTGCTCGAGCCCCGCGTCGCCGGCCGTCGCGGGCACGGCGGGCGTCGCGGACGAGGAGACGTCGGGAGGGCCCAGAGCGGTCGTCTCAGCCGGCGTGGCGGGCACGAGCAGCAGCCCGCCCAGCAGAACCGCTCCGCCGACGGCGGCCACGAGCACGAGCCGCCGGCGTCCGGCGGTCCAGCCCCGCCAACGCTCGCGCAGGGCCGCGAGCCCGGGCCGGTCGCGGAGCGTTGCGGGGACGCTGTCGGCCGGGATGCCGCGCGACGCCTCGGAGACGCCGTCGGCGGATCCCCCGCTCGCCGACTCCGCCCGCCCGCCGAGACGCCCGACGAACGCAGCGATGCGCGCCACGACGGACTCCGGTCCGACGCGACCGCGCGGGATGAGCGCCCCCGGGTCCTGCCACGCGCCCGGGTCGACGGTGAGCCCGACCGCGGCCTCCGTCCACCCCGTCGTCTCCGCGACGCGCCCCGTGCTCGCTGCAGCCGCTGGAGTCGCCGTCGGCGCCTCCCCGACCCCGTGTGACTCGTCCCCGACCGCGCTCCGCACCGGGCGCGGGCCGGCGAGGTCGAACAGCTCCTCGCTCAGCAGCGGGAGCACCTCTTCGTGCGTGCCGCTCGCCAGGCGCTCCGCGAACCGCCGCGCGGCCGCCTCCCGTCCGCCGCCGACGCGGCCGAGCACCACGCCGGCGAGCGCCCGCATCCGCTCCCGGTCGGCGACCACGGCGTCGACCCGCTCCAACGCGACCTCGGGCAGTCCGGAGGCGAACCCGCGCGCCGCGCCGAAGCCGAGCAGCACCGGCGTGCCGTCCTCGCGCAGCCCCACGTGGTCGACGCCGAGCGCTCCGTGGGCGGTGCCGCCGTCGTGCAGCCGCCGCAGTTCGCGGGCCACGGGCGCCAGTAGGGTCACGACCTCCCCCGCTTCGAGGTCGCGCCGCAGCAGGTCGCCGACGGCGACGGAGGCGAGCCGCTCGAGCACGAGCACCGCCGTGTCGCGCTCGAGGTGCACGTCGAGCAGCCGCACCACGTGCTGCCCGGCCGCGCGGTGGAGCGCCGCGATCTCGGCGTCGACCCGGGATCCGCGCGCCGACACCTTCAGCGCCACCGGCTCGGCACCCTCCGGGTCTCGGGCGAGCAGGATCTCGGATCGCGCGCCCCGGTGCAGGCGGCGCAGCACGCGGTATCCGGCGATCTCGGGTGGGGGCAGCATCCGGCCCAGGCTGCGCCGGCCGCAGGTCGGGATCGGCCCCCACCACACCGACCGGGTGGGAGCGCTCGCCGCGCGGGCTGGGGAGGACAGGAGGCCGGCCCTCGGCGGGTGCCGACACCGGGCCGCGCCTATGCTGGAGGCGTGGTCGACTATGTCGACGCGGGGCTAAGCGCCAACTCCGTGTCGTATTCGACGGCCCTCGAGCGTCAGCGTGCCCTGCATGCCGACGTGGCGAGCGGCCGGGCGCCCGATACCGTCCTGCTTCTGGAGCACGAGTCCGTGTACACGGCGGGCAAGCGCACCGAACCGCACGAGCGACCGACCGACGGCAGTCCCGTCATCGACGTGGATCGCGGCGGCAAGATCACCTGGCACGGTCCGGGGCAGCTCGTGGGCTACCCGATCCTCCGGCTCGCCGATCCGATCGACGTCGTCGCCTACGTGCGACGACTCGAGGGGATGCTGATCGCCGTGCTCGCCGACCTCGGCATCGAGGGGGTGCGGGTCGACGGCCGCAGCGGCGTCTGGCTGGTCGACCAGAAGCGCCCTGTCGGCGACAAGATCGCCGCGATCGGGGTGCGCGTCGCCGACGGCACGACCATGCACGGCTTCGCCCTCAACTGCTCCAACTCGTTCGAGCCCTACCGGTCGATCATCGCCTGCGGGCTGTTCGACGCCGGCGTCACGAGCGTCAGCCGCGAGCTCGGCCGCGAGGTCACCCCGACCGACGTCGTGCCCCTCGTCGAGCGGCATTTCGCGGCCCATCTCGCTCCGAGCCTGCTGCACGCCCCGGATGCGGTCGCGGCCGAGGGGGTGCCCGCGTGAGCGCCCAGCAGATCGACGCGTCGGGCCGCAAGCTGCTGCGGCTCGAGGTGCGCAACGCCGAGACGCCGATCGAGCGCAAGCCGGAGTGGATCAAAACCCGCGCCAAGATGGGCCCGGAGTACACCGAGCTGCACAACCTGGTGAAGACCGAGGACCTGCACACGGTGTGCCAGGAGGCCGGCTGCCCCAACATCTACGAGTGCTGGGAGGACCGCGAGGCGACGTTCCTGATCGGCGGCAGCCAGTGCACCCGCCGCTGCGACTTCTGCCAGATCGACACCGGCAAGCCCGCCGACTACGACACCGACGAGCCGCGCCGGGTCGCCGAGTCGGTGACCCGCATGGGGCTGCGCTACGCCACCGTGACGGGTGTCGCGCGCGACGACCTGCCCGACGAGGGCGCGTGGCTGCACGCCGAGACGGTGCGCGCCATCCACGAGACCAACCCGGGCACCGGCGTCGAGATCCTCGCCACCGACTTCTCGGGCAACCCCGACCTGCTCGGCGAGGTGTTCGCGTCGCGACCGGAGGTGTTCGCGCACAACGTCGAGACGGTCCCGCGCATCTTCAAGCGCATCCGTCCCGCGTTCCGCTACGAGCGCTCGCTCGACGTGCTCACCCAGGCGCGCGCCGCGGGGCTGATCACCAAGTCGAACCTCATCCTCGGCATGGGTGAGACCCGCGACGAGGTGTCGCAGGCCCTGCGCGACCTGCACGAGGCCGGATGCGACATCGTCACCATCACCCAGTACCTGCGGCCGAGCGCCCGCCACCATCCGGTGGACCGCTGGGTGCGACCCGAGGAGTTCGTCGAGATGAAGGAGGAGGCCGAGGCGATCGGGTTCCTCGGCGTGCTCTCCGGGCCGCTGGTGCGCTCGTCGTACCGCGCCGGACGGCTGTGGGCGCGCTCGATGATGGCGCAGGGCCGCGAGATCCCGGAGAACCTGCGGCACCTCGCCGACAAGGAACTCGGGTTCGCCCAGGCGGCGTCGTGAGCGCGAGCCCCGCGGCGCCCCGCCGCGGCGAAGCATCGTAGGCTGATTCCCATGGCACGACCCAGCGCTGCGCAGAAGGAACCCGGCCGCCTGCGGCAGATGTGGCAGGTCTACCAGATGACCCGCCGCTACGAGAGCGCGATCACCTGGATGCTGCTGCTCGCCTTCCTGGTTCCGGTGGGCGTCGCGATCGGGCTGTCGATCTGGCTGTCGCGCGACAACGTGATCGGCATCATCCTCTACGTCGTCGCCGGCGTGCTCGGCGGCGTGCTGCTCGTGCTGATCGTGCTCGGCCGACGCGCCGAGCGGGCCGCGTTCGCGCAGATCGAGGGCCAGCCGGGCGCCGTGGGCGCCGTGCTGAAGAGCTCGCTGCGCCGCACCTGGACCGGCAGCGAGATGCCGATCGCCGCGAACAAGTCGCGCGACGCGGTCTACCGCGCGGTGGGCAAGGGCGGCGTGGCCCTCATCGCCGAGGGCCCGAAGTCGCGCGTGCAGCCGATGCTCGACAAGGAGCGCGCCAACGTGAAGCGCATCCTGCCCGAGGTGCCGGTGCACTACCTCTACGTGGGGCCCGACCCCGACTCGACCCCGTTGCACCGCATCTCGCGCACGCTGCTGAAGTTCAAGAAGGCGCTCACCCGCAGCGAGGTGACCGCGGTGTCGAATCGCCTGGCGTCGCTCAACCGCGCGGCGACCATGCCCATCCCGAAGGGCATCGACCCGCTCAAGGTCCGCGCCGGCCGCCCGCGCTGATCCCGCGGCCGGTCGTCCGACCGGCTCCGGAATCTCCCGCCCCGCTTCGCCGGGTGCCGACGGAAGCTCCGCCGGGCGCCGAGCCGACGCTCAGATCCGGACGAGCACCGTGCCCGCGGCGCGGTCGTGCACGCCGCGCTGGTCCCGGTCCCAGATGAGGGCGGGGACGGCGAGGCAGAGCAGCGCCGTGCGCACGAACGGGCGCCAGAGACCGAGCCGCCCCGGCTGCACCGGGACCACCCGCATCCGGAACAGCACGTGCCCGAAGCTGCCGTTGAGCACCAGCAGGAAGACCACCTGCAGGATGCCGAACAGGCCGAGCGTGATGAACCCGTCGGTCCAGACCCCGTCCTGCGGGAAGAACAGCACCGACAGCAGCGTCGCGATCGCCCAGTCGACGACGATGGCCCCCGCGCGTCGCGCCGGACGCGCGATCGACCGGGGGCCCGACTCCGGGAGGCCGAGGCCCTCCCCCGGCCAGCGGGACGGGTCGGCCTGGGTCACCCGTCGAGCCTAGCCGCGCGGGCCCCGGCCGGCGTCTCGCCCACCCGAGGAACCCTCGGCCCCGCGTAACATGCCGGAAACATTTCGGTCACGGTCGGGTAATCGCCCTCCCCTAGCCTCGGACCGAGGCTGCGACCCGCAGTCATGCCCGTCTACACAGGCCCCTGGAGTAACTCCCATGTCCACACCCATGTTCAGCGACTCGTCGGAGGTGCTGAAGTTCATCAAGGACACGGATGTCAAGTTCCTCGACATCCGGTTCACCGACCTTCCCGGCATCCAGCAGCACTTCAACATCCCGGCCTCGACGGTCGACGAGGACTTCTTCGCCGTCGGCCAGCTGTTCGACGGGTCGTCCATCCGCGGCTTCCAGTCGATCCACGAGTCGGACCTGCAGCTCATCCCGGACATCTCGACGGCGTTCGTCGACCCGTTCCGCACCGAGCGCACCCTCGTGATCGTCTTCGACATCTACAACCCGCGCAACGGCGAGATCTACTCGCGCGACCCGCGCCAGGTGGCCAAGAAGGCGGAGAAGTACCTCGCCTCGACCGGCATCGCCGACACCGCGTTCTTCGCGCCCGAGGCCGAGTTCTACGTCTTCGACGACGTGCGCTACGAGGTCAAGCAGAACAAGAGCTTTTACGAGGTCGACTCGTCCGAGGCCGCGTGGAACACCGCGCGCGTCGAGGAGGGCGGCAACCTCGCCAACAAGACCCCCTACAAGGGCGGCTACTTCCCCGTCACCCCGGTCGACCAGATGGCCGACCTGCGCGACGACATCGTTCTGAAGCTCGAGGCCGTCGGCCTCGAGGTCGAGCGCTCGCACCACGAGGTGGGCACCGCCGGCCAGAACGAGATCAACTACAAGTTCGACACGATGGTCCACTCGGCGGACGACATCCTGAAGTTCAAGTACATCGTCAAGAACACCGCCCTCGAGTGGGGCAAGGTCGCGACCTTCATGCCGAAGCCGCTCATGGGCGACAACGGGTCGGGCATGCACACCCACCAGTCGCTGTGGAACGACGGCAAGCCGCTGTTCTACGACGAGAAGGGCTACGGCGGACTCTCCGACATCGCCCGCTGGTACATCGGCGGCATCCTGAAGCACGGCCCCGCCATCGCCGCCTTCACCAACCCGACCGTCAACTCGTACCACCGGCTCATCCCCGGCTTCGAGGCCCCGGTCAACCTGGTGTACTCGGCCGGTAACCGCTCGGCCTCGGTGCGCATCCCGATCACGGGCACCAACCCGAAGGCCAAGCGCATCGAGTTCCGCGCGCCGGACTCGTCGGGCAACCCGTACCTCGCGTTCGCCGCCCAGCTGATGGCCGGCCTCGACGGGGTCAAGAACAAGATCGAGCCGCACGAGCCCGTCGACAAGGACCTCTACGAGCTCCCGCCGGAGGAGGCCAAGAGCATCCCCAAGATGCCCGGCTCGCTCGACGAGGCGCTCGCGGCCCTCGAGGCCGACCACGACTTCCTCCTCGAGGGCGGCGTGTTCACCGAGGACCTGATCACCACGTGGATCGAGTACAAGCGCGAGAAGGAGCTCCTGCTCTTCGCGCAGCGTCCGCACCCGTTCGAGTACGAGCTGTACTTCGGCGTCTGACGCTCCCCGATCTCCGGATCACGACGGGGCCGCATCCTTCGGGGTGCGGCCCCGTCGCCGTTCCTGCGAAGTCGTCAGGCGAGCAGGGCGCGCGCGGCGGCGATGGCGTCGGGCGTCTCGGCGAAGACCCTGCTCTCGGCGTGGAGTCGACGGAACGCCCCGCTCCGCGCGAACACCCGCTCGTGCTCTGGACGGATGCCGGAGACCAGCACGTCGATCCCGCGGCGCTCCAGATGCCCCACCGCGTCGTCGAGCAGGCGCGCCCCAGTGGCGTCGAGCGTCGTCACGCGACTCAATCGCAGCACGAGAACCCGCACGTCGCCGACCTCGGTCAGCTCGTGGAGAAACCGGTGCGCGGCGGCGAAGAACACCGGGCCGTCGATCCGGTAGGCGACGATGTGCTCGTCGAGCAGCCGCTGTTCCTCATCGGAGTGCTCGCCCGCGTCGAGCGGCACCCGATCGAGGCGCGCCGATCTCGCCACCTCGCGGAGAGCCAGCAACGCCGCAGCGCCGAATCCGATCGCGACGGCGGTCACCAGGTCGACGAAGACGGTCACCACGAAGGTCGTCACCAGCACCACGGCGTCCGCCCGGGTGGCGCGCGCGATCGCCCGGAGAGCGCCGACGTCGATCATCTGCACGGTCGTGGCCAGCAGCACCCCCGCGAGGGCCGCGAGCGGGATCGCCGAGACGAGGGGCGCCGCGGCGAGCACGACCGCGCCCAGCACGACGGCGTGGCTCAGCGCGGCGAGCCGAGAACGCGCCCCGCTGCGCACGTTCACCGCGGTGCGCGCGATCGCCGCCGTGGCGGGCACCCCGCCGAAGAAGGGAACGACCACGTTCGCGAGGCCCTGCCCGAGCAGCTCGCGGTCGGGCTCATGGCGCTCGCCGACCGTCATGCCGTCGGCGACGGTGGCGCAGAGCAGGCTCTCGAGAGCGGCGAGGGCGGCCACCGCGGCCGCCGACGGGAGCAGCTCGGCGAATCGCGCCGCATCGAGGAACGACGCGTCGGGCGCCGTGAACAACGGAGGCAGCTCGCCGATCGTCGCGACCGGCAGGGCTGCGACGACGACCACGACTGCTGCCGCGATCACGGCGACGAGCGACACGGGGATCGCGGGGATGAGGCGCGCAGCGACGAGGATCAGCGCCGCCACCGCGAGCGTGATGACCAGCGCGGTCGGGTCCGGTGCCGCGGCCCATCGCAGCACCGCGTCCACCGCGCCGGGCACGACGCCCTCGACATCCGCCGGCGCGACCCCGAGGGCGTGCGGCACCTGCTGCACCGCGATGACGACCGCGATGCCCGCGGTGAATCCCTCCACCACCGGCAGCGGCAGGAAGCGCACGACCCGCCCGATGCGGGTGACCGCGAGGACGATCAGCAGCACCCCCGCCATGAGTCCGACCTGGAGCAGGCCCTCGGCCCCGTAGCGATGCACGACCGGCACGAGCACCACGGTCATCGCCCCCGTCGGACCGGACACCTGCAGGTTGCTGCCCCCGAACACCGCCGCGACCGCACCGGCGACGACCGCGGTGACCAATCCGGCCTGGGCGCCCATCCCCGACGCCTCCCCGAACGCGAGGGCGAGCGGGAGCGCGACGACGGCGACCGTCGCCCCCGCCAGCAGATCTCGCGCCGGCGCGCGTCGGACGGCGACGAGGTCGCGCGGACCGGGCAGAAGCGCGGCGACCGCGCGGACGAGGACCCGGAGCCGGGAGTTCACCTGGGGGTGGGAGCGGCCTGCTCCAGCTCGGCCAGCAGCGCGCGGGAGTCGCGTAGGTCGGCGACGATCATCCGGCGCGCGACCGCGAGCAGCTCGATCATTCCGGCGTCGCGCACGGAATAGAAGACCGCGCTGCCCTCGCGGCGCCCGACGACGACGCCCGCGCGGCGGAGCACGGCGAGCTGCTGGGAGACCAGCGGGAGTTCGGCGTCGACGCGCTCGGCGAGGTCGCCGACCGACCTCTCCCCGTCGGCGAGCTGTTCGAGCAGTCGGACCCGGACCGGATGCCCGAGCGCTTTGAACAGCTCGGCCTTCAGCTGGGCGACGGGGAGTTCCGAATCGAGCACACTCAGTGATATCCCGATTCTGCAGACTTCGCAACTCATTGACTCGAACGGATCTCTCCGGGCGCCATGACGAATCAGCTGGAGCCGTAGAAGCGTCGCTCGAACACCTGGCGGGCGAGGCGGGTGGTGCGCAGGTAGTCCTCCTCGAGCCGGGAGGCGCTGCCCGCCGGGTACTCCATGAGCCGCGCGACCCCCTCGAGCTGGCGCCGATCGGCGGGCAGCACGTCGGCGGTCTTCGCCGTCCACAGCGTCATCGCCGAGCGGGCGCGGGAGGCGATGATCCACGCGTCGCGCAGGCGAGTGGCGTCGGATGCCGTCACCAGGTCCGCCTCCTCTGCGGCGGCCAGCGCGTCGAGGGTCGACGGCGTGCGCAGACCCGGCACGCGGGCGGCGTGCTGCAGCTGCAGCAGCTGCACGAACCACTCGACGTCGCTGAGCGACCCCCGGCCGAGCTTCAGGTGGCGGGAGGGGTCGGCGCCCTGCGGCAGCCGCTCCGCCTCGACGCGCGCCTTGATGCGCTTCACCTCGCGCACAGCCGTGTCGTCGATCGACTCCGGGTAGCGGATCTCGTCGGCGAGCTCCTCGAACGCGGCGAGCAGCTGCGGGTCGCCGACGGCTCCGCGGGCGCGCAACAGCGCCTGCGCCTCCCAGGTGAGCGACCAGCGCTCGTAGTAGGCGCGGTAGGAGTCGAGCGACCGCACGACGACGCCGTTCTTGCCCTCCGGCCGCAGGCCGATGTCGAGGTCGAGGGGCAGCAGCAGGTCCTCGGTGAGGCGCACCAGGTCGTGCACGATGCGCTCCGCGCGGCGCTGCGCCTCCTCGTCGTCGAGGCCCGCGTTGCGGTACACGTAGACGACGTCGGCGTCCGATCCGAACCCGAGCTCCTCGCCGCCGTAGCGGCCCATCGCGATGATCCCGAACTCGATGCCGTCGCCCCAGCGGTGAGTGAGCGAGAGCATCCCGTCGAGCAGCGCCGAGGTGACGTCGCTGAGCGCCCGTCCGAGGTCGCGGATCTCGATCACGCCGACGATCCCGGCGAGGGCGAGGCGCAGCACCTCGCGCCGGCGTGCGGTGCGCAGCGCCGCCGCGGCCGCGTCGACGTCGTCGCCGTAGCGCGCGACGGTCGCCGCCGCCTCCTCGATGAGCGACCCGACGGGTCGGGGGCGCAGGTCCTCGTCGTGCTCCAGCCAGGCGACGGCCTCCGGGATGCGCTCGAGCAACTGGCCGACGAACCGCGAGCCCGACAGCACGTGGGTGAGCCGCTGCGCGACGCCGGACGAGTCGCGCAGCATCCGGAGGAACCAGTAGGCCTCCCCCAGGTCGTCCGACAGCCGGCGGAAGGCGAGCAGTCCGGCATCCGGGTCCGCTCCGTCGGCGAACCAGGACAGCATGACCGGCAGCAGGTGCCGCTGGATCTGCGCGCGCCGCCGCACCCCGGTGGTGAGCGCGGCGATGTGGTTGAGGGCGCCGCGGGGATCCTGGAAGCCGCTCGCGGCGAGACGGGCGACCGCCTGCTCGCTGGTGAGCGCCAGCCCGTCCTCGGGCAGCGCCGCCACGGCGGAGAGCAGCGGGCGGTAGAACAGCCGCTCGTGCAGGCTCCGAACGCCGCGCTTGACCGCCTGCCACTGCTCGACGAGCTCGTCGGCGCGGGTGGCGATGCCGGAGGCGCGGGCGAGCACCCGCAGCGCCTCGTCGTCGCGCGGCATGAGGTGGGTGCGGCGCAGTCGGGCGAGCTGCAGGCGGTGCTCCAGCAGGCGCAGGAATCGGTAGTCGCGGGCGAACTCGGCCGCCTCGACCCGGCCGATGTAGCCGTGCTCGGCGAGCGCGAGAAGCCCGGAGAGCGTGTCGCGCTGGCGCACCCGGTCGTCGGCGTGCCCGTGCACCAGCTGGAGCAGCTGGATCGTGAACTCGACGTCGCGCAGACCGCCCGGCCCGAGCTTCAGCTGGATGTCGACCTCGCCGGCCGGGATGTGCTCGGTGACCCGTTCGCGCATCCGCTGCACCGACTCGACGAAGTTCTCGCGGGTCGACGACGTCCACACGAACGGCGAGATCGCCGACACGTAGCGCTCCCCCAGTTCGGCGTCGCCGGCCATCGGTCGCGCCTTGAGCAGCGCCTGGAACTCCCAGCTCTTCGCCCATCGCTCGTAGTAGGCCACGTGCGACTCGAGGGTGCGCACGAGCGCGCCGTCCTTGCCCTCGGGCCGGAGGTTGGCGTCGACCTCCCACAGCGGCGGCTCGATCGCCAGCTCGGAGATCGCGCGGGTGGCGTCCATCGCGAGCCGGGTCGCGATCTCGACCGCGCGCTCGTCGGAGAGGGTCGACCCGTCGGGCAGCTCGCCGCCCTCGGCCACGTGGATCACGTCGACGTCGCTGACGTAGTTGAGCTCCCGCGCCCCCGCCTTGCCCATGCCGATGATCGCGAGCCGGGTGGCGGCGACCTCGTCGGGCGGGTGGGAGGATGCGGCGCGGGCCGTCGCGAGCGCCGCCTCGAGCGCCGCCCCCGCGAGGTCGGCGAGCCCCGCCGCCACCTGCGCGAGCACGGCGATCCCGTCGGGCTGCTCGAGGTCCCACGCGGCGAGCCGCGTCAGCTCGACCCGGTAGGCGACCCGCAGCGCGTTCCATGCCGCCTCGCCCTCGAGTCCGTCGACGGCGGCGAGCAGCGCCGCCCCGGGGTCGGTCGCGGGGCCCGCCGCGGGCTCGCGCAGCACGGCGAGCGCCTCGGGGTGCCGGGTGAGGAACGTGCCGAGCCCGGCCGACGCGCCGAGCACCCGGATGAGGCGCTGCGCGGCCGCGTCGTCGTCGAGGAGCGCGCGCACCGCGTCCGGAGCCGTGTCGAGCAGGCCGTCGAGCAGGTCGAGCGCCTGGTCGGGGTCGGCGGCGACGGAGAGCCGGGGCACCACCTCGGCGGGGATGCGGGCGACCCCGGCCGCGGCGCGGTCGAGGTCCGAGAAGCCCAGCCGGGCCAGCTCGGTGAGGGTGAGCGCGGTGCGGGTCATCTGAGAGGCGCGGCGCTGCGCGTCAGAGCGTCTCCAGGTTGCTCGCGTACTCGGCGGCGGTGACCTGCGAGCGGTACTCCGCCCAGTCGCGCCACTTGTTCTTCAGCACGTACTGGAACACGTGCTCGCCGAGCGTCTCGGCGACGAGCTCGCTGGCCTCCATCGCCACGAGCGCTTCGTCGAGCGAGTGCGGCAGGCTGCGGAAGCCGAGCGCGCGCCGCTCCGACTCGGTGAGCGCCCAGACGTCGCCCTCGGCCTCGGCGGGCAGTTCGTAGCCCTCCTCGATGCCCTTCAGGCCGGCGGCGAGCAGCAGCGCGTAGGCCAGGTAGGGGTTGGCAGCGGAGTCGACGCCGCGGTACTCGACCCGCGCGCTCTGCCCCTTGCCGGGCTTGTAGAGCGGCACGCGCACCAGCGCGGAGCGGTTGTTGTGGCCCCAGGTGATGTACGACGGCGCCTCGTCACCGCCCCACATCCGCTTGTAGGAGTTGACGAACTGGTTGGTCACCGCGGTGATCTCGGGCGCGTGGTGCAGCAGGCCGGCTACGAACTGCCGACCGATCTGCGACAGCTGGTACTGCCCGCCGGCGTCGTAGAACGCGTTGTTGTCGCCCTCGAACAGCGACATGTGGGTGTGCATGCCCGATCCGGGGCCGTTCTGCAGCGGCTTCGGCATGAACGTCGCGTAGACGCCCTGCTCGATCGCCACCTCCTTGACGACGGTGCGGAAGGTCATGATGTTGTCGGCCATGGTGAGACCGTCGGCGTAGCGCAGGTCGATCTCGTTCTGGCCGGGACCGGCCTCGTGGTGGGAGAACTCGACCGAGATGCCCAGGTCTTCGAGCATGCGCACCGAGGCGCGCCGGAAGTCGTGGGCGGTGCCGCCCGGCACGTTGTCGAAGTAGCCGGCGTGGTCGACCGGCACCGGCTGGCCGTCGACCAGCTTGTTCGACTCGAGCAGGTAGAACTCGATCTCCGGATGCGTGTAGAAGGTGAAACCGCGGTCGTTCGCCTTGGCGAGCGTGCGCTTGAGCACGTTGCGGGGGTCGGCGACGGCGGGCTGGCCGTCGGGCGTGGTGATGTCGCAGAACATGCGCGCGGTCGGGTCGACGCTGCCGCGCCACGGGAGGATCTGGAACGTCGTGGGGTCGGGGTGCGCGAGCACGTCCGCCTCGTAGGAGCGGGTGAGCCCCTCGATCGCCGAGCCGTCGAACCCGACGCCCTCGCTGAACGCGCCCTCCACCTCGGCCGGCGCCAGCGCCACCGACTTGAGGGTGCCGACGACATCGGTGAACCAGAGGCGCACGAACTTGACGCCGCGCTCCTCGATGGTCCGGAGCACGAAGTCCCGCTGCTTGTCCATGGAGTCCCTTCTCGCCGGTTCTAGGCTACTGGTCATGCCCCGTCTCCGACTCGCGCTGACGCAGCACAATCCGATCGTCGGGGACTTCGCCGGGAACGCCGACCGGATCGTGACCGCCGCGCACGCCGCGCACGCCGCCGGAGCCGACCTGCTGGTCACCGGCGAGATGGAGCTGAGCGGCTACCCGATCGAGGATCTGGCCGCGCAGCCGAGCTTCCTGCGCGCCGCCGCGGAGGCCGTTCCGGCACTCGCCCGCCGCCTCGCCGACGAGGGGCTCGGCGACCTGGTCGTCGTGGTGGGGCATCCGGACGGGCCGTTCGAGCCGCGCCTGCTCGGCACCTCAAACGCGCCGACGGCGATCGCCCAGAACTGCGCGAGCGTGCTGCAGGGCGGCGAGGTGCGGGCCCGCTACGCGAAGCACCACCTGCCCAACTACTCGGTCTTCGACGAGTACCGCAACTTCATCCCCGGCGACGAGCTGCTCGTGCTGCGCCTCAAGGGGGCGGATGTCGCGGTCATCATCTGCGAGGACCTGTGGCGCGACGGCGGGCCGGTGGGGCGCGTGCTCGACGCCGACGCGGGGCTGCTGCTGGTGCTCAACGCGAGCCCCTACGAGCGCGACAAGGACGAGGTGCGCCTGCCGCTGGTCACCCGGCGGGCGACCGAGACCGACACGATCGTCGCCTACGTGAACATCGTCGGCGGGCAGGACGACCTCGTGTTCGACGGCGACTCGGTGGTCGTCGACGGGGCGGGCGAGATCCTGGCGCGCGCCCCGCAGTTCCGCGAGCACCTGCTGCTCGTCGACGTCGACCCCGCGCCTGCGGGAACCGACGACGACCTCGACGGGGTCGCGCGGGTGTCGCTCGACGTGCACGGCGACGAGGATCGCGCCGCGGAGGTCACAGAGATCGCCCGCGACGTGGCGGTGCTGCCCGACGACCGCGAGCAGCTGTGGAACGCGCTCGTGCTCGGACTGCGCGACTACGTGGAGAAAATCGGCTTCCGCAGCGTCATCCTCGGGCTCTCCGGCGGGATCGACTCGAGCGTGTGCGCGGCGCTCGCCGTCGACGCCCTCGGCGCGGACCGGGTGTACGGGGTGTCGATGCCCTCCAAGTACTCGTCGGAGGGGTCGAAGGACGACGCCGAGGACCTCGCCGAGCGCACCGGGCTGCACTACCGCGTCGAGGCGATCGCCGACATGGTGCTGCCGATCGAGACCCAGCTCAAACTCACCGGGCTCGCCGCCGAGAACGTGCAGGCGCGCATCCGGGGCATCATCCTGATGGGCCTGTCGAACCTCGACGGCCACCTCGTGCTGACCACCGGCAACAAGACGGAGCTCGCGGTCGGCTATTCGACGATCTACGGCGACTCGGCGGGCGGGTTCGCGCCGATCAAGGACGTGCCGAAGACGCTGGTCTGGGAGCTGGCGCGGTGGCGCAACGAGTACGCGCGATCGCGTGGCGAGACCGAGCCGATCCCGGCGAACTCGATCGAGAAGCCGCCGAGCGCCGAGCTGCGGCCCGACCAGACCGACCAGGACTCGCTGCCGCCGTATGAGCTGCTCGACGAGATCCTGGAGCTCTACATCACCGAGCGGCTCGGGCGGGGCGACATCGTCGCGCGCGGGTTCGACGAGGAGACGGTGCGCTTCGTCGCCCGCCTGGTCGACATCTCGGAGTGGAAGCGGCGTCAGGGCGCCATCGGCCCGAAGATCTCGGGGATGGCGTTCGGTCGCGACCGGCGACTGCCGATCACGGCGCGCCCCGCGGGCTGACCCGGCGCGCTGACCCGGCCGACGCGGACCGCGGTGGCCCGTCGGAGCGGGCCCTCAGCCGACGGGCCTAGGCTGGCGGCATGGCGGACACCGTGGTCAAGAAGGTGCGCACCAGGCACTTCCAGAACGCGAAGCGCGAGGGGATCAAGATCACCGCGCTCACCAGCTACGACATGCTGACGGCGGCGATCTTCGACGAGGCGGGCATCGACTTCCTGCTCGTCGGCGACTCGGCCGGCAACAACGTGCTCGGCTACGACACCACCGTGCCGGTCACCGTCGACGACCTCATCCCGCTCACCCGCGGTGTGGCGAGCGCCGTGAAGCGCGCGTTCGTCGTCGCCGACATGCCGTTCGGCTCGTACGAGACCAACTCCGATGAGGCGCTGCACACGGCGTTCCGGTTCATGAAGGAGACCGGCGCCCACGCGGTGAAGCTCGAGGGCGGTGTGCGCAGCGCCGACCGGATCAGCCGGATCGTCGGCGCCGGCATCCCGGTGATGGGGCACATCGGCTACACCCCGCAGAGCGAGCACCAGCTCGGCGGGCACGTCATCCAGGGCCGCGGCGAGTCGGGCGTGGAGCAGCTGCTCGCCGACGCGCGCGCCGTCGAGGAAGCGGGGGCGTTCGCCGTGGTGCTCGAGCTGGTGCCGGCCGAGGCCGCCAAGCGGGTCACCGAGTCGATCTCGATCCCGACCATCGGCATCGGCGCCGGCCCGCACACCGACGGGCAGATCCTGGTGTGGACGGATTGGGCCGGCATGACCACGGGACGCATCCCGTCGTTCGTGAAGCAGTACGCGAACCTGGCGCAGGTGCTCGGCGACGCCGCCCGCACGTGGGCCGCCGACGTCGCGGCGGGGTCCTACCCGTCGGAGGAGCACTCCTTCCAGGACTGACCGGCGCCGTCCCGGGCCGACCCGCGCCGGCGCTCAGGGCAGCCAGAGGACGCTGACGTTCTCGGAGACCTGCTCGGCGGCCCCGGGCGACTCCGCGCCGACGGTGACGATCGCGATACCGGGGATGCTCACGGAGAGCGGCGTCGTGGGGCTGCATCCGACGATCCAGACGAGGTCGGAGCCGACGAGGGCGACGCACAGCTCGCTCCGGACAGGATCGGTCGCCAGGTAGACCCGGGTGCCGTCCCGATCGACGATCAGGCGGGCCGAGTCTCGGTCGAGCGTCTCGTGCTGCACGAAGGCGGGGAGCACGTCGGCCTCCGTCGCGGCGTCGTCGAGCTCGCTGAGTCCGAAATCGCCAGCGCTGCACCCCGCGAGCGTCATCACAACCGCGGCGAGCACTGCAGTGCCCGTGGCGCGGGTGGGACCCCGCCGCACGGTCACTCGCCGAAGTCGTCGGCGGCGTCCTCCGCCGCCCACGCGCGGGCGCGCTCGGCGGCGATCTCGGGCGCCCGCGCGGCCTCCTCGCGCGTCGCGTAGGGTCCGTCGCGGTCCGATCCGAGGGACTGCGGCCCCTCCTCGACCTCGCCGGTCTTGTGGTTGTACCACCACTCGCTCATGCCCCGACCCTACGCGGGCGACGCGGCGGCGCCCAGGCCCGCGCGCCGCCGCTCGTAGACTCGACCGCATGCCCTGGGACGCCGCCGGACACCTCGTTCCGGGCCGCGTCTCGCCGGAACGCCGCGTGCCGTCGTCGATCGCCCGGCCCGAGTACGTCGGCCGCCCCGCCCCGCGCCCGTACGACGGCGACGACCGCTACTCCCCCGACGAGGTGGAGCGCATCCGCGCCGCGGGCCGCATCGCCGCGCAGGCCGTGCAGGCGGTGGCGGACGCGATCCGGCCGGGCGTCACCACGGACGAGCTCGATGCGGTCGGGCACGAGTATGTGATCGCGCACGGCGCCTACCCGTCGGCCCTCGGCTACCGGGGGTTCCCGAAGTCGATCTGCACGTCGGTGAACGAGTGCATCTGCCACGGCATCCCCGACGACACGGTGCTGCGCGACGGCGACATCGTGAAGGTCGACATCACCGCCTACCTCGACGGGATGCACGGCGACCTGTGCGCCGCGTTCCCGGTCGGCGAGGTCGCCGACGACGCCGCGCTGCTCATCGAGCGCACCCGCGAGGCGATGATGCGCGGCATCCGCGCGGTGGCGCCCGGCCGGGAGGTCAACGTCATCGGCCGCGCCATCGAGGCCTACGCGCGCCGGTTCGGCTACGGCGTGGTGCGCGACTACACCGGGCACGGAGTCGGCGCGGCGTTCCATTCGGGCCTCGTCATCCCCCACTACGACGCCGCGCCCGACCACGCCACCGTGATCGAGCCGGGGATGGTGTTCACCGTCGAGCCGATGCTCACCCTCGGCACGCCGGAGCATCCGGGCGGCCACCGCTGGGAGATCTGGGACGACGACTGGACCGTCGTGACCGCGGATCGCGCCCTGACGGCGCAGTTCGAGCACACGATCGTCGTCACGGAGCGCGGCGCCGACATCCTCACCCTCCCCTGATCGCGCTCGCGCGGCGCGGGGCCCGACACCCGGTCGCCGGGGACGGCAGGATGGGGGCATGACGACGGAGCCCGGCCCCCAGCTCGCCCTCGGCGTCGACATCGGCGGCACCGGCATCAAGGGGGCGGTCGTCGACGTCGCCTCCGGGGAGCTGGTCAGCGACCGCATCAAGGTGGCGACGCCCGACGGCGGCGAGCCGGAGGACGTCATCCGCGTGGTGGCCGAGCTGGTGGAGCGGCTGGCCAGCCCCGACGACGGCGTGCACGACGACGTCGATCTCACCGGCGTGCCGCTCGGCGTCTGCTTCCCGGCGGTGGTCGCCGACGGCCGGACCCTCACCGCCGCCAACGTCTCCGACGCGTGGATCGGCCTCGAAGCCGAGAAGCTCTTCGAAGCGGCGCTCGGCCGCGACATCGTCTTCGTGAACGACGCCGATGCCGCCGGCGTCGCCGAGGCGCGGTTCGGCGCCGCGAAGGACGTGCCGGGACTGGTGATCCTCACCACCCTGGGCACCGGGATCGGCAGCGCGCTACTGCAGGACGGCGTGCTCGTGCGCAACACCGAGCTCGGCCACCTGCGCATCCGCGGCCGGGACGCTGAGCACCGCGCCGCGTACTCGGTGAAGGAACGCAAGAAGCTCTCCTGGAAGCGGTGGGCCGGTCGCCTGCAGGAGTACTACCGCGAGCTCGAGCGGCTGTTCCACCCGCGCCTGTTCGTCATCGGCGGCGGGGTGTCGAAGAAGGCCGACGAGTTCCTCCCGCTGATCGACGTGCGCACCCCGATGGTCCCGGCGGCCCAGCTCAACAACGCCGGCATCCTCGGCGCCGCCTGGCTGGCCGCCCGGCGCTGAGCCCGGCCGCTCAGACCGCGACCGGCTGCGCCGGCCGGAGCCGCACGACCACGTCCTCCGGGCGGCGGTCGGCGAGCCGGTGCGACACCAGCACCACGATCCGATCCCCGGCCGCGCGTCGCACGTCGGCGATCAGCGCGTCCGCCGTCGCGGCATCCAGGTGCGCGGTCGGCTCGTCGAGCAGCAGCAGGTCGGCGTCGGCGAGCAGCGCGCGCGCCACGGCGAGCCGCTGACGCTCGCCGCCGGAGAGCGACCGTCCGCGCGGCCCGACCGCCCCGTCGAGGCCCGACTCGAGGTCGGCGACGAGCCCGCCCAGACCCACCCGGTCGAGCACGTCGAGCATCTCGGCGTCGTCGACGGCGGCGGTGCGCGGACGCGCCACGAGCAGGTTGCCGCGGATGCTGGAGTCGAACACGTGCGCCTCCTGCGGGCACCAGGCGACCCGGCCGCTCCAGCCGGTCGGCTCGAGCTCGGCCACGTCGACCCCGTTGGCGAGCAGGCGTCCGGTGTCGGCGTCGAGCCCGCCGAGCAGCACGGAGAGCAGCGTCGACTTGCCCGACCCCGACGGGCCGTCGAGCACGAGCACCCCGGGCGCGGAGACGTCGGCGTCGACCGGGGCCGCGACGGGCGCGGGCGCCCCCGGCCAGCGGGCGGTGAGGCCGACCATGAGCAGCCAGCGCACCGGGCCGGGCAGCTCCCGGCGCGGCCCGCCGGCGGCTCCCCGTGGGGTCTCGACGTCCGCGGACGCGGAGACGGGCTCCGGCGCGGCGAGCAGCAGGCCCAGTCGGTCGAGCGCCGCGCCCAGCGCCGGCACCCGCTGCGCCGCGACCACGGCCGCCGCGAGCGGCTCGGCGACGGCGAGGCCGAGCAGGGCGACGACCGCGAGGCGATCCGCCGGCAGCACGACGACCCCGCCGGCGACGAGCAGCACGGCGACCGCCGCGTACACCCCGGTGACGAGTGCGGCGAGCGACGCCCCGAGCGCACCGATCCCGGCGGTGCGGCGCTCCCCGGTCTCCACCCGGCGGGCGCGGGCGTCGACGGCGGCGGCGGCCCGGTCCGCGCCCCCGTTCCCGCGCAGGTCGGCGGAGGCGGCGGCGAGCCGCGCGAGGCCGCGCGCGAGGGCGGAGCCGGCCGCCGTGCGGTCCCGCTCGGCGGCCCGCCCCGCGGGCACCACGACGAGGGCGGGCACGAGCAGCGCGAGCACGGCGGTTGCCGCGGCGAGGGCACCCAGCACGGGGTCGATGAGAGCCACCACGACCGGGAACGCGATCGCCACGACGACGCCGGTCGCGATCGGGGTGACCACGCGCGGCAGCAGGTCGCGCACGCGGGCGACGAGCACGACGAGGTAGTCGAGCGCGGCGCCGCCCTCGGCGAGGTCGCGCGACCCGGCGCTCCGCGCCGCGATGGCGTCCCACAGCCGCAGGCGCAGGGCGTCGGTGGCGGCGAACACCGCGCGGTGGGTGACCAGGCGTTCCGCATACCGCGCGACCGAGCGGCCGAGGCCGAAGAACCGCACGCCGACGATGGCGACGAGCAGGTACATGATCGCGGGCTGCTCGGCCGCCTGCACGATGAGCCAGCCCGACACGGCGGTGAGCGCGAGGCCGAGGGCGGTGGCGGCCACGCCGAGCGCGACCGAGCCGATCCACGCGCCGCGGGCGGGGGCGATCACGAGGCGCATCGCGGCGCGCAGCGGCAGCCGAGGCGGGTCGAGCCGCGCGGCGGGGCGCGCCGCGCGCGACGCCGCCTCGTCGTCCGCCACGGCGGGCTCGACCGCGGACGCGGGGCGCTCGCCCAGGGCGAGCACGTCGTCGGCGAGCGCGAGAGTGGCGGGCTCGTGGCTGGCGAGCAGCGTGGTGACCCGCCGGCGCGCCACCGCCGCGGTGACCCGGGCGGCGGCCGCCGCGTCGAGGTGCGCGGTCGGCTCGTCGAGCACCAGCACGGTCGCGCCCGCGTCGACGCGGGCGAGGGCGCGCGCCACCGCGAGGCGCCGCTGCTCCCCCGGGCTGAGGGTGATCGGGTCGGCGGCGGCGAGGTCGGCGATGCCGAGTTCGCCGAGCACGGCGGCGTCGCCTCCGGCGAGGGCGATCTCGGCCTCCACGGTGTCGGCGGCGAACGCCGGGGACTGCGGGGCGTAGGCGACCGGCGAGGCGGCATGCGGAGCCCCGAGTCCGCGGATCAGTCCGCCGACCTCGGCGGAGGCGGGGAGCACGCCGGCCACGGCGGCCAGCAGGGTCGACTTGCCCGCACCGCTCGGTCCGACGATCGCCGTCACCCGGCCCGAGCGCAGGGTCGCGCTGACCGGGGCGAGGGCCGCGTCGCGTCGGCCCGCGTGGCGCACGGTCAACCCGTCGAGTCGCAGATCGTCACCCGGTGCGACCTGCCGACGGCCCGGGACGGCGCGCTCGAGCAGCGCCCGCACCCGATCCCAGGCGGCGACCCCGTCCTGGGATGCGTGGTGGGAGGCGCCGAGCTCGCGCAGCGCTCCGAACACCTCGGGCGCGAGCAGCAGGACCAGCAGCGCGGCCGACAGCGCGACCCCGCCGTCGAGCAGCCGCACGCCGAGGAACACCGCGACGACCGCCACCGAGAGCGTGGCGATCAGCTCCAGCGCGAGGGCGGAGAGGAACGCGGTGCGCAGGGTCGCCGTCGTGCGCTCCGTGTGGGCGCGCTGGATGCCGGCGAGAGCGCGCGCCTGCTCGCGCTGTCGGCCGAGGCCGACCAGCACGGGCAGCCCGGCCGCGAGTTCGGCGACGTGGTGCGCGAGGCGCGCCAGCGCCGACTCGGCCTCGGCGACCCGATCGCGGGTGTGGAGCCCGATGAGCACCATGAACAGCGGCACCAGGGGAATGGTGACGCCGACGATGAGCGCACTCACCCAGTCGGCGGTGAGGATGCGAACGCCCAGCGTGACCGGGACGACGACCGCGGCGGCAACGGCCGGGATCACCCCGGTGTAGTACGCGTCGAGCGCGTCGAGGCCGGTCGTCGCGGCGACCACGTCCCCGGCGTCGGCGTCTGCGCCCGCGGCGATGCGCCGGGTCACCTCGCCACGATGCCGGCGCTTGGCCGCCGCCGCCGCACGCCCCGTCACCACTCCGAGCAGCCAGGAGGCGACAGCCCGCAGCACCACCCCGCCGACCGCGAGACCAACGCCGAGTCGCGCGTCGTCGCCCGCCCACGCGGCGGCGATCGCGGTCGCGAGTCCGTCGGCGATCAGCACGAGGGCGACGGCGCGCAGCACCGCGAGGGTGCCGACGGCTGCGAGCAGGCGGCGTGCGCGGTCGCCGAGGGGCACGCGCGGGCGGGTCGAAGCGGGCATCGCCGGGAGTCAGCCCTTCACGGCGGGGACGACCGCATGCGCGGCCGGGAGGTGATGGGCCGCGAGCCGCTTGCGGAACACCCAGTAGCTCCACGCCTGGTAGGCGAGCACGAACGGCAGCGCGACCCCGACGACGATCGTCATCACCCCGAGCGTGTACTCGCTGCTCGACGCGTTCTCGATCGTCAGGCTGTAGGCCCGGTCGAGCGTCGACGGGAGCACCACCGGGAACGCCGCGACGAAGATCGAGGCGGCCCCGGCGACGAGGAACGCGGCGAATCCGAGGAACGCCCAGCCCTCCGCCCGGCGACGGGCGTTGATCCAGCCGAACACGCCGGCCGCCACCGCCAGGACCACGAGGATCCAGGACACGACGTCACCGGTCTGCACCTGCACGAGCAGCACCCAGCCGACGATCGGCAGCAGCAGCACCGGCGCCCAGACGGCGTCCCTCCCGGCGCGCTCGCGCACCGGACCGTCGGTCTTCAGCGCGAGGAAGTTGGCGGCGTGCAGGTAGGCGAAGCCGACGACGGCGAGACCGCCGAGGACCGCGGGCAGGGTGAGCCAGACGAACGGGCCGCCCACCCGGTCGCCGTTGGCGTCGATCGGCAGACCCGTCGTGGTGAGCGCGAGGCCGGCGCCGAGCCCGAAGGCGGCAACGAAGGAGCCCAGTCCGAGCGCCCAGTCCCAGAAGCGGCGCCAGCGGGCGGTGGAGCCCTTGCCGCGGTACTCGATCGACACGGCGCGGAAGATGAGTCCGAGCAGCACCAGGGTGAGCGGGATGTAGAGCGCCGAGAACAGCGACGCGTACCAGAGCGGGAAGGCGGCGAAGATGCCGGCGCCCGCCACGAGCAGCCACACCTCGTTGCCGTCCCAGACCGGACCGATCGTGTTGAGCATCACGCGGCGCTCGTCGTCGTTCTTGGCGCGCACCAGCATGTGCATGCCGACCCCGAGGTCGAAGCCCTCGAGGAGCAGGAAGCCGATCCAGAGCGCCGCGACCGCGACGAACCAGACGATGGGGAGGACGTCCATGAGAATCTCCGTGTGTCTTTCTCTCGATCAGGTGCTCAGTAGGCGAACGCGAGGACGTCGTCCGAGGCCGACGGATCGTTCGGGTCCTTCGGCGGGCCCGACTTCTCGGCCAGTTCGGGCATCGCTCCGGCGACGCCGGCCCGCACGTACTTGACGAGCAGACTCACCTCGACGACGGCGAGCGCGGCGTAGACGAGCGTCAGGGCGATGGTGGAGAACAGGATCTCCCCCGCGGTCACCCCCGGCGACACGGCGGCGGCGGTGAACATGAACACCCCGTCGATCCCGCTCGGGTCGGGGTTCGGCGCCACGACGAACGGCTGTCGGCCCATCTCGGTGAAGATCCAGCCCGCGGCGTTGGCCCCGAACGGGGCGAGGATGCCGAAGATCGCGAGCCGCATGATCCACGGAGAGCGCGGGACGGTGCCCGTGCGGGTGAGCCACAGCGCGACGACCGCGGCGAAGGCGGCGATCGCGCCGAAGCCGATCATGATCCGGAAGCCCCAGTAGGTGACCCACATGACGGGCACGTACTCGACGTCGGCGCCCGAGCGGTCGCCGTACATGTCGCCCTCGGGAAGGGTCGTGCCGTACTGCTCCTGGTACTGCGGCACGAGGTCGTTGACGCCCGTGACCTCCTGGGTGAAGTCGCCGTTGGCGAGGAAGCCGAGCACGCCCGGGATGGTGATGAGCTCGATGACGTTGTCGCAGTCGCGCGCCGCGAGGTCGCCGATCGCGAGCACCGAGAAGTCGGGCCCGGTCTCGCACGCGGCCTCGGCGGCGGCCATCTTCATCGGCTGCTGCTCGAACATGAGCTTCGCCTGGATGTCGCCGGTCACGACGGTGCCGCCGAATCCGAGGATCGCGACGATCGCGCCGATCCGCAGCGACGTGATCCACACCCGGTGGTCGGCGCGGTCGCGGCCCGGGATCTCGGGCGCCTCGCCGGGGACGACGCGCCCGCGCCCGTCGACGGTGTCGATGCCGTCCTTCCGCCGGCGCCACAGCTGGTACCAGGCGATGCCGATGAGGAACCCGCCAGCGACGGCGAGTGAGCCGAGCAGGGTGTGCGTGTACGCGGCGAGCGCCGTGTTGTTGGTGAGCACGGCCCAGATGTCGACCATCACGGGGCGACCGTCGACGAACTCGACGCCGACCGGGTGCTGCATCCAGGAGTTCGCGACGATGATGAAGAACGCCGAGATCCACGACCCGACCACCGCGAGCAGCAGCGTGACGAAGTGCAGCTTCTTCGGCAGCCGCCCCCAGCCGAAGATCCACAGGCCGAGGAAGGTCGACTCGACGAAGAACGCGAGCAGGCCCTCCATCGCGAGCGGGGCGCCGAACACGTCGCCGACGAACCGGGAGTACTCGCTCCAGGCCATCCCGAACTGGAACTCCTGCACGATGCCCGTCGCGACACCCATGATGAAGTTGACCAGGTACAACTTGCCCCAGAACTTCGTCATCCGGAGCCACTTCTCGTCGTTCGTGCGCACGTAGCGGAAGTGCAGGAACGCCACCACGGCCCCCAGCCCCAGCGTGAGCGGGACCATGAGGAAGTGGTAGACGGTCGTGATCCCGAATTGCCAGCGGGCGATGTCGAGGGGATCCACGGGCGGGGCCTTTCTGTCGATGGCGGAGGGAGCGTGCTCCCGGATCTCAGTCAAACACCGGCGGGCCGGTGCGACCGGGGTCGAAGGTCCCGGGCGGTCTCAGCCGGACGCGCCGGTGAGGCTCGCCAGGTCGCCCGCCACCCGTCCGACCGAGTCGTCGCGGGCGACGAGCACGACCGAGTTGGCGTTGACGAGCACGTCGTGCAGCACCGAGCCGATCGGCGAGCGATGCGGACCGGTCGAGCCGGGGCCGAGCACGAGCACCGCCCGGGTGCGCGCCGCGTCGAGCAGCGCCTCGGACGGCGGGCGGGTCGAGACGCGCGAGCGCACCTCGAGTCGCGGATGCCGGGCCCGCGCGGCGGCGACCGCGACGCCGATCGGGAGGCCGCTGCGATCGGTGCCCGAGCCGGTCGGCACCGACTCGAGCAGCAGCAGCTCCTCGCCGCGCCGGGCGGCCTCGTCGGCGGCGAGCTCGGCGATCGCGGTGGCCGTCTCGGCGCGGTCGATGCCGGCGACGACGCCCTCGCGGAATCGCAGGTCGAGCGACGGCACCACCGCGACGGTTCCGCGGGCGACGGAAGCGACCTGCACCGAGCGGGAGCCGAGCACCCGGCCGTGCAGGTAGCCGAGCTTGTGGGTGCCGACGACGATCGTGTCGGCCGGGTCGGCGCGCGAGGCGAGCGCCCAGGCGAGCGGGCCGGTCTCGACGGCGGCCTCGACGGCGACGCCGGGCGACTCGGTCTCGACGTCGGCCAGCGCGGCCTGCAGGATGCGGGACCCGGCGTCGTGCGCTTCACGGGCCCCCGCCGTCCCCGCGAGAGCGAGGTCGTCGTCCTCGACGTGCACCACCAGCAGTCCGGCGCCGTCGGCCTCGGCCCGGCGAGCGGCCCAGGTGAGCGCGACGCGTCCGGCTTCGGACCCGTCGACCCCCACCACGTAGCGTCGCGACATCTCTCTCCTCCCCGGTCAGCCTGACCCGGGGAGGGTCGGCGGGACAGGGGCCAAGGTCCCGGGCGGACGGCCGCGATTCCGGGCGGACGCTGGATAGCATGGCCGTGGCGGCATCCCCGCCCACCCGGATCAGGAGGCGGACGGTGACGGACGAGATCACCTTCCCCGACGAGTCGCGCAGCGAACTCGAGCAGACGATCGCCGACCTCGTCGACCGGGCGCAGCGCGTGCTGGCGACCCAGAACCGCCTGCGCAGCCTGCTCGCGGCCAACCAGGCCGTCGTCGAGAACCTCGAGCTGCCCGACGTGCTGCGCCGCATCGCGCAGGCCGCGACCGACCTCGTCGGCGCCCGCTACGGGGCCCTCGGCGTGCTCGACCCGGCCGGCGGGCTGGAGCAGTTCATCCACGTCGGCATGCCCGAGTCGGAGGCGGAGGCGATCGGCCACCTGCCCGAGGGACGCGGCGTGCTCGGCGCCGTGTTCGATCTGGGCGAGTCGATCCGCCTCGAGCACATCTCCGACGACGAGCGGTCGGTCGGCTTCCCCGCCAACCACCCGCAGATGGACGCCTTCCTCGGCGTCCCGATCCGGGTGCGCGACGAGGTGTTCGGCAACCTCTACCTCACCGAGCCCGCCGCAGGGCGCTTCACCGCGGAGGACGAGGAGGTCGTCGCGGTGCTCGCCTCGACCGCGGCCATCGCGATCGAGAACGCGCGACTGTTCGACCAGACGCGACGCCACCAGCGCTGGAGCGCCGCGCTCGCCGAGGTCGCGGCGCAGATGCTCTCCGACGACGCCGACGACAGCCTGACGCTCATCGTCGACCGCGTCGCCGAGCTCACCGACTCCGACCTGGTGTGGATCTCGGTGCCCGCCGACGCCGACTCGCTCCGCGTCGCGGCGTCGCGCGGCGAGGGTGCGGAGCGCATCCGGGGCGAGGTGTACCCCCGCGAGGGCACCCTCACCGGGCAGGCGCTCACCACCGGCGAGCCCGTGCTGGTCGACCGGCACGACGCCTCGCCGCTCCCCGGCTGGGAGCACCGCGGGCCGGCCGTCGTGCTGCCGTTGCGATCCCGCGAGGCCACGATCGGCGCGCTCGGCGTCGCCCGCCGCCCCGGTCGGCAGCGCTTCGACGAGAGCGACCTCGCGATGGCGTCCGAGTTCGCCGCCCAGGCCGGGCTGGCGATCGAGCTGGTGCGCGGTCGCAGCGAGCGCCAGCGGTGGGAGCTGCTCGAGGACCGCACGCGCATCGCGCGCGACCTGCACGACCACGTGATCCAACGGCTGTTCGGCGCCGGGCTCGCCCTGCAGCGCCACGCGGCGCTCGCGCCGGAGGCGAGCCGCGACGACCTGATGCGGCAGATCGACGCGATCGACACGGCCATCAGCGAGATCCGCACCGTCGTCTTCGCGCTCACCAGCGCCGGCCCGTCGGACGCCTCGCTGCGCCGCCGGGTGCTCGACGTCGCGCGCGAGGCCGGCGACGCGCTCGGACTCACCCCGCGCATCGCGTTCTCCGGACCGATCGACCTGCTCTCCGACGCCGAGACGACGGATGACGTGGTCGCCGTGGTGCGCGAGTCGCTGAGCAATGTCGCCAAGCACGCGAGCGCGTCGAGCGCCGAGGTCGACCTGCGGGTGGCCGACGGACGGCTCTCGGTCGTGATCGACGACGACGGGATCGGCTACTCCCCCGGATCGCACCGCGGCGGCACCGACAACCTCGCCGAGCGCGCGGCCCGTCGGGGCGGCGAGTACGGTGTCGGAGAACGACCCGGCGGAGGCACCCGGGTCAGCTGGACCATCCCGATCGGAGCCGCCCCGTGACCGACGGAACGACCCGCGTGTTCCTCGTCGACGACCACGAGATCGTGCGGCGCGGCATCGCCGACCTGATCGACGCCGAGCGCGACCTCGAGGTGGTCGGCGAGTCGGGAACCGTCGAGCGCACCCTCGGCCGCGTCGAGGCGACCCGGCCCGACGTCGTGGTGCTCGACGTGCACCTGCCCGACGGCAACGGCATCGACCTCTGCCGCGACCTGAAGGCCCGGTTCCCCGACCTGCACTGCCTCATCCTCACCGCCTACGACGACGAGCAGGCCGCATACGGCGCCGTGCTCGCGGGGGCCGACGGCTACGCGCTGAAGGACGTGCGCGGCAGCAAGCTGGTGGAGGGCATCCGCCGCATCGTCGCCGGACACCGGCTGCTGAGCAGCGACCTCGGCCAGCGGGTGACCGCCCGGATGGCGGAGGCGCCCGCCGAGGTGGCGCCCGATCTCACCCTGCGCGAGCAGCAGGTGCTGAAGCTCATCGCCGAGGGGCTCAGCAACCGGCAGATCGGCGAGCGGCTCGAGCTGGCCGAGAAGACCGTCAAGAACTACGTCTCGGGCCTGCTGGCCAAGCTCGGCATGGAGCGGCGCACCCAGGCCGCCGTGTACGGCGCCTCGCTGCGGGATCAGCCGTGAGCGACGCCGCCGCGCCGGTCGACGCGGTGCGCGCCGCGCTGGAGTCGTCGCGCGAGGTCGACGCGCTGGCGGTCAGCGTCGAGCTGGACGCCGACGGCGCCGTGCTGCTCACCGGCACCGTGCGCACCCACGCGGAACGCCTCGCCGCCGCACAGGCGGCCGCCGACGCCGCGCCCGAGACGCGCGTCGTCTCGCGGATCACCGTCGAGCTCTCGGTGGAGGACCCCGACGACGCCGAGCTCGGCTCGCGCGTCGCGCGCGCCCTCGCCGGGATCGGCGACGCCGCGACCGGCGTCGGCTTCGACGTGCGGCACGGGGTGGTCGTGCTGGGCGGCCGGGTCGCCGCGGCCGACCGCGCGCACGTGCGGCACGTGGTCGAGGAGGCGTCGCGCGCCGACGTCGTGCACGACCGGATGCGCACCGACGCCGGCGCCGATGAGGCGGACCGCGGGATGCGCGAACTCGACGCCGACGGCTGCTGGGATCGGCTCGCCGGGGGCGGCGTCGGACGGCTCGCGACCCGCGACGGCGACGACCTCGACATCACCCCGGTCGACGTGCTGGCGCGGCACCGCATGCTGTACTTCCGCACGGCGCCGGGGGCGAAGCTCGAGCGCCTGGTGCGCCATCCGCGGGTCGCGGTGGAACTCGACGGCGTCGACGACGGGGTGCGCTGGAGCGTCGTCGTGCGCGGGCTCGCGGAGCGCCTCGACTCCGACCCCGAGATCGAGGAGTCGGGCGTGCTCGGACTGCGCACGGCGCATCCCAGCCCGAAGCACAACTACGTGCGGGTGCGTCCCGAGGCGGTCTCCGGCCGCGAGTTCCCCGTCTGAGCCCGCCGGGCGTCGCCCGCGCTCCCGACGGGCGGATGTCGGGCACGTCGCCGCCATGTTTCGATCAGGTGACGTTCTCTCGTCGCACCTCCGGGCGTCCCGCGGTTCCGCTACGTTTGCTGAATCATCGGCCCGTTAGTCGAAGGGCCGGGACACCGAGAAAGCAGTCGCAATGCCCACGGGTACCGTGAAGTGGTTCAACGCCGAGAAGGGGTACGGATTCATCGTGCCCGACGACGGCTCGCAGGATCTGTTCGCCCACTACTCCGCGATCGAGGCGACCGGGTACCGGTCGCTCGAAGAGGGTCAGAAGGTCGAGTTCGAGGTCGCCCAGGGTCCGAAGGGTCCCCAGGCCGCGAGCATCAAGATCGCCTGATCAGCTGATCGCGACGGTCGCCCGCGGGCGGCGCAAACGGGCCGGCCGATACGCCGGGTTCTGTGAGCGCCGCACGCGGCGCCCGACGGTCATCTATCTCGGAGTCACGTTGCCGTGACCCTCCAGCGGTCCACCCGGGAACTCGGGGGGCACCGTCATCGTTCCCTGTCTGACCTTGCTCCGGACGAGGCTTGCCCAGCGAGCCCGGTCACCCGGGCTCCTGGTGGTCTCTTACACCACCGTTTCACCCTTACCCGCTCCGCGTCCGAAGACGACGGTGCGGGCGGTCTGCTCTCTGTTGCGCTTTCTCGCGGATCACTCCGGGTGGGTGTTACCCACCGTCCTGCCCTGTGGAGCCCGGACGTTCCTCGGCATCCGTCCGAAGGCGGATGACGCGACCGTCTGGCCGGCCCGTTTGCGCTCCCAGGCTACCGCCGCGCGTACCGTGCCCGCGCCCCGCGATCGGGGCCTCAGCGGTCGATGTCGGCGCGCGCGTCCATCGACGCGTTGGCGAGCGCGTCGGCCCGGGCGTTGTCGGCCCGGGGCACCCACTCGAAGGTGACCGGGTGGTCGCGCAGGATCTCCCACGCCTCGCGCGCCAGCTCGCGCATGTCGGGGTGCTTGATCTTCCAGCGGCCCGACATCTGCTCAACGACCAGCTTGCTGTCCATCTTCACGTGCAGCTCCGCGTCGGGCGCGATCTCGAGCGCGCGGCGCACGCCGATGATCATGCCGCGGTACTCGGCGACGTTGTTCGTCGCGACGCCGACGTAGACGCCGAGTTCGGCGAGCACCTCGCCCGACTCCGGGTCGATGACGACCGCGCCGCCGGCCGCCTGACCGGGGTTGCCGCGGGAGCCGCCGTCGGCCTCGACGACGAGCCGGGTCGGGGCCTGGGTCACAGTCCCGACTCCGCGGTGCGCACCAGCACGGCGTTCGAGTCGGGGCAGATGAGCACCGCATCCGGCGCCGCCGCCCGCACCGTCGCGAGGTCGGATGCCGTGAGCGCCACGCCGGTCGCGCCGGTCACGCCGCCGCGCAGCAGCGACGCCCCCACGCCGTAGCGCTCGCGCTGACGCTCGTAGAGCGCCAGCAGGTCGGCCGGCACCTTGCCGGCGACCGTCGCCCGGTTCGCGGCCACGTGGGTGCGCTCCCCCTCGAGTTCGGCGAGCGCGGCGTCGCGCGCCGCGACCGCGACCGCGATGCGCTCGTCGACGCCGGCGAGCGCATCCGTCGTCTCGGCGAGCGCGGCCTCGCGCTCCTCGACTGTCTCCATCACCGCGAGCTGGATGTCCTCCAGGTCGCTCGTGCGCTTCGCCAGCGCGGCGAGCTCCTGCTCGAGCGCCTGGGCGTCCTTCGCCGTGGCCGCGTGGTCGAGCCGTCCGCGATCGCGCTCGACGCGGGCCGTGACGACCGCGACGTCGGCCTCGACCCGGCCGAGCTCGGCGCGGGCGTCCTCCAGCTCGCCGGTGCGCGCGGTGGCGGTGCGCCGCAGCTCGGCGGCCTCCGCCTCGAGCCGCGCGATCTCGGCGATCTCGGGCTGGCTCGCGGCCTTGTGGGCGAGCTGCTGCAGACGGGTGTCGAGCTCCTGCAGGTCGAGGAGCAGGGCCTGGTCCTCGGGGGCGGCGGTCAACGCCATGCGGTCCTCCTCGGGGCCGGACAGGGCCGGCGGGCGGGTGTCGTCATACGATCGCGAACTCCCACGGGTCGGTGCGCAGCTCGCTCACGGCGACGTCGACGCCGGGCAGTTCGGCGCGCAACTGCTCCGCCGCGGTGTCGAGCCAGAGCCACTCCGCCGCCCAGTGGCTGACGTCGACGAGCGCGGGACCCCCGGCGACGCGCGCGTTCTCGCGGGCCTCCGAGGCGGGGTGGTGGCGCAGGTCGCTGGTGATGTAGACGTCGGCGCCGGTGACGGCCGGGTGGGCGAGGAACGCGTCGCCGGCGCCCGCGCACAGCGCCACCGACGACACCTCGCGGTCGTACTCCCCCGCCACGCGGATGCCGCCCGCCGTCGGCGGCAGGATGTCGGCCAGCGCGCGGGCGAGGCGGCCGAGCGGCATCGGCTCGGGCAGTCTCCCGACGCGGCCGATGCCCGTCGCGGGGTCGGCGGCGCTCGGCGCGAGCGGCTCGGCGTCGACCAGGTCGAGGGCGCGGGCCATCACCGCCGAGGTGCCGTCGGCGACGACGTCGGCGTTCGTGTGCGCCGCGATGAGCGCGCATCCGCCGCGGATCAGGCGGGCCAGCACGGCGCCCTTGTACCGGGTCTCCGCGACGCTGGTCACACCGCGCAGCAGCAGCGGATGGTGGGTGAGCAGCAGCTGCGCGCCGTCGGCGACCGCCTCGTCGACGGTGTCGAGCACGGCGTCGACCGCCAGACGGATGCGGGTGACCTCCGCCTCGGGATCCCCGGAGACGAGCCCCACCGCATCCCAGTCCTCGGCGCCGGAGACCGGCCACAGCCGGGCGACGACCGCGTCGACCTCGGCCAGAGTGGGCATCGCCCCAGTCTACGAGCGGCGGGACGCGACCGCGGTCAGTCCAGCTCGTCCTCCTGGCGGCGCACCGCCGGGATGCCCGCCACGATCGGCAGCAGCACGCCCAGACCGAGCGCGAGCAGCACGCCCAGATCGCCCGTCGCGATCGGGTCGGCGGCGTCGACGCCGAGCAGCGGGAACGCGAAGCCCTGCCAGGCCAGCCACGGGAGGTCGCCGTGGGTGAAGCCGAACCCGATCGCGGTGATCACGACCAGCCCGACCAGGTTGACCACCCGGACCGCCGGGTAGAGCCCCCCGCGCAGCAGCAGGGAAGCGCTGTGGAACCGCCGGCTGCGGATCATCATCTCCGCCGAGAAGATACCCGCCCAGGCCGCCACCGGAACCGCGATGGTGGTCGCCACGTCGGCGACGAGGCTCCGGGCGTCGGGCACCAGCACGAGCAGCGCGGCGGCGGTCGCCGCGATGACGACGGCCGCGAGCAGGGTCGCGAGCGGACGTCGCAGGCGCAGGCCCAGCGCCTGCACGACGAGCCCGCCCGAGTACATGGTGAGCGCGGCGCCCGAGATCAGCCCGATGCCCGCGGCGAGCAGCAGCGGCACCGGGTACCAGAGCGGCAGCAGCGCGGCGACGGTGCGCAGCGGCTCGCTCGCCAGCCCGAAGGCGAGCACCGGATCGGATGCGGCGAGCACGGCGCCCCAGGCGATCAGCGCGAACGCGGGCAGAGTCGCCCCGAACGCGGCCCAGAGCATCGACGCCCCGCCCGACGAGCCGGTGCGCTGGTAGCGCGCGACGTCGCCGGTGGAGTGCACCCAGGCGAGGCCCACGAACGAGAAGACCAGCACGGCGCCGGTGGCCACCAGGATCCACGGCCCGTCGCCGACGGTGAGCGCGGCGTCGAGGTCCACCCGATCCCAGGTGAGCGCGATCGCGCCCGCGACCAGGATGCCGGCCGCGATGCTCAGCACCAGCTGCACCCGGGCGAGCAGTCCGTAGCCGACGACCGAGACCGCCGCCGCGATCGCGAACCCGGCACCGAGACCGACGAGCGACCACGTGCCCGCGCCGAGACCCGCGTCGAGCCCGGCGTCCTCCAGAACGGCGCCGACCGAGACGGCCAGCATCCAGAGCAGAGCGCCGCCCCAGAACGCGCGCGAGATCAGCGCGATGATCGTCGGCACGATGTTGCCGACCAGCCCGAAGGTCGCCCGCGACACCACGAGCGTGGGCTGCCCGCTCCACTTGCCCGCGAGCGTGCCGAGGCCGAGGGGCAGGAACGAGATCGCCACACCGGCGAGCGCCGCGACGATCGCCTGCCGCAGCGACAGACCCAGCTCGAACAGGGTCGCGCCGACGGTGAGGCTGAGCAGCGACGACGTGGTCGCGAACCAGAGCCAGAACAGGCGCGCGGCGCGTCCGGCGCGCAGGTCGAGAGCCGTCGGCTCGGGCCCCGCGGTCTCCACGGTGAAGACGGGGTGCGGCGTCGGCCGGGGGTCGAGCGCCGTGTCGTCGTCCGCCATGCGCACGGTCGGGACCGGGCGGGACAGCGGCGTCGCCACGTCGACGCTCCCCGTGGAGTCCACCTCGAGCACCGGCGCCGCGCCCACGCGATCCACGGCGTCGACGTCGGCATCCTCGGCGTCGTCCGAATCGAAACCGAGCAGGGAGTCGAACACCGGGATGGCGTCGTCGGGCGGGGGCGGCGCGGCGGGCCCGTCCGACCCGCCGGGGACGTCGTCCTCGGGCCGGTAGGGCGGCAGGGCCGCGGGCTCCATGCCGACCGGCGGCGGCAGCTGCGACACGTCGACATCCGCGAACTCCGGCGGACGACCCGGCTCGATCGGACCGGTCGTCGGCGGCGGCAGATCGACCAGCGCGGCCGGCGGCTCGGCGCCCGCGGCGGGCGGCGGGAACGGCGGCGGCTCGACCAGGGGCGGCGGCACGCCCGGCAGCGCGGCGGACTCCTCCGGCGGCGGGGCGTCGGCGAGGATCGCGTCGTCAGCGGGCGTCGGCTCGGGGGCCGCCATCTCGAAAGCCGCCGACTCGGGGGCCGGCAGATCGAAGGCGGCCGACTCGGGTGCCGGTGACTCGGGACCCGCCGGGTCGGCGGGCGCGGACTCCATCGCCTCGGGCATCGCGGGAGCGGCGGACTCGGGTGCGCTCGGCGGGGGGACGGTTCCGTCGACCGCGGGCGCCAGCGGCTCGCCCTCGGGCGGACCCCAGCTCGGCGGCGCGGAATAACCCCCTAATGCCTCCTGTAGCGGCTACAGGAGCAAGCGAATTATGAGGGATGAGAAAGGCCTAGCTATCGGCGAGTTGTCGCGCCGAACCGGCGTGAACATCGAGACGATCCGCTATTTCGAGCGCGTCGGCATTGTGGCGACCCCACCCCGCACGAGCGGGGGCCGGCGAGTATATGGGGCCGGCCACGTCCGCGTCCTTGGATTCATCCGTGGCGCGCGTGAACTCGGCTTCACCCCGGCCGAGGTGCGCGCGATCCTGTCACTTGGCGGTCCCGCGCAGGCGTCGTGCAGTGAGGTCCGCGAGATCGCGGCCCACCACCTGGAGCGGGTTCGCGCGAAAATGGCAGACCTAGCGCAACTCGAAAGCCTGCTTGCCACGACGATCGACCGTTGCGAGGGCGACGGGGCGGCGAGTTGTGCCGTGATCGAATTGCTTGACCAATATACAACCACTTAGGTGTCAAAACCGGTCGGGGCTGTTGAAAAAAGGCCGGGTGATCCGATCGCGTTCCTAACGGGTTCCCTGCTTCGACACATCGGGAGCAGCGGCCATGATGGGTGAGCAACAGCGAGGCGGCAAGGGCGCAAGCTGGCGGGCGCTGGGAGCGATGATCCCCGCCGATCATATGCTGCACAGGATAGACGGGCTGATCGACCTGGGTGAACTGCGCGATGCGCTCGCGCCGCACTACAGTTGCCGTGGGCGTCCCTCGATCGCGCCTGAATTGCTGGTCCGCATGGCGCTGATCGCTCGCCTCTATGGCATCACGTCGGAGCGCCGTCTGTGTGAGGAAGTCCGCTTCAACCTCGCCTATCGCTGGTTCTGCCGATTGCCGCTCAACGCGCCGGTGCCGCACCACTCGACGTTTAGCAAGAACCGGCATGGCCGCTTCCGCGATGCTAGCATCTTCCGCATCCTGTTCGA